>JAZRFE010000042.1:0-106360 GCA_045661205.1 Bacteroidaceae bacterium | reverse complement strand
GCAGCCTTGTCGAATACGGGGTGGAGAAGCTCGTCGAGCTTGTTGGGCTCGCAACGCTGGAGAGCGGTCTTCTCGTCAATCTTACCCTCTTTTAAAAGGTCCATAGCGATTTTAACCATCGCTGTACCTGTACGTTTACCGTTACGTGTCTGGAGGAACCAGAGTTTGCCTTCCTGTACGGTGAACTCCATATCCTGCATGTCGTTGTAGTGGCACTCGAGTTTGTTCTGCAATGCGTCGAGCTCTTTGTAGATCTCGGGCATAGCCTCCTCCATTGAAGGATACTGGCTTGCGCGAACCTCCTCGCTGATACCCTGCATCTCAGCCCAACGCTGTGAACCGATCTTTGTAATCTGCTGGGGTGTGCGGATACCTGCTACTACGTCCTCACCCTGAGCGTTGATAAGGTACTCACCGTTGAAAAGGTTCTCACCGTTACCTGCGTCGCGGCTGAAGCATACACCTGTTGCAGATGTGTCGCCCATGTTACCGAATACCATTGCCTGTACGTTTACGGCAGTACCCCACTCAGCGGGGATGCCCTCCATCTTACGGTAAAGGATAGCGCGCTCGTTCATCCAGCTGTCGAATACAGCGCAGATAGCACCCCAAAGCTGCTCGTAAGCGTCGGTGGGGAAGTCTTTGCCTGTCTGCTCTTTAACAGCAGCCTTGAACTTCTTAACAAGCTCTTTCAGATCTTCAACCTCAAGCTCGTTGTCGAGTTTTACGCCCTTAGCCTCTTTAACCTCCTCGATGATAGCCTCGAACGGATCGATGTCCTCTTTGTTTACGGGTTTCATGCCCAATACAACGTCACCGTACATCTGTACGAAACGACGGTATGAGTCCCATGCGAAACGTGCATTACCTGTCTTGCGTACCATACCCTCAACTACTTCGTCGTTCAAACCGAGGTTGAGGATAGTATCCATCATACCGGGCATTGAAGCACGAGCACCTGAACGTACCGATACCAACAAGGGGTTCTCTACATCACCGAACTTTGAGTTCATCAAGGTCTCAACGTGTGCAACAGCTGCGTGTACGTCGTCCTTCAACAACTCTACTACTTCTGCCTTGCCGATACGATAGTAATCGTTGCAAGTCTCTGTGGTAATTGTAAAACCGGGAGGAACGGGAACACCAATCAGGTTCATCTCAGCCAGATTGGCACCTTTACCACCGAGCAGATTCTTCATATCTGCCTTACCTTCGGCCTTACCGTTACCGAAAAGATAGACTCTTTTTTCAGCCATAAGTCTTAAATTTGATAGTTATGTTATTGATAATAAAAATTTTACAGTATAAACACTATAAATTATCTGCACCCTGTTTGTGTACAAGATGCCGATAATGTGCAAATTTATAAAAAAAAAGGGAATTGTGAAAGCAAGTGAGCGAAAAAAATATATCTTGTAAAGTTGTATGCTGTTTATAGCATGTTTTTCGTAAAATATCTGTAATTTTGCTTTTTCAATGACGATTGCTTTGCGTTGGTCGCAAGTGGTCGTTGGTTATTTTAAAACAAAAAGTAGACATGGCAAGAAAAAAGAAAGAGTTTCCTCTCTTGGAGCAGATAAAGATAACCGGAGTAGCTGCTGAGGGTAAGGCTTTGGCGCGAGTAAACGACCTTGTGGTTTTTGTGCCTTATGTTGTTCCCGGCGATGTTGTAGACCTTAAAATCCGTCGCAAAAAACATAGTTACGCCGAGGCCGAGGCGGTGAAGTTCTATGAATATTCAAGTGAGCGTGCAGTGCCTTTCTGCAAACATTATGGCGTTTGTGGAGGCTGTAAATGGCAGTGCCTCGCATACGAGCATCAACTTAAATACAAGCAGCAGCAGGTGGTCGATGCACTCACCCGCATAGGTAAAGTGCAGTTGCCCGAAGTTACCCCCATTCTGGGCTCCGAGCAGACACAATGTTACCGAAACAAACTCGAATTTACCTTCAGCGACAAGCGTTGGCTCACTCGCGAAGAGGTCGAGAAGGATGTGAAATATGACAATATGAGTGCGCTCGGCTTCCACATCCCCGATGCTTTCGACAAAGTGCTCGACATTGAGGAATGTGCCCTCATGGGTTCACTCAACAACAAGATACGCAACGGATTGCGCGACTTTGCCATCAGCGAGGGAGTGCCTTTCTACAATCTGCGTTCACAGTCGGGCGTGTTGCGCAACATCATGCTGCGCACCTCCACCACCGGTGAGGTAATGCTGCTTGTTCAGGCAAGAGTCGAGAACGACGAGGACAATGCCATGCTCATGAAGGTTATGGCTTACTGTGCTGAGGCTTTCCCCGAGGTGACATCTTTGCTCTATGTGATAAACAACAAGTGCAACGACACATTCGGCGACCTTGAGGTTCACACATACAAAGGAACAGACTTTATCTACGAAGAGATGGAGGGACTAAAGTTCAAAGTTGGTCCCAAGTCATTCTACCAGACAAACAGCCGTCAGGCATATAATTTATATAAGATTACACGCGACTTTGCAGCGCTCACAGGCGACGAGGTTGTCTACGACCTCTACACCGGTACCGGTACCATTGCCAACTTTGTGGCACGTCGATGCAAGAGTGTTGTGGGTATAGAGTATGTTCCCGAAGCAATAGAAGATGCCAAGGTGAATGCTGCTCTCAACGGTCACGAAAATATGCTTTTCTATGCAGGAGATATGAAAGATGTTCTCACACGCGAATTTATCGAGGCTCATGGTCGTCCCGATGTGATGATTACCGACCCTCCTCGCGCAGGAATGCACACCGATGTTATTGATGCCATTCTGTTTGCAGCGCCCAAAAGAATTGTCTATGTGAGCTGCAACCCCGCGACACAGGCCCGCGACCTTGCTCTGCTCGACAACGAGTATAAGGTGGCTGCCGTACAGCCTGTGGATATGTTCCCCCACACGCACCATGTGGAGAATGTTGTGCTTTTGGTGCGCCGCGACACAGTTGCCGAATAATATATGCTATTATGAGAAGAGAACAGAAAAACAATACACTGACTTTCAAAGTCAAAGAAGAGATAGAACTGCTACCGTTTATAATGAAGTCGATGAACGGTATCAGCCGTAACCGTGCAAAGGCATTGTTGGTGAATCGTCTTGTGCTGGTTGATAATATCATCACTACTCATGCGCTTGCCCGCCTCGTTCCCGGACAAACAGTAATGCTCGACCGCTCCAAGCAGAAGATGACCTTCCGCAGCAGCGACCTCGGTGTTGTCTACGAAGACCCCTATCTGTTGGTTATCGACAAGCGCGCCGGCCTGCTCTCCATGAGCAATAATACTCGCCAGCAGACAGTGCAGACAGTGCTCAACCGCTACCTCGAAAAGGGCGGTTCGCGTTGCACGTCGCATCTTGTACATCGTCTCGACCGCGATACATCGGGTCTTATGGTCTATGCAAAGGATGTAAAGACACAGCGTTCGCTCATCGAAGGCTGGCAACAGCTTGTTACCGACCGTCGTTATGTGGCATTGGCAAGCGGGGAACTTAAAGATAAAAAAGGAGTTATAAAGTCATGGCTCACAGAGGATAAGCATTTTGTTACCCACTCAAGTCCTGTTGATAACGGTGGTAAATTTGCTGTTACTCATTATAATGTGCTACGTAGCGCAAATGGTTATTCGCTGGTGGAGCTTGAGCTTGAGACAGGTCGCAAAAATCAGATTAGAGTGCATCTTGCCGATATGGGTAATCCCATTGTGGGTGATTTTAAATATGGTAGCAGCGATGAGAGTCTGCTTCGTTTGGGACTCCATGCCTATTTGCTGGCTTTCCGCCATCCGGTAACAGGCAAATATCTGCGTTTCGAGACTCCCATCCCCGAATCGTTTGAGAAGTTATTAAGATAATTTTATATTTTCTTCTCCGCTGCCTACATAAAGGACTACACCCACAAGAAAACATATAATGAAATTGCTACTTTCCATCAGCCAATACTTGTCTCGATATACGAGCCTATTCATCATCATTGTTGCTATCGTTGCTTTCCTCATGCCCGAAACCTTTGCATGGGTACAGCAGGGACAGCGTGCTTCTGTCATTCTAGGGCTTATCATGCTGACGATGGGTTGTACACTTTCCACCCAGGATTTTCGCATCCTGCTATCCAGACCTCTGGATATTCTTGTTGGAACTGTAGCGCAGTACACCATCATGCCTGTCGTAGCATGGATGTTGGCCCGTATTTTTCATCTCGATGCGTTCATGACTGCGGGCATCATTCTTGTTGGTTGCAGCCCCGGTGGCGTGAGCAGCAATCTCATGAGCTTCCTTTGCAAAGGCGATGTAGCATATAGCGTTGGTATGACAACTGTCAGCACCTGCTTTTCTCCATTCGTGACACCCCTGCTTGTGCTTTGGCTGGCCGGTGCCGAGATTGAAGTCGATGCATTGGGTATGTTTCAGAATATTTTGCTGGTGACGCTCCTCCCCGTTGCGCTCGGAGTCGCATTCAACTACTTCTTGGGTAAAAGGAAAGACTTTCAGCAGATACAAGGCATAATGCCCGGCATCAGCGTTCTATGTTTAGCCTGCATCGTGGGTGGTGTTATTTTCACTGTACACCCGCAGCTCCGGGAAAAGGGATTGCAGCTCGTCATGCTTACACTTGCAGTCGTTATTCTCCACAACGGCGCCGGATATTTATTGGGCTATCTGGTAGGAAAGGTATTCCGTTTCGATACCGCCAAACGTCGTACGCTCTCCATAGAGGTAGGCATGCAAAACGCAGGAATGGCAACCGTTCTGGCACGTAACTTCTTCGCGTCACCCGCCATGATAGCAACAAACCCGATGGCTGCCCTTACTGTCATTCCTTGTGCCATCTCCTGTGCCTATCACAGCATCTCCGGCACCCTGTTGGCAGGCTTCTTTCTTTGGAGAGACAGACGCAGCAAACCCACTGAATGTACAAAAGACAAAAAAGATGCGTAGGAATCTTATTGATGCTTCTCAATAATCTCTTTAAGCTCGGCAAGCGAGCGAACGCCCGACGCTCTCCATTTTATTTCTCCATTCTTGAACAAAATAAATGTAGGCACCGATTGTATCGAGTATCTGTCGGCGAGTGTGCCATTCTTGTCAATATCAATTTTCAGTATACGCGCACTCTCGCCTATTGCCTGTTTCAGGTTCTCAAGTACGGGTTTCATGGCTTTGCAGGGGCCACACCATTCGGCAAAAAAATCTACAAGCACAGGCTTGTCGCTATTAATGATTTCGTTGAACTGTGACATCTTTTTTTATTTAAAAATTATAGGGTGACATTTTTTTGCCACCCTATAAATAACATTGCTGACTATATGATAGTTCGCTTATTTTATTCTTTTGTCTCGGGAGTGTAACGAGCATTGAGTCCGTTTATAACCTCCTCGGTGATGTACAGAGCATCATTGGCAAAGAGAATGTTATCACCTACGCGGCTCAGGATAAGGTCGAATTTCTTGTCGGCATTGTACGCTTTCAAGAAAGAGTTGATTGAGTCGTGCAGAGTGATGTTGTTCTTCTGATTCTCGGCAGAAAGCTCGCCAATGAGACGCTGCTCCAATTTGTCGAGCGCATCTTTCTGCTTCAGGATGCGAGCCTGTTCCTCCTCGGCGCGTTCGCGTGTGGCATATACATTGTTCTGCAATTTACGCTGAAAATCTTCATAGTCGGCCTGCAACGCTTTTGCCTTTTCGCTCAGTTTCATGCGCATGTCCTCCTCTTTGCGCAACATCTCTTTGTTGAGTATTACCGAAAACTCGTATTTGCTGAGCAGTGAATCGATATCAACAAAAGCTATTTTGACACTTTTTTCGGCAACTGCGGTTGTGGTTGCTGCGTCAGTGTTGCTCTGTTCTGCGTTCTGCTGTTTTGCGCACTGGGTAAAGAATAGAATTGCCGCAAATGCAAAAAGCGCTATTCTGAATCCGTTTGTTCTTTTCATTGTTTGATGTAGTTTTTATGTTATTATTTTATCTTTTTTCGCGTTCGCTGATTGCGTGAGGATTGTCGCGTCGTGCATCCTTGTCCTGTGCCTCAACACACTTAATACCTCTTCGGCGCATCTCTTTGTTGCCACCGACATGTGTGTTTGGGAAGCGACCATTCTTTTTAATAAGAATGGTAATGCCCATCAACACCATACATATGGCAACAATTAATAATGTCAGTAAAAATACTTTAATCATCTTTTTTAAATGTTCTTTCTCTTTAAAGATAATACCTGTAATCAAAAATAAACTGAATTTATTTTGTTCTCACTTTATGTTGTATTACCTTTAACGGCAAATAGCCTGAGTGCGTGAGTGCCGCCTATTATCGCAACGCAGTTGCAATGATAGTGCCAGCGAATGAGTAAATGTTTACTTTTAATCGCAATGAGTGCCGCCTATTATCGCAACGCAGTTGCAAAGATAATCTTTTGTTTCCTTTTTGATTGAAGATGATTATCAAAAAAATGGAAAACATGATAAATCTGGGCTGAATTAACTTTCTTTTATAAAAGAAGAATGAGATATTAACAAATTTATACAAAAAAAGAGATGAGCGAACTGAATTTAGAACCCAAACTTGTATTTGGTTTTTTCGAAGAGATATGTAAAATACCCCGCGCTTCTAAACACGAAGAACAGATTTCTGCCTTTTTGCAGAATTTTGGCAAGCAGCTTGGTTATGAAACCATTGCCGACGAAGCAGGTAATGTATTGATTAAAAAGCCCGCCTCTCCCGGCTACGAAAACTGCAAGACAGTAATCTTGCAGAGCCACATGGATATGGTGTGCGACAAGCGACCCGACGTGGAGCACGATTTTTCAAAAGATCCTATAAAAACATACATCGATGGCGAATGGCTTAAGGCCTGTGGTACCACTCTCGGTGCCGACAACGGTATTGGCGTTGCAGCGCAGATGGCAGTGCTTGCCGACAAGAGTATGCGTCATGGCCCTATCAACTGCCTATTTACCATTGACGAAGAGACAGGCCTGACAGGCGCCGAGGTTCTCGCACCCTCTATGCTCGACGGTGACATTCTTATCAATCTTGACTCCGAGGATGAAGGCGAAATATTCATCGGTTGCGCCGGCGGTGTATGCACCTATGCCGACTATAAATTCATGTGGACACCCATTGCCGGCGACCTCTTTTTCTTTAAGGTGGACATTTCCAACCTCACAGGCGGACACTCGGGCGATGATATCAATAAAGGTCGCGCAAATGCCAACAAACTCCTTAACCGTTTCCTTTGCATGGTTGCCGAGAAGTATGAGTTTTATTTGTGCGACATCGAAGGAGGCAGTCTGCACAATGCCATTCCTCGCGACGCTTCGGCGGTGTTTGCTGTACAAAGTGCCGACAAAGAGTCGGTACGCATCGACTTCAACCTCTTTGCAGCCGACGTACAAGAGGAGTATGCCGTCACCGAGCCTACTGCCAAATTCCTGTTGCAGAGCACCGAGCCTTGTGGCCGCGCAATAGAGAAGAAGAGTGCCATGGGGCTGTTGAAGTCGCTGAATGCTGTCTTCAATGGAGTCTTTGCCATGAGCCAGGATGTCCCCGGCCTTGTGGAGACATCGAGCAACCTCGCATCGGTAAAAAAGAGCCGCGAGAATATCATAACCGTAGCTACCAGCCAGCGCAGTGCGTTGGTGTCGGCGCGCGAGAATGTTGCTCACACAGTGGCTGCCGCTTTCGAACTTGGCGGTGCAAAGGTAAAGCACAGTGGCGGTTATCCCGGATGGAAACCCAATCCCCGTTCACAAATATTGGAGATTGCCGGCGAAGTCTATCGCGAACTCTACGGCGAGGAGGTCAAAGTGAAAGCTATCCATGCGGGTCTCGAGTGCGGGCTTTTCCTCGAGAAAGCCCCCCACCTCGATATGATATCTTTTGGTCCCACGATGCGTGGCGTGCACTCGCCCGACGAGAAACTGAACATCCCTTCGGTAGCGAAGTTCTGGAAACATTTGGCAGCACTCCTCGAAAAGGTTCCTGCAAAAAATTAATCTTCCGTTATACTAAAAAGGTGCAATCCTCGTTCATTCATTATATGAATGACGCAATGATATGAGCAAAAAGATAAAATACCTTTTTACAATGCTACTCTTGTCGGTATTCGTCGCTGCGTGCAGCGACGATGCCGATTTTTCGTCGGATGCAGGGTTGCGTTTGCAATTCTCGGCCGACACCATCTCTTTTGATACCATCTTCACACAGACAGGATCCTCGACAGCCTCGCTTCTTGTTCACAACCGCAATTCCTCTTCGTTAAGAGTGAGCAGGGTAGAGCTTGGCGGTGGTGCCTCGTCACCCTTTCGTGTGAACGTCGATGGACAGTATGGCAACAATATCGGCAACCTCGAAGTGCGCAAGAACGATAGCATATTTGTCTTTGTGGATGTCAATCTCGATCGTAACAACAGCAATACCCCTCTCTTTGTGCGCGACTCATTGGTATTCACTCTCGAGAGCGGCATCAGGCAGAATGTTCAGCTTTATGCCTGTGGTCGCGATGCAGTAGTGCTTCGTTCTCCCCTCTTTACAGCCGATACCACGCTTGTCGCCGGCGCATATATAATATACGACAGCCTGACTGTTGCGCAGGGGGCAACTCTTACACTCCCCGCCGGTAGCGAACTCTATTTCCACAGCAAAGCGTGGATGAAAATCGACGGAACATTGGTAGCTCATGGCACACCTGAGCAAAGAGTGCTGTTCCGTGGCGACCGCACCGACAACATGTTCGACTATCTGCCTTACGACCGCGTGCCGGGGCAGTGGGGCGGCATCACTTTCGCGGCAACGAGCAACGGCAACATGCTCGATTGGTGCGACATCCACAGTGCCACATACGGCATATACGTGGAGCAGGGCGATACTGTGCTTCCCCGTTTGACGGTAACAAACAGCATGATATGTAATTTCTCGGGAAATGCTTTTGAAGCGGAGTGTGCGCGTGTAGATGTCAGCAACAGCCTCATAGCCAATGCCGGTGGAAACTGTGTGAAGATTGTCGGTGGCAATGCACGTTTTGTGCATTGCACGATAGCTAATTTCTATGTGTGGGAACAGCGCGATGTAGCACTTGCCCTGCACAATTCGCTCGATGGCAATGCGGCACCATTACGCGAAGCACTTTTTGCCAACTGCATAATCACAGGCTCCAAAAACGATGAGATTATGGGTTATATCGCCGACTTTGGCGACTCGGCCGTTGTCGATTACAACTACCGTTTCGTCTCGTCGTTGCTGAATACACTTGCCGACGAAGAAGATGAGAATTTTGTGAATATAGTGTGGGATGTCAAGAGCAATTCACCTTTTGCCAAGGAGCAGTTCCGCCTGATAGACAACTCTATTTTTCAATACGATTTTCATCCCGACTCCCTCTCCACTGCACAAGGCATTGCCGATGAAGAGTTTGCCACTCTTTGTCCGGTGGATTTGAGTGGTGTGCAACGTTCGGCTGTGCGTGCCGATGCCGGTTGCTATCAGTATGTGCTTGTGAAGGAATAGCTGGTGATGCTACTCATGGTGATAGGGCAGTCCTCCTATTATCGTGTATGCGCGGTAAAGTTGTTCCACGAAGAGCAGTCTTATCATCTGGTGCGAAAAGGTCATGCGCGAGAGCGATATTTTCTCGCTTGCCACATTATATACTTTTTGTGAAAATCCGTAGGGGCCGCCCACGATGAATACAAGCCTTTTGGGTGTTACCTGCTGTTTCTTTTCTATCCACGCAGCAAATTCGGTGGAACGGAACTCCTTACCGCCCTCGTCGAGCAACACCACAGTGTCGCCACTGTTCAGCGATTTCAGTATAAGCTCTCCCTCCGCCTCTTTCTGCTGCGCCTCGCTCAGCTTGCGTGCATTTTTTAGCTCGGGGATAACTTCAATGTCAAAAGGGACGAAGTGTTTCACTCGTCCCGTATAATCGTCAATGGCTGCAATGATGTTCTTGTCTACAGTGCGACCCACCACCAAAAGTGTAATTTTCATCCTATTCTTTATATAATGATGCAAACTTACGTATTTTTTTCTACACTTTTTCGTTTTTTGTTCTTATCTTCGCAAGAAATAAAAAATAAACTACTATGGACGTAAAAGAAGAATTGATTGAGAAACTTATAGAACTCTCTTTTGCCGAGGATATCGGCGACGGCGACCACACAACTCTCTCCTCTATTCCCGAGGATGCGATGGGCGAGAATATCCTTATCATCAAAGAGGATGGTGTGCTTGCGGGTGTGGAAATGGCTAAACGTATCTTTGCCCATTTCGATAAAGAGCTTGCCGTAGAGGTGCTCATCGAGGATGGTGCCGAGGTCAAGAAGGGCGACGTTGCCATGCGCGTAGCAGGTAAGGTGCGTTCACTGTTGCAGACCGAGCGTCTGATGCTCAATGTTATGCAGCGCATGAGTGGTATTGCCACCATGACACGTAAATATGTGAAGCAGCTCGAAGGCACAAACACACGCGTACTCGACACACGCAAGACCACTCCGGGCATGCGCATCATGGAGAAAGAGGCTGTGAAAATCGGTGGCGGTGTGAACCACAGAATAGGTCTTTTTGATATGATTCTTCTCAAGGACAATCATGTGGATTTTGCAGGTGGCATCAAGCAGGCTATCGAGCGTGCCAAGGAGTACTGCCGCGAGAAGGGCAAAGATCTTAAGATTGAGATTGAGGTGCGCAACTTCGACGAGCTTCAGCAGGTGCTCGACCTCGGTGGCGTAGACCGCATTATGTTCGACAATTTCGACACCACTGCCACACGCAAGGCTGTCGAGATGGTTGCAGGTCGCTTCGAGACCGAATCGTCGGGTGGTATCACTTTCGACACTCTGCGCGACTATGCTCTCTGCGGTGTCGATTTCATCTCGGTAGGTGCGCTTACCCACTCGGTTAAGGGACTCGACATGAGCTTTAAGGCTGTTAAGTAATAATCAAATAAAGAGAATAAGGGTTTGCCGTTGTCTTTCGGTGGCCCTTATTTTTTTATTCATACAAATAAAACGACTATGAAAAAGGTTATATCTATCCTTGCTCTTTTCATTGCGTTAGTTGCACTTCCTCTTGCAGCACAACAAAACTTTGAAAAAGGTGCTCTTTATCTTATACGTTCCAAAAAATATGCCGAATCTGTTGTAAATTATGCTTCGGCCGATAATGGCTCGGCTGTCACATTGCAGAGTGCCGACGATTGCGGTGCTTCGCGTTTGTGGACAATCATCGACTTGTCGGGCTGCGTGCGTTTCATCAATCCTTTTGACAACGTATCGTTTCATGCTACGGGTGCAGGAAAAATAGAGACTGCCGAGAACAATGGCAGCGACGAATCGCAGAAGTGGACTTTGGAGCCTGTGGGCGCGAATACTTATCTGCTTGTAGCGACCAACAACCCGAGTATGGCTGTGCGTGCAATAGACAAAAAAACGCTTGTGCTTGTGCCTAAAAAAGTATTTAAAAACGACAAAACTGCACATTTTGAAATAGTGAAGAGCGAAGTCTCGGGCTTCGATGCCTCGCTCACCTATCAGATTGTCTCTGCTACCGACGAAAACATGATTCTCGGCAATGGCGACAATGGTGCCAACAATGCCCCCATAACTCTAGAGAAACGCGATACTCTCAATCGTGGACAATATTGGAATATAGGCATGCTCGATGCTAATATTCGTACAGTTGCCGGGGCTTTCTATAATCAGAATTTCGATGATGCGGGCGGTGCTCCTTCTATCAATTATTTGTTGCAGTGGCCGGCTACTCCCGGCGTATGGAACAATGCAAAATTCCTCTTTTTGCCTGTCGAGGGTGAGCAGGGTGTCTATCAGATAGCCTCGGCTAATCCAACAAAAAAACATTATGTCTACGAGGCGAAGAATGGTCGTTTGATGCGTGTGGAGCGTGCGACGGCGAGCAAAGCATCGTGGTTCCGCTTCGTGGCTGTCGAGAAACCCAAAATCGAAGCACCCTGCTGGGAGGATGAAACAATCTTTGCAATAAATAAGGAAAAAGGGCACGCTACATACATCCCCTATACAACTGTCGAAGAGATGCGTGGCGACGTGGGATTTTATCATACCCCCTGGGATGATGTCAAGAGCAGTTGTGTGCAGTCGCTCAATGGTGTGTGGAAGTTCAATTTTGTCGATGAACCCTCCAAACGTCCGTTGGACTTCTACAAAGAGGGCTTCGACGTCTCAGCATGGGATGAGATTCCCGTACCCTCCAACTGGGAGATGCATGGCTACGACCACCCCATCTACTGCAATGTAGAGTACCCCCACTCGAACACTCCTCCTTTTATTAAGGCTCGTCCCGGCTTCAACGACGGTGGCAAGAACTACGGCATTAACCCTGTCGGCTCTTACGTGCGCACTTTCTCTGTGCCCGACACATGGGACGGTAAGCGCACCTTTATACACTTCGGCGGAATTTATAGCGCAGCCTTTGTATATCTTAACGGTCAATATGTGGGATATACTCAGGGAGCAAACAATGTTGCCGAGTTTGATATTACAAAATATTTGCGTAAGGGCGAGAACCGTCTCGCCGTTCAGGTGTTCCGCTGGAGCGACGGCTCCTATCTCGAGTGTCAGGATATGTTCCGCATGAGCGGTATCTTCCGCGACGTATATTTATATAATGTACCCAAAGTGTCGGTGCGCGACCACTATATCACAACCGAAAATTTGCAGGCTGTGCCCTCGGATGCCGATTCTCTGCTGCAACTGAATGTTGCTCTCGAAATCGACAACCGCGACCGCGCAAACGTTGCAAAGTATTATGTAATAAGTGTATATAATCCTGATGGCAAGTTAGTAGGTGCAACAGAGTTTGGTACAGGGGTTACATCTGCCGACACGCTTAAGCATATTGAATTGAAATTTCCCATTCTCGAAAAGGTACAGCGTTGGAGTGCCGAGACTCCCAACCTCTACAAAGTAGAGATTGAGCAGCGCGACGGAATGTCGGCTGATAGCAAGTGCGAAATGGCATTTTCTACCTACTACGGCTTCCGACACATAGAGATTAAAAACTCGCAGATTTTTGTAAACGGCGAACGTGTGATGTTCAAGGGTGTCAATCGTCACGACTCGCATCCTCTCTATGGACGCGCCATACCCACAGCTGTGATGTTGCAGGATGTTATTCTGATGAAACGTAACAACATCAATACCATTCGCACCTCGCACTATCCCAATGCCGCACGTATGTATGCCATGTTCGACTACTACGGACTCTACTGCATGGACGAGGCCGACCTCGAAGACCACGCAAATAATTCCATAAGCAGCATCCCCTCGTGGATTCCCGCCTTTGTCGATAGAATTGAGCGCATGGTGTTGCGCGACCGCAATCACCCATCGGTAATTTTCTGGAGCATGGGTAACGAGTGTGGTAACGGTAGCAATTTCAAATATTGCTACGAGGCGGCTCACCGTCTCGACCCCCGCCCCGTACATTACGAAGGCTCGTACAGTGGCGGCCGCCCCTTCGGTGGTGGTTTATATAGCGACGTATATTCTAAGATGTACCCGGGAATGGCGTGGATGCGCGAGAATACAAGCAACCTCGACAAGCCCATGTTCATCTGCGAATATGCCCATGCTATGGGTAATGCCATAGGCAACCTACCCGAGTATTGGGAATTTATAGAAAACAGCAATGCCACAGCCGGCGGTTGCATATGGGACTGGGTCGATCAGGCAATATACGACCCGGCCGAGATTAAGGCGGGCACATGCCTGGGTCGTTTGCACACGGGTTACGACTATCCCGGTCCTCACCAGGGTAATTTCTGCTCAAACGGTATAATCACTGCTAACCGCGAAGAGACTCCCAAGTTAAAAGAGGTGAAGGGAGCATACGAATATGTTGCCTTCAAACTTCATTCTATCGACCGCGAACATGGTTATGCAACGGTGGAGATACGCAACAAGTATGCCTTTACCAACCTCTCTGCCTTTAATTTGCAGGTGCAATCGTTGATAAACGGCAAGGTGGTGAAGAGTACTACACTGCCCATGCCCAACGTAGCTCCCGGTGAGTCGGTCAAAATGAACTTGAAATTCCCCACATCAAATATCAAAGACAATGAAATGTTGATGAATCTTGCTCTTGCGCGTCGCGAAAATACACGTTGGTGTGCTGCCGGACATGTAGAGGCAATAGAGCAGTATATTCTTGCCGAGCGTAAGTGGAACGAGGCTTGTGATGAAATACCTTTTGTCGGTTTCTCTGCCGTTGAAACAAAAGAGAGTGCAGCTGCTAATGGCGAACCTTCTGCCACAACCAATGTCAAGCTGCCCGAGATGCGAGTGTTGAACGATACAATTATAATATATAATAAGAAACTGACTGCAAAATTCTGCTCAAAGAGCGGTGCGTTGCTTTCGTTGCAGATGCGCGGACACAATTTTGTCGATAGCAATAGTTTTGTTTACGACAATCATCGTTGGATAGAGAACGATCGTTACAACCGCACTGATGCTCAAAACGACAGTTGTGCCGAAATCTCCTTTGCCAAGAACTACGAGAACAGAAGTCTCGACCTTTGTGTAAAACGTGGTGGCAAACTCTGCTCTACGGTCATCGTGTACCGGTTCTACAATTATGGCGAAGTGGATGTTGAGGCCGAGTTTACTCCCGCTTCTTCCAATCTGCGTCGTGTAGGATTGCTCTCTTATATCAATCCCGAATACAGCAATGTCGATTACTATGCTTACGGCCCTTGGGAGAACGCTAATGACCGCAAGGCGGGTGTGATGTTGGGTCGTTACAAGACAACTGTGGATGATATGGGTGGTAAATATGTGAAACCTCAGAGCTGTGGCAATCGCGAGGGGCTGCGTGAACTCTCTCTCACAAACTCTCGTGGTGCAGGACTCAATGTGAAGGTGCTCAGTGGCGACTGCTCCTTCTCGGCACTTCGTTACACCGATGCTGCGCTCATGAAGGCGCGTCATCTGTGGGAAGCCGAAAAATCACCCTACATTGTCCTGCATCTTGATGCGGCTCTGCGTGGTATTGGTAATGCAAGTTGCGGATACGATGTCGATACAATAGAAAAGTATCGTGTGCCTAACAAACCTATGAAATACAAGTTGCGTTTGTCGTTTGTGAAACGATAGTGTATGAAAAATAGAGCCTCAAAGTTTAAAACTTTGAGGCTCTATTTTTTGTCTATAAAAGTTAGTTATTGACAAGGCTCGTTATTCGCAACCCGCGCGGCGTGATTTATATCCACGCTTCGCGCGACCTTTTGCTACTCGCCTTGTCGATAATTTTTGTGTTATTGATTATTGACAAGTCTCGCTTTTCGCATCCCGCGCGGCGCGCATTTTATCCGCCCTCGCGCGACTGTTGCTACTCGCCTTGTCGATAATTTTTGTGTTATTGATTATTGACAAGTCTCGCTTTTCGCATCCTGCGCGGCGCGCATTTTATCCGCCCTCGCGCGACTGTTGCTGCTCAACTTGTCGATAATTTTTGTACAAAAATTATTCCCAATCAAGGATAACCTTACCGCACTGACCTGACTCCATTACGTCGAAGCCCTTCTGGAAGTCGGCGATGGGGAAGTGGTGTGTGATAACGGGTGAAAGGTCAAGACCCGAAATGAGCATCTGCTCCATCTTGTACCATGTCTCCCACATCTCGCGGCCGTAGATACCTTTGATGGTAAGAGCCTTGAAGATAATTTCGCTCCAGTCTACTGTTGTTGTGGGGGGGAGAATACCAAGCTGGGCAATCTTAGAACCGTTGTACATCTTTGCTACCATTTCGCGGAAAGCTACGGGAGCACCTGACATCTCCAAACCTACGTCGAAGCCACGGATGCCGAGCTTCTCCATTGCGCCCTGAACAGTTTCGCCTTTCGATGCGTTTACAGTGCATGTAGCACCCATCTTCTTGGCAATGTCAAGACGGTAGTCGCTGAGGTCGGTTACAACGATGTTCTTTGCACCTGCAAATTTAGCAATGGCTGTTGCCATAGTGCCGATGAGACCTGCTCCTGTGATGAGCACGTCTTCGCCAAGCAAGGGGAAAGAAAGTGCTGTGTGTGTAGCGTTACCAAAGGGGTCCATGATAGCTGCCATGTCATCCGAAATGCGGTCGTCGAGTTTCACCACGTTGCTCTCGGGGATGCAGAGGTACTCGGCAAATGCACCGTCGCGATTGACACCTACGCCGATGCTGTTCTCGCAGATATGCTGCAAACCACGACGGCAGTTACGGCAGTGTCCGCATGCAATGTGGCCTTCGCCTGTTACGCGGTCGCCAACCTTGATGTTACGAACACCGGGGCCTACCTCGGCAACAACGCCTACATACTCGTGACCGATAGTCATGGGAGTTTTGATGGTTTTCTGGCTCCACTCGTCCCACTTGTAGATGTGAAGGTCGGTACCGCAAATGGCGGTCTTCTTAATCTTTATGAGCACATCGTTCACGCCAACTTCGGGCATGGGAACCTCTTCCAACCAAATACCCTTCTGGGCTTCTTTCTTAACTAACGCTTTCATTTTGTGATTGATATTTGTTTGTAAATTATATTGCAAAAAAGTCTGTTTTGTGTACGTCGCAAAACAACATGCAAATATACATTTTGTTTTTAGTATATTGCTTCATTTTAAGCCTATTTTTTTATGTTGTGTATGTTTAAAAATCAACTATGCGATTTTATTGGTTTTTTTATAAAAATTTTTCGTATTTCTGAATGAAAAAAAGTAATTTTGTAGTTTGATAGGAATAATGAAATGCAAACCCATAAAATTTTAATAAAATGTACGGTAAATTTCAACAGTATTTAAAGGATGAGCTGGCTGCTATCGAAGAGGCCGGTCTCTACAAGAAAGAGCGTAACATTGAATCGTCTCAGTCGGCCGAAATTACTCTTGCCGATGGTTCTAAGGCTTTGAACTTCTGTGCAAACAACTATCTTGGCCTTTCTAATTCTCCCCGCCTGATTAAGGCAGCTCAGGATGCTATGGCTTCTCGCGGTTTCGGAATGTCATCGGTACGTTTCATCTGCGGTACACAGGACTTGCACAAACAGTTGGAGAAGGCTATCTCTGACTTCTTCCACACAGAGGACACAATTCTCTACGCAGCATGTTTCGATGCTAACGGTGGTGTATTTGAGCCTCTTTTTACAGCCGAGGATGCAATCATTTCCGATGCTCTCAACCACGCTTCAATCATTGACGGTGTGCGTTTGTGCAAGGCACAGCGTTACAGATATGCCAATGCTGACATGGCCGACCTCGAGCGTTGCTTGCAGGAGGCGCAGGCTCAGCGTTATCGTATCATCGTTACCGATGGTGTATTCTCAATGGACGGTAATGTAGCTCCCATGGACAAAATCTGTGAACTTGCCGAGAAATACGATGCTCTTGTAATGGTAGACGAGAGCCACTCAGCAGGTGTTGTGGGTAAGACAGGTCGCGGTGTTGCCGAGCAGTTCGATTGCTATGGTCGCATCGATATTTTCACAGGTACACTTGGAAAGGCATTCGGTGGTGCAGTCGGTGGCTTTACAACAGGTCGCAAAGAGATTATCGACATGTTGCGTCAGCGTTCACGTCCCTACCTCTTCTCTAACTCTATTCCCCCCTCGGTGGTTGGAGCTTCTATCGAGGTATTCAAGATGCTTGCCGAGAGCAACGAGCTTCACACAAAACAGCAGGACAATGTTACATACTTCCGCGAGAAGATGTTGGCTGCCGGCTTCGACATCAAGCCTACACAGTCTGCTATCTGCGCAGTGATGCTCTACGATGCTAAACTTTCACAGGTGTTTGCATCTAAGATGGCCGAGGAGGGTATCTTCGTTACAGGTTTCTACTATCCTGTTGTTCCCAAGGGTCAGGCTCGCATCCGCGTGCAGCTCTCTGCTGCTCACGAGAAAGAGCACCTCGACAAGGCTATCGCAGCCTTCATCAAGGTTGGTAAAGAGCTTGGCGTAATCAAGTAATTACTCGAATAGCTATAAAACAAATAACGGGCACCCTCGGGTGCCCGTTATTTGTTTTATATGCTTGTGTGGTTATTTCGCAAGCTCTTTTACAATCTTCTGCATTTCGGGATATTGTTCCTCCATGCTTGTGAGCAGTTTGTACTGTGCGGCGGTGCGTACAAGGTTGTGTTTGGGGTAACGTGTCTTGTAGTATGTGTCGCCGTCGATGTAGTCCATGAGGAAACGGAGCACCTGCTCGTAGGTGATGTAGAGTGCCGAGAATGCCAGCCACTCTTTTTCGGTCTCGGTCATCGATGCACAACGCTCCGACAAGTAACCGGCAGTGTAGTGCTTGAATGTGTCGATGTTCATCGAAACGCGGCTCAGGTCCTCGTCGTCTTCAGCGCCTGTGTTTGTGTAAGAACGTATAGCATCGCCAAAGTCGTTGAGAGAGGTGCTACTCATCACAGTGTCAAGGTCGATGACGCAAAGAACTTCGTCGTTTTGGTCAAAGAGGATGTTGCTCAGCTTGGTGTCGTTGTGTGTGACACGCAGGGGCAGACGACCATCTTCTACCATAGTCCAAAACTCAAGCATCTTTTCGCGACGCGACTCTATCCACTCAATTTCCGTTGCAAGTTCTGCCTTGCGGCCAGCTTTGTCGGCGGCAAGAGCCTCGTCCCACTGCTGGAAACGCCAGCGTATATTGTGGAAACCTTTGATTACCTCAGCAAGAGGCTCGGTGAAGTCGGCAAGCTGTGCCTGGAAACGACCTATTCCCTTGCCACCCATGAATGCGAGTCGGGGAGTGTCGGCAACGTCGTGTGTCACCGAACCCTCGATGAAGGTGCATACCGCCCAATAGTTCTCTCCCTCTTTGTGGTAGAGCTTGCCATCTTTGGCAGGAACTACTGTGAGCACTTCGCGCATGGGGTCGCCTCCGGCTGCTGCAACCTTTGCCTTGATGTGTGTGGTTACACGCTGAATGTTGTCCATCATTGCGGGCACGTCAGGGAAAATGGCGTGGTTCTTGCGCTGAAGTATGTAGTTGGGGGCATCGCCCTCGGTCTTTACAATAAAAGTATCGTTGATGAAACCCTCGCCCAATGCCCTAATATCGGCTATTGTGCCCTCGATGGCAAATTTCTCGGCAATGGCTTGCATGTTAATTGTTGTCATAGTATATACTATTTTTTATTATTCAGCAAAATAGAATTTAAGCTCTTTCAGCTTATTCCACTCTCCGCGTGTGAAGTCGGGCACTTTTACAGGCATGCTTCCATTCTCAATAGAGATTCTTGTAAGCTCACCCATAGAGCTCCACTCGGCAGCATCGTATACGTCCATGTCAAGGGGCAGACCGTTACGCAAGCAGTATACAAGGCGGTAGTCCATGATGAAGTCCATGCCTCCATGTCCGCCTACGCTCTTTGAATACTCCTGCAAGGGTACTCCGTTTACAAGCTGTTTCTGAACGGGGTGTTTGTACTTCTCGGTCATTTCGCTTACAACGTCAGCAGGAGCGAAACTGTGGTGGTCGAGCTTCTCGATGTTGGGAGTGCCTGTCTCCTCGGTTGCGATAGCCTTAAGCTGGTCGAGCTTGAATGTGTAGCCTTGGATGGGATATTTGTTTGCGTATCCCTCTGTGCCGACAAGTTGATACATACGACTGTAAGGGCGGGGAGTCATCACGTTGTGCTGCATATCTATTGTGTAGCCCTTGTTTGTGCGTATAAGGGTGTTAATCTGGTCGCCATGCATGCAAGTGTCAGCCTTTTCGCCCATCTGCTCTCTTACTATTTTTGTTCCGTTCACCGATTTTGTTGACATAGCAACAAGCACGTCAAGTTTGTCGCCTCGGTGTATGTTCATAGCCTGACAGTTGGGGCCGATGCCATGTGTGGCGTAGAGGTCGCCGTTGTTAGCCTGGTTGTATTCGAGACGCCAGTTGTCGGCGTATGCTTTCCAGAAAGGCTCCAGGTTGTGAATGTAAGCACCTTCGGCATGAAGAATCTCGCCGAATACACCCTGCTGTGCCATGTTGAGGGTTGTAAGTTCAAAGTGGTCGTAGCAGCAGTTTTCGAGAATCATACAGTGCACCTGATTGCGCTCGGCTGCGTCTACCAACTGCCAGCACTCCTCAACGGTATTTGCGCTGGGTACCTCAATGGCAACGTGCTTGCCGTGCTCCATTGCATAAAGGGCAACGGGAACGTGCATCTGCCATGATGTAGCTATGTAAACGAGGTCGATGTCGTCGCTCTCGCACAACTGTTTGTAGCCCTCGTCGGTGCTGTAAATCTTAGCTTTAGGCATTCCTGCATTCTCAAGGTAAACCTGACATTTTTCTGCTCTGTCGGCATATTTGTCACAAAGTCCGTTTATGGCAACGCCCTCCATCTGTGAGAAGCGGTGAACCGCTCCCGGGCCGCGCATACCCAAACCAACGAATCCCACACGAACAGTCTCCAGAGGTTTGGCTCTGAACTCGAGTACGCTTTTCTGGCCTGCGACACGCTGAGGCTCGTCGAGCACAATGGTACCATCTATAATCTTATATCCTACGCTGGCTTTGAATTTGCCCTCTTGTGAATTGTTTTGCGGACAGTTGCATCCTACAAAAATAGCACACATTGCCAATAGCAATGAGCGGAAAATGAATTTTGTTGTTCTCATATCTTGTAGTTTGTATTAAATTATTGGCATATTTATAGATTCTACTCTTATGTGAGTTTTATGCAAATGTATGAAAAAACTAGATTTTGAAAAGCAACCTCTTCTCTTTTTTAGTTATTTTTAGAAAAAAATGTAATTTTCCCAAAAAATGTCGTGATATATAAAAAAACTGTGTAATTTTGACAAATTGAAAACTTTAAAATCAATAATATGGCAAATTATGTAATAGGTATTGACCTTGGCGGTACAAACACCGTTATCGGTCTTGTAGATGTGAACGGCAAGATTATAGCCAAAGACGATTCTGTAAAAACTCAGAAATATAAAGAACTTGAGGATTATGTTGATGTCGTATCGGCTGTTATCAAGAAATTGGCAGTTGAAAATGCTGTGTCAATGGATGATATTGATGGCATTGGTGTAGGTGCTCCCATGGGTAACTATTATAGCGGTGACATTGAAAATGCAGCCAATCTCCCCTGGAAAGGTCGTGTACCTCTCGGTCGCATGCTTACAGAGAAATGTGGTCTGCCTGCAAAGGTGACTAATGATGCCAATGCAGCAGCTATCGGCGAAATGAAATATGGTGCTGCAAAGGGTATGCGCGATTTTATCGTTATTACTCTCGGTACAGGTGTGGGTAGCGGTATTGTTTCAGGTGGTAACCTCATCTATGGTTACGACGGTCTTGCAGGTGAGCTTGGCCACGTTACAGCTTACGAGCGCGAGGGTCGCCAGTGTGGTTGCGGTCGCATCGACTGTCTCGAAACATACGCTTCGGCAACAGGCTTTGTGCGCACTGCCAAGAAATGGCTTGTGACACGCGACGATGCAACTGTACTTCGCGATGTTCCTATGGATGAACTTACATCTAAAATGATTTATGATGCTGCCATGGCAGGCGATGCTTTTGCAAAAGAGCTCTTTGAGTTTACAGGAGCAATCCTCGGTGAGGCATTCTGCGACTTCATTGCATTCTCTGTACCTCAGGCAATCATCCTCTTCGGTGGTCTTGCAAATGCCGGCGAGTTGTTGCTCTCTCCCATCCGCACACGCATGAACGAGAAGGTTGTTTCATTCTGGAAAAACAAAGTAGAGATTCTTCAGTCGAGCCTTTCGGGCGCAGACGCAGCAGTTCTTGGCGCATCGGCTTTGGGCTGGAAATAAATTTTTTCTAACAATATTACACATCGGTAGCGAGGCGCGCCTTGCTACCGATGTTGTTTTATGGCGTACATGGCTGTTCTTTGAAATTTTGTCCGAAATAAAAATATTTTGGATATAACATAAATTAAGTTTACTTAATTTCATATTTGCTGTTAAATGTGTAATTTTGTCGATTAGTTAGGGGTGCTGTGTCTACCTTGTGTGGCTAGGTGTTTGGATGTGTGCTCAACTTATTGAATGACAAATACATACAAAATGAAAAGTGATATTCTTGTAACAATCTGCGGTGCATGTAAAAAAATCAGTCTCAAGGCGACTGTTTTGCTAGTGGTACTTTTGTGTGGCTTTTGTGGTGCAAAGGCTCAGATTTCGGCCGGCGATTCGGTGTATTACGTATATCGCAACACCGGCGAGGGAATTTATGCTCTTCCCGATTCTTTGGTGAAGAGCTATGAGCAGACAAACTACAAAATCAACTTCACATTGCTCAACGACAGCCTCATCTCTTTTATGAAGATTGATGTCGATTCTGTCTCGCGTATTCCTCGCGATACACCCAAGTTTACAAGTTTTAAAATAAACAACAAGTACAACGGCGACCTCGACAACGATGTTTATTGCGTTATCAGCGGCAATCGCATCTACGGAGACATGGGCAGTATGCTCGGCAAGGATCTTCGTCCTTCGTTCGAGACAAACAAGCCCGCATTGGTCTATGTCGATTCGGTGTTGCAGCAGACACGCACTTCTCGTGTGCGTTTCGACAAGCAGGTCATCTATACAGTAACCGACAGCACCCCCGGCACCATCCTCGACAGAGCATTTGTGAAGACAGTTTATGATGCAGACTCCATAGTCGAGGTGCCCCTGACAGTGGATATGCTTTCTACCAATGCTCCAACCATCACCAGCCATAGTCTGGATAAAATGATAGATAACAACCCCGGAACCTTCTTTCACTGTACAAGCTCGGCCGACAGGGGTACATACGAGCCAATACCTCTCGACTCGTGTATATATGTTGATGTCGTACTCCCCAAGTATGTAAGATATTTTTCGTTCTATTATATGACGCGCCCCGACACCGATCAGCGTCAGCCTTTGGCCTTCAAGGTATATACAAGTACCAATAATAAGGTGTGGGTGCCGGTTGATTCTTTCGATGTCAATGATGGTATTCCCGAGGTAGGTCAAAATGCCACATTCCTCTCACCCATCATGGATCCTAAGCGTCGTGTGAAGTACATCAGAATAGAGTGTACCAAGAGCAACTATAAAAACTACCTATGCCTTGCCGAGTTTAAAATCTTCGAACTCAACGAAAAGGCTCTCAATCCTCCTGTCGATTATTATCAATACTTCGAGCGTCCACTCGGTCGTGAATATAAGGTAGACCTCACATTCCGCGCTGACAAAGCTCAGGTGCCTCGCATAGATGTGGATATCGACGGTGGTGTCAATGTTACCAGTAAAGACAGATGGCTCAATGCCAAGTTTACCCTCAGCGGCAACGGAATGTATGAGTCGGTCGAAGATTCCATTCAGATAAAAGGTCGCGGAAACAGTACATGGGGCGCGCCCAAAAAACCCTATACGATAAAGTTTGCCGAAAAGACAAAATTGTGTGGCCTCAAAAAGGGTAAGCGTTGGAATCTTATGGCCAACTATCAGGATGTTACCGAAATGATGAATGCCACCATCTTTAAGGCCGGCCGCATAATGAATGCTCCCTATCAGCCTCACAGCATCCCCATTGAGCTTTATGTAAACGGCGCTTACAAAGGTGCATACGCTCTTACCGAGCATGTGGGAATACACAATAACTGTATCGACGAAGACGACTTCTCGCTGTTGCTCGAGCTCGACACGTATTACGACGAGAAATATAAATTCTACTCGTATCAATACGCCCTTCCAATAAATATAAAGAACCCCGATTTTTCCGAAGAGGGCTGCCCTATAACCATCGCCGATGTGAAAAATGATTGGGATGCATTTGAGAGGGATCTGAAGCTCAAACGAACAATAGTGCCACATTTAAGTGTCGACACCTTTGCCATCTTTATGTTTATGAACGATCTTTGTGGAAACACCGAGCTTAATCACCCCAAAAGTACCTTCCTCTACAAACCGACCGGTACAGATAGATATATTTGGGGACCTGGATGGGATTACGATTGGGGCTTCGGCTATGAATTGTATCACTCTTATTTCAAGGACTATTCATACAAAACAATTGGTGCGATGAATGGCGTAGGTGCCAACTTCTTCACTGCTATGATGTCTAACGAAGAGGTTATCGAGGCCTACTACAAGGTGTGGGTGAAATTTGTAGAGAACGATGGAGTGGAAGAACTGTTGAATTGGATGGACGACTACTATGCATTCGCCGAACCTTCGTTCGCCCACAATGTTCAGAGCGGATGGCCGAACAGCGGTTATGCTTCATATTTCGAGTCGTTCAAGAGATGGATAAAAAACAGAGTGCAGTATATATACGAGAACCTCACAGTGCCCACAGGTATCGAAGATATTGATGCTCCCGAGTGGAACGACAATCTCGAAACAAGCAACGGCATTATTGTCTCGGTAAAGGGCGGAGCACTCGCTGTGGAGTCTACCGTAGAGACCACTCTCGGCATATATCGCGTAGACGGTACACTTGCCGGTGAGATAAATGTAGGCATCGGCGAGAATATATACCCCTTGGCACCGCGCGGTGTTATAATAGTAAACGGCAAGAGAATATATCTTAAGCCGGTACGATAGAACTTCGGTGATTTGTAAAACGAAAAGACGCTTGTCGCAGTGAAAGAGAGCGTCTGAACATATAAATATATATATTATGGAAAGTAAATTTGTATTACCCAAAATTGGCGAATTGTCTGCATCGGTATCGGTTGACAGCATATGCAGATACGAGAAAGTTCCTACAAGTATATACCCGACAGAAGTCGAGGGCGCAAAATATGCCGCATCGCTTGTCGTAAAAGCGATAAACGAACACAAAGGTGAGTCGAAATTTGTATTGGGACTCTCCACCGGTCGTTCGCCTTTAGGACTCTATAAAGAGTTGGTGAAAATGTACAAGAACGGCGAGGTGAGCTTCAAGAATGTCGAGGTTTACAGTCTCGATGAATTTTACCCCATGCAGCCCAACTCTCCTCAGAGCCGCAACTACAGAATACACGAGGAGTTTCTGAATTTTGTGGATATTGCCCCCGGGAGTGTGCACTTCCCCGATGCCACCATACCCGCCGAATCGATAAATGCCTATTGCGAGAAGATAGAGAGTGAGACAAGCGGTAAGATAGACCTCATGATAATGGGTGTTGGCGAGCTTGGACAGGTGGGATTCAACGAGCCCGGAACCTATGCAAAGTCCACCACACGTCGTGTACAGCTTAGCTACAACTCGCGCAAGACACAAACCGCGTTCTTCTCCAATCCCAACGAAGTGCCCAAGATGGCTCTCACCATGGGCCTTGACACAATAATGAAGGCAAAAAGCGTGGTGCTTATAATATGGGGCGAGGACAAAGCAAAGGTCGCATACAACCTCATCGAGGGTGTCGAGAATGAGAATATTCCCGTAACCTGTTTGCAGGGACACGACAATATTCAGGCGATAATAGATGAGAATGCAGCCCAGGAACTTACCCGCGTGAAAATGCCTTGGTTGATTGCTCCTCCCGTAGAGTGGTCGCCCAAATTGATAAGAAAAGCCGTTCTTTGGTTGTGCGAGACAGTGGACAAGCCCATCCTGAAGCTCACCAACCAGGACTATGTGAAAAACTCATTAAGCGACCTGCTCGAACGAGTAGGCTCCTATGATGATATAAATATCGCTGTATTCAACGATATACAACATATAATTTCGGGCTGGCCCGGTGGAAAGCCCGGTGCAGATGACTCAACACGTCCTGTACCCTCCAACCCCTATCCCAAGCGAGTAATCATCTTCTCTCCCCATCCCGATGATGATGTAATCTCTATGGGAGGAACTTTCAATCGTCTTGTTCAGCAGGGACACGATGTGCATGTTGCATATGAGACTTCGGGTAACGTGGCTGTTTATGACGATGTGGTGTTGCAGAATATCGACACAGCTCGCGAAATGGGCTTTGGCAACATTTACGACGAAATAAAAGCTATAATAGAGACTAAAAAGCCGGGAATGCCCGAACCGCGTCGTCTGCTCGACCTCAAAGGTGCCATCAGACGTGCTGAGGCTCGCGCCGCATGCCGCACGTTGGGTCTCGACGACAGAACCAATGCCCATTTTCTCAACCTGCCCTTCTACGAGACAGGCGGTATTAAAAAAGGCGAGCTCACCGAAAAGGATATTGATATTGTCGTTGAACTTATGCAGAAAGTAAAGCCCCATCAGATATATGCAGCCGGTGACCTCACCGATCCTCATGGCACACACCGTATATGTGTAGAGGCTGTTCTGCGTGCTTTTGAAAGATTAAAAAACGAAGAGTGGGCAAAAGAGTGCCACATCTGGCTCTATCGAGGAGCATGGCAGGAGTGGGATTTGTCGGTGGCAGACATGGCTGTACCTTTGAGCCCCGCCGAAATGATAAGAAAACGTCATGCCATCTTCCGTCACCTCTCTCAGAAAGACATTGTACCTTTCCCCGGCGAGGATTCGCGTGAGTTCTGGGAGCGTGCCGAGGAGCGCATGCAAAATACAGCTCATATCTTCGATAAGATAGGTCTTCCCGAATATCAAGCTATCGAGCTTTTTGTGAAACTTTGTTAGTGAATAAGAGTGAAGAAATTAAGTATTTGTCTATACATTATTGTGCTTTTCGTTACCGCTGTCACCTTGGGTGCATGCGGTAACGAAAAGCACTCTTTTCAGGTGGAGAGCGGAGTGGTGAAAATGGATGGCAAACCCTATCTTATAGCCTCTGCCGAGATTGATTATGCACGTTTACCACGTGAATATTGGGAGGATAGGCTCGAAACTCTATCCACCATGGGAGTGAACACTGTAACGGTGAAAGTTCCCTGGATGCTCCACGAACCTCAAGAGGGTACATTCGACTTCTCGGGAATGAACGATGTGAAAAGTTTCTGTCGCATTGCACAGGATAAAGGGCTTTTGGTGTGGTTGCACATAGGGCCTTATGTCGGTGCCGAATGGGACATGGGCGGACTTCCCTGGTGGCTGTTGAAATACGACGGTATTGTGTTGCGCTCGGTGCAAAAGCCGTTTATGCAGCGTGTGGAGCGTTATTTTGCTGCTTTGGGCAAAGAACTTTCCGGCTCTCTTGTCAATAATGGCGGTAATATTGCCATGTTGCAGATAGAAGAGGCTCAAGGGCTCACCGGCGATGACAAGAACTATCTGAAGGCTCTTCTCGACTGTGCAAAAAAATCGGGTTTTGACAATGTTGTTACTTTCACGGCAGCTACAAAAGATACATATATCAAAACCTCGATAAGCGACGCATATTTCTCTTTGGATATCGATACAAAGGCCCCGGCCGAGGGAAATTTCATTGGCGTAACGAAATTCCGTTACGATGCTCCGCAGGTGTGTTCGTCGATAATAGGAGATTACAAAGCTGTTTGGGGCGGTGAACCTGCCGAGCGCACATGGAACAAATCCTTCATGCGCACTTATGAACTGCTTAAACGTGGCACGCACTTCAGTATAAACGGAGTGGTTGCCGGCAATTCCTATGGTGCAACTTCGGGTGCCTCCATGGCTGCTGGCGTTTACAAACCCTATACTACCGCTCACAATGTTGATGGCCTTTTGAAATTGTGGGGTGGTGTTGACAAGAATAATTATAAAAGATTTTTACAGATACTGTATGCTTATCTTCGTGAGGGTGATGACATGGAAAATGTCTCTATCCCTGTCGCTTTTCTTGCAACTTTCCCCGAAGTTCGGGTTACTGACGTAGCACCTCTGTTTGAAAATCTTCCCTCACCCATTGAGTCGAAGGGTGTGATGACAATGGAGAAATGCAATGTGGCAAGTGGTGCTATGCTCTATTCAACTGAGCTGCCGGCAACTGTCGAAGGTGCAAAAATCATGCTGAAGGGTGTGCACGACTACGCTCAGCTATTTATCGATGGTGTACTTGTTGCTACCGTCGACAGACGCAATGGCGAGGATGCCGAGGTTGCAGTTCCCGCACTCCCTGCCGGCGCGAAATTGGATGTTCTTGTCGATGCTACCGGTCGCGTGGGTGATGTCATGGGGTACAAGGATTGCAAGGGACTCACAAAAGAGGTTGAACTTTTGAATGGAGACGAGCCAGCAAAAAAACTCTCCGATTGGAAGATATACCCCTTGCCTACCGATTATGCTTTTGCAACCTCCAAAGAGTACAAGAATATCTCCGACTCTCATGCCCCCGGTTACTATCGTGCCACTTTCAACAAACTGCGCGACGGTGATATCTATCTTTATATGGGCGATTGGGGCAAGGGCGAGGTGTGGCTTAACGGCAAGCCTCTCGGTCGTTTCTGGAACAGTGGTCCCCAGACAGCACTTTATATTCCCGACTGTTGGGTTAAAGACAGCGCCAACGAACTTGTCATTGTCGATTGGATAGGCCCTTCAAAGGCGGCTGTTCTCGGAATAGATTTTACTCAGATGTAATAAGGCTATAATAAAAAAGCAAGAGGCTTTAAAGGTGACTTTAAAGCCTCTTGCTTTTTATATTGTTCTTGTTTTTAGTACCATTCGATGTTGCTACCGCTGTTACGCTTGTCCCATTTGAGGGCATCGGCAAGCATCTGTGATGTTGCGCGGAAACTGAAGTTGAACGATGTGTAGGGGCTGAGCACAATACCACAGGTCATTTCAAAACAGTGAAGGTCGCGCGAAAGATTCATAGTGGTGGTGGTCAGCTCTTTGTTCTCGAAACTGTAACCCGATGTGAAGTTTATTTTCCAGCCGTCAGAGATGCTTATATTACCCGAGAAGTTCATGTTCTGATTGAACTTGTAGGGGTAGCGCATGCGTTTTATGTCTATTTCCGCCGAGCGATTTTCTGACATTATTATACCATACGAAACGGTGAAGTTCCAAGGAATTTTGAAGGGCATATAGCCGTCGTTATCTACGTTGGCATCCTTTGCTTTGGCCCCGGGTTTGACACCTGTGCTCGCTGCTGCGGCCTGTCTGCTTGCCATCGCCTGTGCTGCCAGCTCGTCCTGAGACTTCTCTTCGGGATTTTCCTCCTGCACCTCTTTTTCACTTATTCCCAACAGTGTCTTGATTTTTGAGATTGTCTTGTTGTTGAATGTGTAAGAGAGGTTTTGACTCATGCCCTGGAAACGTCCGAAACGTCCATACGACCACTCGGTTCTGTTGCCCTCGACAACTTGTCCGTTCTGATTAAATGTGTATGCGTATGTTGCCCATGAAGCATTCAAACTGAATGTGTAGTTCTTGGATAGCTTCAGACGCATGCGTGTACTCAGGTTACTCCACTGTTTCTGCTTTGCAGCGAGGTTATACGAAAGGCTGGCACCCAATTCGTCGATGATGCTTACCTTTTTCAATGAGTCGGTTTTTGTGCGCCATTTCATTTCCACGTTGTTGCTCACGTCGAAACTGATGCTTCCTGTCTTTCCGCGTCCCGGAACACCGTAGAGCGATGAAGAGTAGGGTGAGTATTCCACTAAATGTACCTCACCATCTTCGTCGGTGTAGGTGTATGTGTCGTAATAACCATAACGCGAAGCTCCAAAGTCAGGTGTGTAGTTGAATGACAATGTGGGCTTAAAGACGTGGCGCACTGTGTGCACGCGGCTCTTTTTCATGAATCCTGCGGGCTGGTAGAAGCCGTAGAGGGTTGTGTTCATGCCCAATGACATGCTGTAGTTGTATACCCTGTTGAAACCGTAGACTGTATCTCGCACAGCTCTCATGGCATTTTCGTCCCACTCCTGGTTCACCTTGTATGCGTACCAGCGTTCGGTGTAATTGAAGCTGGGGGTGATGTTGATATAGTCGAACAATTGGAATGTGGCGTTGATGGGGATGTTGTGTTTGAATCCGTTGCGCCAATCCTTCACTATGTTCGATTTGAATATCTTGTCCTCTTTGGTGTTGATGCTGTTGCTCATCTGTCCGCTGTACGAGAGTGAGATTTTTTCGTACCAACGGTCCTCGCCCATCTTTCTCTTGCGTTTGAAGGGGTAGAATCTCGCCAGCGAGATGTTAAGGCTGGGGAGAGTGAGCGCAACGGTCGAGTCCTTTATATTCTGCGAGGCATTGACTGTCGATGAAATGGTGAGTCCTATTTCGTTGAATGTTTTTGAGTAGCTTACGCTCGATGTTCTTACGCTTTGCGAACTGAGCATCGGGTTGTATATGCTGTAAAGGTTCGACTTTTCGTAGCTCGATGTTGCAAAGTTTACACTTGCCGAGAAGTTGCTGCTGGGGTTTGCCTTTCTATCCTGTCTGTGGCTCCACTGTATTCTGAAGTTTTTGCCCACCGAGTAGTCGGGCAGGTTTCTCTCGCCCTCTTTTGTTACAAGATAGTTAAGGTTGAAGCTACCCGAATATTTGTATCTTTGTGCGTAGGTCGAAGATGCTGCCAAACCCCATGAACCTTTGGTGAAAAGCTCACCGGTTACTCTGAAGTCCATCCTGTCGCTTATGGCAAAATAGTAACCACCGTCTTTCAGGTAGAATCCACGCTCCGAATCGTCGCCGTACGAGGGCATGATGAATCCCGATGAGTAGCTGTCGGTGAATGGGAAAAATCCAAAGGGAATAGCCAGAGGTAGCGGCACATCCTCAACAACAAAGTATGCCGGGCCTGTGATTGCGTCTTTCTTTGGGCGCACTTTGGCTCGGGTAAGGTTTATGTACCAGTGGGGATGTTCGGCGTCGCAGGTGGTATATTTTCCATGCTGAAGATAGAACGCTCCTTCGGAGTCCTTCTTTGCTGTGGATCCCATCATGTAGCCGTCGCCCTGCTGTGTGTATACATTATTTATGACACCCTTCTTTGTCTTGAAGTTGTACTTTATCTTGTCCGACTCATAGGGAGTGTTACCATCTTTGAATACAGGCAGGCCTGTGGCATTGCCCAGCGAGTCTTTCTCGCCATAGGCATGCACGACACTGCTGTCCATGTTCATGGAGATGACGCTCGCGTCAAGCTCTATATTCTCGTATTTTACCTTTCCCTTACCGTAGAGATTGGCGTTTCCGCCCATTACCCACACCATAGAGTCATTCGACTCGTAAAAGACAGGTGCTTCCAACGGCTCTTTCTTTTCGGTTGTGTCCTTTTGGGTATTTAAAAGTGAGTCGGCAGGGGTTTTTATCGTGTCGTCAGCTATGCTGTCTTGTGCTGCAATGGTGTCGGAGTATGCCTCGGTGGGGGTGGCGGTTATATACGATGATGCTACAACCGGTCGCATGGTGAATGCAACAGCTGCCAGCAATATCGATGCTTTCAATATGAAATTTAATCTGAATTTTCTTTCCATTTTAAAAATTCACTCCGTACAATCTGCAAAAATACGAAATAAAAAGGAGTAATTGAAATTTATATGCAAAAAAGCACATATATTAACTTTTTCAGAGGAAAAGTTGTGCCCACTCTTCGATTTTTTTTACACTTTCTGCCGAAATACGTGCCATACTGTCGAGAACTTGTTCGTGTGTTCGCGACTTGTGCAGGTACTTGACTTTTGAGAAGAATTTGTCGGCAAAACATACCACCTGCTCTTCGAGGCTCTCGGGTTGGAAGTCCTCTATGGGTAGCGGCCATCCGTTCTTTTCAATCTGTTCTTTTGTCAGGCCTGTACCTGTGTGGCGTTCGCACACTCGGGCATGTGCAGGAAACCCCTCTTTTCTCAGAAGCTCAGCTCCAAGAAAACCATGACAAATATAAGGAGCGTCACCTGTGCAACCAATGTCGGGTGCCGAGGTCATGAAAATTCCAATATCGTGGAGCATTGCTGCCTCTTCAATAAACTTTTTGTCAAGTTTCAGCTCGGGGTGCTTGTCGGCTATCGCTATGGCAAAGTCGGCAACCATTCTGCTGTGTTTTAAGAGTATACGCTTGCAGTCGTTCTCTTCGGGGTAGTATTTGTCGATGATGCTGGTGTAGTTCATGGAGTGTCGCTTTTTTTTGTTGCCTCAAAATTAGGAAAATTCTTTTAATCTATGGTAATGCGTCGGCGATATTTCGTCTGAAAGTAACAATATTCATCTTTGCTAACTTTTTATATGTTATCAATATAAGATTTTTGTGACATTTATAGTAAAAATTTATTAAAGATAGAGAAAAAAACGTTTTTTGTGATATTTTTTATATATTTGCACAATCAAGTTTAATTTGCATGTAGTATGCAAACAAACGCGCGATTTTGCAAAGAGTGAATATGTGTGATGGTGGTGGAGCATTGTTGCACATTAAAAAGTCCCTCGATGGGCAATAAATGAAAAATGAACGACCGAATAATTACGCAAGCAAACAATTTGCCTCCAATCTCTCTCGAAGAGATGTCGGGTATTAAACTGATGAACCGTACAGATACAAAATATGTCGCAACCATCAGTCAGTTGTTGGCGTTTTTGCAGGCGGTAGAGGGAAAGTACTATATCCAAGAGATTAACGGAGTTCGTCTTGCCTCGTACCACACAACATATTTCGATACAGATAACAACGAGATGTATGTCATGCACCACAATGGAAAGCTGGTGCGCGAGAAAATTCGTGTCCGCACATACGAAGATACCAAAATAACATTCCTCGAGGTAAAGAATAAGAACAACCACAAACGTACCAACAAAAAACGCATCGAAGTGCAGGCTGTGGAGAGCCTTGTTCGCGAACAAGAGCGTGTTATTCCCTTCCTTGGTAAGCATGCTTGGTACACTCTCGACGAGATACGTCCTGTCATTGAGAATCGTTTCAACAGAATCACCCTTGTGAATTTTGGAAAGACCGAGCGTCTGACAATAGATTTCAACCTCAGATTTCATAACCTGCTTACAGATGACAGGCGCGAACTGGAGCATGTGGCAATCATCGAACTTAAAAGAGACGGCAACGTTCCTTCGCCCTCGCTCGACATCTTTCGTAAGTTGCGCATAAAGCGTTCGGGATTCAGCAAATACTGCATCGGTTGTGCACTCACCAACCGCACCCTTAAACGCAACAATTTCAAAGAGCGTCTGAAACTTATTGAAAAATTGGAAAACATACAAAAAAATAACGTTATATGAACATCTTAACTACTTTGCTGACTGCGGGTGTAAACACCGCAACCACCGTTGCCAATGCTCTTGGCGATGACTTTATCAATGAGTCAATCTCTGCCACTTCTGCAATGGCCGGCTCAGTGTTCAATCTTCAGGGTACATTAAACCTTTTGAGTTTCTTCTTCCTGAACCTGCTGTTTGTGGGTATCATCGTACGTTTCTTCTATTATCCTAAGAGCAAACGAGGTGATTACTTCTTTACATTCACACTTATAGCAATCAGCATCTTCCTGCTCATCTATTTGTTGGGCGGTGTCAAGCTGAAAACAGGTTTTGCACTCGGACTCTTTGCGATATTCAGTATCATCCGCTACCGCACCGAACAGGTTGCAATACGCGAGATGACATATCTTTTCGTGATTATTGCAGTGAGCGCCATCAACGGTCTTGTAGCCGAGGAGGTTAGCCTTGTAGAGATGATTCTTGCCAACCTGTTGTTCCTCTTCTCTTTGTGGCTGTGCGAGAGCAACTGGTTTATTACACACCTCTCATACAAGATAATCAAGTATGACAATATAAATCTCATTACTCCCGATAAAGAGAAAGAACTTATCGCAGACCTCAAGAAACGTACAGGTCTCGACATTGTAAAGGTAGAGGTGGGCGGCCTTGACTTCTTGAAGGATGCAGCAATCATCAAGATGTACTACAAGCCCACAAGTAAAGGAATGAATTCAGTAGATCAAACAGTTAAAGCACCGAGCGATGAATTTAAAATCAAGAGTTAAAAGAAGCGTCATGTGCGCTGTGGCATTGGCAATAACTGCAATGCCTTTCGGTCAGGCTTATGCCAACGACAATAGTGATGATTTCGGAGTTTGGACAAGCATCGATGCATCCAAGAAAATTACCGATAAGGTAAAATTGGGATTAGAGGGCGAGTTCCGTACTTCTGACGGTCTAAAAATTGTAGATCGCCGTTCTTTGGGCGTGAGTTTTTCATATAAACCGGTCAAATGGTTTAAAGCCGATGTAGGTTACATCTATATGAATACCTACGAGCCCGAGAGCACATCTATCAAAGAGGCTTTCGATGATACCCGTTACGACTACAACCACGATAATGCTTATCGTGTAAACAAAGAGCGTCTCTACCTTTCACTTACAGGTAGTTTCGATGTTGGTCGTTTTGAGTTCTCTGTTCGCGAACGTATGCAGTACACTTACACACACGCAGCGGGTGTAATGGAGGACAAATATCGTTGGGAGTATGTTGGTGGCGACCTCGACAATCCTGTTTTGGTGAAAAACACCGAGGCCGAGCTCAAGGACTCTAAGAACAATACAACCTTGCGCTCACGTCTCACAGTAAAATGGGATATTCGCAAGTGCCCCATCAAGCCCTTCGTGTCGGCCGAGCTTTTCACACGTGTCGATGAGTGGCGTTTCCACGACAAGATACGCTACCGCGCAGGTGCCGACTACAAGATTAACAAGGACCATTCAGTGTCACTCTACTACATCTATCAGAAGACCAACGACAGCGAGACTCCTGCCGGACACGCTCTCGGTGCAAGCTATTCATTCGATTTATAATAGAAACGAAAGCACTATATGAAAAAATTATTCATGTTATTTGCGTTGATGGTCGCTCTGCTTCCTGTGTCGGCTCAGCACATTATTGTGCTCAAGAGCGAGAACGCAGCGCAGGCTGTGGAATTGCAAAAATTCCGCCGCATGACTTTCTCCGGTACAACCGTGAACCTCATGCAGACAGACGGTGCAGTTTCCTCTGTCGATATGAGCGATATTACCCGCATTTATTTCGGTGATTTCACAGGAATAACCAACGTCGATTTCAACGGTGGCAAAGACCTTGTGTCATATATCTCGTCTGATGAGATTGCGGTGAATTGCGAGGCCGGCGAAGAGATAACCATCTATAATGTAAGCGGTACAATGGTGCAAAAAGAGATTCAGAGCAGCGAGGGTGGCAGCGTTAGCATTGCCAACCTTCCCAAAGGCATCTATCTGCTTCGTGCCAATCGTCAAACAGTTAAAATAATAAAGAAATGAGAAAGACATTAACAATCGTGCTGTGCCTGCTCTCATTCCTTCAGGTAGCTGCGCAGAACAAATATTATGTGGCGAACAAGAATGCCACATATCAGGCAATAACAGTGAACGAGACCCATCAGATGGAGTTTGATGCCGAACAGAAACTCATTGCTATAAAACTTGTTGATGGTGCAGTGAGTCGCTTTGCGACAGAAAAGGTGGACAGCATCTCTTTTGTTCAGCCTGCGGCGGGTACAGCGTTGGCCTACACCGATAATTTCACTGTGGCATTTGATGCCAACGACAAGAATGCCTACACTGAGATTACCGAGACTATCATTACCGATGATGCAATAGACGAGTCGGGCGATTTTATTGAGAATTTCAGTGCTTCAAAGGTTGCAACCATCACTTTCACCGAGACAAGCGTTACATTTACTCCCGATATTATCGACAATGTAAGCTATACAATCGTAGATGGCACGCATCTTGTGATAAACTCTGCGCGCAGCAAGATGGCATACAAAGTTCAGGGAAGTTGTAGCAATGGTTCGTTGAAAATATATAGCGAAAAGAAGTTCCAGCTTGCGCTTAACGGTGTTTCATTGACCAATCCCAATGGCCCCGCTATCAACATTCAGAGCGGAAAGACAGTCTTTGTTACTCTTGCAACAGGCAAGACAAACATTTTGTGCGATGGTGAGGTTTATGCCGAGGCTCCCTACTCAGATGGTGAGCCCGAAGATCAGAAGGGTACTTTCTTCAGCGAAGGTCAGCTCATTTTCAGCGGCTTGGGTACACTCAACGTAACAAGCTACGGTGGTCACGCAATATGTTGCGACGACTACATTCGCGTGAGAAGCGGTAACATCAATGTTCTCTCTTCTGTGAAGGACGGAATCAACACCAACGAACTCTTCCGCGTGGGTCGCATGGCTGCTTCTGCTCCTGTAATCACTATCAACGCAACAGGCGATGGCATCGATTGCGGTAAGGGTAACATACTCATCGAGGCCGGAGATATTACAGTAAACACAGTAGATGACGGCATTGTGGCCTCTTACGAGGAGATGACCGATGCTACCATCGATCCCTCGATAACCATTCGCGGAGGTTTTGTAAAGGTTAATACCACAGGCGAGAAAGGTATGGCTATAAAGGCTAATGCCAACTACACTCAGACAGGTGGAATTGTACAGGCAAAGACTCTTGGCGACGGTTCTAAGGCTGTGAACAGCGAGAAAGATTTTATATTCACAGGTGGTAAACTCACTGCTGTTGTTGATGGTGCTGTAAGCAGCGATAGCTCGGCTACTGCCGGTATCAAATGTGGTGGCAACTGCACTGTTACCGATGGAGTAATAGCTGTGAACTGTACAGGTGTAGGTGCTAAGGCTATCAATGCTGACGGCAATGTTATTGTCCACAGCGGAAATATCACTTTGCTCTCTTCGGGTAAGAATTACAACGAGGGTACAGATGATAAAAAGACACGTGCCATATCTTCACTTTCCTACACTCAGAATGGCGGTACAGTGCTCGCTAAGTCTTACGACAAGGCGGTTGTTGCTCCTTCGGGAATTACTCTCACTGATGGTATAATCAACGCCTTCAGCGTGAGCGATTACACTCTTGGAAATGAGTTCAAGCAGACAGGTGGATGGATGCTTACAAAGGACGGTAAAGAGTAATTGTTTATGATATATAAAAATAGAGGGCTGCACTTCAACATTGTGCAGCCCTCGATTTTTATATGTATCTCTTTATGGATGAACGAAAGTACCAATCTCCTCGCCTTCCATCACGCGCTTCAAGTTTCCAACGATGTCCATGTTGAATACATAAATGGGCAGGTTGTTCTCTTTGCACATTGTGGTGGCTGTGAGGTCCATCACCTTGAGTCCGCGGCTGATAACCTCGTCGTAGCTTATGTCGTCGAATTTCACAGCTGTGGGGTCTTTCTCGGGGTCGGCAGTGTAGATACCATCCACGCGAGTACCTTTGAGCATTACGTCTGCTTCAATCTCAATGCCACGCAATGAAGAGCCTGTGTCGGTTGTGAAGTAGGGGTTACCTGTTCCTGCTGCCATGATTACCACTTTGCCCTCTTTCATTGCAGATATTGCTTTCCATTTATTGTAGAATTCGCCCACAGGCTCCATTCTGATAGCGGTGAGAACCATTGTAGAAACACCAATAGCTTCCAATGCCGAGCTTAGTGCAAGGCTATTGATGACAGTTGCCATCATGCCCATCTGGTCGCCCTTCACGCGGTCGAAACCTTTGCCGGCACCGCTCAAGCCACGGAAGATGTTACCGCCACCGATAACAATACCTATCTCCACGCCCATTTCCGATACCTCTTTTATCTGTTGGGCGTACTCTTGCAAGCGTTTAACGTCGATACCGTAACGCTGCTCGCCCATAAGGCTTTCGCCACTTAATTTCAAAAGAATACGATTAAATTTTGCCATATGCGTAAGTATTTATTTATGCAAATCTACACATATTTTTTCTTCTTTTGCCGAAAATGGGAAAAATTAAATGCAAAAATCTGAAAAAGTGTTATGCGTGCGCTGCGAGGTTGTTAATAATGTGAAATATCTTCTTTTGTAAGCCATAAAATCACTAACTTTGTGCTATGATACCTTATAAGAAACATAAACTTATCGTGGGACTGCTATTTGTCTATATGACAGGCATGTTCATCTACTTTTTTCCGCGCAACAACGAGATGAGTGATGTGGAAAAATGGTCTGTTCTCGGCGTCTCCTATCTTATGCTTGTAGTGCTGTGGTTTGTGCTCAAGAAACGCGACAGTCTGCGCAAGAAGCACAAGGATGATATTAATAACCTAAAATAACACTCTCCACCTCTTTGAACCAATAGCTGCGTAGTGTGCCGTCGTCGCACTTAAGAACTATGCGGCCGTCGTTCAGCACCCCATGTATTGTGGCGCTGAACTCTCCATTTGTGTCGCGATAGAGTAGGGGTGTTGTATACCCCATAAGCGATTTTTTGTATTCTTTGAAAAGTACCTCTTGCTCGCCTTTGGCTATCCTTGTGTAGTTCTCGGCAAATCTCTCTACAATAGTGTTTCTCACCTCTTCGATGTTGAACTTTCTCCCACAGATAAGGCTCATCGATGTTGGTCGGCGCGACATTTCTGCAAAGAGTGTCTGGTTGATGTTAAGGCCTATGCCAATAAATGCTTGTACTACATTCTCTCCTTCGCAATCGCTCTCCAAAAGTATCCCTGCAAGTTTGCCTCCATTGCAGTATAGGTCGTTTGGCCATTTGAGTGTGGTGGTCAGCCCGAATGCGCTCATGCTCTCTTTCAATGCCAATGCTGCTGCCACCGATAGCGAGTAGCACGAACTTACTGCGAGAGAGTCGGGGCGTACAGCTATTGTCATCAGCAGGTTCTTGCTTCTGTCTGATTGCCACATTGTACAACGCTGTCCGCGACCGGCAGTCTGCTCCTCGGCAGTAACTGCAAATATCTTGCAGTAGGGGTGCTCGCTCCACAGACGCGAAGCCTCGCGTCTGGTGTAGCTGTTAGTCGAGTCGGTCTCCTCAAGAGATATATACTTTACGTTTCCCATCTCAAATTCCATATTTTGCGCGTATCTTCTTGGGCATTTTCCTTATGACCTCTTCGTAAGAGTGGTCGATAAGCTCTTTCACCAACGAGTCGGACATAATCTCAATGTCCATCATGTTCCAATAGCGTTTGTTCATGTGCCATGCAGGTTTTATGGCGGGATATTTGTCGCGTAGCTCTATTGCTCTGTCAGCATCACACTTTACGCAGAACCACTCGGTGTTCTCGAGGTCAACTATGGCGAAAATCTTGTTTTCCACTCGAAAGGCAAGCGTCGTCTCGTCGAAAGGGAAATCTTCCGTTGCCGAGGGCTTGCTCAGACAATATATGCGTGCATCTTCTATGTTCATGGCTCTCTATTCTATGCCGGGATAAAAGGCATCTCTGATGTGCTCTATTTGGCAGTTGTCGCCGTTGCCTACAATGGTTACAATGTCGAAACGTACTGCATCGTCAATCTTGTGCTTCTTTATATATGCGTCGGCAGCAGATATGATGTTTCTTATCTTTCGAGGTGTGACGGCATCTCGCGCGTCTCCGTACTCCTCGTTGCGTCTGCTCTTCACCTCTATAAAGACCAGGGTGTTTTGCTCTTTTGCTATGATGTCAATCTCTTTACGACCGCTACGCCAGTTGCATTCGAGCACAACGAACCCCTCGCCTGCAAGATAGCGGGCTGCCATTGACTCTCCTTTGTTACCTAAAATGTTGTGTTCGGCCATGATTTTCGCAACGTTGTTGCAAATATAGTCTCCGATGAGCTATTTTACAAAATTTAGAGTTATATTTGTAATATAAAACATAAAGATAAGATGGCAGTAAAAAAGAAAACGACAGCAACATGCGCAAGGGTGCAGACAGTGCGCCATAAACGTATAGTGGCACTTATCAGTGACGAGGAGGATCGTCTCATCGAAAATTATCTTAAGAAGTATAAGATAACTAACAAAAGCAACTGGATGCGCGAAACATTGCTCGCCTTCATATATAAAAATCTCGATGAGGACTATCCTACGCTCTTCAATGAGCATGATATGCGACGTTAATTCGTGAACAATGGAACAGGATGATGTCAAATTTATGAAGGCTGCGCTTGCCGAGGCCGAGAAGGCCTATGCGGTGGGCGAGATTCCTATTGGTGCTGTTGTCGTGTGCAACGGCTCCATTGTTGCGCGTTGCCACAATCTCACCGAGACACTCAATGATGTTACAGCCCATGCCGAAATGCAGGCAATAACCTCTGCTGCCGACTATCTTGGTGGTAAATATCTCGATGAGTGCACTCTTTATGTTACGGTAGAGCCTTGTCCCATGTGTGCAGGTGCTTTAGGCTGGTCCCATTTGGGTAGGCTTGTCTATGGTGCCGAGGACGAGAAAAGGGGATACAAGAGATACGCTCCGGATGTGTTGCATCCAAAGACAAAGGTCCTGTCAGGAGTCTGCGCCGAAGAGGCTGCCGACCTTATGAAGAAATTCTTTAAAGGGAAAAGATAGGCTACTGTTTCTCCTCGTTTGTGGGCTTCTTTATCTCCTCGAAGCTGACATATTCGCCCTCGTTCTTATCGAATACTTTCTTCTTGCTGCCGTCATATGCGTTTGTTTCGTTACGCTTGAAATTGGCATACTCTCCGCTATTATTTCTGCTCGATGTGTTGTTGTGCGAAGTGTATGTTTTGCTTCCACCGGCTTTTGTTATCAAGAATCGTAATATGCCCACGATTATTGAGGGCACAAGAATAAACAGTACTGCGAAAAACAGTAGTATAAATATGATGAATTTCATTATTTTACCTAATAAAGATTAACGCCTTTTAGCCAACGACTTTACAATTGATATTGCAACATAAAGTGAGATGATGGGAACGGCTGCTCCGAAACCCAATAACAGCATGGGGGCTGAGACTATAAGGAAACTGTATCTTATTTTGTTCGCTTTCCATGCAAAATATTTTATTTTCATGGAGAACATCGGTATTTCTGCTATTAAAAGATAGCATGATAGTGCTATCAGTCCCAGCATCAGCATCCATCCGAAGTTCAACTCTTCGATATATTTACCGTAACCTACAATCAGCGATGCCCAAAAGAGAGCGTTTGCAGGTGTCGGAAGTCCGATAAATGTGCTTGTCTGTCGTTTGTCGATGTTGAATTTTGCCAAACGCAAAGCCGAGAATGCTGATATAAAGAATGGTGCAAAGGGAAATATTCCTGCTATCGGTGTCAAGAACGACGGCAGAGTCAGTCCCTGCATGAATGTGAATACCATGAATGAGGGCGCAAAGCCGAAAGTTATGTCATCGGCAAGCGAGTCGAGCTGTACGCCAAGGGGTGAACTTACCTTCAACAGGCGTGCAACCATTCCGTCGAAAAAATCGAATATTGCGCCCAACACAATGAATGTCAGAGCTAAAACAAAATTCCCCTCCATTGCCATCACGCAAGAAATACAGCCGGATAACAAGTTGCAACATGTTATTGCATTGGGGATATGTTTCTTCAAACTCATAATCAATATGTTATTTCAGTTTTGCTATTATTGTTTCGTCGCCCACAGTCTTTTGTTCAAGCTCCACGCATATTTCTGCATCTAACGGCAGATATACGTCTACGCGAGAACCAAACTTGATGAATCCCATGTGCTGGTCGATGAAGCACTCTTCGCCAGGCTCGGCATATGTTACGATGCGTCGTGCCATTGCTCCGGCAATCTGACGCACCAAGATCTCGGTGCCGTCGGGGGTTTCAATAACAACAAGCGAACGCTCGTTCTCGGTGCTTGCTTTGGGAAGCCATGCTTTCATGAACTTACCGCTCTGGTGGCCTACGCGTTTTACAACTCCGTCTACGGGGTACCAGTTGGCGTGCACGTTAAGCGGGCTCATGAATATTGACAACATTTTTCTTTTATCCTTGAAGTGGTCGGGCTCGAAAACCTCCTCTATTACAACCACCTTACCGTCAGCGGGGGCAACAACGAGTTTCTCTACATTCTCGTAGGGGCACACTCGTTTGGGGCTACGGAAAAAGTTCACCATCATCAGATATGTGAACAAAGAGAAACCGGTAAGAATTATATTAAATATGTCACAGGGGACAAAATACCAACTCAATGAATTTATCAAAAGAAATATGATAAGCGAAACCACGAGGATTGATGTACCCTCGCGATGGATTCTCATCTTTCTGATTCTTTTTAATTTTTCAATTCTTCCCATCACTTACAATGTTTATTCGACAAAAATAGTGATTTTTTGTTAAACACCAAACAAAAAACAGGAAAAAGAGAGCTGTTTTTTGATAACTGTATAGCCTTTAAAGAGTTTGCGATAAACTTTTTTCGATTGTTGAAAACTTTTCTCGCAAAGAGTGGGGAATTTTCTTGGAAAGCCCTATCTTTATCAGTCTTAATACAAAGCGAAACATAACCGATGGAAGATTTTGTTCATTTGCATGTACATACCCAATATTCGATACTCGACGGACAGGCCTCTATTCCCCGTCTGGTAGATAAGGCTATTGCCGATGGAATGTGTGGAATTGCTGTTACCGATCATGGAAATATGATGGGTATAAAGGAGTTCTATAATTATGTCAATAAAAAGAACAAGGGCAAGGTTCCCGAAGAGAAGTTCAAACCCATAATCGGTTGTGAAATGTATATGGCCTCTCGTCGCCTATTTAATAAGGAGGGCAAGGAGGATCAGAAGGCCTATCACCTTGTTGTGCTCGCAAAAAATCTAACGGGTTATCACAACCTTGTAAAACTTGTGTCAAAGGCATGGACCGAGGGTTACTACTACCATCCGCGTACCGACAAGGTGGAGCTTGAAAAGCACAAAGAGGGTCTTATCATCTGCTCGGCATGTCTCGGAGGTGAAATTCCACAGCACATAAAGAACGGTAATTTCGAGGAGGCCGAGAAGACCATCCAATGGTTCCAGGATACCTTTGGCGAAGATTTTTATCTGGAGCTTCAGCTGCACAAGGCAACAAAAGAGCGCGCCAATCACGAGGTGTACCCCCTGCAGGTCGAGGTGAACAAGCATCTTGTCGAGTATAGCAAGAAATTCGGCATAAAGTTGGTGTGTACCAACGATGTCCACTTTGTAGACGAAGAAAACGCCGAGGCTCACGACCACCTTATCTGTCTGAATACGGGCAAGGATCTTAACGACCCCAACCGTATGCTCTACTCCAAACAAGAGTGGATGAAGACTCGCGAGGAGATGAACGAAATTTTTGCCGACTATCCCGAGGCTCTCTCGAACACTGTGGAGATATGCAACAAGGTAGAGTTTTACAGCATCGATAATGCTCCCATCATGCCCACTTTTGCCATCCCCGAGGAGTTTGGCACCGAAGAGGAGTACCGAAAAAAATATACCCACGAAGACCTCTTCAACGAATTTACCCGTGACGAGAAAGGCAATGTGGTGATGTCGCAAGAGGCGGGTGAGGCAAAAATCAAAAAGTTGGGTGGATATGAGAAACTGTACCGTATAAAACTCGAAGGCGACTATCTGCGCAAACTCACATACGACGGAGCCAAAAAACTCTACCCCGAGCCATTCAGTCAAGAGCTCACCGACCGCATCGATTTTGAGCTTCATATCATGAAGACCATGGGTTTCCCCGGTTACTTCCTCATTGTGCAGGACTTCATCAAGGCCGCGCGCGAGGAGCTGGGCGTCTCAGTGGGTCCCGGTCGTGGTTCGGCGGCAGGAAGCGTCGTAGCTTATGCGCTCAGCATTACACGAGTAGACCCTATAAAATATGACCTTCTGTTCGAGCGTTTCCTCAACCCCGACCGTATCTCTCTCCCTGATATCGACGTTGACTTCGACGACGATGGTCGTGCCGAGGTTCTCAAATGGGTAACAAACAAATATGGTCAGGAGAAGGTGGCGCACATCATTACCTACGGTACCATGGCAACGAAACTCGCCATAAAGGATGTTGCGCGCGTGCAGAAACTCCCGCTCGACATTTCCAATAAATTGTGCAAGGCTATTCCTGACCGTCTGCCCGACGGCCTGAAGATGAACCTGAAAAATGCTATTTCAGTGGTGCCCGAGTTGCGCGAGGCAGAGTCGTCGCCCAACGAGCAGATGCACAATACCATTAAATATGCAAAGATGCTTGAGGGTAATGTGCGCAATACAGGTGTTCACGCCTGCGGTATCATCATCTGCCGCGACGCGATTACCGATCATGTGCCCACAAGCGTTGCCGAGGATAAGGAAACGGGCGAGAAACTGCTCGTGACACAGTACGAGGGTAGCGTCATCGAAGATACCGGCCTCATAAAGATGGACTTCCTGGGACTAAAGACTCTCTCGGTCATTAACGAGGCGGTGGAGAATATACGTCGCAGTTTGGGCGAAGAGGTTGATATTGACAACATCCCCATCGACGACAAACTTACATACGAACTTTATTGTAAGGGAAACACCATCGGTACGTTCCAATTCGAGTCGCCGGGTATGCAGAAATATCTGCGCGAATTGCAACCGAGTACATTCGAGGACCTCATAGCCATGAATGCGTTGTACCGACCGGGTCCCATGGACTACATTCCCGACTTTATCAGCCGTAAGCACAACCCCGAACTTGTGCAGTACGATATTCCCTGTATGGAAAAGTATCTCAAAGATACTTACGGAATTACGGTGTATCAGGAGCAGGTGATGCTTCTCTCGCGCCAACTTGCCGATTTTACTCGTGGCGAGAGTGACACCCTGCGTAAGGCGATGGGTAAGAAACTCAAAGACAAGCTCGACGAGCTTAAACCCAAATTTATCAATGGCGGAAAGGCTAATGGTCACGATGCCAAGATTCTCGAAAAAATATGGGCCGACTGGGAGAAGTTTGCATCGTATGCGTTCAACAAGTCGCACGCCACATGTTATTCGTGGGTGGCCTACCAGACAGCCTATCTCAAGGCACACTATCCCTCGCAGTATATGGCGGGTTCGCTCAGTCGCAACCTTTCGAATATCACTGAAATCACCAAGCTCATGCAGGAGTGCAAGAGTATGAATATAAACGTTCTCGGCCCCGATGTCAATGAGTCGCACCGCAAGTTCAGCGTGAACAAGCAGGGTGATATTCGTTTCGGACTCTGCGCGGTGAAGGGTGTAGGCGAGAATGCTGTGCAGTCTATTATCAGCGATCGCGAGGCTAACGGCCCATATACAAGCATTTTCAACTTTGTGGAGCGTGTGAATCTTACAGCTTGCAACCGCAAGAACCTCGAGTGCCTGGCTCTGTCGGGTGCATTCGACGAATTGCCCGGTGGTATCCGACGCGAGCAGTATATGGGTGTGAACAGCAAGGGCGAGCCTTTCCTCGAAACACTCATACGTTACGGAAACAGATACCAGCAGGATAAAAACTCATCGCAGAACTCGCTTTTCGGAGCACAGGATATGCCCGAAATACCCACTCCCGAAGTTCCCGCTGCCGAGGAGTGGAGCACTCTTTCGCGTCTGAACAAAGAGCGCGAACTTGTGGGTATTTACCTCTCGGCGCATCCGTTGGATGAGTATGCACTTGTGCTGAATGAATTCTGCAACACCCGCGCAATAGAGCTTGTCGACAAGAACGCCCTCGCCGGACGAAAAATAACTATGGGAGGTCTTGTTGCCGACCCGCCGCGAACAGGCTTCACGAAAAAGGGTAAGCCTTACGGTATTGTGGGGGTAGAAGACTTTTCTGGTAAGGCTGAGATTGCTCTCTTCGGCGACGATTGGATACAGAAACAAAACTACTTTATCCCGGGTAACTTTGTGTATATAAACGGCGCATGTCAGCCCAAACAGTGGGATCCCGATTCCTACGACTTTGTCATCAACAATATACGTCTGCTTTCCGAGGTGAAGGATGAGTCGGTGAAGAGCATCACTCTCTCGTTCCCCATCGAGCAACTTACTGCAAATGTCGTAGAGGATTTGATGGAATATATCCGAAACAACCCCGGAAAAAGTAAAATAAACTTTAATATTCGCGATGTAGAGCAGGAATTTACATTAAGTTTAGTATCTTTGGACTATTCAATTAACATAACTCAGGAGTTCATAGATTTTATAAAGAGTTTGGATGGATTTGAATATAAATTAAATTAATAACATAAATAGTTAGAACTATGGAAATTACAGTAACAGACAACAACTCAAAAGAGTTTTTAGCATCGGAACTTCCTTTGGTGCTCGATTTTTGGGCTACATGGTGCGGTCCTTGTCGTCAGATAGCTCCCTCTCTCGCCGAACTTGCCGAGGAGTACGATGGTCGTGTCATTGTTGGTAAATGCAACATCGAAGAGGCGGTAGATCTTACCGACGAATATGGTATTATGTCTGTACCCACAGTGCTTTTCATCAAGAACGGTGCGGTTGTAGATAAGTTCGTAGGCTCAATGTCAAAGGCTGCAATCAAAGAGAAATTCGAGAAACTTCTTTAGTATAAACAATAAAAATTTAAAGAACCATGCAGAACGACGAATTCAACAAAGAGGATATGGATGATGAGAAAACCATCGAGTATATCCGTCAGCGTTTGCCGCAGGACCTGAAAGAGAAGTTCAGCGACGATGAGTTTTACTATTTTCTTGATACTATATACGACTACTACGACAAGAGTGGTGTCTTCGAGTCGCAGGGCGACCCCGATGGTTACATAGAGATAGATATTGATGCCATTGCACAGTATGTTGCTAAAGAGGCAAAGAAAGATGGCATTGGAGAGTACGATCCCGAGGAGCTTTTCTTTGTAGTCGAGGGTGAACTTGCTTATTGTGGTGCCATTGACGAGGATGAGGAGTAGTCTTTATTTCCTATCTAATACACTCTCCGCAGCAGTTTTTCTGCTGCGGAGTTTTTTGTTATTAGTTGTTGGCTATTGGCTAAAAGCCAAAATCTAACGGTTAATGTCTAAATAACTACCAATCAATAGGCTCTTTGCCATTCTTTACAAGAAAATCATTCGTCAGCGTAAAATGATGATTACCAAAGAAACCCGCATACGCAGATAGAGGCGATGGGTGTGGCGACGTCAATACCAAATGCTTGTTTCTATCGATGAACGCACCCTTGCGCTGTGCATAACTACCCCAAAGAATAAAAACAAGATTCTCGCGTTTCTCTGCAAGAATACGTATCGCAGCATCGGTAAACTCCTCCCATCCGCGACGTTGATGCGAACCCGCATTTCCAGCGCGCACCGTCAGTGTGGCGTTCAGCAGCAGCACTCCCTGGTCGCTCCATCGGGTGAGGTCGCCATCGGTGGGCATGGGCTTGCCTGTGTCCGCTGCAATCTCTTTGAAGATATTCACGAGCGATGGGGGCATGGCAATCCCTTTGTTTACCGAGAAACAAAGACCGTTGGCTTGTCCCGCACCATGATAGGGATCCTGTCCGATGATAACCACCTTCACTTTATCGAATGGGCAGTGGTCGAATGCATTGAAGATGAGCTTTGCCGGGGGATAGACAGTGCCTGACGAATATTCGTTGCGGACAAATTCCGTCAGTTTGGCAAAGTAGGGCTTTTCAAACTCCGTGCCCAACACCTCTTTCCAGCTCTCTTCTATCTTTACATCCATAGATGCTTCTTAGATTAAGGGAATACCAATCTTTTTGCACTCGTCGCGCATCTCCTGAGGCCATATACTTGCCTGAATCTCGCCGATGTGTGCCTTGTGCAGCAACAGCATACACAAGCGCGACTGTCCCAAACCACCACCTATTGAGAGAGGCAGAGTACCATCGAGCAGACGGCGGTGGAAATAGAGCTCTTTGCGCTCCTCTTTTCCCGAAATCTCAAGCTGATGCAGCAGTGCTTTCTTGTCCACGCGAATACCCATCGACGACAGCTCTATTGCGCAACCCAACACAGGCGACCAGATGAACATATCACCGTTAAGTCCGTAGAATCCCTCTTCGTTGGGTGTGCTGTAATCGTCGTAGTCAGGTGCGCGGTTGTCGTGGCGTGTGCCATCGCCCAGCTCTCCGCCGATGCCAATGATAAACACAGCCTTGTGCTCTTTGGTGATAGCATTCTCGCGCTCTTTGGGAGTCATGTCGGGGTAGAGACGGCGCAACTCCTCGGAGTGGATAAAGTGTATCTTCGAGGGCAACATGGGCTTCAGTGTGGGGTAGTATTCGCAGAGTGTGTACTCTGTGCGGATGATTGCCGAGTAGATGTCCTCGACAATCTGACGTAAGAAAGCGACGTTGCGATCCTCGGCAGTGATTACACGTTCCCAGTCCCACTGGTCCACGTAGAGTGAGTGGAGGTTGTCAAGTTCCTCGTCGGCACGAATAGCATTCATGTCGGTGTAGATACCATGACCCTCTTTTATCTCGTAGTCGGCGAGTGTCACACGTTTCCATTTCGCAAGCGAGTGAACAACCTCGGCGACAGCACCGTTCATATCTTTTATGGGGAAATTTACCGCATCCTCCACGCCATTGAGGTCGTCGTTGAGTCCTGTTCCTCTCAATACGAAGAGCGGTGCAGTGACGCGTCTAAGGCGCAGAGTCGAAGAGAGATTATTCTGAAAAGTCTCTTTTATTTGTTTGATTGCCAGCTCGGTCTGTTTCAGGTCGAGCAGGGGAGTGTATGTTTCGGGTAAATCAAATATTTTCATCTTTGTTTGTATATGAAACTGTTTCGTGTTTATTCAGTTTGCAAAAATAGTGCAAACCGAGTGGAGAACAAAATAAGTTTACTTATTTTTTTTCTCCCGAGGTGCCGCCTATTTTATTAAAATATAGTGCAAACCGTCTGTGATTAAAAATCTGCTTACTTATTTTTTCTCCCGAGGCGCAGCCTATATTATTTAAAAATAGTGCAAACCGCCTGTGATACCTATCTCATCCAAATATATGTTGTCTTGTCAAACTCGCGCTCCTGTTTCAAGTCCTCCACGAAACGGTCTATTCGTTTCATCTGACGCGGGATGTTTATATTCTGCGGACAGTGCTGTGTACATTTGTTACACCCAATGCAGTGGTCGGCCTGTCGTAGCTTGGGCACCGAGCGGTCGTAGCCAATGAGGAAAGCACGTCGAGCCTCGCGATAGGTGGGGTCTTGCGATGTAAGAGGCATTCTACCCTCGTTGATACACTTGTTGAAGTGTTGCAAAATTCCCGGAATATCGAGACCATAGGGGCACGGCATGCAATATTTGCAGTCGTTGCAAGGAATTGTGGGGTAGCGCAGAAGCTGCTGGGCAGTAGAGTCGAGGAAATCCATATCCTCCTGTGTCAGCGGCTCTATGGGCGAGAATGTCTCCACGTTTTCTTTCAAGTGCTCCATGTAAGGCATACCGCTGAGCACCGAGAGGATGCCGGGGCGTGTGCCGGCGAAACGGAAAGCCCATGAGGCTATTGACATGTCGGGGCGACGCTCCTTCAGTTGCAGCGCAATGTGGTCGGGAACATTCGAGAGACGGCCACCGAGCAGCGGCTCCATGATTACTGCCGGAATACCGCGTTTCTCCAACTCGCCGTAGAGGTATTCGGCATTAATGTTACGCGAATGCTCCTCTTGGGCATGTCTCCAATCGACGTAGTTAAGCTGAATTTGTGCAAAATCCCATTTGTATTTGCCCTCGTCGTGCAGTTTCAGCAGGTGGTCGAACAGTTTCACATCGCCGTGGAACGACCAACCGAGGTTACGTATGCGGCCCTTCTTGCGGTCCTCTACGAGGTCGTCGAGTACACCGTTGTTAATGAATCGTGCCTCGAACTCCTCTATGCCTTTACCCATGCCCACGCCATGCAGCAGCAGATAATCGATGTAGTCCATGTTCAACTCCTTGAACGAGTTCTCGTACATCTTCAATGTCTCTTCGCGACTCCACTGATGGGGTGACAGATTGGATATTTTCGCAGCGATAAAGAATTTGTCTCTCGGGTGGCGGTTAAGCGCAATACCCGTTACGCGTTCACACTCTCCGTCGCAATATACGGGGGCTGTATCAAAATAGTTCACACCATGAGCGATTGCATAGTCCACAAGCTCGTTCACACCCTCCTGGTCTATGATGCCTGTCTCCTTGTCGCGCAGCGAGAACCAACGCAGACAGCCGTAACCCAACAACGACACTTTGTCGCCGGTGGTGGGTGTTGTGCGATAGGTCATACCTCCGCTCTTCTCCTTTTTTGATGTCTCGGTGGCAGATGTTGTGGTAGCCTTACCGCATCCCATCAATGATGCTCCGCCGATGGCAGCTGTTGCTGCGTTCAAACGTTTGAGAAAGTCGCGGCGGTTGATATTTTTGTTGTTTTCCATGATACTCGTTTTTTAGATAGTTCTATGTGTGACGTGTCCCTCTACATATATTGCGCTCAGCGGACGTGCCGGGCACAAGTTCTCACATGCTCCGCAGCCAATGCAACGCTCTACGTTCACCACCGGCACTTTGGGAGATGATTTGTCCTCGGGGTTCGAGAGAACCATTGTTATTGCTCCCACAGGACAGTGGCGTTCGCAGTTGCCGCATGAAACCTTGTCGGTAACTGCGACACAGTTTTCGCGTATTACCACCGCATGACCAATCTGAGTAGCCGACTTCTCTTCTTTGGTTATCAAACGTATAGCTCCTGTGGGACACACCTCGCTGCACTTTGTACACTCGGGACGGCAGTAGCCTCTCTCGTATGACATTTCGGGTTGCATCAATGTTGCGATGTTGTTTGATGGGCGCAACACCTCGTTGGGGCACACCGATACACACAACTGACAGGCGGTGCAGCGGTTGGCAAGGTTACGCACGCTTTGTGCTCCGGGGGGTACGATGCGTGTCTCGCGTTCGGGCACTTTTTTCTCCTCGATAATAGCAAGGCCTGCCTTCATCTTCTTTTCCTCGGCCTTGGCGATGGTGCCTGCCGCAAAGATAGTGGCTATCGACAGGAAACTGCGACGCGATGCGTCGCTCTCCTTTGCCTCGTTGCCGGCTTTCGCTCTTTTATAAGTGTATGTTATAGCATCCTTCTTGCAGTTTTCCAGACAGTCCATGCAGGCAACACAACGGCTGTAGTCGATAGTATGGCTCTTGCTGTCGATGCACGACGCCTTGCAACCTCGTGCGCAAAGTCCGCAACCGTTACACTTTGCAGTGTCTATCGTGGGGCGCAACAGCGAGAAGCGCGACAATACTCCCAAGAATGTTCCAACGGGGCAGATGGTGTTGCAATATGTTCTTCCTCCGCGCCACGCGAGTATTGCGATAATCACCAATGTCGCGGCAGCCACCGAGAATGTGGCGATGCTTCTTATCCATACAGGTGCAGTGTAGAACGCATAGCTGTCGGCTCTCTCGGCAAAGTAGGCAAGTACATTGTTACCTGTAATCCACAGCGGCGACAGCAAGTTTTGTGCAATGCGACCATATGCACTGTAAGGGGCGAGCAGAGCCACTGCCGAGCCTACTCCTGCTACCATTGCAGCGATGAACAGCACCAATATCGTGTAGCGAAGAATGTTTTTTGCAGGGGAATAGCTGTAACGGTTCTTGCGGCTCTTGCGTCCGAAAAATCCGATGATGTCCTGCATCACTCCAAGCGGACAAATAATCGAGCAGTACACTCTGCCCAATAGCAATGTCAAAACTATTAACACAATGACAATGGCAACATTTGTAGCCAACAGAGCCGGCAAAAATTGGATTTTTGCCATCCATCCAAGGTCTTTATGTGTAGTTCCCGTAAAATCGAGGAACAGCAACGTAATTGCGGCGTAGAAGATTGCCGCCAATCCTATTCTTAATTTTCGCAACATGATATTTAATGGTTTTATTTTTTTTCAAGTGTGTGTTAAACGTGTGTTGGCTCTTGCAGTTAATAGCCATGCGCACCATATCTGCACATTACGCAAATATAGCATTTTGTTATTAAATAAAGATAAAAAAGGGGATTTTCTTGTGAAAATACTTCAAAAAGCACGTTTTTGTTTGTACCTTTGCGTTGCACGCGAAGGTACACTGCGCTCGCTGTAAAAAACAAGCAAGCTTTAATTTATTTGCTCGCTTGTTTGTACCTTTGCGTAGTAACGCGAAAGTACACTGCGCTCGCTGTAAAATATAAAAGCAAGCCTTTTATTTATATTGCTCGCTTGTTTGTACCTTTGCACTTTACGTGAAATATGCATCTGTAGTTCAATGGATAGAATGGAAGATTCCGGTTCTTCAGATTAGGGTTCGATTCCCTACAGGTGTACTTGTTATGTGGCTGCCTTTTTTATGGTAGCCATTTTTTTATTTTTTCTCCTCCTCTTTTTTGCTGAACAGATTGATGCCGCTATACACATTCACCACCCCGAAACCGTTGATGATTGAAAGTGCCTTCTTGCGGTAGGTGTATGTGTGCGATACCAACGACACTCCTGCAAACCAACGGGAGTTGTTGTACACAAGCGCAGCACGCGAGACAAGGTCCACATTTATGTTGTTGAATATCGACTGATTTTCATCGCTCTTTACGCACGAGTGTTTGTAGCCCAATGCGGGTGTCAGCGAGATATTGGCAAGGCAATTCTTGGCAAATACCCAATTGTATGTATATCCCGCGTTGATGCTGTAATCGTGGTACTCTATGTGGTTGAAATTCAGCGAAGGGTGCATTGCTTCTCTAATATTGTTGTCGAATTTTGTAACATCCATCCTGAACGATTGCTGCGAATAGCTGGCTCCCAAAATGAACGAACCACAGCTTATGCGTTGGTTGGTAGATTGGCTGTATGCTGCGGGGTATGAAAATTTTTCGTTATTGAAAATATAGTATATGTTCATTCCCGTCTGCTTTACGGTAATTCCGCCAAACAGTTGCTGTTGAGGTACAAGATAATCCCCGCTTACGGGGTTTTTAAATCCCGTAAGTTTCCTTAACCTGAAATTTTCTCCTGTGTTGCGGTGAAAAACGTCGATACCCAATTTGGCAGTGTAGAAACTGAAGTTCCAGTCTTTGCTTGTATTGTCTCTGTCGAGGTTGAACGACCAGCCCAGAAATATCCATTTCCATCCTATATATACCCCTAGTTTGTTCCTGTTGTCGGGTGATAGTGTGAAACTCTGCGGGTTGTTGCGTGCCGAGAATTTATAATACTCGTAGTAGTTGCTGTATTGCAGCATAAATCGCCATACATACAAGTTGGGAGTCTTGTAGCGTATGTCCTTGCCGTCAAGAAATTTATCGATAATCTTGTCGGTGTATTTTATTCCCTTTTGAGTGTAGTCGATGATGTACCCCGGGTACTTGAGCACGTTCAGCGAGTCAAGATGTATTGCGTTTTGCGCAAGCGATTCGGCTGACGGCAGTTGCAATAACAGCAAAAGAATCGTCAGTATCGAAAAATTTTCTATTCTCCTTGCGTTGTACGGCATATACAATACCTTTATGGATAGTGAAAGCCTTATATTTAGATTATCTTTCCTAAAATCTTGTCCATCACCCAGTTGGTGGGTGTTGCGCTTACGCTGTCGCATGTGCACACTCCGCGTCGTTGCAGGTGCTCTACGATGTTTTTTATCAGAGGCAACTGCACATAAAGAGGGTTGGGCACCTGAAACTCTTCATAACCATCGCTACTGTATAGTTTTATAGGCTCGAATGTGAACACAGAGAATTTTAAACTTCCTTTGTCGCCGAATATCTCAATGTGGTCCTCGCGTGCCGATTCGTGTGCTACAAAACACCACGAGCCCGAACCGGGTATTCCGCTCTCAAATTTGAAGCATGCGCTCACAGTATCTTCAGCCTTGTACAGCCCACCACGATTGGTCGAATAGCCTTCGGCATAGAGTATGCAGCCGAACATCTCCTGCAACAGGTCGAGCTGATGGGGGGCAAGGTCGTAGAAATATCCTCCGCCGGCAATGTCGGGAATTACTCTCCAGGGTAGGTTGCTGCGGTTGAAGTCGAGGTCGCGAGGGGGTACGGCGAAACGTATCTGTACGTTAAGAATTTTTCCTATTCGTGGCAGCAGCTCGCGCACCTTATTGAAGTAGGGCAGATATCTGCGGTAGTAGGCAACGAAGCAGGGAACGCCTGTTTCTTGTGATATTCTGTTTATTCGTGAGCAATCCTCGTAGTTGGCAGCAAGAGGCTTTTCTACATACACCGGCTTGCCCGCTTTCATCGACATTATTGCGAATGTAGCATGCGACGACGGGGGCGTTGCAATATATACGGCATTTACCTCGGGGTCGTCGATAAGCTCCTGTGCATCAGTGTACCATTTGGATATTCTGTTGCGCTTGGCATATGCCTTTGTCTTTTCCTTGTCGCGGCCCATGACAGCCACAACTGTCGATTCTTTCACGCAGTTGAACGCCGGCCCGCTTTTCTTCTCGGTAGCTTCGCCACATCCTATGAAGCCCCATTTTATGATTTTGTTCATAAATTTCTAATTATAAAAGTTCCATGAAAGACCAAACCACAAAGCCTTCGGGCTTATAGGGTAGTGGGGAGCAAGGAAATATTGTCTGTTGCCCGTTCCTTCGTTTATGTGGTGGTACAAAACATAGAAACGTGTCTGTTTCAACAGGAAATTGGCATAAATGTTTGCTATCGGGTAGTTTCCTATCTCCACTTTGTCGCCGGGGTTCTGCTGGTAGAACTGTCCCAGGGCAGGTGAGTAGTCGGGGGCGTAGTATGATGTGAAATAACGTACATCTGCACCCAATTCGGTGTTCAGAACATTCGCAATTTTGAACTTCACATACATATTGGCATATACGTTCAGGTCGGGCAAGGGCAGCACTTCGTTGTTGCTGCTCTTCTGGTATGTTAGCTCTGTGTCGAAATGGAATACGCCGGCTTTAAAGTTTTGTTGTAGTGTTGCCGAAACCACCTGTATGTTTGCACTCTCCTGTGCCACTGAAATTCTGTTCAGGTAGCCATTGCCCGCGGCATTCGAGATAGAGTTGTTGGCAAGATAGGTGTAATTCTTTACAGTCTCCACTCCCGCCGATAGCTTTGTGCCCCAACGCTCTACGCTGATGCTTGCCTCTGCTCTCGAACGGAACTCCTTGTCGAGGTCATTGTCCCACCAATAGTGCTGCGAGTGGTAGTGTCTGTAATAGAACGAAGGGTTGCTGTTTTTTATGAAAGCTTTTGCATCGATGAGTGCACTCTCTTTCCATAGGTTGAATTTGAGTCGTGCATCGCCTTCGAGCAGGAATGCACCCATATCCTCACCTGCGACAGATGCCTCTCCGCGCAGTTTGTAGTTGAGCGTTTTGCTTTTGCTGCGTTGCAATATTCCTCCCACGCTCAATGTGTATTCATTCTCTTTGGAGCGCACTTCCATAGGGCTTTTAGGCAGGCTGTCGGGTAGGGTGTATCTGTGATAGTCGTATGTGGCATATGCTGTCACTCCGGCCACAGCCCATTTGTTGAATCCTTCGAGCAGAGATATTGCAACTGTATTTTTTATGTTGAAGTTTTTGGTATTATCCACCGAGTCGTCGCGCATGAATGTGTCGGCGTAGAAATTCTTTGGTTGTGAATAGTTTATAAAACTTCTATCGTCTGAATTTATGCTCAGTGTATGTGTGAAGCGCGTCACCGGCACAAACTCTCTAGTGCTATCTTCTGCCAGAGTGTCGAGTGCGGCATTTGTTGCTGCATCGTTGTCGGGTTGTTCGCCACCCTCTTGTGGAATGGTGGAGTTGCCGATGGGTGCAACTATGCGGTCGCGATAGAATCCCAGGTTGTAGTTGTGTGTGAAGAATGCCGAGTACACCTCATTTCTGTTCCATGCTTTGTCAAGGTTTACGGGTATGTCGGCAGTGCTGAAGTTTTTGCTTCCGCTTTCGGTCTTTTCGGGATTTGTGATGTACATGTCGTCTATAATACCACCATTTTCGGCAAGTTTCATATGGTATCTGCTCGCGAGCAGATGGAAATTGTACTTGTCGCTTCGGTAGTATGAATATAACGAGAAGTTTGTGTATGCGGTAGATTGGTTGTCGTATCTTCCGCGACCATAAAGGTAGTCGAACAGAAAGCCCACTCCGAACTTCTTGCCGGCATTTGTGGCAAAATAGGCTCTGAAACGGTCATCACCGATGATTTTGTCGCCCGACGAGTGGTAGCTAAGATTGGTGTATGGCGACTTTGTGTCTGTGAAGAAGAACTTGTTTGTCGGTGTTATGAAATAGTCATAAGGCCTTAAAAAATCGTACTCGGGCAATGCCTTGCGATGAAAAAATATTCTTGTTTCTCGTGGTGAACCCATGTTACCCAAGTAGTTATACTCGCCGTTCATGCCGTCGGTGCTGTGCCAGTTCTGGAACATGTGTTGCAGAGTGTCGGCATTTACGGGTATCACTTCGCCTAACAGTTCGCCTACGTGCCATTGGTGTATCTCCTGTGGCACATTAAGCATTTGGCTGGTCGAGTCTTTGGGGTTCTTTTTGAACGGACTGTACACCTCGCCACTGCCAAAACCGGTGCTGTTCTCTCCTTTTTCGATGTTGTCGTTTATGACTTGAGCACACAGGGCAGAGGGTAATATCAGTAATATGAGAAAGTGTATGAATACTTTTTTCATATAGAATTTGTTGTCAGATCATGAAACGCAGGATGAATTCTGCCATTTTAAGTGTCAGCGAGATAATGCCTGCGTAAAAAAACGGCTCGCGGCTATCTACCGCAAAGTATAATATTATTGTAACCACTGTGCCTACAAGGAACAGTGTGTTGAGTATGTAGCGTATTTTGTCTCTTGAGTCCACGTTTTTTCTTCTTTTTACTTTGCGGGTATTTGTTTGTATACTGTTAATTCAGAGCATTTTTCAAGTCAGAAACAAGCTGGTTTTTCAGGTCGATGGTCTTCACTCTGAACATACCGGGCTTTTTCAACAGTTTGGTTTTGTTTTTGTTGAATGCTTCGTTGTCGGTGATGTAGCTTTCGGCTGTGAAGTGTTCTCCGTTTTCATACTCCTCGTCGTACCAATATGTTATTCTGTACATACGCATAGTGCACGCATTCTCTTTGGCCTCAATGTCGAGGAAGTAGGTGATGCGTGTGCGGTGGAGTACAAATGCCTTCTTCTTGAATGTGATGTACTCTTCAGACTTTACAATGATAGTGCCGGGCTTTTCTTCTTCGTAGATGTTGTACTTAATGACGTCGGCACCTGCAAAGCGTTTCTTTATCCACAGTTGTGCCTTGTCGAGAATCTCCTTGCTGTCGCCTTTTGCTGCAAAACTCTCCTCAAATACCACTTTCCCATTTACTTCGGGCACTGCACCTATCTGATATTCAGGCTTATCCAATGTCTTGTCGCGGCCTTTGAACAACTGTGCCGATGCCGATGATACTGTCAGGAGCAGAATCAAAATAGGAAGTATCTTTTTCATATTTTTTCGTTTTTATTGTTAAACTTCTTTTGTTTATATCGCGAAGATACGACAAAAAAATGATAAGTGGAAACGCATTTCCACTTATCTTGATATTTATCTTTTAGGATTGTTTTATGTAAACCTGTTTTTCTTTATCAGATTGTTCTGTAAGGATACTGTTCGAGTGCTTTTCCCAGAATGAAAATAGCTCTTTTGAGCTGTGCTTTGTCGAGCACATAAGCAATTCGCACCTCGTTCTGTCCATGTCCTTTCTCCGAGTAGAAACCCGACGCAGGAGCCAGCATCACTGTCTCGCCCTCGTACTGGAATTCCGAAAGACACCATTCGCAGAATCTATCGCTGTCGTCGATGGGCAGACGTGCAACTGTGTAGAATGCTCCCATAGGGATGGGCGAGTACACTCCGGGCAGTTTGTTAAGCTCGTCGATGAGGCAGTTGCGGCGTTCTATGTATTTTTCGTATGTGTTTATTCCGTATGAGCGTGGAGCGTCGATAGATGCTTCGGCTACCACCTGACCAAGCAACGGGGGGCTCAGACGCGCTTGGCAGAACTTCATTACTGCTTCGCGCAGTGCCTTGTTTTTGGTGATGAGTGCGCCTATTCTTATTCCACACTCCGAGTATCTCTTTGATACCGAGTCGATAAGCACCACGTTCTCTTCGATGCCTTCGAGGTGGCAAGCCGAAATGTAGGGCGAACCTGTGTAGATGAATTCGCGGTACACCTCGTCCGAGAAAAGGAACAGGTTGTGTTTCTTCACAAGATCGCGTATGTTGTTCATCTCGCTGCGTGTGTACAGGTAGCCTGTGGGGTTGTTGGGGTTGCAGATGAGAATACCGCGTGTGCGTTCGTTTATCAGCTTCTCGAAATTCTCTATCGAGGGCAGTGCAAACGACTCCTCGATAGTAGAGCGTATGGGGCGTATCACGGCGCCTGCCGAAATTGCAAACGCCATGTAGTTGGCATATGCAGGCTCGGGAACGATAATTTCGTCACCGGGGTTCAGACACGACATGAATGCAAAGAGTACAGCCTCGGAACCGCCCGATGTTACAATGATATCCTCGGGTTTCAGCTTTATCTGATATTGGTCGTAGTAGCCTACGAGCTTTTCGCGCAACGACAGAAAACCGTCGCTGGGGCTGTATTCGAGTATTTTGCTGTCGAATTTTTTTATTGCTTCGAGAGCAACCGCAGGAGAGTCAAGGTCGGGCTGACCGATGTTAAGGTGGTACACATGTACACCGCGCTCTTTGGCTGCTGTTGCAAGGGGAGCCAGACGTCTGATAGGCGACGCCGGCATCAATATGGCTCTTTCCGATAAATTGGGCATGTTATTTTTCTTTAATATTTTAATAAGTCGCAAAAATACAATAAACTTCTAATAAACAATTAAAATTTATATAAATATTCTTTTGCTTACGTTTTAGTTTTTTTTCTTTTTGTAGCGCAATATGCGCAGAATATAATATGCAAAGTGTACGACTGCAAATATTATAGATACTATAAGCATGCTCTTGTCTGCATCCCATCCTGCGCTTTGCTGATGCCAAAAGCCTGTAATCAAACACAATAGCGACAAAGCAATTCCCAGCATGTCGAGCGACATCTCCCCGTTTCTCACACTCTTGTCAGGCTCCAGCTTGCTGTGCTTAATGCCGTACATTGCATAAATGTCGAGTCCTACGAGCATCCACAGTACCAGACGTATCCATGTATCAGCGGGTAGGAAACACATCATTGCCACGCAAGTGAGTATTCCCAAAATGGGAATCACCGGCACGAACGGGCATCTGAATCCTCCACCGGTCATGGGCATTTTCTTGCGCAGAACAAGAACTCCTGCACACACAAGTGTAAAGGCAAATAAGGTACCTATGCTTGTCATCTCTCCGGCCACTCGTGCGGGCACAAAACCTGCGAGAGTTCCCACTATTACCATAAACAGCAAATTGCTATGCAGCGGAGTGCGGAATTTTTCGTGTATGCGCGAGAAAAAGGGTGGTAGCAGTCCATCGTGACTCATGCTCAGGAACACGCGGCTCTGCCCCAATAGTGTTACCATAATCACCGAGCAGTAACCGAAGAGTATGGCAAGAATGATAGCTTTGTTCAGCCAGGGGAATGCAGGCTGTATCACTCCCGACGCATCGGGGGTGCCCATATTTTCTATCGCTACGGCGACGGGCGCAATGCCCACCTGTCCCTGAAACTCGGTGTAGTGTGCAACGCCTGTCATCACATGGGCAAATAGTATGTACAGCACTGTACACACGAGCAACGACACTAAAATACCTATGGGCATGTTGCGCTTGGGGTTTTTCGTCTCTTGTGCGGCTGTGCTCACAGCGTCGAACCCCAAAAAGGCGAAGAACACTATTCCGGCTCCACGCAGAATACCAGAGAATCCATATTCTCCCAACACTCCTGTGTTTTCGGGTATGTAGGGTGTGAGGTTGTCACTGTTTATAAATTTCCATCCCAAAATCACAAAGATAAGTATGACGCCTATCTTTAGAAATACGATAAACCCGTTGAAGAATGAGCTCTCTTCGGTGCCGCGCATCAGTATGATGCTTATCATCATTACAATGAGAATAGCGGGAATGTTTATGATGCCTCCGTCCCACGGACAGGCAGTGAGTGCATGCGGCAGTTCAATGCCTATGCTTTGCAGAAATACCACTAAGTACCTGCTCCAACTGATGCTGACGGTGATTGCCGCCACTGTGTATTCGAGTACCAAATCCCAGCCAATTATCCACGCAACAAGTTCGCCCATTGTGGCGTATGAGTATGTATATGCGCTACCGGCGACGGGTATCATCGATGCAAACTCGGCATAGCAGAGTCCTGCGAAGCAGCAGCCAATGGCTGCGATGGCGAAACTTATGGTAATTGCGGGGCCTGTGAATTCTCCGGCAACAGTTCCTGTGATGGAGAAGAGTCCTGCGCCTATGATTGCTCCCACTCCCAACGCCACAAGGCTCCACGGACCCAATACACGTTTGAGGGTCTTACTACCGGTGGCATTTGCTTCGGCCTGCAATGCCTCTATCGATTTTTTAATGAATAATCCCATAAACTGTCAATTAAAAAGGTTGGTTAGCCATTTTCCACAGGCACAGGAATGCCGCTTTTGTTATTTCCACCATCTTGTCCCAATTTATGCGGTCGCTCTCGTCGGTGGGTTTGTGAAAGTCGGGTTGCGCGCCTGTCTGATACCACACGATTTTTGCACCGGCCTTGAAGAATGGCACCTGGTCGCTGCCGTTGTTGAAGTTTTCGGATGTTACAAAGTCGGGGTCAAGGTCGAGTGTGTGGTTTTTAATGTCGTTCTTCAACCAATCGGCAAAGAGTGAGTCTTTCTGCATGTAGAGCAGGTTGAAGTGTTTGGGGCGGTGGGCCATATTGTTGCGACCAATCATGTCAAAATTCATGTAGCCTTTAACCTTTTTCATTTCGGCAAAATTGTTTACAAAATATTTTGAACCCAGCAGACCACGCTCCTCGCCATCCCACAGCGCGAAAATTACAGTGCGCTCGGGCTGCTCGCCGGTGGCAATAAAGGCGCGAAGTATCTGCAATACAGCCTGCACACCCGAGGCATTGTCGTCGGCACCGTTGTATATTTTGTCGTCGGCAAGCATGGGGTCAATACCCAAGTGGTCGTAATGTGCACCCACCACCACATACTCGTTGGGGTTCTTTCCCTCTATTTTGGCAAGTATGTTGCGCATTTTTGCAACGTGGTGAGGGTGTTCTTTTATATCCTCGATAACATTAGGTGTTACGGTGTAAGGCGAAAAGCGACCCTCGCGTGAATATGCCTCGAAGGGTTGTGCGAAGCTGTTTCCGAAAAGCGGGGTAGCGCCCATCTGTTTCAGTATGGCGATGATATACTCCCCGGCAATGTATCCGGCAGGTGTTCCCGACTCGCGGCCTTCTAGTGCGTCGGATGCGAGAAACTCAACATGTGCCTCGGCAGTGGGGCGATTGATGGTTGCCACTCCCTTTTGTTCGGGGGTGATTTTAATCTTCTTTTTTGCACAAACCTCTTCAGCGGGCACAAGTGCAAGAAGTGCGATAAGTATAAAAACTATTTTCTTCATAATAGGTCTTTTTAAAAAGCATAAGGCTGTGCGAAAATATTACTTTTTACACAGCCCTTAGCATATCGTTTGTTCTTTTAGCAGTTCATTCCACCGCAACAGTTGATAACCTGACCGGTAACATATGCCGAAAGGTCCGATGCAAGGAACAGAGCCACATTGGCAACATCCTCGCCACTGCCGGCACGACGTAAGGGGATTGCTGCGCACCATTGTTCGCGCATGTTCTCGGGGAGTTTGGCAGTCATGTCTGTGTCTATAAATCCGGGAGCGATGCAGTTTGCGCGTATTCCGCGTGGGCCCAGCTCTTTGGCGATTGATTTTGCTAGGCCAATGAGTCCGGCCTTCGATGCAGAATAGTTACACTGTCCTGCGTTGCCGCTGACACCCACAACCGATGTCATGTTGATGATGCTTCCCGAACGCTGCTTGGCCATGATGGGCGCAACTAGACGTGTGAAGTTGAATGCCGACTTCAGATTTACCGATATTACACTGTCCCACTGCTCCTCGCTCATGCGCAGGATAAGTCCGTCTTTTGTGATACCTGCATTGTTTACAAGGATATCTATGCGACCAAAGTCTGCCATTACGCTTTTTACGACCTCGTCGGCTGCTGCATACTCGGCTGCATTAGAGATATATGCCTTGCACGAAACACCCATTGCAGTTATCTCTGCAACTGTCTCTTCTGCAACAGAACTGTTGCTCACGTATGTAAATGCAATATTTGCACCCTCGCTTGCATATTTCAATGCAATGGCTTTGCCGATGCCGCGTGTGCCACCGGTGATAAGGGCAACTTTTCCTTCCAATAATTTCATTTTGCTTAAGTTTTATTTGTTAATGACCGCCCATGGCGGGTTTTCCGATGCGAAGATAGTGAATTTTTGTTGCCATTTTCTTATCTTTGCGAATAAATATTTTCAGCTATGAAGTTTTTTAAGAAATATTTTCTATGTGCTTTAGGCGTGGTGAGTTTTGCGGGTTGCGGCTCTATGGGGCAGTCCGACGATGCAGGCAAGATTCTTGCGCCTGCCGAGTATGTTAAAATGTTGGAGGGCGATGCTTCGGCCTATCTGCTCGATGTGCGTCGTGCCGACGAGTATGCTGCCGGGCATCTGCCGGGTGCTGCGCTTCTCGACGTTACCGACAGTGTCGCGTTTGCGCAAGGCGTTGAGCAGCTCGACAAAGAGAAGAATATCTACATCTATTGCCGCAGTGGTCGTCGCAGTCGCAAGGCTGCAAGCATTCTCACCTCCAAAGGGTTCAATGTTATCGACATGCAGGGAGGCTACAATGCCTGGAAAGAGACTTTTGGTAAATAATAGTTTTTTCGAGAATAGCAAAAAACACTTTTTTGGCTATCATATTGATAGTCAGTGTGTATAAGGAATACTATAACTCCTTTAGGGAAAATCCCCTTGCGATTAGGATATTACCGTTGCAAGGGGATTTTTCCCGTAATAAATTTGCAGCAGACAAGAAGAGATAAAGACTTCTGAATTACTAATAATTTTAAAAATGAGTATTATGAAAAAGTTGATGGTAATTGCAGTTCTTATAAGCGGAATGCTTATGCCTGCGCAGATTTTTGCAAAGAACGACAGACGTGAAGTGAAAAAAGAGAATAGAGTGAGTGTTGATTATAACAGGGTGAAAAAGAACAACAAGGTTGTTAAGCATGTAAATCCCGCTCCCAAGAAACAGGTAGTCGTGAAGCATCATAAGCCTGCTCCCGTGGTGGTTCATCACAAGCCCGCCCCCGTGGTGGTTCATCATCACCCCGCTCCTGTGGTAGTGCATAGCTCACATTGCGCGCCTCCTCCTCCTCCTCACGTACATCATCACCATTGTAACGAGGTTGCCGGTGCAGCAGCGGTGGCAGTAGGAGTAGTTGGTCTCCTTTCACTTTTGGCACATTAATATAGTTTGAATAGCTTTTTGCTTAATTAGACAATATGTTTTTCATTGTGGTTTTATTGTTAGTCCGAAGGTGCAAATTCGGCGAAAAAAGAGACTCCTTGCTGCGGCAAGGAGTCTCTTCTGTTATGTCGAGTGCTTAAAATTATTTCTTTTTTGTCAACTCTTTTATTCTCTCTTCCTCGTTGAGTTTGCACACTAATAGGTTGCCGTCTTGCTCTGCTACTACGCAGTCGCTTATTCCAATGATTACCACCTTTTTGCAATTCTCGGTGTGTACAATGCAGTTGCGCGCATCGTGTATCGAAATGTCTTCGCCTATGAGTACGTTGTTATTGAGGTCCTGCGACAGGTGCGAGTGTAGCGAGGTCCAGGTGCCCAGGTCGCTCCATCCAAAGTCGGCGGGGAACACAAATACCTCGTCGGCATGCTCCAGAATGGCGTAATCTACCGAAATGTTGCGGCAATAGGGGAATTTTTCGGCAAGCAAATTCGGCTCTTCGTCGGTGCCGTAGTAGGGTAGCATCGACTCGAAAATCTGTGCAATCTGCGGTTGGTAAATGCGAAAGGCGTTTACCACAGTCTGAACGTTCCAGATAAACACGCCCGAATTCCAATAAAAATTCTTTTTGCTGATGTATGTGGTGGCGGTATCGATGTCGGGCTTCTCTTTAAAAGAGTCCACGCGGAAAATCTCCTTGTTCGACAGCGATGAACTGCCGAGTGCTGCTTCTATGTAGCCGAATCCTGTTTCGGGGCGGGTAGGCTTGATTCCTATTGTAAGGATTGCATCCGAGTCGGAAACGAACTTCAATGACGACTTTATTACTCTCTGAAATTCAATGACGTCGGTTACAAGATGGTCGCTTGGTGTAACAACCATGTTGGCTCTTGGGTCAATCTTTTTTATTCTCCACGCTGCATATGCAATACATGCAGCTGTGTTTCGGTGGCAAGGCTCCTTTAGAATGTTGCTATCGGGGATTTGCGGTAATTGCTCCCTTACAATGGGTGCGTACTCCTTGGATGTTACTATCCAAGTGTTTTCAAGTGGGCAGATGCCTTTGAAGTGCTCCACTGTCAGTTGCAGTAGTGACTTGCCACAACCAAGAACGTCGATAAATTGTTTGGGTTTTTCGCGTGTGCTGACAGGCCAGAAACGGTTGCCCACTCCTCCTGCCATAATTATAAGGTGGTTTGAATTGTTCATTTCTTTTTCTTCTTGTATATTGTTTATGCTTCAGCCGATTTTATGCCTTGGCATGCAAAGATATAAAAAACGATTGCAGAATATCAATATTGTCCTATTTTTTTTCTTTGAGATTACTCGGTTATATATGTCGAAAATCGGGTAGGGGAATTTTTTTTGAAAATATTTTCGATTTTTGTTGCATATATAAAAAAGATGCTGTACCTTTGCAGAGCAAAAATGAAACGGCGCTTTCGTCTAGCGGCTAGGACACATGCCTCTCACGCATGGAACACGGGTTCGATTCCCGTAGGCGCTACAAAGAGACATCCAAACGGATGTCTCTTTTTTTTGTGTTATAGTATTTTTGATTGGGGGATATATACAAAAAGAAAGTCCGAAGTATAACTTCGGACTTTAGAGCGGAAGACGGGACTCGGACCCGCGACCCTAACCTTGGCAAGGTTATGCTCTACCAACTGAGCTACTTCCGCAATTTCAACTTCTTCGTGAAGGAGATGAGACTCGAACTCACACGACATAATTGTCACTACCCCCTCAAAGTAGCGCGTCTACCAATTCCGCCACTCCTCCAGTTTTAAGTTGTCTCGCGCAGCGTCGGTGCCCAGAACAGGACTCGAACCTGCACGTTATTGCTAACACTAGTACCTGAAACTAGCGCGTCTACCATTCCGCCACCTGGGCTTCTTGTTGTAAATCGCACCGACTCACGCAACTATTTTTTGAGTGAGCGGAAGACGGGACTCGGACCCGCGACCCTAACCTTGGCAAGGTTATGCTCTACCAACTGAGCTACTTCCGCGTTGTTTTTCTCAAATGCGATGCAAAGGTACAAGGTTTATTTCTATTATGCAAATTTTGTAAGCACTTTTTTTGAGGAAAAATGAAACTTTTTTTCAAGTGTTTTTGCTGTATTTTAAGAATGTGCTGATTTTCAGTACATTCTGTCTTGGTGCTCATCGTGGACAAATTTCAAGAAAATCTCGCCTTTTTTGTCTTTGAGCGTTTTTTGTTCGTTTTTTTAGGTTATCCTATAATTTTGTATCGTGCAAATTTAAGCAGAAGCTGTTTCACTCCTACGTTGCGGAACTTTATTGTTGCTTTTGCATTCTCGCCACTACCCTCGACGTTGATGACGTCGCCGACGCCGAACCTTTCGTGTTCTATTATTTGTCCCACGCGCAAAGGGTTATTGCCGTTGCTTGTTGCCGATGCGGGAGCTGTTGAAGTGGCTACGCGTTGCAGCCTTTGAGGTACGATGCGTCGTGGCGGTTCCTGTGGGGTGGGGGTGGTGCGCACTCTGTTGGTGAGTGTGAATGTGGGGCCGCCTGTCGGTGCCTGCGGGCGCGGTGTACTTTTTATATATGTTGTGTTGTCGCCAAGCATGCGTATGTAGGCGCGGTCAATCTCCTTAAGGAAACGGCTGGGTTCGCAAAATTCAAAAGAGCCATAGCGGTAACGACTTTTCGAGAAGGTGAGCGTACAGTGCTCTTTGGCGCGTGTAATGGCGACGTAGAAGAGTCGTCGCTCCTCTTCGAGTTCGCGTGCCGAGTTTTGTGCCATGCTGCTTGGCAGCAGGTTTTCTTCCACTCCTACGATAAATACGGAGTTAAACTCCAATCCCTTTGCCGAGTGAATAGTCATCAGTGTAATCTTTTCTCCATTTGTGTCGTCTTGCGACTCATTGTCCGACATCAAAGACACTTCGGCAAGAAAATCAGGTAATCTGTTTTCGGGGTTGCCCTCCTCTTCTTGCGACGATACAAATCCGCTTATTCCGCTCAAAAGTTCCTCGATATTCTCTTGACGACTTTTGCCCTCAACTGTGTTGTCGCCATAAATCTCTGCCGAAATTCCCGAACGACGAATGACTTCTACGGCCATTTCGTATGCGTTTTTCTTTTCGAGATTTACGGTAAACTCCTTTATCATCTCAGCAAATGTGGTGAGTTTTGAAAGTGTGCCTTTGTTCACTTTCAGTTGATAGTTCTCGGGCTCGGCAAGAACTCTCCACAGACTCACTGCGCCTGCGTTTGCGGCCTCGTGCAGATGTTTCATGGTTGTTTCGCCAATGCCTCTCGCCGGGTAATTGATGATGCGTTTGAGTGCCTCCTCGTCGTGGGGGTTGCTGATGACGCGGAAATAAGCAATTATATCCTTTATCTCCTTGCGTTGGTAGAACGATAGTCCACCATATATGCGATAGGGTATTGAGCGTTTGCGCAGTGCCTCCTCGAATGTTCTCGACTGTGCGTTGGTACGGTAAAGTATGGCAAAGTCGCTGTAAGAGAGCCCTTCGTTGCGACGCAGTGATTGTATCCTGTTTGCGACAATCTCGCTCTCTTCCAGGTCCGAGTATGCTTGGCACAATATCAGCGGCTCGCCCTGGTCAAGCTCCGAGAATACATTCTTCCTTATCTGTTCGCTGTTCTTTGCAATCAGACTGTTGGCTGCGTTCACTATGTTTTGTGTAGAGCGGTAGTTCTGCTCCAGCTTGAATATCTTTGTCTCGCCGTAACGTTTGGTAAATCCCAATATGTTGTCGATGTTTGCACCGCGGAACGAGTATATGCTCTGCGCATCGTCGCCCACCACGCACACGCGGCGACGGCTCTGCGTCAGTTGCCACACTATGCAGCCCTGTACGTAGTTCGTGTCCTGAAACTCATCGACAAGTACATATTTGAAACGCTCGGTGTAGCGGGCAAGCACCTCGGGATGTTCGTCGAACAGACGATAGGTGTTCAACAGCAAGTCGTCGAAGTCCATGGCATTTGCCTGTTGGCAACGCTCGCAGTAACGGCGATAAATCTCGTGTGTCGAGGGGATGCGCGAGCGTTGGTCGCCATTCATCCTGTCGGCACTGCGTGTGTACTCTGTCGGCGAGAGCATGTTGCTCTTTGCCGATGAAATGCGCTCTGCGATGGTCGAGGGCTTGTAGAGCTTCTCATCGAGCTGCATCTCCTTGATGATGCTGCGCACGAGGCTCTTCGAGTCCGCTTGGTCGTAGATGGTGAAGTTTGGCTCATAACCCCAAAAAACAGCCTCTCTTCGCAGTATTTTTGCGAAGATGCTGTGAAAAGTGCTCATCCACAGCATGCGCGCTTTCTCCTGTCCCACCTGCATGGCGATACGTTCCTTCATTTCATTGGCAGCCTTGTTGGTGAATGTGAGGGCAAGAATAGACCATGGCTCGTAGCCATGCTCCAGCAGATATGCAATCTTATATGTAAGTACTCTTGTCTTGCCCGACCCTGCTCCGGCAATCACCAGCGAAGGGCCGTCGCAATATTCTACTGCGGCAAGCTGCGAGGGGTTAAGCTCTTTTTCGTAATTTATAGTCATTCTTCTTTATTGTTATTATGATGCAAAGATGGGCAAGCGAGTGAGTGAAAATTTATTTTCACGCGTAACGAGTGCAGCCCATCTTCGCAAGCTTTGGCTTGCAAAGTTAAAAAAACTTTTCATACCCGAAACATCTCCCCCACTTCTATTGTTATACATTGGAATCCTTTTTTAAAAATATTGCAATGGAACTTTTGTGTTTTATATTAATGCTAAACTATAAACTTATTTTTACGATGGACACAACCATTCAAAGCAAAAGTGTAGGCTATCACATGCCGGTGCTCATCTATTCGAGCAATGCCCTGACTCCTGTAATCAGTCAGGCAACCGTAGAACTGCATTTCGACAAGCATTTGCGTGCATACATCGACAATTACAACCGTCTGGTAAAGGATTCGCGTTTCGAGAATATGACTTTGCGCGAGGTCGTTGCCAAGGCTCCCGAGGGACCTCTGCTCAATAATGCGGGTCAAGTGCTGAACCACGTGCTCTACTTCGAGCAGTTCACCCCCTATCCGCCAAAAGAAAATCTCCCATCGAAGTCTCTTTCCGATGCCATTGATTTCGATTTTGGCTCGTTTGACAATTTCCGTAAGATGATGGAGGATGCTGCCGCTTCGCTCTTCGGCTCGGGCTGGGTGTGGCTGGCACAAGAGCCTTCGGGACGTCTGGTGGTGCTCAGTTGCAAGAATGGCGACAATCCTGTTCGCCACAATATGGTTCCGCTGCTTGGCATCGATGTGTGGGAGCATGCCTATTATCTCGACTATCAAAATCGTCGTGCCGAACATGTACATCGCCTATGGGAGATAATCGATTGGGAGATGGTGCAGAGCCGTATGCAGCAGTGAATAGCAATGTCTTTCTGATAGCCCTTGCCCGAACTATTCGTGGTCGGGGCTATTTTGTGAGATAAATCACCACCGGCAGGTGGTCGCTGTAACCCTTCAGCCATTTGCCTTCGGCATGTGTGCGCTTGGGATAGTCTTTGTGCTTTCCGCTTGCATTCATCATGTATGGGCGCGTATGTATTTCACTTTTTATGTATCTGAGCCCGTGCTTTTGCTTGCCGCACATATTGCCGTTTATAATTATTTGGTCGTACATTTGCCACTTGTCGCGATACTTCAGACTGCCTCTCTTCTCCTTGCGCAGAATATCCCAAAAGGGGTTGTATAGTTCATCTGCTTTTTTTACCTCAGCAATCTCTCTTTTTGCTTTCAGGTTCTCTTTCAGACTCACATTGTCGGGGTTGTCGTTGAAATCGCCCATTATTATCAATTTTGTGTCAGGGTGCAGTGCCACTATCGAGTCTTTGAGGGCTTTCACTTGTGATGCTGCACGTTCACGTGCCGGCGATTTTGAGTATCGCGATGGCCAATGGTTCACTATAATGTGTATATGCTCTTTGGCAAGCGTACCGCTGACAACCAAAAAACCGCGTGTCCTGTGACGGCTGCCATCGCTGTTTTTGTATGGAACGAGTCGAGTGGCGGTAGGGTGGAACTCCTTGGGGTTGTATAGCAGTGCGCAGTCGATGCCTCGACTGTCCTTGCTCTCTCTGTGAATATATTTCCATCCTTTGCGTGCGAGTTTTTCGCTTTTCGTCAGGTCGTTGAGGACTCTGCTGTTCTCTACTTCGCACACGCCTACAAGTGCTGCACCTGCGGATTGCACATCTGTACCAAGCTCGGCAAGCACTGTGGCGATATTCTCTATTTTGCAGTTGTACTTCTTGGTTGTCCACTCGTTTACCCCTTTGGGTAGGAACTCATAGTCGTTCTTGCCCTCGTCGTGTATGGTGTCGAAAAGGTTTTCGAGATTGTAGAATCCGATGCAATACTCTTTGCCCTTTTGCGGGTAGATACCGATGGTGGTAAGCAGTGCAAATGTTATAAGTATGTAGTGCAGTGCTTTCATTTTTTTGTGGAAAGTTTCTATTTTCCTACAAACTTATGCAAAAAACAGATAAGGAAGAAAAATAGTTGTAAATTTGTGCCGCAGTTTCTTTACAAAAATGGCAGATTTGATAAAAAACATACTCCTTGTCGGCCTCGGTAGTTTTGTGGGTGGTGGTGCAAGGTATCTCATTACCGTTGCAATGAAAAACATGGGCGGGGCATTCCCTGTCGGCACTTTGGCAGTGAATCTTTTTGGCTGTCTGTTGATAGGTCTCTTCACAGGGTATATCAATAAAAGTGTAGGTCCCGAGAGTGGTGTCGCGCTATTTCTTACCTATGGCATTTGTGGTGGGTTCACCACCTTTTCCACTTTCTCGCGCGAGACATTGGTGATGTTGCAGAGTGGAAATTATTGCGGAGCGTTGTGCTATGTGGCACTGAGCGTTGTGCTTGGAATCATTTTGACAGCTTGCGGGTATATGCTTGTGCAGTAAAGGTGTCAATCGAAAAGAGTGTCGAATTCTACTCGTGGGAACAACTCCAACTTGCCGCCACGCGCTGCGTTTATGATGTGTATGCCCAATGGCTCGCATCTCTCTTTGGCCTGTTCAAAGGCTTTCAGCATGGTGTCTACTTCGGGTGGATTATGCGGCTTTGTGGGGTCGAACATTTTTTTGTCAAAATAGCAGTCGCTTGTTATTTCAGTGTTGTTCTTGGAGTAGTTACAGTCTATTCCTAACAGATATATCTCTTTGAATCCCATGTAAGCAGCAAACTGCATCATGGAGTATGCCACTGTTTGTCCGCTGTACACAACATTCTGTATGTTGTGTGAGAAACCAATGGGGTTCTGGTTGAAAAGCATGTTGTAATATGTTGCTCCGGGAATGTGGTAGCGTTTCGCATAGTGCGATTTTATAAAGATGTTGCCTTTGTATTCGAGTATCTTCTCTTTGTTGTTGAGTAGTACCTTATTGTCCTGTACAAAGTAGTATGTGGGGTAGAACGACATCTCCTCGAATAGGTTGATGAGTGAATTGCATGCAAAGGTATATTCTCCTCGCTGATAAAGTTTCTGAAGGTCTTCCTTGCGCAGACTGGGGCCGTTTCCTATGATGAAACATCTTTTTCCGGCGTGGATGTTTCTAAGGTTTTTCAAACGTTTACGGCTGTCAAACATGAATAGGCCATAGATGTAGTTCAAGGCATTCCATGTCTTCAGCCAAATGTATTCACCCATCTTCATGCTCTATTTTTGCGTGTCGATTACTTTTTCTGCGAATTCAAAATCTTCGGGATAGTCTATGTCTATACCCTCTATCTGGTCTATGAGTGCCATGTAAGGTGTTGCTCCCACGCGCTGGTGTTCTTCGGTCCATATCTCGCGACGGAAAATGTAGAATGAGCTGGTTTCTACATATACCGGCTCTATCTCCTGAGTGCGGGGAATTCTTTTCAGACTGTAGTTGAGCGGTGCTCCATTGAACCATGTGAATGTCTGCACCTTCTGTGCCGAGAATGCCGAGTCGTGTTCTCCCGAGAGTACCTTTTCTATGGCATTGTTTATAGTAGTTGCCTTGATGAATGGTGATGTGGTGTGTCCCAACAGATAAATGTCGGCATCCACCTCTTTAATGAAGGCATCGTATATCTCTTCGCCAAGTGTCTCGTCTCTGTCGAGCATAGCATCGCGCTTCAGGAATTTCACTCCCTGAGGCAGATGTGCTGTTATAGTCTCATCGCTGCAATATACATATATTTCATCAATGAGAGGCACCTCACCAAGTGTCTCCAATATGTAATGCATGAGAGGCTTGTTGCCCAACAGCTTCAAGTTTTTGCCGACAACGCGTTTGCTGTTCAGGCGAATGGGAACGAATGCTACTATTTTCATTTTCTTATATGCAACTGAAGGTGTCGATTACTCCCACGAGTTTATTCTCTGAATTAACAACTACAAGCGAGTGAATGTTGTGCTTACGCATCAATGTCTCTGCCTGTGACAGCTTGGCTGTCTCTAGTATTATTTTAGGGTTGCTGCACATGATGTCCTTCACGGTCAGTTCAAAGAAACGCTCCTGGTCGCGTTGCATTGCGCGACGAATGTCGCCATCGGTAACTATTCCCAGAATCTCGTCGTTCTCGATAGCAATGGCAATACCCATCTTTGTGTGGCTTATCTGCATGAGCGCGTCGCTCACCTTAGAGTCGCGTGTGACGATAGGAAGGTCGCTTGTTCTCATGTAGTCTTTCACTCTCGAGAGTAGACGACGACCCAATGAACCACCGGGATGGAACTGTGCAAAGTCCGATGCTTTGAACTTGCGCACAGTCATCAATGCACAGGCGATGGCATCGCCCATGGCAAGTGTGGCTGTTGTCGATGATGTGGGCGCAAGGTTCAGCGGGCATGCCTCCTTGTCTACTGCAACGTTAAGGTGGCATGTCGAGTATTTTGCCAACAACGATGCGGGGTTACCCGACATTGATATGATGGGAATCTTGCGGTCGGTAAGCAGGGGAATGAAACGCAACAATTCGTCGGTCTGTCCCGAATTGGAGATGGCAAGCACCACGTCACCCGAGGTGAACATTCCCAGGTCGCCATGAAAAGCATCAAGTGGGTTTACAAAGAACGACGGAGTGCCGGTGCTGGCAAGTGTGGATGCAATCTTTGCACCTATGTGTCCCGATTTTCCCACTCCGGTCACTATAAGTTTGCCTGTACTTTCGATGATAAGTTCTATGGCTTTTGTGAAATTTTCATCCAATTTGGGTATCAGGTTCAGAATAGCCTCGGCTTCATCCTGAAAACATTTTTTTGCTACGCTTAGAACATCTGTCATAATCGTGTCTTGTTTTTTTGTTCTTTGTTTGTGTGGTGGCGGAATTGTTTATTTTATAAAGACCGCCTATCGTCTCTACAAAGATAGTGTATGTAGAGGGTAGTTCAAAATATGTTAGACTATTTTTTTGCAAGCATGATGCCTAACTCATACAAAAAGAAGAGTGGCAGGAATACTGTCATCAATGTGAATGGGTCGCCCGAAGGGGTGATAATAGCAGCCAATACCAGCAGCACTATCACTGCATGACGACGGAAATTGCGCAGGAATGACTTTGTTACAACTCCTATTCCCGAAAGAATCCACACCAACAGAGGCAATTCAAATACTATGCCCATGACAAGTATCATCATCATGAAGTTGCCCATGTACGACGAAAGTGAAATCTGGTTGGTGATGGCCTCACTCAACTGATACTCTGTCAAGAAACGGAATGTAAAGGGGAATACAAGTGAATATCCCAATGCGCATCCTATGTAGAACATCGTTGTGCCGAAAAGAAAGGCGAAACCTATATACTTCTCTTCATTCTTATAGAGAGCGGGTTTGATGAATCGCCAAAGTTCGTATATGAGATAGGGGAAAGAGAGTATGAATGCGAACCAGAATGCAGTTGTGATGTGTGTCATGAACTGCGAGGCGACATTAATGTTTATAATCTCCACCGCATAGTTGTCGTTGCCGAAATTAGGGAAGAATGGTCCCAAATGGCCAAGTTTCGATAGCCAACGGTAGAGGAAAAATTCCGAAGTGGTAGGAGCCAATATGAATTTGTCAAATATTGTGGGCATGTACGAAAATAACCCGATAAGTAATATTGTCATCACAATAGCCACACGCATCAGCGACCAACGAAGTGCTTCGAGGTGGTCCCAAAAACTCATATTATGCTCTTCTGCCATAGTTTATAATCTTTTTTTACTTTTAAGGAGATACGCAATTGCGTATCTCCTTAAAAGGTCATTGTTTTTGCAAAGATAGAAAAATATTATTTATTTACCATACGATGCAGGTACAAATGATGAATTAAGCAGGTAATCTATACTTGCTTTTGCACCATCCATAGTGGTACCCTTGCAACCCTCAATTTCAACGATAATACCTTTCACACCTGCTTTTTCTGCATTGTTGAAGATAGCGTCGAAGCCCACCATTCCGCTCTGACCAACTTCGCGGTGGTCTTTGATGTGCAGGAGTGTGAAGCGACCGGGGTATTTATTGAAAAATTCCACAGGTGACTTCTGTCCCATAACACTCCAGTAAACGTCAAGTTCATAGAATACATACTCGGGGTTGGTGTTTTCAATCATATACTCAAGCATCACACGATCCTCAACTTTCACCATTTCGTGTGAGTGGTTGTGGTAGCCATACTTCAAACCGGCTGCATTACACATCTTTCCAATCTCATTAAAGAAGTTGCAGATGGTCTTCAGCTCTTTGAGTGTACCGGGGCGGCTGTAATACGGATTTACAATATATTTCATACCCGCTGCTTTGTGCGCAGCAATAGCCTCTTCCCACCATTTGAGTGCCTCGGTAAAGTTGCCCGATGCAAGCTCCTCGGCATTGAGGTTTCTGTTGCAGTGCGAAGAGAGCACTGTGATGCCATATTTTTCGGCAGTAGCTTTGAACTCTTCGGGTGTCTTTCCATAGAATTTACCACCACCATAGTTTGCAGTTTCAATGGCGTTGTAACCCATTTCTGAAAGACCTTTGAAGATAGGCTCCATATTGTAGCCTGCTCTTGCAATGGTGTCGCGGATAGAGTAGAGCTGTATTGCAATATCTTTTTTTGCTTTTCCTTTGCTCTGCGCAGTTGTGCAGCATGATGTGAACATTGTACCTGCAAGCAGGAGTGCTGCTAAAATGTTAATCTTCATGGTTCTTCGTTTATATTTGTTTATAATAATGAGGTTGTGCCAAGAAAATGACACAACCTCATCTCTTATTTACTGAATGGTATTATTCAAGAATTGTAACCTTGATGTTGCGGAACCATACATCGTCGCCATGATCCTGGAAGCCGATGTAACCCTCGCGTGCCTCGCCACCGCAGTTGTTGAGCAACTCGAATGCATCGGGCCATCTCTCCTGAGAGAATTTAGAAGCATTCAACATCTCTGTCCACTGGGGAGTCCACAAGTGGTACTCTACAACAGGCTCGTCGTTCTGATAGTGAACAACTGTGCCTTTGTAAACCATGATTTTTACTTTGTTCCACTCGCCTGCAGGTTTAGAGTTCTGGGGTTTAGCAGGAATCATGTCATAGAGTGATGATGACTGACGGTTACCGTCTTTACCCAATTTAGCATCGGGGTGGTTCTCGTTGTCGAGTACCTGACACTCAGGTGCTGAAATGTAGATGGGTTTGCCCTCAAGCTCCTGTGCAAGGTAGAAGATACCTGAGTTACCGCCCTTAGAGATTTTCCACTCAAGCTCAAGCTCGAAGTTTTTGAACTTCTGTGCAGCGAAGATGATGTCGCCACCCTCACCTGTCTGAGCCTCACCGCCACCTGAACCTGAGAATTTCAAGCAACCGTCTTCGATTGTCCAACGTGAAGGAACGTGGTCTTTACCGTAACCTCTCCAACCCTCAAGGCTTGTACCGTCGAAAAGAACGATTGTGTTGGGGTTTTCTGCTTTAGCCTCCTCGGTAGTTGCAGCTTTCTGTGCACCACCGCCGCAAGATGCGATAACTGCGCATGCCATAGCACATGCCATTGATTTGAATATCTTTTTCATTTTGTTAGTTTTAAATATGCTTATTAATTTATAAAGGTGTGCCGATTTAACATCGGCACACTCTTATTTTATTGATTATCCCTTAATTAGAACTTGGGCATGTCAGGCAACTTCCAACCGTCGCGGTAGGTGTGCTTGATGAGCTCCTGTGCAAATGCGTTTGCATTAACGGGCTCTGTCCATGTCTTGTTGAATGTGGGGTGACCATCCTTGATGCTGAAACCGTCCTTGATGATAGAGCGGATTGTTGCATCCTCGGGGATGTTTGTGAAGCGCATGTTCTCGCCGTCCCATTCGAGTACGCGGTTGAGAGACTGCAAACGAACTGCGAGTACACCCATAACCACCATTTCGTTGAAAGGACCTGCTACTGAGAAATCCGACTCAGAGAGTACACGGTTCTCGGGGCTCTCCTTACATGCACGAATCCAATCCTGCTGGTGTGCGTTCGCGCCTTTAACCTCGCGGCATACTTTGGGAGCGTTGGGCACGCGACCTGATACCAAGTAGGGGTTACGTCCGTAGCAACCGCAGATAAGTGTATCTTTTGTACCGTAGAAGATTGCTGCACCACCTGCATCGTTGAGGTTCTTGCCGGGGGCGAGACCTGCGGGACGCTCGGGGAGAAGACCTCCATCGTACCAGTAAACATCAACCTCGGGCATCGCAACCTTAGGCATGTTGTCACGCTGGGGGAATGTGTAGTGTACAAACTGAGCGTTGGGAGCCGACTCGTTGAGGAGCATTGTTGAGCTACCCTCTACCTTTGTAGGATATTTAAGGTTCAAGCCTTTGAATACAGGGTGGAGGATGTGGCAAGCCATATCACCCAATGCGCCTGTACCGAAGTCCCACCATCCGCGCCAGTTCCAAGGTGTGTAGATTGAGTTGTAAGGACGCTCAGGAGCTGGGCCGAGGAACAAATCCCAATCCATTGTAGAGGGAACTTTCTCTCTCTTCTCGGGACGCTCAAGACCCTGAGGCCAAATGGGGCGGTCGGTGAATGTATCTACGCGTGTGATTTCACCAATCTCACCGTTCCAAATCCACTCGCAAACTTTGCGTACACCTTCGTCAGATGCACCCTGGTTACCCATCTGTGTAGCAACCTTGTATTTCTTAGCGAGGTTTGTCAAAAGACGTGACTCGTAAACCGAGTGTGTAAGGGGCTTCTCGCAATATACATGCTTGCCGGCTACGATAGCCTCAGCAGCGATGATAGCGTGAGTGTGGTCGGCTGTTGCAACCATTACGGCGTCAGCATCTTTCAGCATCTCGTCGTACATCTTGCGATAGTCCTTGTATTTTTTAGCGTTGGGGTAACGATCGAATACGCCTTTAGCATACTTCCAGTCGATATCGCAGAGACCAACGATGTTCTCTGTCTCCATACCGCGAAGAACGCTAGCGCCACGTCCGCCGACACCTACGCCCAAAATATTCAATTTGTCACTGGGGGCCTTATGGCCGAAACCTTTACCTAATACGGTATTAGGTACTACTGCCAAGCCAATAGCTGCAGCTGTACCGCTCTGAAGGAACTTCCTTCTTGACATTCCGTTTGACATAGTATATTCTTTATGGGGTTTATAAATTGGTCAATTATTTGCTTTCGTCTTTTTCGCATTTGTCGATATCCTCTTCGATGTCTTTCATGCCTTTTTTGAAGCTTTTGACACCTTTTCCCAAACCCTGCATCAATTCGGGAATTTTCTTGCCACCAAAGAGTAAAAGAATGATGATAGCGATAATTATGATTTCTGTACCGCCGATATTACCGAGAAATAGTAAATTATTCATGTTTGTATATATTGTTGTTTATCAGTTTGCATTCAGCAAAGGAGAAAGCTATTCAAACTTTCTATGTGTTATTGTGGTGTTTGCAAAATATTTTATGTTCGCTAAGTTACTGCTAATTTTTTAAAGTGCAAAGGAAATTGGATTTTTTAGAGCTAATTTTTATATATTTTTATTATGCAGTTCTCGTCTTACGTTTGTTTTAATATGTATGTATGCTTGTTCCTTGTGCCGACGGTAGGAAATTTATTCCCCACCAACACATTTGCAGCAGTATGAACGAGAAAATCAGCAATGCGAATAGCAGGTTTTGATTCTTGTTTGCTGGTCGCAGATGCAGGTATAGCAGGTACGAAAGCCATGTTGCTAGTGCCCATGTCTCTTTGGGGTCCCATGTCCAATAATCGCCCCAAGCCTCTTTTGCCCACAGTGCTCCCATTGTCATTCCCAATGTGAGGAAAGCCCAACCTATGCGCACAAGATTGTCGCATATACCAAATTCTTTTTCCGATACCTCTGTGGGTGATTTCCTCAGCCACAAGTATCCGGCGAACAGTGTGGCTGCTCCCATCATGGCATATGAGAACATGTACACTATTACATGAGGCACGAACCACGGGCTTTGCAATGCCGGCATCAGCGTGGTGCTGTGTATTTCGGGTTTGAGCAGGTTGATGCTTGTGAAGACGACGGACATCAGTGCTCCAAATCCCAGCATCCAGTTGTATCTGTATTTTAAATAAAGGAACAACCCAATGAGTGACAAAAAGAACGAATACCACAATCGTGTTTCACCCATTGTCCTCAGTGGTGGCCGTTGCAGGCTCACCCACATGCCGGCAATAAATATGAAGAAAATCAATGAGCCGAGGGCAGTTGCTCCAATGGCTCTGCTCCTCTTGTTGCGAAAGGCAAAGAAAGCACCTCCGGCCCAACATACTGTGGCTGCTCCTGCGTATATATAGAATGTATCCCAACTCATGTTTACCTACTTTTTTTCTTTGTCCGGCTTGCCGGTAGAGCTATTAAGCCTGCGGCGAGAATCAGCCACATGGCGATATGTGTAACAGATTGCCAACTGTCCTTTACACACTCAAGCACACTTGTGGTGCTCCATTTGCCTCGCGATTGGTCATATCCCGATTGGTATATTGTCCAAGGGCCTATTCTTGCCGGGTTGTTTACTGCAATGTCTACTGTCTCTTTGCTGTCGCCGTTAATTATTTCCACCTTTGAGAGATACTTCTTCACCTCGCGACGTGGCATTACCAATATGGTACTGTCGGGTAGCGTTAGAACGCTTCCGGGGAATATATGGCTGCCGTTGCTTATCCATCCTTCGGCTTTTTCATTCCCGGAGGTGGCTTTTATATAGGCTGCTGTTGTTGCTCCCACGTGGTTCATCTTTATGTATGTGGTCTCTCCGGGCTTGCATCCTGCCATTTCAAGAAACTCTTTGCACTCGATGTGCCATTTGCCCAATGTTCCATTGCTTTTCTCATCATTTATTGTTACGCTCTCTTTCGACAGAGTGTTGTCTGTAACAATATGAATTTGCGCGGGGTATTCTTCCAGTGAGAATTTCTTTAACCTTATTATAAAAGGCAACTCCACTTTTTTGCCGTTGCTCGTCGCTCCTATCTGTACAGGGTTGCCCTGTATGGCTGTCAGGCTCACCCTTTGCTTTTCGGCACTGCCAAAAATCCCGGCAAAGAGTATGGCGAAAAAGGCTGCGTGCATGACGACTGTATGTAGTTTGCGCCTTTTGATGTTGCGCAGGTCGTCTATTGCTTTTATTCCTATTATGGTAGTGAAGTGTAGTAGGAATATGTTGAATGTCCACGAGTTTTTCATTTGTGAAAAGCCAAGCGCGCCCATTATTCCGCCTGTGCCATCTTGTCGCACAAGACCGAATGTAATTGTCAGCACCAGCATTGCTGTCAGCGAACTGATGTAGCTGCTGCGCTCTGTGAAAAATCGTGTCCACTTCCATCTGTCTTTGTACGACGATATCAGTACAAGTATATACAGGTAGTTTGCTGCCAATACCAAGTCCCAGGGGTAGGCGAGAAAACTGTTGTCCAATCCTTCCGTAAATAACTGTAACGCTGTGCCCGCAATAAACATGCAGACACAGCGTACAATTGATTTTTTATAAAGTGGTGAGAGCGCCATTTCTTATGCCTGCTCCCATTGTGCGCGAATAAGCTCGAGAGCTGCTTTCACAGTCTGCTCTCTTTCGCCCTTAGTACCGCACTCAAAACTTACGTAATAGGGATAGTCCATCTCTTTGAGTGCACGGAAACCGCCTACATAGTTGTCGAGTTCGCCATCCTCGCCGGGCATTATGCGCTGACCGCGGCTCGCGATGTGTACATGCTGTAAATACTCCTTTCCTGCTGACATAAGTGCTGCATAGTCTGATGTATCCTCTTGCATGTGCCAGAAGTCGCCCATACATTTTACACCTGCGCTCTTTGAGTCGCGGCAGATGGCTGCTGCGTCCGAAACAAGTCTCAGATAGTGTGCCTCTCTGCGGTTCAACGGCTCCAGAATAACAGTTGTGTTGTGTTTCAATGCATACTCGCCAAGCTCGTGCATCTGCTCGCACAAATACTCACGTGTCTCGAGTGTGTGGGGCTTGCAGGGTGCCTGCCAGTTAAAGGCGGGAACCATGATGACACCGGTAGAGCCAATTTCACCTGCCGCTGCGATAATCTCGCGCATGGTAGAGTCGAATTCTGCTTTTACCTGAGGGTCTTCTGCAAGGATGAATCCCTTGAAGCCTGCGCAGATTGCCGAAACTTTTATATTTCTGCCCGAAAGAGCCTGTTTAATCTCGTCTACTCTGCTTGCAAGATTCCAGCCGCCGGGCTCAAAGCCTACTACGCCCATCTTTTCCATGTAGTCCAGTTTTTCGTTCAGGTTGTTACCGGGGGCAGTGCCCTCCTGAAACGAAATGCGGAGTTCGGGAGCGGGCTTTTTAGTCTCTGCTGCGCATGATGTGAACAACGATGCGCCCGATGTTGCCACTGCTACTGAAGCAGCACCGCATATTGAGCTTGCCAAAAATTTTCTTCTATCCATAGTGTAGTGTGTGTTTAGATTATTTACCGGGAGTTTCCAACTTGAACAAAGGCGCATCCATGTCCATTGCGCCCATCTCCAATTTCTCGGGCATGTAGTCGAGGTCAGACTTGCTTATCTCGTCCCATGTGATGGTGCTGCCTTTGTATGCTGACTCGCGACCCATTATACCTGCCAAACAAGAGATTGCGCAGGGCGATGCCTCGTCGTAGCCTGTACCTTTGCGTATATGGTTCACCCAGTCCACATGCTCAAGAACATAGGGGTTGTGCTGTTTGAATTCGGCCTGAGCCTTTGCATCATCAAACTTCCATATAACATTACCCTTAAGGTCTTTAATCTCGTTTGTCCAGCTGTTCCATGAACCTTTTGTTCCCTGAATAAACTCGCCGATGTTGCTGCTGCAACCATCGATCTGGCGGCACATACTGTGCAGATGTACGCCATTTTCCATCTCAAAGTCGATGCTGAAGTTGTCGTACTGGTCGCCTGTTACGCGGCGATGACGGCTGCCGAAACCTGTTGCTTTGGCAACCTTGTATCCTGACATCCACAAGAATACGTCGATGTTATGAACGTGCTGCTCTACAATGTGGTCGCCCGAGAGCCACTTCCAGTTTACCCAGTCGCGAATCATCCACTCCATGTCGCTCCAGCCCTGCTCGCGGTTTCTGTACCACAACATGCTCTGGTTCCAGTAAACGTTACCTCCAGTAATCTCGCCTATGTATCCGGCCTGAATCATTTTGTTGGCCTCTACGTAGCAACGCTGGTGACGACGCTGCATACCTGTAACAACGCTCAGGTTCTTGGCTTTAGCCTGCTTGGCAGCTGCCATTACTGTACGGTAACCTTTGGGGTCTACTGCAATGGGCTTCTCCAGGAATGAGTGTTTGTTCTTCTGTGTCGCATACTGGAAATGTACGGGACGGAAGTTAGGAGGTGTGGTGAGAATAACCATGTCGATACCTGCATCGATAACCTGTTTGTATGACTCGAAGCCTACGAAGCAGTTCTCGGCAGGAATATCCTGGTTGTAGTTTGCCTTCAGATGTTTGCGAAGATTCTCAACACGCTCGGGGAATACATCACCCAATGCCACTACCTTTATATTATTAGCCGCAGCCAACAAATCCTGTACGGCGCCGCTACCGCGACCACCACAACCTACAACACCCACTTTCAACTCTTTGCCGTCGATAGCTTTGTCGGGGAGCTCGGGGGTATAAAAATCTCCGGGCTGTTTCAAAGGAACTATTTTGTCCTCTTTGCTACATGCAGCGAGAAGCGCAGATGCTCCAACAACGCTGCCTACACCTAGTATTGAAGATGCTTTGAGAAAGCTTCTTCTGTTCATTTTGTCTTCGCTCATATTTTATATATAGATTTGTTAATTATTTAATCCCTCGGGAACTTCGCACACTACGCGGAAACCAATGCCGCGAATGTCAGAGTACCACCATATACTCTTGGGGTTCTGTGGGTCGGTGCGCAACCACTCGTCGTGGCGTGTGTGGTCGCGTGCAGCACAGCGCAGGTCGGCTGCGTCGCTCGCGTATGTACCTCCGCGTACCACATATTCAACTCCGCTTTCGGGGCCTTTGGGGTCTTTGGCACCATCGGCAAGGCTGTTGTATGCGTCCTCGGCGTACCAGTCAGAGCAGTATTCCATTACGTTGCCCAACATGTTTTTCAAGCCGAAGGGGTTTGCCAATACTTTGGCAGGCTCCTGTGAACGGTTTTTACTGTTGTTTGCGTAAATCACATAGCTGTTTATGCGTGCTGTGTCGGCTCCGAACATGCCGTTCCAGAATCCTTCGTTGGTGTAGTCTTTGGGGCTACCCTCGAAGAAGTAGGGTGTCGATGTTCCTCCGCGTGCAGCATACTCCCACTCGGCTTCTGTGGGTAAGCGGTATTTCTTGCCTGTTTTCAGCGAGAGCCACTGGCAGAATGTCTCTGCGGCGTAGTGTGTCATGGTGATTGCGGGACGCTCGCCCATTCCCCAACCCTGATCGGGAGAACCGAACGGGGGTGTCGGGCCACTCACTGCGTCAATATCCTCGCGTGAGTTGTTTTCGTAGATTACTGTGGGCGGTGTGCGGCCTTCGGACATTGTTTCGCCGTAGAATGCCCAATATTGGTTCCATGTAATTTCCACTTCGCTCATGAAGAAGGGTGATACTTTCACCTGGCGTTTGGGTGCCTCGTCGCTCTTGTGGAAAGGCTCCGACTCGTCTGAGCCCATCGCGAATGAGCCACCGGGAACTGCTATCATGTTGATTGTAGCCGATGTGCCGGGAACGGTCTCGGTGAAGTTTGCGAATGAGGTGATTTCAGCTGCTGATTCGTGGATGTCGCCACCGATGGTGGGTGCCTCTTTTAATGCCGCATGCCGATAGTTGGGGTTGTAGTGTCCGGCGTCGAGGTGACAGCTGATACACTGCATGTCGAGTTTCTCCTCGTTCTCATCGTAGTAAAGGTGGGCGGTGATACCGTCGTCGCTGATGCCTTCGGGGTAGATGTTTACGTGGCATGCCTTGCACGACTCATTGTAAACAATTTTACTTGCATATTCAAGCTCGCCTTTGCTTTCCCAGTCGATATCCTCTTTGTCTTTTGTCAGGTACGACCATACATCCTTCATTCCTGTCGAGATTTTTGCCATAGTGTAGTCCAGAGTGCCTTTGGGCGGCAGGTGGCAGGCTGCGCAGTCGGTTTTTACTCCGCTGTTGCTGTTGTGGTGCATTGATTGTTTCCACATCATGTCCGAGTCTGTGTGGTAGTGGCACGACATACAAGAGTCGTTTGTGGAGCTTTTGTCCCACAACCAGTTAAAGATAATCAACAGTGAGAATCCCAGGATGATGACTCCCAATGTGATGAAAAAAAATTTTTTTGCTTTGCCCGATTTTGTCATGGCTTATTTCTTTTATTGTTTTTTGGTATGGACTATTGTGTTTGATAGTATCACGCAAAGATAATCATAATGTTTTATAATAGAAAAAAGTTTAGGTTTTTTTTGAATATTTATTGTTTAATTTCTTTCTTTTGATGTTCTGTTTGAGAGAATGTTTCTAACAGGGTTGCCGGTGTTGGTGTATCAGCTTTTTTGTTTGCCTCTGTCGATGACAGAATATGCTCTATTGTGTTTAAATTTATGAAATTTTAAATAGTTTATTGAAAATAAAGTCGTATTTTTGCATTTTAAGAGTTTTTTTGTTTGAAATTGGCGGAAAATAAACCTTTTTAAGTTATATAAAAATGAAAAATTTACTGAAACTTTCGTTTGTGACCGCGATGCTGTTTACATTTGTTGCGGTGCATGCACAGAAAGAGGTTACTGTCGCTATTGGCGATTCGGTAACGTTCACCTCGACCAATGAGGGAACAAAGTATGAGTGGTCGGTATCTACCGATGGAAAGTCTTTTTATACACTCCCTAACGAGAATGCAAAAACGTTGGCGGTACGTGCAAACGGCGAGAATTTCTATCGTGTAAGATGGACAAATGCCGAGGGTAAAAAGGCTTATGCAGATACAGTGAAAATTGTTCACCCTGCGGTAACTTACTCAAAAAAGAACTATGCAATTACAGCCGGTCATGGTTATGTCGAGGTTGATGGAAAGCCCGGAAGCGGTATCTCCATTCCTCAGGAGCAGTCGGATGTTGTAGGCGATGGTGACAAATTGCGCGTTACAAAGAAACTTACCAACTGGTCGAATAAAAACGCTCATGCGGTTTATTTCTTCCACACTGCGGCCGGTGTTGCCAACCTCAAAATGAATATTACTGTTAAGGAAAACACAACAGGTCGTTTCCGCATGAGAGTTTATGACACCGATACTCCCGACTCGCTCATTGCCGAAAAAATCATCAACTTCACAGGTACAGGTGAGGAGCAGGTGATTCCTGTCATTACATGTGAATTTGGCAAGGCCGGTTACAACAAATACGACCTGGAGTGTATCTACGGAAACCTCAATATCGTAAGTATCAATAAATGGCTCTTCGATATCGAGAAGAACAAGGAACCCTATTCTCCCACTATCCTCATGTCGCCCTCTCTCCACATCATGAGCTGGAGAAGTACTCACCCTCAGTTCCCCTCGGGACAAGCTTTCGACTGGGCATACGAAGAGGTGATGATTCCCGGTGGCGACAGCATTGTGAATGCCGTATATGTGATGTCTCTCGGTGTGCTTGCCGGATACATGGGTATTCAGGTAGGCGAGGGTGGTGCACACCGCACAGTGCTCTTCTCTCAGTGGGACTCGGGTGACACTGACACCGATCCTAATCTTCCCGACCATTTGCGTTCAACAGCTATCGACACAGGCGATGGTGTTGTTGCTCAACGTTTCGGAGGCGAGGGTACAGGTGTGCAGTCGTTCCGTAACAATGGCGCATTCTGGGACTTCGGTAAATATGTACAGTTTATCACACACTGCCGCAACGAGCTTGCAACATACGAGGTCGAGGAAAATGGCAAGGTTGTCACCAAAGAGCAGCGCAACATGCTGGTATCTGCATGGTGGAACGCGCAAGACGAGAAGGGTTGGCAGTATATCTCAACTCTGCGTGTAGCCAACAGAAGCTCATTCATCGATTCATGGTACTCTTTTGTAGAGTGCTTTGTTACTTCCAATGGTCAGGAGAGACGCATCGGTTATTTCAGAAACGGTTATGCAAAGCAAAGAACCGGCTCGAAAAAATGGTTCCACATGAACAAGGCCGACTTCGGACACAACAATGGTGGTACAGCAATGGGTAAACGCAACGATATTTGGCAGGATGTCGATCCCAACGACAAATATGCGTGGGTAATGGTTTCCGGAGGTTTCCACAACAAACTCCATGTTGGTAAGTGCGAGGTTCCCTTGCGCACAAAGAATACACCTGTGGATACCATCGATACAAAAGCACTTTTAGCACGTGAAGATCTTGCTATCGCCAATGAAATTGAGCGTCTTAACGCAATGGCCGATCTTGGTAAATACAAGTACGACAATACAAAGTGGGAGTTGCTCAGTTTCTCAAGCGAAGAGCCTAACGGCGAGAATAAAAACGGTGCACACAACGGTCTTGCGAAACTCATTATCGACGGTAAAGACGATACATATTGGCACTCAAGATGGCAGAGCAGTACTGCTCCATTGCCTCATAGCTTCGTGATTGACTGTAAAGAGGCTATCGATATCAATGCATTCTATTTTGTTCTTAGCGATGGAACATCACGTTTCCAGAAGGATATTCTCATCGAGGGTAGCCTTGACAACGAGACATGGTACGATGTGTACGAGAATACTTCGTGTCCTCCCACTGCAAAATACATACTCCAGTTCGACTCGGTTGCAACAGCACGTTACTTGCGTCTCACAATCAGAGGCACACAGACAGGAGTTGCTTTCACTCGTATCAATGAGTTTGGAGCAGCCCTCTACACCAATGTAACTTCTATCGACGACAACCTGAAGGCTGACACAGGCAATGCAAAAATCTACTCAGTAGGAAACACCATCTACATTGATGCTCCCTCTACAATGGAGAGCGCGAAGGTTGATGTTTACTCGGCATCAGGAAGCCTGGTTGTGTCTCGTACTTACAGCGATATTATCGAGGGTGACATGGTAAGCGTTCACTCGTTAGACTTCACTCCCGGTATCTATACAGTACGTTTCGAGACTTGCAAGGGTGAGGTTTCTTCCGCTAAGGTATTGATAAGATAAATAATACGATGCGCGAAAAGCGCAGACGGTTATCAGCAAAAATGGCGACCACTTGGTCGCCATTTTTGCTGATAATCTTTTTTACGGTTTCTATTTATTCGTTAAGGTCACCAACGATGGTACCATATTGAGCCCACTCCGATGCTTGATAAGCCGACAGTGACTGTGCCGGTACGTGTATCACAGGTTTCTTCGAGAATAGGTAGCTTGAAACAACAGGTGGAACAACTGCTTTTACATAAACATCCTTGATGGGCGATTCGTAAAAAGCACCCTTCTCGATTCTCTTTACATTAGCTCCGATGGTTGCCTTTTTCAAGTATTGGCAATAAGCGTAGGCGTCGCCACCCACTTTTGTAACATTATCGGGTATAACAGCTTCGTTGATCGATGAGCGACTGAATGCATCTGCGCCAATTTCGGTGAGGCTGTTGGGCAATATGATGTTGATGAGATTGTTGTTATGGTGGAATGTAAAATCTCCTATTTTATTAGGTGTACTCTTATACTCCTTGTAATAAGCCTCACCACCATCCTTAATGTTAGCCTCGGATAGGTCGATGTTCGAGAGACTGTTCTCGTTTGTCAGTTTGCGCAGATATTTGATGTCTGTGCCATTGATATTGCCACTGATTTTGGCCTTTATTGCATACGAGGGGAGCTTGTCGTCGAGGGCTCCGGCCTTTACACGTTTGGCACGTACAGTACCCGAGCCACTCTTTTTTGTCTTGTGCAGTGTGCCGTCGGCATCGATAGAGTAGATGCTGAAATCGTTGCCGATGCTTGTGGGTATGTAGAATGTTTTCGCATTGGCTGCATAGACAAACTTATCCTCCTTGTCGAGCATCAGGAATCCCACACCACCTTTACCCGACATGCAGTAGAACGAGTCAGATTGTATGTAGGTGTATTCCGAAGGCTCCATGGCATTTGGCAGATAATCGGTGAATTGCCCAAGGTCGCCACACTGTCCCACTTTCTCCGAGAAACGTCGTGTCTGTCCGGGTGTCGAGAAAATGTCATTGGTGAACATGTGTTTTGCGCGGTCCTCGATGAACAGAATGGTGCGGTTTTTCTTGGGATATTGGGAGATTTCGGCCAATGTGCGGTCGATATCCTCCTGCTTAACAGTCATTCTGTGAGGTCCGTAATCCTCGATGAACATATCCTCGAAAGGCACAAAGAATCCCCACGCGGTGAAGAACTCAGTGAGGTCTTCTTGTGCCACTTCGCACACCTTGCGCACGAATTTCAACGAACTGTTGTACGAGTCTCCCCATATCTCCAGCGGGTCTTCTCTCAATGCCTTGAACAGGTTGGGGTAGAACGAAGTGTTCTTCTGTGCCTGATGGTAATAAAGGTAGAGCTGGTAGTACATGCGCAGCTGGCTGTCTACTGAACGCACATAGTAGGGGATGTGGGCTGCATGCTCGGTCATGATAAATGAGAGTGGAGAGCCTACGGACATGTTTCTTCCGAAAAGGAAACGGCCGGCATTCGAGAACAGGTTGTTTGCAACCTCGGTGCCACCCTCAAGTGTTATCACCCTCTGGTTGTTGTGGCCACACTCGTGTCCCGCACACCATTCATCCATATCAAAGTGGTCTACATGGAATGAATTGTAAATACACTCTGCCGAATTGTAACTTGTGCGGAAGGGGGTAGAGTTGGCATATCCTGCATCGGCAGCATTACCCTCAATGGCAAAGTTGGGGTTGTTGTAGTAAGAGGGTGCAAAAGCCTCTCCGCCGTTGAGGTTATAGGGCGCATGGTTGCGCTTGCCGGTGGCTACCGACTCGCAATATCCCATAAGCTCCTGTTGCCATGTGCTGACGCTGTCGAACCAAGCGATGCTGCGCTCGATGCTTGTGGGCCACACCTCCTTGTACGATGAGGTCTTGAAGTTGAATAGCGAGTTGCCACCTTTAATGGTAAAATGTTTGTGGGTGGCTGCGTTGAGCAGCTCCACGTACTCTTTGTCGCTTTTGCGTGCCGCGTCATAGAAACCGTTCACCACGCCGCCCTCGATGTGTATTTTTATTTCGGGCCACTCGCTCAGCTTCTTTGTAAGCGAACGGGTGTCAGCAGTGTAGATTACGTAGTACAATGCATCCTTTTTACCCTCGACAATGTTCAGGCCCTTTGAGAGGCATACGCCGCTTTTGCTTCTGGAGATTACGTCGTTACCCATGCAACCAGCAATATAAAGAGTTGCGTCGGCAGGGATGTCGGTGTCCACGAATACATATAGAGGCTCTGAACTGTCGCAGTAGATGCCGGTGGGATTGCCCATGTACGAGCCTCCTGTGCTTCTGAGACGTCTGTTCCAATAGGCTGCATCGCTGTAAGCCTTGTAGCTGTGTATGCGGAACTCCTTTTCGTAAGGTTTCCAATCGCCGTTCTTGCCCTTCAGCGCAATGGCTACCATGAACGACGGCATTCCGCTCGTCTCCATTGCGGTGGTCAGCTCCTTGTCGCTCATAGCCTGATATTCGGCTTTTAGACGTGTGCATGCTGCGTCCTCGAAAAACTTCTCACTTAGTTTGTTTATGATGGCGGTGGTAATTTCCACTTTTTTAGCCTCAACATTTGTTGTCGCCCATGCGTGAACCGTTACGAAGAACAGCATGAACATGGGTAACAGCAGCTTGAAAATTTTTGAAAAATAAATTTTATTCATCTATTTATTTTTGTTCCTTTTATTGAATTACTCTTCCCATTTTACCCAAGCTGCATTCTGTTCCGATGAACTTACCACTGCGTCGACAAACTGCATACCGGCAATACCATCCTCTATCGAGGGGAAGTCCAAGCAAAGCTCTGAGGGCTCGCGACCCTCGGCATCGGCTATCAATGTCAGTGCAAAGTTGCGGTAGAGGTTTGCAAAAGCCTCAATGAATCCTTCGGGGTGTCCGCCGGGAACGCGTGAGTTATGTTGCGCGGCAGGTGCGACGATGCTTGCCGTTGCGGTGCGAATAATTTGAGCAGTAGCATCTACCGGGCGGAAAATCATGGTGTTCGGACTATCCTGACGCCATTCAAGGCCTCCTTTTTCGCCATAAATTCTTATGTACAGACCATTCTCCACACCTGCACACACCTGTGACGCACTCAGCAGACAGCGTGCGCCACCTTTGTAACGTATCATCACTGTGCCGTCATCGTCGAGCTGACGGTTGGGTACAAACGAATTAAGCTCGGCACACAGCTCATCCACTTCGAGTCCGGTAATGTAGTTGGCAAGGTGGAATGCGTGTGTTCCTATGTCGCCCATACAACCGGCCTTTCCCGAACGAGTGGGGTCTACACGCCATTCGGCCTGCTTGCTCACCGACGCGCAGTCGGTAGAGAGCCACCCCTGGGGGTACTCCACATATACACGACGTATATTTCCCAAGTCTCCACGTTTAATACGGTAACGTGCAGCCTTTACCAATGGATAACCGCTGTATGTATGCGTAAGCAACAATCTCTTGCCTGTGCGAGCAACAACTTCGGCAAGGCCTTTTGCCTCTTCCAATGAAAAAGTTATAGGCTTGTCGAGTGCCACATGAAAGCCCGCTTCCATAGCCATTACAGCCGGAGCATAGTGAAGATGGTTCGGTGTTACGATAGCAAGGAAATCCATGCGTTCATCTTGGGGAAGCTGCGCCTCTTTTTCAATCATCTCTTGATACGAAGTATATACGCGTTCTTCGGGCAAAAAGAGAGCTTCGCCTGTTTGACGCGACTTTTCGGGGTTTGAACTGAAGCATCCGCATACAAGTTCAATGAGACCATCCAAATTGGCGGCCATGCGGTGTACAGGACCGATAAAAGAGCCGGGGCCTCCGCCCAGCATACCCATTTTGATTTTCTTTTTCATATCTGTCTTTTTATTTACGATTAAACAAAATTCCCACAATTTCACATGAATGGACATTGTGGTCGCATACTGTTTGTAAAAGTATGGAAAATATTGCAAAAAGACAATCTCTTTCCGTTGTTTTTTTTATAAGTGTTATTTATCTTTGTATTCGCAGGTGTATGAATTGATAGCACCGCCCACATACACATAAAATGTTCGAGTTTGCATGTTGCAAAACGTCGTGAGAATTAATAGCTTTGAATAAAATCAGTAATTTTTTTAAAAGATGGATATATATATTGTAGTTGCAATCTTAGGCTTGATTGTGATGTTGTGCATCGCTTTTATCGTAGGAAAGAAGATGGGAAATAATGGCGACAGTGCCGAACGAGTGCAGTCTTTGGAAACGCGTATAAAAGAACAGGCAGATACAACATCGTTTTTGAAATCTATAATTTCCGAGCGAGACAATAAGATTATTTCGCTTACCGCCGAGAGCAGTAAATATAAGGCAGATGCCGAGAATGCTGCAACTCAACTTGAGACTCAGAAGAATGAACTGAACGAATTCTATAAAACTCAGATAAATGAGTTGAAAGATTCGTATGACAAACAGTTGGCTCAAGTGAAGGAGAATGCCAGGGAGCAACTCGAGAAACTTAGAGAAATGAACAAGGAGCAGGTGGAGAGCCAACTTGCGCTTATCAAAGAGCAGATGCGCACCACATCCGAGGATGTGCTTAAGGCTCGACAAGAGGAGCTCGGGATTCAGAACAAAGAGCAGGTGTCGAAAATCATTGACCCCCTTCAGAAGAGTCTTAAGGATATGGAACAGGCTCTCAACAACTCAAAGGAGCAGCAAAAAGAGGCTCTCACAAGGCTCGACGAAACAATCAAGCTCAACATGGAGAAGAGTGCCTCGCTGGGTGAGACTGCCGATCGCTTGACAAGAGCTCTGACGGGCGAAGTGAAGGTGCAAGGAAATTTCGGAGAACTTAAGCTGAAGCAGCTTTTGGAGGACTTGGAACTCAAGGAGGGTGAACAGTTTGATACCCAGGTTACCTTGAAAGATAAATATGGAAAAAGAGCAAAAGATGATGAAGAAAAAGGACTTATCCCTGATTTTATTTTGCATTTTCCCAACAATCGTCATGTTGTAGTCGACTCTAAAATAGTCTTGACCGATTACGAGCGATATATGAATACCGAAGATGGTGCTCCCGAAAAGAAAATATACCTCAAAAACCATATTGACAGAGTGAGAGCACAAGTCAAAAGGTTGGCTAAGAAGGATTATACGAAATATCTTCCTTCGGGCTACAACAGGTTGAATTTTGCTATTATGTATATTCACGTCGAAGGAGCATTGAATCTTGCTCTTTTAAACGATGGCACACTTTGGCGCGAGGCTTACGACCAGGGAGTAATGATTTTGGGGCCGCAGACAATGTACATGAATCTTCGAGTTCTCGAAATGATGTGGACTCAGGTGAGACAGCTCAATAACCAGCAAAGCATGATGGATGCAGCAAACATTCTCATAGACAGAGTGCAGGATTTCGGTATTCGTTTCATGGATGTAGAGTCAAGCGTAAATGATGCTGTGAAAAAGATTGCAAAACTGAAAATTACTACAGCCGATAGTGGCTCAAGCATTATTACGGCAGCTCGTAATCTCATAAAAGCCGGAGCTAAAGAGAACAAAAAGAAAAAAACTCTTGCCGAAATGAACGATTCGATATTCGTCGAAACTGAACCCACCGCAATGCTCCCGACCGACATTGACGATTGATGTCACTTTGCCATTCTTTATAAGGCTCTTGTATGTGTAGTATTCTCTATTTCCTGAAACGTTTGGTGACGGCGGCATATCCGCAACGGCGGCAGAGAGGTTCCACAGCTGTGTGCCGGGTGAATCCCTCGTAGATGGCTTGTGCACGTGGCGATGATAGAATATCTTGTAAAGGGGTGTTGAATAGGTTGCCCAGATTTATATCTCCGGCATGGTCGAGACAGCAGGGCACAACGGTGCCATCGACCAGAACGCCTATCTGGTTTCTGAGTGCATAGCAGAATGCTTCCTCCTCGGCATATTCGGGGCGTTCGACATCGGGCCACTCGAAAATCTTGTCGTACTCAAGGTATATGTTGTCGGCAAGTTTCCATCCGTCATATCGTTCCTTCCATGGGGTAGGGAGGTGTTGGGTAATAAGGTCGGTGAGTTCTTCGTTGGTGCTTTCATAGCCACCCTGGTTCCAGAAACGCAACACGACGATAGTGCCGTGTGCGGCGGCTTTGATAGCAAACTGCATCACGTTGTGAATGTACTCTGCTGCATTCTCTTTCCTGTTCCCTTCGTGTGAGTGTAGCGATATTTGTATCTTGTGTGGTCGAGCTTCTATTACACCCTCGGCTTGTGACAACAGTGTGCCGTTGGTGGTGAGCACCGGTACAAAACCTTTGGTACGCGCCATCTCAATGAACCGAGGCAACAGCGGGTGCAGCATCGGCTCGCCCATCAAGTGAAAATAGAGAAATTGTATCTCTCCTCGCAGACGCTCGGTAAGTGTGTCAAACTCCTCGAACGTCAGTCGGCGTTTCTCTCTGTCGGTCTTGGGGCAGAACAAGCAGTTGAGATTGCAGATATTTGTTATTTCAAGATAGCAGCGTGATATCATATATTCGGTGTCCATTATTTTGTTTTCAAATATAGTGATAAACGAGCGAGAAATATGAAATTTATTTCAATATTTTTCACAGCGAGTGTAACTATATTCGTGGTTTCCACAAATGTTAGTGATAAACGAGCGAGAAATATGAAATTTATTTCAATATTTTTCACAGCGAGTGCAGAAAATATTAGAGGAAATCTCAAAGATGTAAATTTGTTGAAAAATATATTTACCTTTGCTGACAAGTTTGGGATACTTCCATCAAGAAAACCATACCTCTATTGCAAATAACTATATAGATAAATATTATGGCAAAAGTTAAAATTTCAACAACAATGGGCGACATCACAGTGCGCCTTTACGACGAGACTCCTCTTCATCGCGATAATTTCCTGAAACTTGCTTCCGAGGAGTTCTTCAATGGAACTCTGTTTCATCGTGTGATAAAAGATTTTATGATTCAGGGTGGCGACCCCGAGAGTAAGGGTGCTCCTGCCGGTAAGAATTTAGGAAGTGGCGATGCCGGCTATACCATACCTGCCGAAATTCAGCCTGCGACACTGTTCCATAAGCGCGGTGCGCTGAGTGCAGCACGTCTCGGCGACGAGGTGAACCCAATGAAAGAGAGCAGTGGCTGTCAGTTTTATATCGTTTGGGGAAAAGTGTATAAAGCTGCCGAGCTTAAGCAGTTGGAGCATCAGATGAAGATGCAACAAGAGCAGAATATCTTTAACACATTAGCTGTGGAACATCGTGATGAAATAATGAATCTTCGTCGCAATCGAGACCGCAACGGCTTGATGGAACTTCAGGATAAGTTGGCAAAGATGGCTATGGACAAGAGCAAAGAGATGGGTGCTCCGGCTTTTACCCCCGAGCAGGTAGAGGCCTACACCACCCAGGGTGGAACTCCCTTCCTCGATGGAGGCTACACCGTATTTGGCGAGGTAGAAGAGGGCTTGGATATTGTCGAGGCAATTCAGAATGTCGAGACCTCGATGGGCGACCGTCCCAAGACCGATGTTGTTATGAATGTGACAGTTTTGGAGTAGAAACTTTAAGTATAATTAAGGTATAAAACAGACCACCAAGCCCGTAGTTGTGAACTGCGAGTTTGGTGGTTTTTTGCTTGTTGTGTGATATGCTAACCAAATAATGCAAAAAAAGTTTCGCAAAGGGGGTGTTTATTCGATATTTTGTTTTATTTTTGTCCGCGGATTTGTGGTTGTGAGTTCGTTTTCAAGCGAGTCTTGTAACCGCTTTTTTTTACAAAAATGCAAATTAAAGTGAAATATTAAATTATATTCTTATGTAATTAAACTTTTTACTGCTTAATGAAGAAACTCTTAACCTTTTTGGTGGCTGTATTTGTTATGGCCGGCTCCACAGTTAGTGCGCAGGAAGTTAATAGTAGTGCGACGCTGCCGGGAGCTTCATCCGTGGAGGATGTTACTATGGAAAATGTAGTAGATTGCGGAACCAAGATTACTCTTGATACGCGTTTTGGTTTTGAACATCAATCCTCCGGTAGGAGGGGAGGTTTCGGCGGTGATGGTTTTCTATTGAATGTTGATGGTAAAATAGGCAAACATTTTTCGTATAGCCTTAACCATTCTCTTGTGTCGCCTGCCGGTGATGACTCAAACATTTTCGATGCTACAAGATGGCTTACTCTGAGCTACGATTTAGGTAATTTTACTTTCACAGCGGGTAAGGACGCGCTGATGGTGGGTAGTTTCGAGTATGATGCCTATGAACTTGATTGTTACTATGAAATGGGCTCTCTGTTCAACTATAATATAAACAGTTGGTTATGGGGTGCGTCGGCTATGTGGACAAATAATAACGAGACTTCATCATTTGCTTTTCAGGTGGCAAATTCTCCCTTTGCCTTTGCACCCAAAGATGACAAACTCTACGCGTACAGTCTGGCATGGTACGGTTCGTGGGAGAAATACGAGTCTATCTGGTCGGTAAATATGATGGAGTATGAGTCGGGTAAGTTCGTTAAGATGCTGGCATTGGGTAATATGTTCTATCTTGGCGATTTTGAGTTGATGTTCGACTACATCGCTCGAGTTTCTGAATTCAGCGACGGCTTGGGCAAGGATTACACCATGACTGTGCAACCTGCATATAACTTCGGTGAGTCGTTGCGTTTGTTTGGCCGTTTCGGCGTGGAGAAAACCGCCGATGATGTTCCGTACGATTTTCTTGGCGAGTATCTGCCGGTAGAGGATAAAGTACTTGCCAATGAGGAGAATGAATATGTTATGCCTGCATATCTTGCTAACGATAAAGAGTACATCTACTACGGTGCAGGCTTGGAATATTTCCCCTTGAAAGAGGATAAAAGTGTGCGCCTTCACGCAGTGTGGGCATCGAATAACTATACAAAACGCCACATGTTTAATGTGGGACTTACTTGGAAGTTCGATGTGTTAGGCGCAGTGAAGTATTTGTCTCGTGAGGCAAAATAGTTAAAAGGTTTATTTAATCCACATTTATTTTTGATTAAGAAATGAAAGATTCAAATTTCATCATCGAGTTAAGTCATATTTCAAAAAGTTTTGGCGAAAAACAGGTTTTGGATGATGTTAGTTTGTTTGTGAAGAAGGGCGAGTTTGTAACTATTCTCGGTCCTTCGGGTTGTGGTAAGACTACGCTGTTGCGTATCTTGGCAGGATTTGGTACTTCCGATGAGGGTGAGATAAAGATTGCGGGTGAGGATATTACCAAGGTTCCGCCCCACGAGCGTCCTGTGAATACTGTCTTCCAACGATATGCGCTTTTCCCCCATCTTAATGTTTACGATAATATAGCCTTCGGTCTGAAACTAAAAAAGGTGAAGGAGGATGAAATAGAGGCACGTGTCAGAAAGGCATTGAAAATGGTGGGTATGACCGACTACGAGTGGCGCGATGTGAACTCTCTCTCGGGAGGTCAGCAGCAGCGTGTGGCCATTGCGCGCGCTATCATCAATCGTCCGCAGGTGTTGTTGCTCGACGAGCCGTTGGCGGCACTCGACCTGAAGATGCGTAAGGATATGCAGATGGAGCTTAAAGATATGCACAAGACGCTGGGCATCACTTTCGTATACGTAACACACGACCAGGAAGAGGCACTCACGCTCAGTGACACTATTGTTGTTATGAGCGAGGGCCGTGTTCAGCAAATAGGCACGCCTACGGATATATACAACGAGCCTGCAAACTCTTTCGTTGCCGATTTCATTGGCGAGAGTAATATCTTGAATGGGGTTATGGTGCACGATCGTCTGGTACGTTTTATGAATCGTGACTTTGAGTGTGTCGATGCAGGCTTTGGCGAGAATGCCTCGGTGGATGTTGTTATTCGCCCCGAGGATGTATACATCATGGCAAAGAGTGGCTCGGGTATGTTCGAGGGCGTTGTGCAGTCGTGCATATTCAAGGGTGTACACTATGAGATGACGGTGCTCACTCCCGATGGCTATGAGATTGTTATTCAGGACTATAATGCCTTTGAAGTGGGGCAAGAGGTAAGCCTCATTGTCAAGCCTTCGGATATTCATGTCATGCAGAAGGAGCGTACTACAAACACCTTCGAGGGTACAATGATTGATGCTACCCATATAAACATTCTCGGCACACAGCTTGTATGCAACGAGCAGCCGAACGTTGCCGGTGGCGAGAAAATCGAGGTCGAGGTAGACTTCGACAAGGTTGAACTTATGGATAACAAGGAGGATGGTATGTTGGTTGGCGATGTACGTTTTATCCTCTACAAGGGCGACCACTACCACTTGACGGTGCGCACCGAGGGTGGTGATAATATCTATGTAGATACCCACGATGTGTGGGATGACAGAGATATCGTGGGTGTGAAGATACAGCCCGACGATATGCGAATAAAACTTGTATAACAACTTAATCGAAGCGTGATATGAAGTGGTTGTTAAGGTTTTTTATGAAGAGAAGTAATTGGAGCCTTCCTTACTTGATATTTTTAATCATCTTTGTGGTGGTGCCGTTGGTGCTTATTCTCCTGTATGCTTTTCAGGACGCTGATGGCAACTTCACACTCTCTAATTTTGCCAAGTTTATTTCGAGCCCCGAAGCGGCCAACACCTTTGTCTATTCGATAGGCGTGGCTATTGTAACAACGGTACTCTGCATATTGCTGGGCTACCCCGCAGCCTATATCCTGAGTAACTCGGAACTGTGTCGCTCAAAGGTAATGGTTGTGCTTTTTATCCTGCCCATGTGGATTAACATCCTGGTGCGTACGTTGGCAACAGTGGCACTGTTCGACTTTTTGCGCCTGCCACTCGGTGAGGGAGCTTTGATATTTGGTATGGTTTACAACTTTCTGCCTTTTATGATATATCCCATCTATAATGTTATGCAGAAAATGGATCATAGCTATATAGAGGCGGCGCAGGACTTGGGTGCCAGCCCTCTGACTGTGTTTAAAAAGGTGGTGGTGCCTTTGTCTATGCCGGGTGTGATAAGTGGCGTGATGATGGTCTTTATGCCAACAATCTCGACATTTGCCATTGCCGAGTTGCTGACAATGAACAATATAAAGTTGTTTGGTACAACCATTCAGGAGAATATTAATAACGGAATGTGGAACTATGGCGCTGCCTTGTCGCTCATTATGTTGGTGATTATTTTTGCTACCAACCTATTTAGCGATGACGAGGAAGAGAGTGCTTCAAACGAGGGAGGAATCATCTGATGAAAAGATTTTTTGCTCAAGCCTATTTGTGGCTCCTTTTGGCTATGCTCTATGCACCAATTCTCATTATTGCCGTGTTCTCTTTTACAGAGGCAAAGGTGCTGGGTAACTGGACAGGCTTCTCTACAAAGTTATACACCTCTTTGTTCTCGGGTGGCGTGCATCACTCGTTACTGAATGCTATTGAAAATACACTCATCATAGCTCTTGTAGCAGCAGCGGCATCTACGCTGCTGGGTAGTGTTGCTGCTGTCGGAATACACAATCTGTATGGTCGTAAGAAGGTGGCAATAAATACTTTGAATAATATCCCCATGCTTAACCCCGATATTATTACGGGTATATCTTTGTTCCTCTTGTTTGTGAGTCTTGGTATCACACAGGGCTATGCAACAGTTATTCTGGCGCATATAACATTCTGTACGCCCTATGTCGTGCTGTGTGTTTTGCCACGCCTGCAACAGATGAATCCCAATATCTATGAGGCGGCATTGGACTTGGGTGCTACACCCTCGCAGGCATTGCGTAAGGTTATCATCCCCGAGATTAAGCCTGGCATGATCAGTGGCTTTATACTTGCTTTCACACTCTCGATTGATGACTTTGCTGTAACCATCTTTACCATCGGCACCGAGGGACTTGAAACTCTCTCGACATACATCTATGCCGATGCTCGCAAGGGTGGTCTTACGCCTGAATTGCGACCTCTCTCGACGATTATTTTCATTACGGTGTTGGTGTTGTTGATTGTAATTAATGTGCGCTCACAACGCGCTAAAAATAAGAAATAAGCATAATGAAACGACTGTTATATATACTCTTTGCGGTGGTAGCCGTGCTTTGCGTTGGTTGTTCGCGTGACGACGCCCGCAAGTCAATACTCAAAGTATATAATTGGGCCGACTATATCGACGAGTCACTGCTCTCCGAGTTTGAAGAGTGGTACTACAAGCAGACAGGCGAAGAAGTTGAGGTTGTGTACCAGCTCTTTGATATTAACGAGATTATGCTTGCCAAGATAGAACGTGGCAAGGAGGACTTCGATGTGGTGTGTCCCTCGGAGTATATAATTGAGCGTATGCTCAAAAACGACCTGCTGTTGCCTATCAACAAAGACTTTGGCAATACACCTAATTACTTGGATAATGTATCGCCCTTCATCCACGATGTCTTCGACAAGATTGACGGTGGCGGCAAGAATGCCAATGACTACGCAGTGGGTTATATGTGGGGTACAACAGGTTTCCTCTATAATACAAAATATGTAACTCGCGAAGAGGCTAACACTTGGACGTCGCTATGGAACAAGAAATTCGATCAGAAACTGCTTATCAAGGATGCCTTCCGCGATGTGTATAGCCCGCTGTTGATTTTTGCCAACCAAGAGCGCATAGCCAAGGGCGAGGTTACGATAGATGAACTTATGCACGACGCATCTGACGAGTCTATTGCTATTGTCGAGGCTCTTTTGAAGAAGGCAAAACCCTTTATTGCCGGTTGGGAAGCCGACTTTGGCAAAGAGGTAATGACCAAAGAGAAGGCTTGGCTGAACCTCTCGTGGAGTGGCGATGCTGCGTGGGCAATAGAGGAGGCCGGAAATGTTAATGTGAACTTGGACTATGTAGTGCCCAAGGAGGGTAGTATCATGTGGTTCGACGGTTGGGTTATCCCCAAATATGCCAAGAATATCAAGGCTGCATCATACTTCATCAACTTCATGTGTATGCCCGAGAATGCTATTCGCAACATGGAGGAGATAGGCTATGTGAGCGTTATCGGCACACCGGAAGTTATGGAGTCTATGTCCGAGTCGGCTGTGGAGGCGGGCTACGAAGAGGCTTGCGACCTTACATACTTCTTTGGTGAGGAGGCTGATAGTGTGGTGATAAATCCTGTTATGTATCCCGACGGTGAAGTTATTAAACGCTGTGGTATGATGCACGACAGTGGCCCACGCACCGAGGCTATGTTGGCCATGTGGTCGAGAGTCAAGGGCGACAATCTTAACAACTGGATGGTCGTGGTAATCTTTGCTGCTGTGGGCATGCTGTTGGTAGCAGGCGTCATGCGCAAGATGAAAAAGCGTCGTCAGCGTAGTCGCAGATGGTAAAAACCGTAAGACAAACAATAAATAACAATTAATTTAATTAATTGTTATTTATTGTTTGTAGCAACAACCCTACCTGCTATAGGTAGAAAAAAGATTGATTTGGGTGTTGTTGGCGATTTTTTCGTGCTGCATCATTCTACCATCACGCCATCGACGAACAGCCGCACATACGACGAGGGGTCGTTGGAATAGACTGTAACCGATTTGCGATAGTATCCGGGACGGCGACCTGTTGCATCATACTCCACCTTTATTTTTCCCTTCTTGCCGGGTTTTATGGCCTTTTTGGTATATGTAGGCGTGGTACAGCCGCAGCCCGTTGCCACGTTAATGATGTAGAGGTCGGCCTCGCCGCTGTTTGTAAATGTGAATGTATGTTCGCGTTTGGGATTGCGCGAAATGGATATTGTGTCGAACTTGTGCTCGCGTATCTCGAACTTTATTGCGGGGCGTTTTTTTACCGCGACGACGGCTGTTGTATCGACAACAATCTTTTTGCCCTGCGCAAAGGCAGGGCAAAAGAGAGACGTTGCTATAATCAATAATACAAATGTTCGCATGCGAGGTTATTCGATTGATGCATTTATTTGAATAGGGCTTCTGTTTTCAGATTTATATTTCTGGTATTCCAAGGGATACCCCATTTCCAACAATTCACCTTCGCCAAAAGAATAAATACCTTTATCATTAATGACGTATGGAGAAACCTCAACTTTCAAATTCCAATCTTCGGCCACATAATCACTAAAGAAACTTACAGATACCACATTTGTCATAACAGAATACATGCTGTGTTTTTTCAACGATATCATGTGGCTAACTATACCTAGTTTAGGAATGTCCACCATTATTCCATAATCTTTGGCAACTTTTGTAGCTGATGCTTCAAGCTCAACTGCAAATTTATACTCGACGAAATTTGCTTCATCTGTAAAATTAAAATCACCATAAGCATCAGTTGCACTCTCCTGAGCAATACCTACTATTTTCAGATTAGGCTGTGACGTTTGATATACATATCCATGATTGGTATAATATGTATAGCTTTCAGCATCCGGGTCATATAGTGCAGGCACTGCTATGTATTTATTTTTAGAATCGTATGGATTATTTTCATCAAATTCATACCTATAGCAATAACTGCCATATTTCTTTATAGCCTCATTTGCCGGTACATCATTGGGTTCAAGATGTGCTATCAAATTGGCATCTTTAATATCGTTTTTAAACAGAGCCAGCCTTGGCAGAAGCTCATCATTTCCCAAACCAGCTCCCATAGTCCTGACTCCATATCCATAATCAAGAGATACTAAAAAGTTGCCGACATTCATCGTGCCTGGAACCTCTGACACATACAACTCCGGATTAACCCTCTCACTAAGGCTAAAGAATGTCCAGCTTTTATCAAATGCTATTTTTTGGCTCCACAAATCCCATCCAAAAAGTGATGCATAAAAAGATATATAAGGGTTAATAGTAAAAGAACTTTTAATATTAGCATCTGTATATATAGAGCCGGTTAAATTTTCAGTTGTACCAATCTCCGCTGTCGCTTCTATTACTTTATACACTCCATCTGCTCCGATTTCACAACCAAGTGCACCTACATCATCATCTCCCGCAACAAATCTGATTCCTACACTCGCATTCGGAATTAAAGAAAATGAAAGTGAGCCGGAACCTACGATAGAAAATTCGTCGGGCAAAGTTCTTTTTTCTTGAATTGGTTCCTTTTTTCCTTTGTTATATTCATAGCCTTCTTTTTTCACTGTTCCGCTTTCGTGATATGCTGCAACATTACCATTGAATTTAAACTCAACATCAAAACCGAACTTTAATACCATCTCTACAGGAACAGCGGCCCCTATTTTTAATGGAATCTCAATATCCTTTAGTCTACTTTTAGACTGGTTCATTTTATGCAGATTCTGACAAACAGCAAGCGCATCCATGTATTGTTTAGACTTGGGTATCATTTTGTTGGCTTTGTTCCACGCACTTTTTGCGATATTGCCATCTTCGGCCGAGCTACCCAAGCTAAATCTCTGACCCAGGTCCACACCCAAGGCTATACCAAACTTTTGTTTCTCGGTGGTCTCGGTATATGTTTTATCATACTCCGCATCTTTATCAACCATCGAATAACCGCGAATTATGGTTGTATTATAGTAACTTAATTCGCAATATATCGATGAATTATTTGGAAGACGCGATTTGTTTTTCTCGGCCATTGCAACCAATGGTTTCTCAAATATTTTTGCAAACCAGTTGTATTTATTCTTTCCGGCCTCGTCATCGAGATTGTAATCAAAGAGTCGGAATGTTGCACCCCAAGTACTTGTTGTATCTTGCTGATTGGAACCACCGCGAGTTATAATTTGGGGTTCGGAATGAATGATACTTCGAGTATTTGAGCGTTTAATGAATTTTATATCCTCCTCTGTAAGTCCTTTCACCTTGTTGTATATAGACCAATCGACCACCACTATCGGTTCACTTTCCGTGCCATTGGAATACTCTATCTCTGTGGTATCCACCACTTCCATATAGTCGTTAAGAGACGGATTATATGCCAAATCCAATTCGTAAACAAGATCATCATAGACCTCGTTTACAGTAGCAAAAGTTGTTACCACCTTATACAGTCCGCCCTCGTGACTAACGGCAAGCACCCTATGGTTAAGACCGGTGGGGAACTGCGGAGTAACACCGGCTGCAAGGTATTCGCCTTCGAGTGGCAGCAAATCCTTGGGCATATTGTCGTAGAAATAGATGATGGTATCGGCCTCAATATGTGCCAGATAGCCACGATGCTTTGTGGTTACGGGGCGTACGCCGGGGTTGTACTTGTATGTAACGGTTATAACATCGGGGATGGTTTCGGTGTATGGTGCGTCCACGCCGCGCAGTTCCTCGGGAACTTCGCCTGTAGCGGGCTCGTCGAGCCACTCTTCCATCGAAAGGGTGCAACCGCCGAATGTAAAGGCAATCAGCAATAGTGCCAATATACTATATATTTTTTTCATAGCTGTAAACTATTTAGGGGATACTCAATTCAAATAAATTACTAAGGGTGCCGTGTGTCTCGCTGTCGAACGATATTGACTGTGTGAAACGCTGCACACGAAGGTTCTTCTTATCGTAGTAGAGGAAATTAATCTTCTCGGACTTTCCATCGTGTATTTCGTCGTAGTGGCTGTAGGCTCTTATCTCCATATATTTTTTTCCTTTCCACTCTTTCCACTTACCAATTCCGCGGAACTCCTTGCCTTTGAAAGCTCCTATGAGAATATCCTCGGAGGGTGTCTCGCCACCAATCTTGACATCGGCATACACTACAATCTCGAAGGGATAATCGTATGGCGACACCTCCCAGCGGGGCATCACATAGACGTAGCACGAGTCTTCGAGACGATGCTGCACCGACATTCCCCTGACGTATGTAATTCCCTCGGCAGCGGCTATAAGGTCGTTACCGTCGGCATAGACTATGCTGTCGACATCGCTCCACCAGAACATTTCCTTGTTGGTCACGCTGTCGGGGTTGAACACAGGGCTCAATGTTATTGTATCGTCCAACATCATATACACCGAGTCGTAGTTGAGACTCATGTCATAGGCTGTCAGTGTGTCGTCGCCAATTTCCAGTTTCAGGCAGGATGTCATCAGTTGCGACACTGCCACAAAAGAGATAAAAGTCAATATTTTTGCGAACCTTTTCATATTACAAAGTTTCGTTTCTTGTTTCTATTCATTAATAATGTCTTGCGACATTCGTCAAATGCGGTTTCTACTGTTGTGTCTCTTTCTTGGGAGCAGTAACGGTTATTGTGTTCGACGGCTTTGTAGAGCGTCCATCCTCGAACTGTATCATTATGTAATATTCGGCCGTCTCGCCCGGGCGCAACAGATAATCGCTGAACGAGCGTTCTGTACTCTTTACAGACATAAGGAATTTGTGCCTGTCATCCTTCTTGCCCTTGCGATAGACGCAGAAGTACCAATCGTCCTCGTAAGGAAGTTTGTCGTTCATTTCCCATGCGAGCCTTGTCTCGTGGTTCTTTTCGTGGTATGTACCACTAAGTTTTATGGGCCAGTCGAACACATTTGGTCCGGCAAACTTCACCGAGAGCACAAGGCTGTGTCCGCTTGAGATTCCTGCAAACGACACAGATTCCATCACATACTCGTACTTCTTGCGACGGTTGTATTTGGGAATGTCGCACAGCTGCAACAGATTGCCTGCTGCACGCACATTCTCGGCCTTGAAGATACCCAGAATGTCCCATTTCTCGGTGCCCGCCACGCGGCGTTTAAGTATGTGGTGCGAAATTTGCTGCTCGTTGCTGCAAGCCCATCGCATGTTTATGCCTTTCGTCTGGTCCACCCACAGCGAGTCGATGTGCGGCACTGCCGGAATAACCAAACTTGGGCGGAGCACCTGCAACGGCTTAGAGAACTCACCCATGTTGGTTGCGTAGTCTATGGCACGCACCTTGTAGTAGATATACTTTTGGTTTACACCCACCGCCAATGTATCTACAAACTCGGTCTTGCGCAGCAAGCCACCGGTGCTCAACTGAGTGTAGAGCGACACAGTGTCGTTGGCAAATACAATTTCGTAGTAGTCGACGTCGGCACTGGGAGCGTCCCACATAAGGCGCACAAGTCCCTTGGCATTGTCTACAATCTCGTAGCGGAAGTTGGCGGGAACGGCAGGTGCCTTCACGTCGGTGATGCGCACCACGCGGGGAATAGAGTAGCTCACATTCATCGCAGTGTCATACGCAGCAATCACCATCTGGCTGGTTGTGAGGCCTGTAACCTCTATCGTGTGCACTGTGTCGGTAGGGGGAATAAGTTCCTCTGTTAGTTCCACCCATTTCTTGTCGCTCTTGGGTGCATAATATAGAATCTTGTAACCGACAAAGTCGGGCTCTATTGTATCTTTCTCGTAATGGAATTCGGCAAAGATGGAGTCGGAGAGATCCTCGGGGTTGCGGCGGTCGATAACAACCAATGTAAGGTTGGCTGCACGCGGAGCCATCATATCGGGAACGGTAACCACGTGCGTGTGGCTCGACACTGTAAGGTCGCCGAATGCATCGTAGGCAAAAATTCTATATTCGTATGTGCCGGGCGAGGGAACAACGTCGCGCACAAAGTTATCGATATTGGCATCGTTTATGTTGCGCATCATCACAAAGGGGCGGTCGTTTACTCGTTTCCACTCCTTTTCGCCACGTTTGCGTCTCTCAATCTCGAACGACGAATATCTCTTGTCGTTACCCCACCACAAACGCACGGTGTTTATGCCCACCAACGAGTCGCCAATGGCAACATCGAAGCGTTCGGGGGTATATTTCACATTCTTTACCGACTGAATATGTCCCGAACGGAAGATAATGTGGCCGGTAGTGTCGAGCACCGTCGGGCGCACGATATACTCATATTCCTTGCCCTTCTTGGCTGTCTTGTCTACCAGGCGCATTGCCATCTTGTCGGCAATGTCGCGGCGCCATTCGCTGGTGAGGATAGCCACCGCAAAACGCATCTGTTGGTCGTCGTAGACATCAAGCAGAGCGCCGAGGCTTCCCGGACGGCGTTTCGACTGTTCGGGCTTGAAGCCATTCTCGCCGTAGAGAGTTCCGGCAGCAACGGCTGCAACGGTGTCGGTCTGCGGATAGGAGTTTCTCCACACATTCAGCGGAGCAGGTTTAAGCGCATAGGCAAGCGTATCGACCTTCAGCGGGTTCTTCTTGTCGAAACGATATACGTTTACACCGTTGTTGCACAGGTATCGCCACGACACATAGTCCTCGGGGGCCCAACGCAACACAATGCTGTCGCCATAGGTGCGCGCCAGCAGGTTGATGCGTGCCTCGGAGTCTTTCTTTGCGCGGTTGCGATGCTGTTTCATAAACTCGGCAGTGTCCTTTATAGCCTCGGGGAGAGTGCCGGTTACAGTGGTAACAGTATCGTCGGGCAGAATATCACTTTTGTGCATGATGAATCGGCTGCCGTCGCCCATTGCCGACAGCGCATTGCACAACACAAGTGCAACAACTGTATTTATAATTTTTTTCGTAAGTCGTATCATATTGTTCTATCGTTTCTGTTTTTTAGGGGCAATGCCTGCTGCTCTCTTTATATATTACTGTTGTATTATACTTTCGTTGCCTGAGTATTCCAAAGGATTACCAAGTTTGAATTTGGTATATGTAGAGGGTATTCCCGGATAACGCAATGGGAATGTTGTGCTATATTCATATTCTTTGGTATATGTATTATATGCATTCACACGGTAAATCTCGAATGTAGCATCTTTAATGATATCCCACTCAAATTTTACTTTTTCTCGGCCCGTACCTTTTTTGTCCAAGCCCCACAACGAGTTGTGGATATCCTCGCTCATGCTCTCGTGCGGGCGGGTATCGCTCTTGTCGAATCCCTCTGTCATTTTCCACAATGTAATACCGTTGTGCGACGACCACACAGAGTTGTCGTCGAACTGCGAACCCCAAATAAGAATAGCCTGATAGAGGGGAAACTCAAGTTTTACAGGACCATAACTGAGTGTGTGATATGTTCCCACACGTGCCGCATACCATTCTGCAATTTTCTTTACATTATCGCCCGATGCTTCTTCGTGTCCAACAAGGTCCAATATATGTTTTCCCATTTCTTTATATTGCTCATCAGACAATCGTTCACCAAACACCGGCAGGTCGCGCATCTGAAGCGTATAGTTATATACATTCATTCGCAACTTGTCGGAGGGCCTGAATGCAGGGCATCTTGCATCGCCCCCCGTACGGTAGGTGTGCAGGTCGTAGTCCATCACAGGCAACGGGAAGTAGTCAGAGTTGGGAATATAGTACGACAAGCGGCGTATCTTGTCCACGCCATTTGCTATACCAAATGCACTTTCACCCTTTTCTACATGTCCCTCGTACATTCCACCCAAGCCTGTGATAAGCAACGACTGCGATGTTGTAGCCTGAATATTGAACTTGTCCTTTTCGTCGGTAATTGCGTAGCCACCGATAAAAGCATAGTTGCTTATGTAGCTCATGTACCAATAGGGGTCGCACAAACGGTACAGTTTGCCGTCGCTTGTACGAGAGCCTTCGGTCTTTGCAATGTTCTTATCCGTCAGTTTGGCTATGTTCAGAAGGTTTGATGCATTTGTTGGGTCTGATGTGTAATCGGACACCTGTTCGGTGTACTTGAAGTTTATCTCCCTCATACGCATTCCCAGGAACGG
>JAZRFE010000041.1:0-85157 GCA_045661205.1 Bacteroidaceae bacterium | reverse complement strand
ACATTACGTGTGTAGGTGTCGAAACTGCGGATACCGCGCTCGCACAACATTACATTCTCATTACCCTCGGCAAGAATATACTCGGCACTCATGAGGAACTCTTTGAGAGTAGCCGCAAGACCACGTTTGAGAAGGATGGGTTTCTTGGAGCGTCCCAACTCTTTGAGAAGCTCAAAGTTTTGCATATTGCGGGCACCGACCTGAATGATATCAACATCGGCGAACATATCTAAATGAGCTGCATTCATTATTTCGGTAACAATGGGAAGGCCTGTCTCTTTGCGCGCTTTCAGCAAGAGGTCGAGACCTTCACCGCGGAGTCCCTGGAAATCGTAGGGAGAGGTGCGGGGCTTGAAAGCACCGCCGCGAAGCAACTTGGCACCGGCAGCCTTTACCGCCTTTGCCACTTCAATTATCTGCTCTTCGGACTCGACCGAACAGGGGCCGGCAATCATACAGAAGTTACCTCCACCTATTTTCACCTTGTTCTCGCCTTCGCCTACCTCAACGACAGTATCGTCGGGATGGAAACGACGACTAGCGCTCTTGAAAGGCTCGCTTACGCGACTGACTTTTTCTATAAACTCGAGACTTGCGAGCAGGCCTATGTCTATTCTACTTGTATCACCTACAAGACCTACGACTGTCTGAAACTCGCCTTCCGACACGTGAACTCTCACATTCTGTGCTTCGAGCCATTCTATCAATTTATCTTTTTGAGCTTTTGTTACTCCATTTTTTAATACAGCTATCATATGGCTTTCGTATTTTTTCTTGTTTACTCTTTAGTCAATGGCAAATGTATTATTTAAATACCACATAACATATACTCATATTACCGATAAAAATACCTTTTTCACTCTTGCGACAAAAATCTACCAATCACAAATACCATTTTTACCGTTTTCTTAATAATAACGGCAAACTTATACCATGTTTACCTAACAATAATATAATTAAACTAAGACTTAAAGTAAAGAGTCCGGTATTGCACCGGACTCTTTACCAATAATTCAGGCTCCTTGAGTATATTTACCGACGAAACTATTTATTCATAAGCTCCGTTTCGAGCATCTTTATGAAGTAACCACCCACTACCGAGCGCGCTCTGAATCCTACCCAATTTCCGCTTGTCGTCTCGTGCCAATCGGAGATGGGCATGCGGCTCTCTGTCTCGTTGGCATATTTGTAGACAGGCTCGAAGAGGGCATTGAAGTCATTGATGTCTCCTGTGAGGCATGCGCTCCACAATATCCAGTCGGACTTTGTATAGGTCTTGCGACTGTCGAGGGGAAGGCCGTATTTCTGCTGTTTGGTTTTGTAGTAGGCAACCTCGTCGGTGGCAATCGACGGGTCGAAGATGTTCAACCCCAACAGTCTGTCCCACACGAGATTGTACTTTTGGCTCCATGTACCTTCTTTGTCGAAAGTGAGTTTATAGTGGTCGCCATCTTTGGCCATCTGCTGCCACTCGGTCGCCATCGCTTTGGCTGCATCGATATATTTTTTCTCGGTGGCTGCATCGCCCAACATTCCCGCAAGCTTTCCGTAACCGGCAATACCAAGAATTGCTTTTATCGAGAGGTTGGCATTGTGGGCAAAGTGTCCCGCAAAGTCATCGGTGCAGAGCTGATTCTCGGGGTCGAGACCATTCTCGAGCAAGTAGTTTGCCCATGTAGAAAGTGTCTCCCAATGTTTCTTTGCATACTCGGCATTACCCTCGCGCACAGCAATGGCTGCGGTGAGTATGAGCATGTTTCCACACTCCTCGACAGGCATGTCACCGCCATAGGTCTGTCCGCAACCTATGGGGTAGGTGCCAATGTCGTGTGCCGCGAAAGGTTTTGTCCAACGACCACTCTCGCTGTAATAGAAAATATGATTCAAGAGACCTTTTGCAAGCTCGGTATTATAGAGCAGGAAGAGGGGCGCCGAGGGGTAGGTTACGTCTACTGTTCCGATGGAACCGTTACTGAAATTCTCTTTTGAGAGGAACACAAGGTTGCCCTCTTTGTCGGTAATAAGTTTGTGGGCTGCAATCGCCTGACGATAGGCAAGAGCACAAAGTTCGGCATATTTCTTGCCACCCGAGACTGTTGCGTCGGCCATCATGCGCGCATCGAACTTGCGACAGCGTGCTGTCACTGCCTCGTAGTCGGCAGCAGCCTTCTGCAAGGCGTCGAGCATGGTGACGCGGCCATTGTGTTTCCAATAGGCCATGCGGTTTTCGTCGAAGTAGCGTATGGAGTAGAGATCGTCGTAGGCAACAAGCATATAACCGCTCTTCTCGTCAGTAACGGTGCCGAGGTTCTCGGAGAATGCAAGCACTGCACCATTGTGATCGACATCTTTGAGTTGCGAACCTGCAACAGCGGCAGTTCCCTCATCGATGAATTTCTTTTTCATGGGAGTATATGCACCGGCACCTATTGTGACATTTTCTTTCTTGGGCGAAGCGATGAAGAAATAACCCCAATCGATGCGAACATCGTCGCCTCTACGATGGAGAACTGCCTGCTCTACTGTTCCTGCTGTTGCATAGAGCATGGGAACATCATCAGCCGAAACGGCACATGAGACACGCTGTGCGGGGGTGTTCACCGCCCACTCGGGGGTTGCATCCATGTAAATCTGCACATCGTGGGCCTTGCCATCGAGAGGTTTCACGCGATACGACACATAGTTTACGGGGGTAGAGAGTAGGTCGAGATCGTCCATCAGCAGCGGAGAGGTAAAAACAAGCTCAAGCTGCACAGGGCCGCACTCGAATGTGTAGAGTGTACGTGTGGGCTGCAAGTTTACGGATTTCTGCACGGCAGCTTCGCCAAAGGCAACATCCTCGCCCTTTTTGTAGATTCCAAAATCGACAAGCGCACCACCGTAGGTGTTGTGGCAGTGAGCGGCAATAACATTCTTTCCGGGGTTCAGCAGGGATTTAAGCTCGTCGGTGAAAGGCACGCGAACATTGTTGCGCCACACAAAGCCGGTAGAGACCACCTGTGTGCCGTTTATGTAAAGCTCAAAAACATCGTCGTGGGAATATTCGAGACCAAGCTCTTTTTCGAGGTCGGCAGCCGAGAGCTCTACCTCGCGGCGCACCCATATATCCTGGCTAGTCCACTCGGTAGAGATTGCCGACTGGTCGCGTGTACCGAATGCTGCCTTACCCTCTTTCCACGAAACATCGTTATAATCACATGCTGTCCAGTTGCCTTTGGGCTCTTGCTCGGTGTAACGCGCAGTCCAACGCTGTGTGAGTGCCGAGGGGATTATAAAATCGAGTGGCGCATCCTCTACACCGAGGAAACGATAGACCTTTCCATCGACCTTGAGCGCACCTACCATAGGATGAGCCTTTCCTGTCCAATGGAGTACGGGAGAGGCGTTGAGAGTGTCGCCAAACGACCATGCACTTGTAAAGGGGTCGATGGTTACCAACGGATAGGCCGGAGCACGAAGTTCATTAACACTGTCGGCAACAAATACATCGGATTGTTTGCTGCATGCCGTAAAAAGAGATGCAAGCAACAATGCAAAAAATGGAATTTTTCTCATAGGTTATATCTTTTTATTACTTGACAATGGACATTTCTGCACAAAGCGCAGAGTGGGTTGTGGTTACAAATTTAAACTATTTTAATAAGAAAACAGGCCTTTAAAGCAATTATTTAATAGAGAGTTCCGTTTGGGCTATATATACAAAAAAAGGCGCAGAAAAATCCGCGCCTATACTCTGTTATTTTAGATGATTAGTTATATCTGATGGTCTGACCGATACGCAACTTAGTCTTTGCGTTCATGCCGTTGAGTTTGAACAATGTAGAGAGTGACACTCCATGACGTTTTGCGATTTTCGAGAGTGTATCACCACTGCGCACCTTATAGTACATAGCCTCGGCCGACTCGGTTTTCACTGCACCTGTTTTTTTATCGACTACCTTTCTCACAGGCTTGCGATAAACATAGTAGTCATTAGTAACATCCTGATTTACAAAGTCGAACATCAACGCAGGGTCTAATGCCTTACCCATGAAAAGTGTCTCGAAATGAAGGTGTGAACCTGTCGAACGACCTGTGTTTCCACCAAGAGCAATGGGGTCACCGGCTTTCACATACTGGTCCTCGGTAACCAACCACTTTGAGAGGTGGCCATATACTGTTTCGAGGCCATTCTCGTGACGAATAACCACATATTTTCCATAGCCTTTGCGACGGCCCTGGTTCTTGACAACGCGCACCTTTCCGTCGAATGCCGCACGAATGGTGTCGCCAATCTGCACCTTGATATCAAGGCCGTTGTGTACACGGCGACGACGAGGGCGATAGCCGAATATGTCGGTGATTTTGGTGTTTGTGGTAGGCATCACAAAGGTTGTGAGGTCTATGCGGAAAGAGTCGGGACGCTGTGCATCATAATGCAACTTGGCATTCTCCCACTCGGGATAAAGTTCTTGTGAAGGGAAAAGATGTGACTCGTTGAGCAACATGCGACGCAAAGCTATGGAGTCTACAAGGCTCATCTGTTTGTCGAGAGGTGCTTGCTCAACCAATAAATCCTGTGCCGAAGCGTTTACTGCCACGACAGACATTACTGCTGCAATAAGCAGCGCTTTTATTTTGTTTAACGTTTCCAATGGTCTAATATATTTTACATTCTGGCTCTCTCCTCGCCTCCGTACTCGAATGAGGTTACAGCCGACTGATATTCAAAAAGTTCATTCTCGTTGAAGAAACGTTTGACCTCGACAATGGCATTTTCTACCGAGTCGGAAGCGTGTATAACATTCTGCTCGCCACTCATGGACAAATCGCCACGTATGGTACCGGGCAACGCCTTGCGTGAGTTTGTAGCACCCACCATCAGACGTACAGTTTCCACTGCATCGAGACCCTCGACACACATTGCAACAACAGGAGCTACCTTCATAGAGTCTTTGAGGATGGTAAAGAAGGGACGCTCACTGAGGTGTGCATAATGCTCGTTGAGCACAGCATCGTCGAGCTGTATCATCTTCAATCCTGCCACGTGCAAAGCCTTACGCTCAAAACGTGCAATAATCTCACCAATAAGTCCACGCTGAACAGCGTTGGGCTTTATCAATACAAGGCTCTTTTCCATAATGCCTGATGTTGTTGTAATTAAAAATTCAAACGATTCTCTATGTAAATTATGCAACAGCCTCTTTACAACGCCGCCACACTTGTGCAAAAACACAATAATACCTTGCAAAGGTAATAAAAATATCTGTGCCACACACAATAAGAACGCGAGCTTTTTTATTTATTATACACCAAGAGTGTAATTTTACGTTTTTTTAACCTATAAAAAGGGAAGCAAGAAGATATTCGGATAACCATTTAACTATCATAGAGTAACGCAATCACGAAATTGCGCCCCAATTACGATTGCTGCGACGTTTTATTTCGGCAAGCCTGCGCCACAGCACACGATTCTCTTCGCGACTGCAATCGGGGTCGTTATCCACAACCTCGCGTGCAATATCACGTACAAACTGCAACAACTGCTCATCTTTGGCAAGGTTGGCAATTTTAAGGTCGAAGGCAATACCGCTCTGCTGGGTACCCTCTATGTCACCGGGACCTCGTAGCTTGAGGTCGGCCTCGGCAATTTCAAAGCCGTCGTTGCTGCCGGTCATTATCTCCATACGTTTGCGCGTGTCGTCGGAGAGTTTGTAATCGGTAACAAGAATGCAGTAAGATTGGTTCGCGCCGCGCCCCACCCTGCCACGCAACTGATGCAACTGAGAAAGGCCGAAACGCTCGGCATTCTCTATCACCATTATTGTGGAGTTGGGAACATCCACACCCACCTCTATCACTGTGGTAGAGACAAGTATCTGTGTCTCACCCGAAGCGAAACGCTGCATCTCGGCATCTTTCTCTTTGGGCTTCATCTTGCCATGCAGTTTGCCTATCTTGTAGTCGGGAAAGACATTGCACAGATGAGCATAACCCTCTTCGAGATTTTTTAGGTCTATCTTTTCACTCTCTGTGATAAGCGGATAGACAACATAAGCCTGACGCCCCTCGCGCAACTGCTTATCGATAAAAGAGTAGACCTCGCTGATATTATTCCTGAAAATATGGCGTGTGGTTATGGGTTTGCGTCCGGGAGGAAGCTCGTCAATGACCGAAACATCGAGGTCGCCGTAAAGCGTCATTGCAAGGGTGCGGGGAATGGGGGTGGCAGTCATCACAAGCACATGAGGCGGGATGCGGCTCTTCGACCACATCTTTGCACGTTGCACAACGCCGAAGCGGTGCTGTTCGTCGATAACCACAAGTCCCAGGCGCGCAAAGTTCACCTTGTCCTCGAGTACGGCATGAGTACTAACAAGAATATCTATCTCGCCCGAGAAGAGGTCGGCAAGCAGTGGTACACGCTCTTTCTGTTTGGTGCTTCCGGTGAGAAGTTCCACCCTCACAGGCAGCCCTGCAAGCATACGGCGCAGGGTGGCAAAGTGTTGCTCGGCAAGAATTTCGGTGGGAGCCATCATGCAGGCCTGATAGCCATTATCCTTAGCGAGGAGCATGGCAAGCAGTGCCACAAGTGTCTTTCCGCTGCCCACATCGCCCTGCACAAGGCGATTCATCTGTGTGCTGCGGTTCACGTCGCGACGTATCTCGCGCACCACGCGCTTTTGCGCACCCGTAAGTTCAAAAGGAAGGTTCTCGTTGTAGAAACGGTTGAAATGCTCACCCACGCTGGAGAAGTTGTAACCTGCATACTTGTGTTTGCGATCCTTGGAGTAATTGAGAATGCCTAGCTGTATATAGAATAGTTCCTCGAATTTCAGACGATATTCGGCGTGACGCAGTTCATTGACATTGCTCGGGAAGTGTATCACTTTGAGTGCCTTGCTCAAAGGCATCAGTTTGTGACGTTGCAGAATAGCATCGCTAAGGGTCTCGGGCATAGTCTCGGGCAGAAGGTTGAAGAGATTGGAAGTCAATTTTGCCATTGCCTGAGAGTTGAGTCCGCTGCGTTTCATACGGTCGGTGGTGTTGTAATAGGGCTGTAACCCCATCTCGCTCAACTGTAACGTGTCGGCGGGGTCAATATCGGGGTGAGCGATATTTGCCCTGCCATTGAATATTGTGGGCTTGCCAAAGACTATGTAACGGACACCCAACTTGTATTTCCCTTTGATAAATTTTATTCCCCTGAACCACACGAGGTCTACAAAGCCTGAGCCGTCGGTGAAGTGGGCCACAAGACGACGCGAAGCACCCTCGCCCATTTCCTCGAAACTGCGTATCTCGCCACAGAGCTGTATATGAGGCATGCGACCGTCAATCTCGCTCACTTTGAACAGACGACTGCGGTCTACATATTTATATGGGAAATAGTACAAAAGATCGTACAGAGAATATATATTCAACTCTCTGTTCAGGAGGGCGGCACGTTGCTCGCCCACTCCGGGTAGGAATTTTATATCTCGGGTTGTTGAGTCAAGCATTCAACTATCGCCTTTGCTAATACAAAATCAAAGGGGGTGGTTATCTTGATATTTTCACGGTTACCCTCGACAACATGCACAAACTCGCCCATCTTCTCTACCACAGAGGCGTCGTCGGTAAATTCCTCGACATACAGCTGCTCGTAGGCTTTACGCAAGAGAGAGAGTTTGAACACCTGTGGGGTCTGCACCAGACGATACCTGTCGCGGGGAACAGGCTCGGTGGCTCCCTCTCCGCCGATGAAACGGCGCATACTGTCGTTTACAGCAACCACAGGAACTACCGCTCCATTGATTGCCGCTTCGCGGAAAAGTTCGTCGAACACTTTCATTGCAAGGAAGGGACGAACACCGTCGTGTATACCCACAAGAGCCTCGTTTTCATCGTCTATCGCCGCAAGACCGTTCTGCACCGAGTGGAAACGTGTTGTTCCACCGGTAACGACCTTGACGGGAATATTAAATTCATACTCGGCACAAAGTTCGTTCCAATATTCAAGTTGCTCTTTGGGAAGCACAAGTATAATGCGCATGGTGATATCCATCGCATAGAGATTCTCTATCGTTGCCATCACCAAAGGCTTGCCATTCAACAGTCTGAACTGTTTGGGCACATCGCCTCCCATGCGGACACCCTTTCCGCCCGCCACTATTATAAGATACCTTTTCATAGGTCGTTAAAACGCATTTGTTCACGAATGACGGCAACCTTGTCGCTGCCGCAGAAATTCTCGACGATGGCAAAGCCAAATTCGAACGACGCTACCGGACCGCAAGCGGTAATTATATTATCGTCTTGCTCGACAGCCGCCGCTGTATATTTTGCACCTGCAAGCTCACCCTCACAACCGGGGTAACAGGTGGCACGACGCTCTGCAAGAATGCCCATGCGACCAAACACCATGGGAGCTGCGCAGATGGCGGCAACAACCTTGCCGGCACTGTTGGCCGAAGCCACAAGCGCACGCAAAGGTTCACATGCAGAGAGATTTTCCGTGCCCAAAGAGCCACCGGGAAGCACCAGCGCATCGGCATCGGAAAAATCGACCTCGTCGAAGAGAGCGTCGGCTACAACCTTCACGCCATGAGCTGCCTCGACGGTTGCACGTCCCATGATGGAGACTGTTACCACTTCCAAACCGGCGCGACGCATTACGTCTACCGGAGCGAGTGCCTCGACAGGTTCAAAGCCGTCGGCAAGAAAAAGATATATTTTGCTCATAGCTGTAAAAAGTTTATTTCAATGTAAAATAATATGTAATTGTACCCATCTGATTATCAACAGTGGAGACACTGTTGAAGACAGCTTTGCGGGCAGCTTTCATAGCCGCATCACGCAAAGACTTGCTGGTGGTGTTTGTACGTCTGTTGATGGAGACTCCGACGACATTACCATTGGGATTTACGGTGATATTCACCACCACACGACCCTCTTCCTGCACACTGTACTCGGGACGGGGCAATCCACCCTTACCCAAATCACGACCTTGCAGGTCGAAAGAGCCATAGCCACCAACGCCTTTGGTAACACCTGTATTCTCGTTACCCTCGACCGAGCCTTCGTTGCCCTTGCCCTCTTCGCTCTCGCCCTTGTCAGTCATGGTTGTACCCTTGCCGAAAGCTCCGGCAATCTTGGCATTCGCCTCGCGAGCCATCTTCTCGGCCTCTTGACGTTTACGCTCCTCTTCGAGAGCCTTGCGCTCGGCCTCCAACTGTTCGGGGGTTTTTTCGGGCTTTTTAGTCTCTTGCTTTTTCTTCTCGCCGCTGTTGAGAGCCACCGTCTCTTCGGTGGTCTGCGTGATAAGAGGATCGACAGGACTCTTAACAGGCTTGGGCTGTACGGGCTTGGGGGCAGGCTGCGGAGCAACCTTCACCTCGGTATATGTGTAGGCATCGCCCTTGGAACGCTCGACATTACCCAAAACCACAGGAACGCCCTGCTCCTCTTTGGGAATAGGCTTATCTATTACCACAAAAAGAAGAATAAGCAACAGTATGATGTGTACGATTGCCGTACCCACCACTCCATGCATCTGTTCTTTGTTCAGTTGTTTCATCTTCTCTTCTTGTCGGGGCGACGTGTCGCAAGCACCATTTTGAAGTTATTCTCGTTGGCTATATTAAGCACTCTTACTATTTCGCGGTAGGGAACACTCTCGTCGGCATAGAGCGCAACGTACATTTCGGGCTCTTCGGTGGCACACTTCTTGAGGAAATCGGTAATCTCCTCGGGGTCGATGGGCATCTCATCCTCGTTGCCGAAAGCCGAGTAGTAGTTAAGTTCCTTATCGATGATTACGCGCGCCAAAGGCTTGGCAGATGTCTGCTGGCTACCCTGAGGCAGAAGCACCTTTATGGCATTGGGAGTAACCATCGACGATGTTATCATGAAGAATATCAACAACAAGAAGATGATATCCGTCATCGAGGACATCGAGAATGTCTCTATTGATTTTGTTTTTCTTTTAAGCATAACTCGCTGTATATTTAAGTTGATGGCTTAAAGATTCTCTTTTTTCTCGCGTACAATCTCCATGAAAGAGATGATTTCGGCCTCCATGTCATTCTGTACCTTATCGACCATTGTCACCAGGTAGTTGTAGGCAAAGATTGCGATAATACCCACGACAAGACCGCCGACAGTGGTAACCATAGCCTCGTAGATACCGCCCGAAAGGAGCGATACATCGATGTTGTTACCTGCGTTTGCCATCTCCCAGAAGGCACGTACCATACCTGTTACTGTTCCCAAGAAACCAATCATGGGAGCAACGGCTGCAATGGTAGAGAGGATGGGAAGACCCTTCTCAAGCTCGGAGATTTCGAGGTTGGCACTGTTGTCAATTGTCTCGCGAATAGACGATGCTGAGAAGTTGAAGCTCTTGACACCGCGCTCTACGATGCGCGAAAGAGGTGTATTTTCGCTGCGGCAATAGTTGGCTGCCGACTTAAGGTCGTCGTCTTTGATATTGTCGTGAATGCGCTCCATGAAAAGAGGGTTGCGTTTCATTGCTTTGCGCAATGTAGAAAAACGCTCAAAGAAGATGTAAACGCCTATCACCGAGAGGATAGCCAATACTATCATTATCCAGCCGCCCTTTACGGCAAGCTCCCAAACATTCATACTCTCCTCGGTAGCAACCTCGGTGAGTGACATCAAAGAATCCTGTGCTACACTTGCAGCCTGTGCAAGAAGTGTCATTAAAACCATAGTTTTTGTATTTTATTTTTATTATTTCTTTAAACAATCTTTGTATGCGGCAATAGTCTTTTCGAGTCCCATGTAGAGGGCGTCGCAAATGAGTGCGTGACCTATCGACACCTCATCGACCCAGGGAATTGTCTCGACAAAATAGCGAAGGTTCACAAGGCTGAGGTCGTGACCGGCATTGAGTCCTATTCCCAACTGACGCACACGACGAGCTGTTTCGAGGAAAGGCTCGATAGCTTTCTCGCGATTACGTGTATATGCCTCGGCATAAGGGCCTGTGTAAAGTTCTACTCTGTCGGCACCGGCCTTTGCTGCATATTCGGCCATGCGGCTGTCGGCGTTGATGAAGATGGAACTGCGAATGCCTGCCTCGCGTAAATCGTCGAGCACATCCTTGAGAAACTCCTGATGAGTAACTGTGTCCCAGCCATTGTCCGAAGTGAGCTGACCGGGCTTGTCGGGAACGAGTGTCACCTGATTGGGCTTTGCCTTGAGCACAAGGTCGAGGAACTCTTTCGAGGGGTAACCCTCGATATTGAATTCACTGCGAACAACAGCACGCAGGGCAGGAACATCGGCACGACGTATGTGACGCTCGTCGGGACGGGGGTGTACAGTGATGCCGTCGGCACCGTAAAGTTCACAATCACGCGCAACCTGCAATAGGTCGGGAGTGTTGCCGCCACGCGCGTTTCTGATGGTGGCAACCTTATTTATATTTACACTTAACTTAGTCATCTTGTTGTTTTTTTCTTCTTATTCGCCACTCAAATGCGGCAAAAGTATCTCCAATTTCGTATTTTTCGCAAAAGTACGACAAAATAAGCAAAATAAGACAATAATTTATCTTAATTTTGCATCGTAATTGCCGCCGACAGAGGCTGCATTTGTTTAATTATGCTAAATAGACGCCTATTTTGGGAAAAGAGTCGCCTGTGGAGCAGTTGCCGACAAAAGATAAGAAAGATATGAAATTTGCAATATTCGGAAATAAACATCAGTCGAAAAAATCGGAGAACATAGAGAAACTTTTTGCTGCCATTAAAGAGTGGGAGGATAGTTTCATCATCGACCGTCACTTTTACGAGTACCTGCTCGATGAGGGCAAACTGTTTGCTCAGCCCGAAGGTATTTTCGATGGAGACGATTTCGATGCCGACATTGCCATCAGTTTCGGTGGCGACGGAACGTTTCTGCGTACAGCCAACCGCGTGGGTAGCAAGAACATTCCGTTGTTGGGAATAAATGCCGGCCGTCTGGGATTTCTCACATCGTTCTCGGCAAACAACATCCAGGAGCTTTTCGAGTGCCTGCACCGCGGAGAATATACAATTGAGGAGCGCGACGTGATAGAGGTGAGCGCGTCGGACAAGCAGTTGCAGAACAACCCCTACGCATTGAACGAGGTTGCGGTGATGAAACACGACAACTCCTCGATGATAAGCATCGAGACATCGCTCAACGGCAAAGAGTGCATAACCTATCAGGCCGATGGTCTGATAATTGCTGCGCCGTCAGGCTCTACCGGTTATTCGCTGAGTGCAGGAGGCCCAATCATAGCCCCCGACGCAAATGTATTTGTACTCACCCCCATTGCTTCGCACAGCCTGAATGCGCGTCCTGTGGTGGTGAACGACAACACTGTGGTAACGTTGAAGGTAGCAAGCCGCAGTCACAACTACCTTATCGCCATCGACGGTCGCAACGAAGAGTGCGACGAGAGCACCACACTGACACTGCGCAAAGCCGCATACACCGTAAAAATAGTAAAAATCAAAGGGCAGACATTTTTCAAGACTCTGCACGACAAAATGATGTGGGGCGCAGACCTTAGAAACTGATACACCGACTAACACAAAAAACCTCCCCGCCGGCATAAAACCGTAAAAACCGACGGAGAGATTGCATTACTCGGTTACGAGAGTATTTAGGGAATGTTGAATTTTCTATAAGACACCTCTTTATATCCTACACAAAGAAGATTATCAGCAGCTGCGCTGTGAGCACACGCATGAACATCGTTAGCGGGTAGACCGTCGCATATCCTACCGAGGGAGCATCGCAACCGGTCTGTTCATTGGAGTAGGCAAGCGCGGGAGGATTGGTCATAGAGCCGGAAAGCACTCCGATGAGAGTGTAGTAATTAAGTTTGAACACCTTGCGCGCCAACAGGCCTGCCACAAGCAAAGGGATAACGGTGATGAGCACTCCGTAACCCACCCACACATAGCCACCATCGTTCACAATGGTATCTACAAAGCCATTACCGGCACCGAGACCCACACAGGCAAGGAAAAGTGAGATTCCAATTTCGCGTATCATCAGATTGGCACTCATGGTAGTGTAGGTGACAAGTTTGTAGTTGGGGCCGAAACGGCTGACAAGAATGGCCACGATGAGCGGGCCACCCGCAAGACCTAATTTCACAGGCTGAGGTATTCCGGGGAAGGCAAACGGAATGCTGCCGAGCAGACAACCCAATGCAATACCTATGAAGATGGGGATAAGGTTCGGATGGTCGAGACGCTTGAGTGAGTTGCCAAGCACCTTTTCGGCGTGTGCAATGGAAAGTTCGCTGCCGACAAGTGTCACTCGGTCGCCCATCTGCAAACGCAAATGAGGGTTGGCAACAAGGTCTACACCCGAACGGTTCACGCGTGTGATATTCACACCGAAGTTGTTGCGTACCTTAAGCGAAGAGAGCATCTTGCCGTTAAGTTCGGGCTTTGTAATGAGCACACGACGCGAAATAAGTTGTGTATCGATGCTCTCCCACTTCATTTCGCACAATTCGCCGAGGAACATTATTATTGTATCGGCATCGGCGGGAGTGGTTATCAGCAACAGTTTGTCGCCCACATGAAGAATGCTATCCGCTGCCGCAGGGCGCACCTTTTCGGGTGCACCGCCCTCGCTGATGCGCGACACGACGAAGCGACAGTGCAGCAGGGGCTCTATTTCGGAAAGGCGTTTGCCATCGACAGCCGCGTTACGTATAACTATTGAGAAGGGGCGTGCAGCCTGGTCGCCACTGCCCGAGCCTACACATTTGGCATCCTTTTCCTCGGCAGACACATCGACGCGGAAGATATATCGCATGAGCAGCAACGACAATATACAGCCTATAACGCCAAGAGGATAGGCGACGGCATAGGCCATAGCTATTTCGGGTGCAGTGCCACCTGTAATATCACCAACAGCCTGCTGAGCGGCACCAAGTCCGGGGGTGTTTGTTACTGCACCCGAGAGAACACCCACCATGGTGGTTATGGGCAGCCCTGTGATAAAATGGAGTGCGACTGTGAGCAACACACCCACCGCAACCACCGTCATCGCAACTACATTGAGCGAGAGACCGCCTTTACGAAAGGCCGAAAAGAATCCGGGACCCACCTGCAAGCCCACCGAATAGACAAAAAGTATAAGGCCGAACTCCTTTACAAAGTGCATGAGGTGTTCATTGATGTTAAAGCCCATGTGACCGAAGAGAATGCCCACAAAAAGAATCCATGTGACACCAAAAGAGACTCCTGCAATCTTTATCTTGCCCAACATCACACCGAAGGCTATCACCAGCGAGAGTATCAGCACCGAGTGGGCCACTCCTCCACCCCATTGAGCGGGGTTACCTTCGAACATATTTGTAAAAAATTCAATCATACGTTTTTATTATAAAAAAAATACCGCTGTCGCAAAGTATTTGTGCAACGAGGCGGCAAAGTTATTCAACAAAGGGGCAACGCAAAGATTATTTTTAACAGTTATATTCGATAGCAGCTATCGAAAAAAGCGTTAAGTTTTACGGTTCACCTGCAAAGTGCGATTGACGGTAACCACAAGATTACACTTCGCCGAGACAGCCGACACATCATGACTCACAAGCAGTATGGCGCAATTTCGGTTAATCTCTTTTAGAAACTCATAAAGGCTCTCTTGTGAACACGAGTCGAGATAGGTATCCGGCTCGTCGAGCAACAGCAGACGGGGCGAAGAGACAATGGCGCGAGCAAGGATGGTCTTTTGAAGTTCACCACCACTGAGACAACCTATGGGCTTGGAGGCGAGAGAGGCAAGTTTCATCTGCGAGAGTATCGCATCCACGCGACAACGGTCGGCCGAAGAGAGGAAAGGATTCCACATGGAACGAGGTGTCAGCAGACCGGTCTCAACAACTTCGCGCACCGAGAGAGGGAAGGATTTGTCTACCGCTGCATATTGCGGCAGGTAGCCTATCTGCGGGGCGGCGACAGGCTTGCCGTCGCGATAGTGGCACACTGTGCCTTTCTGCGGGGTTAGATGCCCCAAGAGCAATTTGATGAGAGTGGTCTTGCCACTGCCGTTGGCACCAACTACTCCCACAAAATCGCCTTCGCCGATACAGAGGTTTACATCGGTAAGCAACGGAGAGGAGTTGTAAGAAAAGTGCACCCCCGAGAGTTCTACAAGTTTTTCGCCCAACATAATTATTTTGTCAAACAATCGGCCACATGCAACATCTCGCTGTGCCAATCGTAGCTTAAAGGGTTAATAGTACGCACCTCGGCACCAATCTCTCGGGCAATGGTCGAGGCATGGTTTTTGTCAAATTCGGCCTGTACAAGCACTGTGCGCACACCGCTGCGTCGCGCCTCGTCTATCACATGTTTAACGTGAGCAGCCGACGGCTCTTTGCCATGCTCTTCGAGAGGTATCTGATTGACACCGTAGAGAGCTGCAAAATATGTGAGAGAGGGGTGAAAGACCATGAAACTGCGACATGTGAGAGAGTCGAGTTTGCCACGTATGGCCGCATCGGTGGCAGCAATCACTCTTTCGACATCTTGCAGACGGGCTTTATAACCCACCGCATCGGCTGAATCCATGCTACACAAAGCATCGCAGACGTTACGCGCAATAATTGCCATATTGTCGGGCGATGTCCATAAATGGGGGTCGTCATCGACACGCGCGATACCCGCCGAAGTATCTACAAACGACAAGTGGGGGTATATCTCTTTAATCTTACCAGCCCATGAACTTTCGAAGCCCAAACCTCCGACAAGGAAATAGGTGCCACACTTTCCCAACTGCATCATCTGCCCGGGAGCAGGATCGAAGGTCTCGGGGCTGTTGCCTTTGGGAACTACGCTTATAACCTCCCATTTTTCACCGGCTACAGCCTCTACTATGTAGCGGTAAGGCTCTATTGTAACAGCAAGCGTGGGGCGGGAACCATCGCCTGCCGATGTACATCCGACAAGAAATGTTACAAGAAGAAGAAAAAGAGATTTTCTCATAAGCCGTCATTTTACTTGGAAAAGAGCTCGACAACGCCCGTGTAGGAGAGAACAACTATAAGGTAGCGCAGTAGTTTTCCGGCTGTCATTGTAACGGAAATCTTCAAGGGGCTGACTCTCATGAAACCTAACAACAGCAATATTGCCGTTCCAAGCAGGGGTACAAACGAGAGGAACGCTGCCCAAACACCAACTTTATTCACCACCCTGTCGGCGCGTGCCATCTGTCGTGGAGATACGCGGAAAAACTTCTCTACCCACTCACGTTTGGCAAGTCTAGCCATATAATAACAACTGAACCCACCAATTGTGTTTCCGACAGTCGCCGAAATGAGCAGAAGAATGGGATTCAACCCCATGCCCAGAAAGAGGACAAGAAGCACTTCGCTGGCCATGGGCAACACCGAACCGGCAATGAACGCGCCGATGCCCATGCCCCAATATCCATATCCGCTTAAAAAATCTACTAACCAATCCATATTCCAACAATATAAGCTGCCAGCCACAAAAGAAGCGACGAGATTATATATACATTTGACATCTTCGGCGGTAACACCGAAAAGAAATATGCCGACAGCAACGAATATATCGGCAATCGCCAAACAAAAAAGAACATCAAAAGTTCGGGGCGCAACCATCCAGCCAACCACAGTACCACGTCAAATACTATGCAGAATATCATGCGTCTGCGCAGATGCGTACGACCTATCGAGGCTGTTACGAAGAAGTGTATCATTGCAGGAAGCACCACGACAAACTCGGCAACAAACAGCAGCAGTTTGGCGGGCGACAGAGCCACACGCGGCACCTGCCACAAAGCAGCAAGAGCCTCACAGGGAGAGTCGAGCAACGGCGAGAGCGACGGGAACAGATAGATGAGAGCCGCTGCTATCCACAACGGGGTAGCAATACCTAGCAACGCTGCAAAAAATGCCTTTGCCGATAGCTTTCCGCTAAACGCGGGATAGAGCAACAGCAGAGGCAACATCATGAACATCTGAGGGAAGAAGAGCGCAAAAGCCGTAGCTACTAAAAACAGCGTGTAGAGCGTATGCACCACTTCGCTCAAGGTGTCACAACGGAAAAGCAGACCGATGACCGCCACCGGCAGAAGCATCGAGAAGAACGCCGATGCGTCTGACTGCACATTGAAAGCCATCGATGCCACAAGCATCATCATGCACGACTGCCATGCTACACGACGCTCGAGAACGACGTACGAGGCCATGAGCACCGACGCAAGCAACGAGAAAAGCAGCGATACAAAGCGTAGCAGATAGAGGTTGCCATCGGCAAGCCACCCTGTTGCCCATGTAGGCACATAAGCCACCGACGAGTCTGCACCCAATAAAGCACCTGCTCCCCAAAAAATCAGGGAGCAGATAAACAGTGCAGGGGCGATATATCTGCCATCTGCAATACGTCTTTGACTCGATGTCCTATAAGTCGAAACCAATGTCGCTTCTGAAATATTTCTTTTCAAAATTTATTTTTCCGGCCGACGCGAAAGATGTAGCAAGAGCCTCTTCGCGATTCTTGCCGTAAGAGCTAACTGCCATCACACGGCCACCTGCGGTGACAACCTTGCCATCCTTCTCGGCGGTTCCTGCATGGAAGAGCACGCTACCCGACACATTCTCCAAGCCTGTAATCTCAAAGCCCTTGTCGTAAGCCTCGGGGTAACCGCCCGACACAAGCATCACACACACAGCTGTACGCTCGTCGAACTCGACGGTTGTTCCGGCAAGTGTTCCTGCTGCCACCTTCTCGAAAAGTTCCACAATGTCGCTCTTCAGACGCAACATCACCGACTCGGTCTCGGGGTCACCCATTCTGACGTTGTACTCTATAACCATAGGCTCGCCCTCGACATTTATAAGACCGAAGAAGATGAAACCTTTATATAAAAGATTGTCTTTCACAAGACCCTCTACTGTGGGACGAATGATTCTATTCTCTACCTTGCGCATCCAAGCAGCATCGGCAAAAGGAACGGGAGAGATAGAGCCCATACCGCCGGTATTAAGGCCTGTATTGCCCTCACCGATACGTTTGTAGTCTTTAGCCTCGGGGAGGATTACATAATCCTTGCCATCGGTGAGCACAAACACCGAGCACTCGATGCCGTCGAGGAACTCCTCGATGACTACTGTCGCCGATGCGTTGCCGAACATTCCCGAGAACATCTCTTTGAGCTGTGCTTTTGCCTCTTCGAGGGTGGGAAGAATGAGTACTCCCTTACCTGCGCAAAGACCGTCGGCCTTGAGTACGTAGGGGGCTTTCAGTGTCTCGAGGAAACTGTATGCCTCTTCGAGCTGTGTGCCGTCGAACGAACGGTAGGCTGCTGTGGGAATTGAGTGGCGCTGCATGAACTCCTTGGCGAAGCTCTTGCTACCTTCGAGCTCGGCTGCATTGCGTGTGGGGCCGATAACTGCTATTCCGCTGAGACGCTCGTCGTTAGCGAAATAGTCGTAAATGCCCTTTACCAACGGATCTTCGGGGCCAACAACCACCATAGAGACGTTGTTTGCAAGTACAAACTCGGCAATCTTGTCAAAGTCGCACACCGAGATTGCAACATTCTCACCCACCTGCGATGTTCCCGCATTTCCGGGTGCTATATATAATTTCTCTACACGAGGGCTCTGAGCAATTTTCCATGCAAGGGCATGCTCGCGGCCGCCACTACCTAAAAGCAATATATTCATAGTATTCTAATTTATTTTTTTCTATCGTTTCTACTGTTGCGGCCGGCACCGTCGCGTCGGGGCGATGCTCCGCGGCCTTTGTAATCTCTATTGCCCTTTGCTCCACCGTAAGAGGGTTTTCTGTCGCGACTGCCGTATGAAGGTTTCGCATCGCGGGCAGGGCGTTTGCTGTCGAAACGTTTCTCTTCGCGTCTTTCGCTACGTCTATCATCACGCTCGTCGCGGTTGCTGTCGGGGCGCAAAGTGCGCTCTTTTCTGTCGTTACGCGACTTAAGATAAGACTCAAGCACGCGGCGACGCTTCATTGCAGCTATCTCCTCGGGAGTCATTTCAGCTACTCTCTCACCACCCTCGCGCTCGCGGCGGTTGGCCTTAGGCTCGCCATCGAGGCCTGTAAGACGAGACTTTCTTCTCAAAGGCGCAAAATCCTTCTGAAGGGCATTACCCTCGTCGCGGAAACCGCTGTATTTTCCCTGGAAAAGTTCGTATTTGCGGAACTCGCAGTCGAGGTCGCCATTGTAGAGGGCGATGCGTGCCGATGCCTTGAGACCTATCTGGTCGAAGCAGTCGTAGCTGCTGCTTATCACCCATGCCTCGTTACCCGAGAATGCGTGTTTCAAGCGTTCACCGAGCATTTTGTATGTAGCAAGCAGGTTGTCCGAAACGAGACGCTCGCCGTAAGGGGGATTGACAACCATGATAGCTCTGTTGGGGTGCTCCTGGAAGTCCTTCACGTCGCGACACTCTATCTCGATGCAATCGGTCATCATGGCCGACTTTACGTTGCGACGTGCACAGCCCACCATGCGACCGTCTACGTCATAACCATATATCTTGTGATAAAACTCCTTCTCTTTGGAGTCATCTTCGTATATGCTGCTGAAAAGCTCGCTGTCGAAGTCGCGCCATTTTTCAAACGCAAACTCTTTGCGGAATACTCCGGGAGCGATGTTGCGGGCAATGAGGGCAGCCTCGATGGGCAGTGTTCCCGAACCACACATGGGGTCGATGAAGTCGCACTCGCCACTCCAGCCTGTGAGCATGATGAGACCTGCGGCAAGTACCTCGTTGATGGGCGCAGCACCTGTCTCCACTCTGTAACCGCGACGATGCAACGACTCACCCGAACTGTCGAAGGCGAGAGTACACTCCTCTTGAGCAATGTGGATGTGGAACATGAGGTCGGGGTTGTTTATTCTCACCGAAGGACGTTTCTCGTACTTCTCGTTAAAATAGTCGGCGATAGCATCCTTCACGCGGTAAGCAACGAATTTGGAATGACGGAACACATCGCTGTAAACAACGGCGTCTACCGAAAAGGTTGTGCCCCAATCCATATATTCGTCCCAATTCATGGCCTTTACCTTCTCGTAAACTTCGTCGGCATTAGACGCCTTGAAACGAACGATGGGTTTGAGAATACGCACTGCTGTGCGGAGACAGAAATTGGCTCTGTACATCATCTCCTTGTTTCCTGTGAAAGAGACCATGCGACGGCCTATCTGCACATTGTTGGCACCAAGCCCTACCAATTCTTTGGCGAGCACCTCTTCGAGACCTTGAAAGGTCTTTGCAATCAATTCAAATTCCTCCATATAACCCAATAAATTATATTACTGCTCGACGTTCGATGACGTCGGAAATTGTAATGACAATTCCTATAAAAAACTAACAGTGTTTTGTGGCGAGCACCTCTCGCCCAATTATTTTGCAAAGGAACAAAAAAAAGCGATGCAAATCAACAAAAGTGCTTGTTATTTGCATCGGAATAAACTACTTTTGTATTGCAAAAAAAGAACACGTACAGCAGACATGAAAAAGAAAGACATTATAAACACACTGATAAGTTGCACATTGACCGCCACTCTGTTTTTTGCGGGAACAAATTTGTTGCAGAGCCACCAGGTAAGCGACGAGGAAAATGCACCGCGTTCACAAGTGCCATACAATGTAACATCGCCCGAAGTTCCTGCCAGCATTGAGTTTGCCGGAGAGAAGATAGACCTTACCCGAAGCGACCTGAGAGAGCGCATGGACAGGGAGATTCTTACATTCACTTATTCGCACATCAACACCCAACTGATGCTGAAACGTGCCAACCGTCTGTTTCCCGTCATAGAACCGATACTCGAGAAACAGGGGCTGCCCGACGACTTCAAATATCTGATGATTATCGAGAGCAACGGCGACATCTATGCACGCTCGTCAGTAGGCGCGGCGGGACTGTGGCAGTTCATGCCCGCAACTGCCAAGCAGTATGGGCTGGAGGTGAACAACTCCATCGACGAGCGTTACAACATTGAAAAGGCTACACGCGTAGCATGTCGCTATATAAAAAGTTCGTACAAGACCTATGGCGACTGGCTCACTGTTGCTGCAAGCTACAATGCCGGCCCGGCAGGAACTAGCAAGCGCATGGCGGCACAAAAAGAGGATAAAGCATTAAACACGTGCCTGTTACCCGAGACTTCACGATATATTTTCAGAATTCTCACTGCGAAACTTATCTTCTCGGACCCTGCGCGCTACGGTTTTTTGCTGAAGAGTAGCGACCTATACCCGCCTGTGGTGATGGCGGACACCTTAGAGGTGAACGATGCGGTTATTAACTTCACCGACATTGCCAAAAAGAATGGATTGAACTACATGCAATTGCGTGACGCCAATCCTTGGATTCGTGCCACCAGCGCAAAGAATAGCGGTTTGAAGAAGTATAAGATTTTGATTCCGAGCCAAGAGTCGCTCAACTATTCTCCCAAAGATACTAAGGCGCATAATAGTGCGTGGGTGGTGAGGTAGTTTTTGGCGGTTGGCCAATAACCAAAGACTAAAAACTATTTCTTGAACGAGAAAAAAGCCTCATTCTTATCAACGCACGCAGCAGCCTCGACACGCGCATTCACATTCTCAATCGTAAAAGGAGAAACTGCCCTATAATTACGCATACGGCAACCATAAATACTCACAGTGAGCAACTTATCACCCCTCACAAGCAGAAAATCATCGGAATAACCATCGGCAGTCAAAGCAGCATTAGGGCCTGAAAAAGCCTCTACGTTACAGATGGAAGTGTGCCCCTGCCCTTCGATGATAATAGGATGAATAGCCTCGGCACAACCCTTTACATTTGCAATTATAGAGCCTTGGGCAATCTGCCAATTACGATTAAACGCCGAAGCACCCTTTTTGTGTATTCCCACACTCACACAGTCGAGATTAAAATTGGTTAATTGGCCGTAGCTGTACGCACCCATAAGTATTCCGCCATGAACACCGAAAGTGAACACATCCATCATTTGAGCATTATCGGTGTGATCGATGGCATAAGAGAATGTGGGTCGCGCGATGACCGCATCTACCACGCCACGCGAGAATGAACGACCGAAGCGACGCATGTTGGCGGGATTAACATGGCAGTGCAGAATGCGGGGAATGTCGTAACAATAGTCGATGCGTATAAACTCGCCACTGAGTGGATAGCCGTAGCAGTGCTCGAAAAGTATCTGTTCGCAGGGGTGGCGCGGGTCGGCCCTGAAATCCATTGCCGTATATTCGCCAAAGAATGTGAGTGCAGAGAGTGTTACCCCCTCAACATTTTTTGTACGACTCACCTGTATTGTGGGTGGGTAGGCAATAATCTTTGTAGGGTCGTTATGAGTCTGCTCGGGGTAGTAGAATTGCAGACCACGCAACTGTGTTGCCGACTCTACTGTAATAAAAGGCGCAGTGCTATCGGTGATGAGAAAGAGAGAGCCTATCGGAGCCTGACGGTTGGGATCTTTAGTACCGCGTCCCACAGGGCCATGAGCACCAATGAGAGAGACATTCTGCTTGAGCACAATGCCTGCCGCTACACGATAACCACCGACTACAGGCTCGACATAGAGTGCCGCTCCCGACTCAGATGCCTCGTCTATCGCCCGTTGCAGGTTTGCACGATTCTGCTCGGGGGTATTCGATGGCAAAACACCATACTCCTTAATGCTTTTCATTGGCTGAGCCGAGACTGCAAGTACCAGGAACAATGCAAACAGCGAAAATATTCTTCTCATACACATGTGATATTTATCGGTTACATTGTCAAAGTTACGAATAATTACGAACTTCTGCAAAAAAGAAAGAGGTTGCCAAACTGCAACCTCTTAAAGCTATACAAATTCATCGCCGTACTTCATACGGGCATCGTTGAGAAATTTCCTTATATCGCCCTCTTTACCCTTCTTGCATACAAGCAACACATTGCCTACATCGGCAATAAGCAGGTCCTCGACATCCTGAATGATTGCCAGCTTGCCTTTGGGCATCACGACTACATTGTCGTGACTGTTGTATGTGATGGTGCGAGACTTCACTATTGCATTGCCACTCTTGTCTTTGGGGAAGGTGCTGTAAAGAGAATCCCATGTACCGAGGTCGGCCCAGCCAAACTCTCCTATCTGCAAGTAGACATTGTCGGCTCTCTCCATCACCGCATAGTCCATTGAGACGTTGGGGAAAGAGGTGTAGGAGTCGTAGACGCGACGGCGACGCTCGTCTCTGTTGGGGTATTCATTGAAGACACGCTCGAGCTCGCCCATCATGTCGGGCAACAGTTCGGTCATTGTATCGATGATTGTCTGCACGTTCCAGATGTAGATTCCCGAGTTCCAATAGAACTCGCCACTCTCCATGAAGATTTTGGCAAATTCGTATGCCGGTTTTTCGGTGAAGGTGCGCACTTTGTGGAAGGTGCCGTCCGAAAATGTTTCGCTTTGCTCTTCGGCCTGGATGTAGCCGTAGCGTGTCTCGGGACATGTGGGTTTGATACCCACAATCACCAACATGCGGTTGGAGGCCACAAAGTCGAGACCGGCATTTACCGTCTTTACAAAAAGATTCTCGTCGAGAATAAGTTGGTCGGCCTGAGCAACTACGATATTGGCATTTTCGTTGAGACGCTTTATGTGACACGCCGCATAGGCTATGCTGGGCGCTGTGCCACGATAGGTGGGCTCGTGAAGTATCTGCTCCGAAGAGAGCTGGGGCAACTGCTCCTTCACAAGGTGGGAGTAATCGCTATTTGTGGAGACTATGATGTTTTTCAACGGGACAATACGGCTGTAACGGTCGAAAGTCTGTTGCAGCAGTGTTCTGCCACAGCCGAGCAGGTCGTGAAACTGTTTGGGATAGCTCTTGCGGCTCAGCGGCCACAAACGGCTGCCAATACCTCCTGCCATTATTACACAATACCGATTTTTATCCATTTCATCATATATTTTATATTTTCATCGAGCAACATTTGTTGCTCGATGAAAATAATTCTTAGAACTCTGCGTTGTTGGGAGTGCGGGGGAAAGGTATCACGTCACGGATATTTGACATACCTGTAACAAAGAGCAACAGACGCTCGAAGCCGAGGCCAAAGCCGGAGTGGGGGCATGAACCGTAACGACGTGTATCGAGGTACCACCACATATCCTTCATGGGGATGCCAAGTTCCTCGATGCGTGCAAGCAGTTTATCATAATCGGCCTCACGCTCTGAACCACCGATAATCTCGCCGATTTTGGGGAAGAGGACGTCCATTGCGCGCACTGTCTTGCCATCCTCGTTCTGTTTCATGTAGAAGGCCTTTATCTCTTTGGGATAGTCAGTGAGAATAACAGGGCGTTTGAAGTGGTGCTCCACGAGGTATCTCTCGTGCTCCGATGCGAGGTCTACACCCCAATATACGGGGAACTCGAACTTGTGTCCGTCGGCAACAGCCTTTTCGAGTATCTCGATACCCTCGGTGTATTTGAGACGTACAAACTCGGTATTTACGATTGAACGCAGACGCTCGATAAGCTCCTTGTCGATCATGTCGTTGAGGAACTTGATGTCGTCCATGCAGTTGTCAAGTGCCCACTGTACACAATATTTTATGAACTCCTCGGCAAGCTCCATGTTGTCGTAGATGTCGTTGAAGGCAACCTCGGGCTCAATCATCCAGAACTCGGCAAGGTGACGGGGAGTGTTTGAATTCTCGGCGCGGAAGGTGGGGCCGAAGGTGTAGATGGCTCCGAGAGCTGTTGCTGCAAGTTCACCCTCGAGCTGTCCCGACACTGTCAGGCTCGCCTGTTTGCCGAAGAAGTCGTCGTTGTATATTATTGAACCATTCTCGTCTTTTTTCAGGTCGTAGAGGTTCATTGTTGTCACCTGGAACATCTGTCCTGCACCCTCGCAGTCCGAAGCTGTGATGATGGGTGTGTGGAAGTAGTAGAAACCCTTGTCGTGGAAGAACTTATGGATGGCATATGCCATGTTGTGACGTATGCGGAAGATTGCACCAAAGGTGTTTGTGCGGGGACGGAGGTGTGCCACCGAGCGCATAAACTCCATTGTCTGGCCTTTTTTCTGCAAGGGATATGTATTGTCACATTCACCGAGAATTTCAATCTCGGTAGCCTGCACCTCTACGCTCTGGCCTCCGCCGATGGACTCTACGAGAGTACCATTGACGCTGAGACATGTACCGGTAGAGATTTTCTTTACAAGTTCCTCGTCGATTTTATCAAGGTCTATTACTATCTGAACGTTCTTTATGGTGGAACCGTCGTTGAGGGCAACGAATGCTACCTGCTTGCTGCCGCGGCGTGTTCTCACCCAACCTTTTACATTCACCTCGCCACCATAGGTAGTGAGTGAAAGCAGGTCGGAGATTTTTGTACGTTTTATGCTTTTCATCTTGTGTTTCTTTAAATTCTAAGTTTACTCATAAGCTCCCATACGCAGCATGTTCACCTCTTTCTCTGTGAGGTAACGCCAATCGCCGCGTTTGAGGTTTTTCTTGGTGAGGCCGGCAAAAAGTACGCGATCGAGCTTCACCACTTTGTAGCCGAGGTGCTCCATCATACGGCGCACGATGCGGTTCTTACCCGAGTGTATTTCGAGGCCTATCTGTGAGCGGTCGGCATCGTTTACATAGGTAACCTCGTCGGCGTAAGCTTTTCCGTCTTCAAGCTCGAGACCCTCGACAAGCAGTGCCATGTCCGACTTTGCAACGTTCTTGTCGCAATAGACATGATAGATTTTTTTCTTCATAAACTTGGGGTGAGTCAGTTTGGAAGCCATGTCTCCGTCGTTGGTGAGCAGAAGCACACCGGTGGTGTTGCGGTCGAGACGACCTACGGGGTAGATGCGCTCTTTGCATGCTCCCTGCAAACAGTCGAGCACTGTTTTGCGCTCCTGGGGATCGTCTACCGTTGTCACGCAGTCCTTGGGTTTGTTGAGCAGGATGTACACCTTGCGCTCGGGGTTCACACGCTCGCCGTTGAAACGTACATCGTCGTTGCGGGTGATTTTTGTTCCAAGCTCTGTGACGATGGCGCCGTTCACGGTTACAAGACCTGCCTGTATGAAGTTATCTGCCTCGCGACGTGAGCACACACCGGCATTGGCAAGATATTTGTTCAGACGCAACGGTGCATCGGGGTCGGAAAGAACCTCTTTGTACTCAATCTGTTTCTTCTTGTTGTATTTTGAATTGGCATTGTAAACACCATTCTTTGTATGCTGGGCATATGAGAGTTTTCTATCACCGCCATGACCATTGTATCGCTCGCCACGAGGAGCTGCACCTGCATTGTACGAGGGTGTGTAGGGGCGGTTGTTGCCCTGCTCTCCTTCGCCCTGACGGAAACGGGGACGACGGTATCCGCCCTGTCCCTGCTCGTTGTCGAAGCGGCCTGCGCCGACTTTGTTATATCCGAAACGGCTGTTGTTTGCTTCGCGGTCGTTTCTGTTGTTGAATTTGAAACGATTGCCACCCTCCTCGCGGTTGTTCTTGTAGTCGTTACCGCCGTACGAGGGGCGACCTTCGCCAAATTTGTTAAAACGCTGACCGGTTTTCTGACGGCCGTTTGACTCTTCGTTGCGATTGTACGAGCGGAATTTGCCACCGCCTCTGTTCGAGGAGAAGCCCTCTGCTCGCTTGTCTCTGTAATTATTCATTTTTTATATTTTTTGCGAACCTCACGGTCCTGATTTTTGCTACATTCCTGTGTAAGAATGGGGTGTGATGTTACGAAGCTCTACCTTCACAGACTCTGCCACGTTCAAGCCCTCGATAAACTCAAGCAACGACTCGCGTGTGATTTTCTGGTTGGTGCGTGTGAGAGCTTTCAATGCCTCGTAGGGGTTGGGATAACCCTCGCGACGCAGAATTGTCTGAATACCCTCGGCGCAGACGCTCCAGCAGTTGTCGAGCTCGTCGTAAATTGCTGTTTCGTTGAGGAGCAACTTGCGCAAGCCCACCATTGTGCTCTTGATGGCAATGATTATGTGACCGAAAGGTGCGCCTACGTTGCGGAGCACTGTCGAGTCGGTAAGGTCGCGCTGCAAACGCGAAATAGGCAACTTTGTTGCAAGGTGAGCAAGTATGGCGTTTGCGATACCCAGGTTACCCTCGCTGTTCTCGAAGTCGATGGGGTTCACCTTGTGGGGCATAGCACTTGAACCTACCTCGCCGGCCTTGATTTTCTGCTTGAAGAACTCCATGGAGATGTACTGCCAGAAGTCTCTGTCCATATCTATGATGATGGTGTTGATGCGTGCAAGTGCATCGAACAGTGCCGCCATGTTATCGTAGTTAGAAATCTGAGTGGTGTACTGCTCGCGCTGCAAGCCCAACTTCTCAGATACAAACTTGTTGGCAAATGCTTTCCAATCTATTTCGGGATATGCTACATGGTGAGCGTTGAAGTTACCTGTTGCACCACCGAACTTTGCCGAAATCGCGCATTTCTTGAGCTCGGCAAGCTGTGTCTCGATACGGTAAACAAACACCATTACCTCTTTGCCCAAGCGTGTGGGTGAAGCGGGCTGTCCGTGTGTACGTGCGAGGAGAGCAATATCTTTCCATGCCTCGGCATACTCTTTGAGGATGGCCAGCATTTCGTCGAGCACAGGGTAGTAAACCTCTTCGAGCGCAGCCTTTACCGTGCAGGGGATAGAGGTATTGTTGATATCCTGTGATGTGAGTCCGAAGTGGATGAACTCTTTATAAGCATCGAGACCACCGATGGCGTCGAAACGCTCCTTAATGAAATACTCGACAGCCTTTACATCGTGATTGGTAACTTTCTCAATCTCTTTTATGCGCATGGCATCCTCGACTGTAAAGTCGCTATATATTTTTCTGAACGAAGGGAAGAGCGATGCATCCACGCCTTTGAGCTGCGGCAAAGGCAACTCGCACAATGCTATAAAATACTCTATCTCAACAAATACGCGATATTTCATCAGCGCATACTCCGAGAAATAATTTGCCAAAGCCTCTGTTTTACCCCTATATCTTCCGTCTATAGGTGAAATTGCTGTAAGAATGTCAAGTTTCATTTTTTGTGAATATAAATGATTTGGGTACAAAAATAGTACTTTTTACCCATAAACGCACACGATGCGCAAAAGTTTATTTAAAATAAAAGAATATTATCTCAATAAAAACAAAAAAAGCCTGCTATTTGCAGACTTACATTGTATCGTGGGCGTTGACGGATTCGAACCGCCGACCCTCTGCTTGTAAGGCAGATGCTCTGAACCAGCTGAGCTAAACGCCCGAAATATTTCGGTTACATTTGAGGAGTGTGGGCGTTGACGGATTCGAACCGCCGACCCTCTGCTTGTAAGGCAGATGCTCTGAACCAGCTGAGCTAAACGCCCGAAATGGGCCTCAACCCTCAAATGCGATGCAAAAGTAATGCTATTTTATCTAAGCACCAAATCTTTTTGCAATTATTTTCTCAAAAAGCACAAAAAAACCTATCTTTGCAGCTGAAAGTTGCAAATTAATAACGCGAGAACTCGCTCGCACATATAAATATATATAAAATGGAAACAGTAGTTAGCGGAATACGCCCCACCGGAAATCTTCATCTTGGAAACTATTTCGGAGCAGTGACAAACTTCGTAAAGATGCAGGAGGATTACAACTGCCTCTTCTTCATCGCCGACTGGCACTCACTGACCACACACCCCAAGCCCGAAGATATACGCAAGAGCGCATACACTATCCTTGCCGAGTATTTGGCATGTGGCATCGACCCCGAAAAATCGACCATATACATTCAGAGTGATGTAAAAGAGGTATTGGAGCTTTACCTTTATCTTAACATGAGCGCATATCTGGGAGAGCTCGAGCGCGTGACGTCTTTCAAGGAGAAGGCGCGCAAACAGCCCGACAATGTTAATGCCGGACTGCTCACCTACCCCACTTTGATGGCTGCCGACATTCTTATACACAAAGCCGTGAAAGTTCCTGTGGGCAAAGACCAGGAGCAGAACATGGAGATGGCACGTAAGTTCGCGAGAAGATTTAACAACATCTACGGCGTAGAGTACTTCCCCGAGCCTCAGTCTTACTCGCTCGCCGGCAAAGGTATCAAGATTCCCGGACTCGACGGTTCGGGCAAGATGGGAAAATCGGAGGGAAACTGCATCTACCTTATCGACGACGCCACAACCATCCGCAAGAAGGTGATGAAGGCTGTTACCGACAGTGGCCCCACAGAGCCTAATTCACAGAAGCCCGAGGTTATCCAGAACCTCTTCACACTGATGGAGGTGGCATCGACACCCGAGACATACAAATACTTCGACGAGAAGTGGAACGACTGTTCAATAAGATATGGCGACCTGAAAAAGCAACTTGCCGAGGACATCGTGAACAAGATTGCTCCCATTCGCGAACGCATCGTGGAGTACTCTTCGAACACCGAACTTCTGAAGAGGATTGCAAAAGAGGGCGCAGACAAGGCTCGCGAGAGCGCAGCAAAAACCCTCAAAGAGGTACAGCAGATTATCGGTTTCACAAACATTTAAGATACTTTTTTAACGGCAGCTACGCTTTGTTCGTATAAACGAAGCGTAGCTGCCGTTTTTTTGCACCCTATACATCACATTGTACACAAAAAATACTTATCTTTGCTTTCACTTATACACCTTGCATAAATTTCATCTCCATATAATTCACAACCAATTACAATAATCCTTTTTAAAATACAAATATGAAAAGACATTTACTTTTAGCTTTGTTTTTTGTGCTCGCATTCCACGTTACAGCACAAATTAAAGAGTTCACACTGCCCGACGGCAAAGTGATCGAGGTAGACACAAGGGTCTTCCCTAATTTTCAGCCTAACGCAGCAAGCACCCCTCAGCCTGCTGAATATGTAGCACGCCGTAAGGCACGCGCAAAGCAGGGAAGAGTAAAGTTACCTGAGTATATATACAACGGAGAGAACAAATACTTTCCTCCCATCTTCAATCAGGATGGAGGCTCATGTGGTTCGGCACAAAGCATCGCTTACATGTTCACATACGAAATGGCCTGCTACCGCGACCTTGATGCATCATTACCCGAAAATCAGTACCCCACACACTTCACATGGCTGTTATCTTACCAAAGTCGCGGAAATGTAGATATGGCGAAAGAGACAGGTATTCCCAATGTCCCCACATATGGTGGTCGCACATATAGCAAACTCTTCGGCCCACAGACTCACGACGACCCCGACTATGGCTGGATGCAGGGTTACGACAAATGGTACAGCGCCATGTGGAACAGAAACCAATACGACATAACTTTCGCTCCCACAAACACCCCCGAGGGACGTCAGGAACTCAAAGAGTGGCTCTACAACCACTGTGGCGACGAAAGTGTGCGCGCAGGCGGTATTGCAGGAATAGGAGTAGCATCTTCCGGCACCTGGGGTTCAATTCCCTCTACCGCAGCCAACAAAGCAGCCGGTGTCAATGGTATGAAATATGTAAAAACGTGGGGAAAATCAATTGACCACGCTGTTACCATCTGTGGATACGATGACCGTATTGAATTTGACCTTGACGAGGATGGCATTATCGGCGAAGTCGAGGAAGACGAGGTAGGAGCCTGGATTATCGCCAACTCATGGGGCTCTGGTTGGGAGAATAAAGGATTCATCTATTGCCCCTACAAATACTGCTATTCCGTAGGTAAAGATACATATCCATGGGCACCCAATGCACATGTTGTAAATAAGGATTATCGTCCCCTTCGCACAATCAAACTGTTGATGGATTACAGCCACCGCAGTGAGTTGTTCCTTTGCGCAGGAGTCTCAGAGGATCTCAACGCCACCAAGCCCGATGTTACTATTTCTCTCGCCCACTTCTTCAATGGAGGTTATACAAACGGAAATAACCCCGCACCCGAAGCTCCTATGTTGGGACGTTGGGTAGACGGATTGCACTATGAGCCCATGGAGTTTGGTTACGACCTCACCAGCCTCACTGCAACGGTAGACCGCACCAAACCCCTCAAATACTTCTTCATAGTACAAACACCAAGCAATGCTATCGGTAATGGACACATCTACGAGGCTTCTATCATTAATTATGAAGTTGAGAACGATGGCGTGGAAATACCCTTTGACGATAAAAATGTAGAAATCGTCAGCAGCAACCGCGAAACTATCATCAGCGTCATTGTTCCCGGCGAACAATTATACCCCCCGTACAATCTCTGTTTGCAAAATAAAACATTGACATGGACGGCACCTCAAAAATCAGATCTTAAACTCATCGGATACAATGTTTACGATGGTAACAAGCTTATTGCACAATTGTCGGCCGAGCAAACACAGTACACACTCGAAAGCAAAACCGTAGACCCTTTGACTGTAAAAGCTGTTTACGAGGTTGGAGTATACAAGCAGGAGTCCGACCCATCTAACCGCGTAGCACAGCAAACGCCCAATAACGAGAGAAACAGATTTGCGATGTTCGACAAAGGCGGAATCACAATCCCCAATGCCATAACAAATGTACTGAGCCAGGCTACCATAGAATTCTGGATGCGCAGTTCCAAGAACGAAAACTACAGCCATCAGATAGGCCCGGGATGGGGACAATTCCTTTTCCACAGCAATGCCAATGGTACACTTTCAGTAGGATGGGCAAACGATTCAAAAAACCGTACAAACATCAGCAGCGTATTCAGCGATACCACCAAGTGGAACCATATCGCCTTGGTTATCGACAAAAATAAGATGTATGTATATGTAAATGGAACCAGAAAATCAATATTGACATCTAACTCTCACACCGGTCTTAAGGCATTCGGAAATCTGGAGTTTGGACATACAGGCTCGAACCAGTGGTGGAACGGTGGGCTTGACGAAATACGTATATGGAACAAGGCACTCACCTTAAGCGAGATAAAAAACAACATGTATACTCCTATTGAAACGCCCTCGTTCCAGCCCAACCTTCTTGTATATCTGTCGATGGACACCATACAGGTTAATGGCCAAATAATGTTGCGCGAATGGGTTGGAGGAAAGCACGCATCAATACATGTCACAGGACCTTGCCAGATTAAGGAAGAAGCAGGCCCCCTCTCTACAACTGTATCCACTACACCATCCCTGAAGATTATAGAGAATAGTTCAACCTACTTAACAAACATTCCATTCGGTCTTACAGCTGTAAGTTCGCTCAATGCAACCAGCTGGACATGGTCTGTTCCCGGCACCGACATCCCCGAATTTAGTGGTGTTACCCCCACCTACACATTCCCTAAGGCCGGAAAATACACAATTTCATGTACCGCACAGTTTGCATCGGGTGAGACGCTCACTACAACAAAAGAGATTACCGTAATTGACGGTAAAGCCCCCGTTGCTGCATTTGATATCCTCAACGACACATTGCCGGCTGGTGACCGTTTCAGTTTCATAAACCGTAGCGAGGGCGAAGGATGCACCTATGTTTGGAGCATACCCGGTGCCGAGGTTGAAGAGATAAGAGGAACCAATGCTACTGCTCTCTACCCCACTACGGGTACTTTCTCTGTAACACTTACAGCCAGCAACTCTTTTGGCAGCAGCAGCGTCACCCATGAAGTCACCGTGCAAGAGTCGGTACCCGAAGTGCGTTTCGAACTGTCTAAGACATCCATAATGTTTGGCGACACCATTCAACTCATAGACAACAGTCGCTACAATCCTCTCGAGTGGGAGTGGGAACTTAATAACGGTTGCCGCGCACTGTTGGTAAATGAGCAGTCACCGTTTATTGTTCCCGTCGCGCCCGGTGTTTACGACATCAGTCTGAAAGCAAGCAACAAATTGGGAAGCGACATACTCACACGCGCCAACTACCTTGTGGTAAGCAACGACGACCCCGGCACGTGTCTCAACTTCGCAGGCACCGAGCGTTTGCAGTTACCTTGCCCCTTCAGCGATAGACAGAGCACACTCACCCTTGAGTGGTGGATGAAACCTCAAAGTCTACAAAATTGCATGAACATCACAACGACACTTGGAAATTTCTCAACCTCTGTCGATGCCAACGGAGCGATGACCGTTACTTTGAGTTCAAAAAATGCTGTTTCAGATGATAACTACATCATTTGCAATGAATGGCACCATTACGCTATTGTTTACAGCAATCAGGGTAGAATAAAATTCTATCGCGATGCAAAACTCATCAATACTGCTGCATCAAGATTGGCCAGCAGAATTCCTTTCTTGGAAACCATTACTTTCGGTAATGAGACTAAAGGGTTCAAAGGTCAGATTGATGAGGTGCGTCTATGGGGTTCGGCTCTTAGCGAGGAAAAGATTGCAGAGTACGGTAACCGACACATAAGCGACATCCAGACCGCTCAGTCAGAAGATCTGTTGCTGCTTTACTATGATTTCAATCAAAGTGGCGGCGACGTCATCGACCGTACCGGCGCAGCTAACCACGCACAGCGCATTGGTTTCGGCCCCGATGGAGACGCTTGGAATTCAGCAATAGGAGTATTCACACTCGACACCAATGCACTGATGCACGGTGACATTTCTGCCGACTACCTTACAAACTACAAGAATCCTTTTACTCCATCAGCAACAAGTGTCAATCCCAACTTTGGAACCCGTTTCAGACGTTTGGAAATGCGCACATCGAGCTCAACTTGGCAAGACGCTAATGAAGTAGTTTCGGGTGGCATCATCTCAGGCGCACACATCGACACCAGCAACAAGAACAACATCACCTTCGAGACCGAGTGGAGCGGCTTTTCATCTCAGCTCCTCGATTACCGTTTGTGGCAAACAATCAAGCTCCCTGCCGGTAAATACAAGTTCAGCGTAACATTTGGCGATGGCAGAGCAGCCAAAGATAGTCGTCTGGTTGTATGTAAAGGAAAAACTATGGTAAGCGACGCAGAGTGCGAGAAGCAAGCTATTGCTTGGAGTGAACTTTCAAGTGGTAACCTCGCTTTCACACTTAGCGAAGAGACGGAAATTTCACTTGGTATTATCGTAAATCTGACAGGAAAATCCATATTCGATATCTATGCTTTCCAACTTGAGGGTGTAACGCTTGAGACCATCAGCCCCGTCACACCCACAGGCATCACCAACATCACCCCCACCCAGCCCACATACAATGGCATTTACAACATTAAGGGTCAGCGTCTGAAAGAGCTGCAAAAGGGTATCAATATTGTTGATGGCTATAAAATATTGAACAAATAATACCATTGAAGTTGTACATCTACAACAAAAAAGGCGAGCCGTACAGCTCGCCTTTTTGCTTTTATCATAATCGATTATCTGATACCTATATCCTCCATATCCCAATCATCAGAGCGGAAAGAGGGAAGAGGCAAGCCAAGCAAGGTCTTTACGTTTGCCTCGAACGAGTAGTTCTGATAAGCGTAACGTACTGCAACGGGCTCGGGCACTGAGTCGGACCACACCTCGATGGTGTTCTTACACCACATGTGGTTGGCCTGTGCGGGATAGAACTTCTTGTCAGCACCGGCTACCTCGAAGCCCTTAGCACGTTCGCGGGCATTGAAACTATCCTGCTGCGTGGGGTCGGCAACCTCGAAGTTGTTTGCGCGACTCATATTAGAGAAACTGAGAACGAGTTTATTACCCTTCTTCTCGAAAGATTTGAAGCGAGGATATCTCACGGGCAATCCCTCTATTCCATAGTCGTTTGTCAAGGCAAGGTTAGCCAAACGCTGGCCCACCTTATCTTTGGCTGCAGGGTGAATGAGCGAATAGTCGCCAATGTCAGTGGTACATACAATATCACAATTCTCAACCTCGTCGGCTATCTTCCACTGCTGGTCAACGAAGAGAGCAGTACCGCGCAGTTTGTGACCTTCGTAGCAGTAGGGAGCAATCTGTACAAAGTAGAAAGGCATCTTGTCGTTACCCCAATCTTTACGCCACGCTTTTATCATTGCTTTCTGCAATTCTGCATAGTCGAACCAATTGTATCGGTTGGCACAGCCCTGATACCAGATGAATCCTTTGGCGGTAAATTTACTGATAGGATATATCATACCATTGTAGAGTGCATTGTTTGCGTTCGGTCCACGATATTTTTTGTCGTAGTCGACGTTGCGGCCCGAAACACCGTCAAGAGACTCCTTGCTCATCCATGCTTCTATGCGAGTACCACCCCAATTGGCTGTAATAAGACCTACGGGCACTTTGAGCATTTTCTGAATCTCCTTACCGAAGAAGTAGGCTGCAGCACTGAAGGTGCGCACCGTCATAGGTGACGACTCGCGCCACATTGTATCGCAATCCTCTACAGGAGTCTCCGATGTGCAACGAGGAACGGTAAACATGCGAATCTCGGGATATTTGCAAGCCTCTTTTATCTGCTCCAATGCTCCATCAACAGGTTGATACATGTATCCGCCAACGGGCATTTCCATATTAGACTGGCCGCTGCACACCCACACCTCGCCAAGCAAAATATTTGTAAGCTCGGTCTTTTCGCCATCGTCGAAAGTAAGGGTATAGGGACCACCTGCGTCTACGGTAGGGATTGTAGTTGCCCACTTGCCATTCTCATCGGCCTTAACACTGAATTTCTCTTTTGTCCACGAGGCTGTGATTTTCACCTTTTTGTTAGCCTCGGCTGTTCCCCACAAATTAACATCGGCATTGCGCTGAAGCACCATATTGCTACCGAGCACCGAGGGGAGTGTCACTTTTGCCTGAGCAGCGCCAAACACACATGCGAGCGCAGCTACAAGAATTGATATTTTTTTCATGACTTTTTACCTTATTATATTATTATCTTATCTCGTCGCCTTTAATCTCCCACTGGTCGCTGCGGAACGAGGGCAAAGCCTGACCCAACTGTGTGCGCACATTTGCCTCACCAGGATAGTTGCAATAGGCATAACGAACAGCTACGGGGTTGGGAACCGAGTCGGACCACACTTCTATGGTATTCCTGTACCATTTGTGGTTACCCTTTGCAGGATAGAATTTACCGTCCTCACCGGCAACCTCGAAACCTTTAGCCTCTTCGCGGCCATAGAAACAGCTGGACATTCTATAATCAAGCGGATCGGTGGTATAAGGAGGAGCGATATTCTTGAAGTAAAGTTCGAGTTTATTGTCCTTTACTACAAAATAGTCGAATCGGGGAGCTTTCGAGGGCAGACCTTCGATGCCATAATCGTTGGCAAGTGCAAGCATTGCCAGACGCGAAGAGACCTTTCTCTTCTCCAACGGATGTATATGGCTGTAATCGCCGGCATCCTGAGTACATGCAACCTCGCAATTTTCTATAAGGTCGGCTGCTTTATACTGCTGATCGATAAAGATAGCATTGAGACGCTTTTTGGAGCCCTCGTAACAGTAGGGAGCAATCTGAGTGATATAGAAAGGCATCTTATCGTTACCCCAAATTTCGCGCCACAGTTTCACTTGAGCAACCTGCAATTTTGCATAGTCGTACCAATTACCGCGATTGGACTCGCCCTGATACCACACAAAGCCCTTGGCTGTGAAGTTGCAGATGGGGCGTATCATTCCGTTGTAGAGAGCAGCAGGCGCGTTCTCATTACGACGCTTAGCGTCGAGCGAAGAGTTACGATCCTTAATGGCTGCAAGACTCTCTTTGCTCATCCAAGCCTCGATGACTGTGCCACCCCAGTTGGAAGTAACCAAACCAATGGGCACGTCGAGCATCTTGTTAAGCTCTTTTCCAAAGAGATAGGCAATGGCACTGAAGGTGCGCACTGTCAAAGGTGACGACTCGCGCCACACAGTGTCGCAATCCTCCATAGGTGTATCGGAGATACAACGAGGAACGGTGAACATGCGAATATTGGGGTAGTCGTACGCCTCGGCAATATCTTGCTCAACACCATAAATAGGCTGATACATGTAACCACCTACGGGCATTTCCATATTGGACTGTCCGCTGCATATCCACACCTCGCCGAGCAGGATATTAGTAAGTTCGGTCTTTTCGCCATCGTCGAAGGTAAGAGTATAGGGACCACCTGCATCGGCTGTGGGAATAGTAGTTGCCCACTTGCCATTCTCATCGGCCTTGACGCTGAATTTCTCTTTTGTCCAAGAGGCGGTGATTTTCACCTTTTTGTTGGCCTCGGCTGTTCCCCACAGCTTGACATCGGTGTTGCGCTGCAACACCATGTTGCTGCCGAGGATAGAGGGCAAAAGAACCTTAGCCTGCACTGCAAAAGGCAGAGAGGCTAAGGTTATAAGAAGAAACAATATTCTTTTCATTGTTATTTATAACTTATTCTTCGATGTTTACGTTATCGCAATGTTTGATTACGAAGGCATCTTTCACCTCGCGATCGAACACATAGTCGGTGCTCTTCTCTATCTTGTTGTTGCGATAGGTGATGCCATCGAAACAGCAGAGATAAAGGATGCGGGGGTCGAATGTGCGGAAGGTGTTGCCCTCAACCACGATATTCTTGTGGTAACGGCTCTTCTCCTGCTCGCTGATGCGGCTGTTGTATGCAATGTGTGCATCGCCCCACGACTTGCAGCCGTAGAGACAGTTGTCGAACATATTGTTACGTATCAGCACATAGCGTACACCCGACTGCTCGTACCAGTAGCTACCGTCACCCTCGAAGAGGATTGACGAACCGGGAACATGGAAGTAGTTATCCTCGATGATTACCTCACCACGTGAACCGATGAGAAGACCACGTGCGCGGTTGTTTGCAAAGTGACAGCCCTTGATGAGAACATCGGGGTACTGATCCTCGCAAGCAATGGGATCTTTTATCTGCATCTCCTCGGGGAGAGGCTCGGTAAAGGTAATCTCGGCAAGCTCGCTGTTAATTTTTCTAACTGATTTTACAATACGGTGAGCGTAGGTCATCATAGTCTTGTGGTTGGCAATCTCCATGTTCATGCCGGGGCGCACAAAATCCTTACCGTAGTTGTACCATACGAGGATAGTATTTTCGTTTACCTTCTCGCGAGTCATTGCGTACCAGCCGTGGATGTTGGTAGCATCGTCTTTCTGGTTGGTAAACTTACAGTCGATCATGCGCAGATAGCCGCCACAGTTGATGAAGTGTGTAGCATCGGCTGTTGCGCTGATGATGCGCTCGCTGCCGGGAGTGGGAACAACCTGCACTTTGTTAAGCTCGATATTCTTTACACGCTGAACGATGAAACCCATACCACCACAGTGATAAAGATTTACATTCTGAACAAGCACATCGCTACACTCGTCGAATGTAAAACCGGGGTTAGAACGACGCGCTGCACCGAATGCCATGATGTTGCCAACAGTACCTGTAAGGTCTTTGAGGAAGATTTTGAAGTTTCCGTTGGGAAGAGCCTCGGCCTGCAAACCGCTCCACAACCAATAGTCGTGAACATAGTATGCAACCTCTTTTTTCTTGCCGTCAAACTCGAGCAAGCTGCCGTAGGGGTAAGTGATGTTGTTCTTGTCGCGGATGCGCAAAAGGCCACTCTGAATGTCCACATTGTAGCCTGCGGGGAACTTGAGTTCCAACCAACCGTCGCCCACTGCCATAATATCACCCTGTGAGTTGAAAGTGTGGGTAAAGTCGATGTTGAGGTCGCGAATAGTGATATTGTTTGAGTTCTCGAAGTTGAAGGGCGAGATGAAACCTGTGAAGAGAAGTGTGGTACCGTTACCCTCGATTGTGAGACCGTCGGTATTCTCTACATCGATAGCGATGCGCTTTTTACCCTGAGTATTGTTGCTGATATACTGATACTTCTCGAAACAGTATTTATCCTTAATGAACAATGTGTCACCGGGGAACACCAATGTGCTGTTTTTGTACTTGAGACACTCTTCGAGAGCAAGACGTATGCCGGGGTAAGCGTCGTCTTTCATCTCTTCGGTAATATAATCTTTTACATACACTGTTTTTGCCTCTCCATACGCTGTTCTTGCCTTGGGAGCAGGTGAGCAGGCTGCAACGAATGCCATAGCAGAGAGAACAAAAAGTTTAAACATCTTTTTCATGCTTCTTTTTGTTTTATATTAAACTTATAATCTCCCACCCCGCAAATATGGGGGGAGTGGGAGATTTTATTTTATGGAGAAATTAAATCTTTATGTCCTTGATTGTCTCACCAATGCGAACAGTGTATTTTTTCTCCTTTTTACCGTTCTTGATGATTACCTGTGCGCGAGTTTCTGACTTACGTGTTACCTCGATGTCGAAGTCGGCACCGAACAACTTCACGTGGCGAAGCGCCATTTCGTTCCATGCAGAGGGAAGCTGAATTGTGAGGTTGAATGAGTTGAAACTTGTGGGCTGAATACCGAAGAGACCCTCAGTGATGATACGGCAGTAGAGACCGCTCTCTGCTGAGAGGTGACGCTGTGAACCCTCGGGCCATGCCTCGATGGGGTAAGGTACGTGTGTACCGAGGAGGCGACGGTTAGAGTAGTCGAGCAACTGCTTTGTAGCCTTGTCTGCTGCACCTACAACGTATACACCGCGGAGTGCGTAGAGTGTTGAACGATCCCAGAATGTTGCATCGCCCTCGGCTGTGAGGAGTCCGTCGATTGTACAGAGCTTGTCTGAATAGAGAGCATCGATTGTACCCTGTGCACGCTCTTTGAAGCCGAATACGAGAGGCATGCAGATCCATGAACGGAGCACTGTGTTGCCCTCGTAGTAGCGATATGTCTCGTAACCGCTTACGTTAGCCGAGAAGTATTTGTTGATATTTTTCTTCAGTTCCTCAGCCTGTTTTCTGTATGTAGCAGCCAATTTGGGCTCGCCTACAAGGGGAGCAAGGTATGCTGCGTTTACAAGACCGTCGTAGTAGAGGGTTGCTGTGCAGAGGTTAGCCTCGCCTGAGGGGAAGCGACCTTCGAGCTCATCGCGGTCGGAACGGGGAACGCCTGCATCGTTCAACTGGCGACGTGTGTATTCGAGACACCATTTGATGAAGGGCCAAATCTCCTTAGCCTCCTCTTTGTCGGCACGAGCAAGGAGGTAACGTGTAGCACCGTGAGCATTCATTGCTGCGTCGCCACGGTCGCCTGCGCCACCCCATGTGTCGATACCCTCGGCAATGATTGAACTGGGGATTTTATTATACTCGTCATTCATGTAGCGAGCGAAGAGCTTGTAGCAGTTGAGTGCAGACTCGTTACCTACCTGATATCCCATGAAGGGGAACAAGGGGCTTACGTACTCTGACTGGTCGTTACACCAGATAGCTGCGTAGTATGACTCACCGCCGGGGCCGTGCATAAGACCACCCTTTGTGCGGTAGATACTCTCTGATGCGCGGATTTTAGAGAAACGGAACTCTGTGTCGATAACCTTCTCGGGTGTCTCGAGCACAAGTGCGCCGTCGATGCTGTTCTTGATGTAGTCCATACGTTTAGCATATTCTGCTTTTACGTCGGGAACAAGTGCCTTCTCTGTCTTCTCGCGGTAAGCCTGGAATGCTGCACCGAACTCGATGCTCTTACCGGGCTCGATTTTGTATGTACCTGAACCGTAAACCTCGGACTGGATGATGTATGTACCATCAACGCCCTTTGCGGGATCGGTCTTAAGTTTCTGCACAAACTCGGGAACAGCCACTGTAAGTGTGCGACCTGTGATGTTCTTCACCTCGTAGGTCTCGCACATCATGGGGAGTGTGGTGCTGGGGAAGATGGTTGTTGTAATCTCAACAACGGGAGAGGGAGCACGTTTGCGAGCTGCGCCTGTGTTCACAACACCGATACCATACTGGCTTGTAACCTGAAGTGCACCGTTAATGCTTACCTTCTTAACGCCCAACTGTACGGGTGCGAGGTTGTTGATACCCAACATTGAGACAACATCTGTCTGTACGCGGTACATAAGTGAACCGTGAGTATTGTTGGGGATTGTACGGAGCATGGGGAATACCAACGAACGCTCCTGGCTGAAGTTTTTGTACTCATCCACATTCCAACGTGTAACGAAAGATACCATTTCGCCACTCATCTCCATGTGGTCACTGTAAGGGAGAGTCTCGTCAGAGAGAATCATCTCAATGGCGTTAGTCTCGGGATTGATTGTCCAGCACTGTTTCTGTGCATTCACCGTCACTACCGACAAAAGCAGCAACGCAACGATTAACTGAAGTTTTTTCATAAATTGATAGTTTTTTATTTAGTTAATGCTTTTTTAATCATTTCAAGTTCGGTGGGAGTGTAGCATGTGCGTGTAACATCCACCTCGTAACCGGCAATTTCGGTAGCCGCCTCGGAAACGTATTTCATGAGGCAGAGGAATCTATCATAGCTGCTTGCCAAGCGACCAAGCTCGCGGTTGGGGGTCTTGTAGAGCTTGTGGAAAGCCTTTTTGTATACATCCCAGCCATATATTTCGGCGATACGCATGAGTGTGTACTGGATGGCGTCGCCCGACTCCATGTTGCCCTTGGCAACGCTGTTTTTGTAGGCACGCTTGTAGTATGCGATGTTGTCGCCCATGTAGAATGTGTTCTGAGAGATTACAGCCTCGTATTTATCGAGAGCGTATGACATGCGGAAGTTTGCAAAAATCTCGTCGTTCCAGTTCCATGCACCGTATTGGTGACCCACAGCTGTACCAGCTGAGAATACGTGACCAATCTCGTGCAAGATACCGAAGCCCCAATCTTTGTGGGTCTTGAACTTGTTCAAAAGACCTTTAACATCGACATTGTCGTTCCAGAGAATGGGGTTACCGGCAAGTGCCCAATAACCTGCCTCCATACCCGGAGTTGTGAGGATGCGGATTTTCGCGCCACCGTAAGGCACAACACCCAAGAGCTCTTCGTATGCCTCGTAAGCCTTGTCGAGAGATGCCAACCACTCGTCTACTGTCTTGTCATCGACGGTGATGTGTTTGGGGTCTACTGCAAGCACCATGTGTTTGCTCTCGCGGATATAAAGGGCATCTTTGGGAGTCTCGGTGATTTTAACATCATCGTACCAAACTGTACCCTTAGCCTTGCCGCCGTTGTATGTGCCGCCGGGGAAGCCCAACGCACAGCTTACGTATGTCTCGCCCTTCTCATCGCTGACAAAGTCCATGTAAACCTCTTGCCAATCGTTTGTGCCATAGAGGAACTTGGATGCATTCCAAGGCTGGTCGGAATCGTGTCCGAATACATCGAGATAGAGAATAGCACCACGACCCTCGGCTACATCCTGTGTCTTTACCTTTGCCGACACGCGATAGAAGGTGTTGGGGTTGAGACCTGTGAGGTGCTTGGTGATTTTAACCACACCTTTCTCACTGTTGGTGATTTTAACACACTGCGACTTGTCCGTACCTTCCTTGACAAATTTCACTGAAGAGGTTTTGGTGTTCTTGTCAATTTCCCAATTCTTCTTAGTAAACGAACTTTTGTTAAAATTGTCGCTGAAAATTTCTGTTGTCTCGGCCGAAACAATGCCAGAGAAGGCAAAGAGAGCCGCTAAAGAGAGAAAAATTTTCTTCATAGTATATTGTTTAACATTAATATTTTCGCCTTTTGTGCGCATAACATTTCAAAGAGCAAATATATACATTTTTTTACAATACTCGCCAATATAGAACAAAAAACTTAATTTATTTATAATATTATATTTAATACAAGCGCGCGCACGGCTCACTTGGAAACAAAAAATGAGCAGGCAAAAACCTGCTCATCATATTCCAATAATATTACAGAAGCACTATTCGACCTTTTTATCGCCTATCCACTTACCATAAAAAATCTTTCTGTCGGTCTTGAAAAGCGCACCGTAGCCCTGACGGTAGCCATCGCTGTACTTACCGTACCAGAAATCGCCGTTTGTCCAATAGTAGATGCCGTAGCCGTGACGACGTCCGTTGTAAACTTCGCCAAAATAGGCATCGCCATTGCTGTAAGTTATCTTGCGGAAAGTATAAGGCTCAAGCACCTCGGCGGGATAATCGATATCGCCCTCTATCGTATGCACACGAATCACATTGCCTGTTGTCAGGTCGTACTCCACGTAAGAAGTTTCGCCACCCACACGCGCAACGCCATTGCCCATGGTGATACCGAACACATGCTTGCCACGACTGTACTGTCCGAATACCTGACCGCCATCGTTTGCGAGGAAATGTCCCCATCCGTAAATAACATTATCGACAAGCTGACCCACATACTGTCCATGCGAGCTTGATATATATTTTATCTCGCCCTCGGAAGCATAGTCACAAAAGACAGCTTGCAAAATATCGCTCATTTCATCGTAAAATTTCACTGTCTGCTGTGCACTCACGCACATGGGCAGAGCCACAAAAAACAGCACAAATAATTTCTTTATCATAGATATAATTTTTTGTCTTTAATATACTTTACAACATCGGGATGAAGCCATTGGGAGACATCTTCGCCAAGAGCCACCGCACGACGTATCTCGGTGGAGCTTATATCAAAAAGTGGAGCCTGCAACCATTTCACTGTCGCCGGCAGAGCGAGAGCTGCCTCGTCGCCACGCGGATAGACGATTATTCCGAAGCGCGACACTATCTCGTCGCCCTTGTACCACTTGTCTATCTTCTGCCAATTATCGGCACCCATCAACAGTAAAAATTCACGACCCGGAAAAGCCTGCTCCAACGCATCGAGAGTGTTTATGGTATACGACGGGCGTGGCAGATGAAACTCAAAATCGCTTGCCTCGATACATACATCATCGGCTATCGCGAGACGCACCATTGCAAGACGCTCGGCCTCGTCGGTGAGGTTATTGCCCTGTTTATGAGGATTAAGAGGAGTAACCAAAAACCACACTTCGTCGGCAAGACCGCTGTCGCGCACAGCGCGTGCCAATGCCACGTGCCCGCAGTGAACGGGATCGAAACTACCACCGAATATTGCAGTGCGTATTTTATTCACCTAAAAACTTATTTACAATTTCCAACAATTCGGCCTGAGCTTTCTCGAGCGAGTCGTTCACGATGACAACATCAGCACGCGATGCAAAAGTCATTTCATACTCGGCCTTCGCGAGACGTTTCTCCATCTCTTCGGGAGAGGTGTCACCACGACCAATAAGTCTGCTGCGAAGCTCTTCGACCGAGGGGGCCTGCACAAACACAAACAACGCCCTGTCGCCGTAGTAATTCTTAAGGCTGCAACCTCCCTTGACATCAACATCGAAGAGGATGTTGTTTTTTTCGAGCTGAGCCTCGACCTGCGACTTCAAAGTACCATAGAAGCGGTCTTTGTAGACCTCTTCGTACTCTACAAACTCACCTGCGGCAATTTTCTCGCGAAACTCCTCGGGCGAGAAGAAGAAATACTCCACTCCATGACGCTCCTCGCCACGCGGAGGACGACTGGTAGCCGAAATGGAGAATGTGAAAGAATCGTCTTTCGACATCAGATAACGCACAAGCGTCGATTTTCCCGACCCCGAGGGTGCGGAGAAGATTATAACCTTACCCTTTTTCATACGCTACATCACATTAAGCACCTGTTCTTTAATCTGTTCAAGTTCGTCTTTCATGCGCACGACGATATTCTGCATTTCGGCATGATTGCTCTTGCTACCGAGGGTATTTATCTCGCGACCCATTTCCTGTGCGATAAAGCCGAGCTTTTTGCCTTGACCCGTTCCCTCTTCCATTGTCTTTATAAAGTATTCAAGATGGTTGGAGAGACGCTGTTTCTCCTCACTCACATCGAGCTTTTCGATGTAGTATATAAGTTCCTGTTCAAAACGATTATTGTCGTACTCTACGCCGAGTTTCTTTTCGAGAGCATCGAAAATGCGGGCACGTATTTTCTCGACACGCTCCTTCTCGTAAGGCTCAACCGACGCAAGCAGAGCTGCAATATTATCAATCTTTTCGCGGAATTTAGTTGCAAGAGCCTCGCCCTCTTGACGTCGAAAATCGACCATTTCATCGAGAGATTTGTTTATAACTTCGAGCGCCACAACCCACTCTTCCTCGGTAAATTCGCACACCTCTTTGTGTGACACCGACTCAGGCATACGCAGCACTATCTCCATGAGATTTTGCGGCACAGGTTGCGACATTTCACCTGCCGCCGACACTATTTGCGAGATATAATTCTGCACAACTTCGCGGTTGATGGAGGGCATCGAAGCGACATTCTCGCCCTGCTCCACCCAAAGAGCAAAATCGACCTTTCCACGTTCGAGGCGGGCAGCAATCATGGCGCGAATTTCCATCTCTTTTTCGCGAAACTGAGGAGCCACACGCACTGTCAGATCCATAGACTTGCCATTGAGCGAACGCACCTCGGCGCAAACTTTTTTATTCTGAAACATCGATACGGCTTTTCCGTATCCGGTCATTGAATTTATCATAATTTCTTAACTATAACGCGTTTTACACTTGACAAACATGACGCGACCCATGTTCACAAACTTTGCTTGCAAAGATAATGCAAAGAAAATCTTTACCCGACGTTTTTTCTCTTTTTTTATCCCACAAGCTGTTATTTGTCGCCATCTTTGCCGCAAACAGCTAAGATATCCTGCATTCGCTGCAAAAATAATCAAGCAAGCTTGATATTATTTCGCTCTTTTATTAGTATCTTTGTTGCTTAATAGTGCATAAAACAGCAAAACCAAAGATTACAATGGCAGTAATATTAAACATAGAAGCATCCACCGAGGTGTGTTCGGTGGCACTGAGCGAGAGCGGAGAGGCATTTTTCAAGCGCGAGAGCAACGAAGAACGCTCACATGCACAAGTACTTGCTCCATTTGTCGAGGAGGCGATAGCAACCGCCGAGAGCCGAGGCATGAAGATTGATGCCGTCGCCTTGAGTTGCGGCCCTGGCTCATATACCAGTCTGAGAATAGCATCATCGACAGCAAAAGGCGTGTGCTACGGCAGAGAGATTCCCCTGATAGCAATACCCACCACCAAGATAATGGCGGTGCCGGTGCTATTTCGCGACGACCTGCCCGAAGACGCACTGCTCTGCCCCATGATAGACGCACGAAGAAACGAGGTTTATGCTACCATCTACGACCGTGCGCTGAACACCATCGTAGAGACCCGCGCCGAGGTGGTTACAAGCGAGAGTTTTGCCGATATTCTCGACAAGCACCCCGTATATTTCTTTGGCAACGGAGCAGAGAAATGCAGCACCATCATCACACACAAGAACGCACATTTCCTTGACAAGCACAAACATCCGCTTGCAAAATGGATGATGCCGCTTGCCGAGCGTGCATGGCTCGACGAGAAGTTCGAAGATATTGCCTACTTCGAGCCTTTCTACCTGAAAAACTTCATTGCCACAAAATCGAAAGACCTTCTAAAAAACCCATAAGTCATTATGATGGAATACAATACCAAGAAGAAAAGACTTCCCCTGCCCGAATATGGCCGCGCCGTACAAAAGATGGTAGACCACGCGCTCACAATAGAGAACCGCGAGGAACGCCAGCAGTGCGCCGAGACCATTGTCAGCATAATGGACGGAATGTTCCCCGTCGCCAAGGAAACAAACGAGGTGAGACAAAAACTGTGGGATCACCTGGCTATCATGTCCGACTTCAAGCTGGACATTGACTACCCCTGCGAGGTGATACGCAAAGAGACCTTCAACGAGCCTCCTACAAAAGTTCCCTACCTGAAAGGCGAGGTGAAGTACAAGCACTACGGCCGTTTCGTGGAGCGCATGATTGCCATCGCCTGCGAGATGGAAGAGAGCGAGGAGCGCGACAGACTGATAGAGCTGATAACCATACAGATGAAGAAAGACTATCTTGCATGGAACAAGGACACTGTGGACAACAAGCAGATATTCGACGACCTGCGCGAATACTCCAACGGTAAGATAGATATTCAGGAGGGGCATATAAAGACCGGCTTTCAACAGCAGCACAACAACCAGGCACGCAACAACCAAAAGCGCAAAAAGGTATTCAAAAAGAAACATTAACAACCGCTAAAACCACACAGGCATGGCATCATTCATAATAGAAGGCGGAAAACGACTGAACGGTACAATCGTTCCGCAAGGAGCTAAGAACGAGGTGTTGCAAATAATCTGCGCCACACTGCTTACACCAGAAAAGGTGACAGTGGAGAATGTCCCCGACATTCTCGACGTGAACAATCTGATATCATTGCTCATCAGGATGGGTGTCTCTGTGAGTCAGACGGGCGAAGGTCGCTTCACTTTTCAGGCGGACAACATAAACATGGACTACCTCGAAAGCGACGATTTTCTGAAGAGCTGTTCGAGTCTCAGAGGCTCGGTGATGCTGATGGGCCCGCTACTCGCACGATTCGGCAGAACGTTGATAGCCAAGCCCGGAGGCGACAAGATAGGCCGTCGCAGGCTCGACACACACTTCACCGGACTTCAGAAATTGGGTGCAAAATTCGAGCAAGATGAAAAACGACAGACATACAGCCTGACAGCCGAGCGTCTGAAAGGATGCAGCATGCTGCTCGACGAAGCATCGGTAACAGGTACAGCCAACATTATAATGGCTGCGGTGCTTGCCGAGGGAAAGACCACAATATACAATGCTGCCTGCGAGCCCTACCTGCAACAGTTGTGTAAGATGCTCACACGCATGGGAGCAAAGATAAGCGGCATCGCCAGCAACCTGCTGACCATCGAGGGTGTAGACTCACTTGGAGGATGCAACCACCGTGTGCTGCCCGACATGATTGAGGTGGGCAGTTTCATAGGAATGGCAGCCATGACCAAAAGCGAAATAACCATCAAGGATGTATCATTTGAAAACTTGGGAATAATTCCCGACAGTTTCAGACGTTTGGGAATAAACTTCGAGCAGAGAGGCGACGACATCTACATACCCTCGCAGGAGAGCTACGAGATTGACACGTTCATCGACGGCTCGATAATGACTATAAGCGATGCCCCCTGGCCGGGGCTCACCCCCGACCTGTTGAGTGTGATGCTCGTGACAGCCATACAAGCAAAGGGCAGCGTGCTCATACACCAAAAGATGTTCGAGAGCCGCCTCTTTTTTGTGGACAAGCTCATAGACATGGGAGCGCAGATTATATTGTGCGACCCACACAGAGCAGTGGTCGTCGGCCACAACCAGCAGTTCAAACTAAGAGCACGCACCATGAGCTCGCCCGATATTCGTGCGGGAATAGCACTGCTCATTGCCGCAATGAGTGCCGAGGGAACAAGCCGCATCGACAACATCGAGCAAATAGACCGAGGCTATCAAAATCTTGAACAACGTCTGTGCCAATTAGGTGCAAAAATCACAAGATCTTAAAAAAAGAGAGACAAAATGCTGAAAAAAGAGGATTTCATATACTTTGGAAAGTTCACAAAGCCGCATGGCACAAAAGGAGAGATAGGCATTGCCGGCGAAGGGTTTCTGCTGGGCGATGACTGCGACTTTGTAGCATGTGACATCGACGGAATTCTTGTGCCCTTCTTCATCGAAGAGTCGCGCACAAAAAACAGCGACACGATAATTGTTAAGCTGGAGCGTCTCGACGATGCCGAGAGCGTACGTTTCCTCACCAACCGCGCCACATATATCCCGCGCGAATGGATTGACGAGGAGGAGCACTTCACATGGAACTATTTCGTGGGATTCGAGGCCGAAGACGAAGAGGCGGGAATGCTGGGCGAAGTGATAGCCATAGACGACAGCACCATCAACACCCTTTTTGTCGTGGAGCACAATGGCGAGGAGATTCTCATCCCCGCAAGCGAGGAGATGATAACAGGCATCGACCACGAAAATCGCGTAATAACATTCAAACTGCCTGACGGACTTATAAACATTTAGCATAATGGGTAAGAACAAAATAAAGAAGAGCCTCACACGCAAATACAGGCTCACCATCCACGACGAGAATAAACTGCTCGGCTTCAACGTGTCGCTGTTGGGAGTGGTTCTTTCGTTAGCCCTCTCGTTGCTGACCGTAGCCGGAGTACTGTATCTGATAATAGTGTTTACCCCTGTGAGTGAATACCTTCCCGGACATGTAAACGAAAAAGCCCGTGAAAAACTCATTCAAGAGGTGTTGCGTGTAGACTCACTGAAAAACGAGATTGACAAACAGGATAAATACCTCGCAAACATCAAGGCGATAATGTCGGGCGTGGAGATTGACAGCATTCTGCCACCCGACACACTCACCACCAAAGAGGGTTACCCCATAGAGACCACCGAGCGTGAGGCAAAATTTGTCGATGAATTCGAGCAAAAAGAGAAGTACAACCTTACGTCGCAAGCCTCTACGGTGAGTGCCTTGCAGGAGTTGCATCTTTTCCGCCCTGCACAGGGAATGATTGTGAGGAAATTCGACTCGAACCTGCGTCACTACGGTATTGACATCGCCGAGAACACCGGTGAGAGTGTGCTTGCCATACTCGACGGAACAGTCATCATGAGCGACTATACGGCTAACGACGGATATATGCTCATCATACAACACAAACAGAACCTTACCTCGGTGTATCGCAACTGTAGCAGCATACTGAAAAAGACAGGCGACAGGGTGACAAGTGGCGAAGTGATAGCATCGCTGGGCAAAGAGACACAGGAGGAGCAACAGAAAAAGCCTTACCTGCACTTTGAATTGTGGCATAGAGGTGAGCCTCTCAACCCTGAAATTTACATTGCATTTTAACAAAGAAACAGCATAAAGCAGTGCGTCGGCACACGACAAACTGCCACAGAAAAACACAAAAGAAATGATAGACAGACATAAAAGAGTGATAGCAGTGCTCGGCTCCACAGGCTCGATAGGCACACAAACACTGCAAGTGGTAGAGGAACACCCCGAATGTTTCGAGGTGTACGCCCTCACAGCCAACGACCGCGTGGAAGAGCTTATAGAACAGGCACGCAAGTTCCGCCCCGAGGCGGTGGTCATAGCCAACGAAGAGAAATACGAACAGTTGAAAGAGGCGTTGCAGGACCTGCCCATAAAAGTATACGGCGGCTACGACTCCATCTGCCAGATAGTACAATCGCAACCCATCGACATTGTAGTCACAGCCCTCGTAGGCTTTGCCGGACTGCGCCCCACGATAGAGGCTATAAAGGCAGGAAAAGCAATTGCTCTCGCCAACAAAGAGACGATGGTGGTGGCCGGCGAGCTTATAAACGAGCTTGCAATGCAGTACCAGGTGCCCATCCTGCCGGTAGACTCGGAACACTCGGCAATTTTCCAATGCCTCGCCGGAGAGAGCGACAACAGGGTGGAGAAAATCATTCTGACAGCCTCGGGAGGCCCCTTCCGCACATTCAGCAAAGAGCAGTTGGAAACAGTAACCCGCGAACAGGCTCTGAAACACCCCAATTGGAGCATGGGAGCAAAGATTACCATCGACTCGGCATCGATGATGAACAAGGGTCTGGAGGTGATTGAGGCCAAATGGCTCTTCGGCGTGAAGCCCGAGGAGATAGAGGTGGTGGTGCACCCACAGTCGGTGATACACTCTATGGTGCAGTTTGCCGACGGAGCAGTAAAGGCACAGTTGGGAACACCCGACATGCGTCTGCCTATAATGTATGCCCTCTCTTACCCCACACGACTCTCGTCGAGCTTTGAGCGACTCAATTTCGCCACTATGAAAGAGCTGACCTTTGAGCAGCCCGACACCGAGCGTTTCCCCAACCTGCAACTTGCCTACCAGGCACTGACAATGGGCGGGAATATGCCTTGCGTGCTGAACGCTGCGAATGAGGTGTGCGTGTCGGCCTTTCTTAAGGAGAAAATAAAGTTCACCGAGATGAGCCGTCTGATAGAGAGAGCCATGCAGAGTGTGGACTATCGTCTGAAGCCCTCACTCGACAACCTCTTCGACACCGACATGCAGACAAGACGCATGGTGGAAGGATGGATATAAAAACCTTATATGCAAAAAGATGTTTAACCCTTAAAGAGAGACAGAATACAAAAAATTTATGGAGATATTTTTCATACGCGCCCTTCAGTTGATAATGGCATTGAGCCTGCTTGTGCTTATTCATGAGTTCGGCCATTTTATCTTTTCGAGAATATTCAAGGTGAGAGTGGAGAAGTTCTACCTGTTCTTCGACTACAAATTCTCGCTCTTCAAATGGAAGCCCAAGAACAGCGACACCGAGTATGGTATCGGCTGGCTGCCCCTGGGCGGATATTGCAAGATTTCGGGAATGATAGACGAGTCGATGGACGTGGAGCAGATGAAACTGCCCCCACAGCCCTATGAGTTCCGCGCAAAGCCCGCCTATCAGCGTCTGCTCATAATGATTGGAGGTGTGCTCTTCAACTTCGTACTCGCCCTATTCATCTACTCGATGATACTCTTCACATGGGGCGAGAGCTACTACGACGTTAAAAAGGCCACCTACGGAATGGAGTTCAACGAGAATGCAAAAGCCATCGGCTTTGTAGACGGCGACATACTGCTGCGCAGCGGCGGTGACGACTTGAACAAATATGACGTAGACCTGCTGAGAAAAATCATTGACGAGAAGAACGTGACAGTGCTCCGCAACGGCAAGGAAGTTACCATCGCCATACCCGAGGAGTTCGGGCTTCTGGACTTGGGCAACGACACCCCCTTCATGCAGTACAGAATACCCGCAGTCATCGACAGTGTCTTACCCGGTAGCGCAGCTGCGCTCGCAGGCGTACAGCGTGGCGACAGCATCACAAGCATCGCGGGCAAGAGTATAAATTCGTGGTACAAACTTATGAATGCGCTCGAAGGAGCGAAAGAGAAGAGTGAGAGCAATGTGAATATCACAGCCATAAGAGGAGGCGAGGAGGTGATACTCACAGCCAACGTAGACTCTACATATAAACTGGGTGTGATGCCCCGCGACATGGGATATACTCCCGTGGTGCTGGAGTACGGACTTCTGGAATCGTTCCCCGCAGGAGCCATCTACGGTTGCAACGTGCTCAAAGGCTATGTGAGCGACTTTAAATATGTTTTCTCGGCCGAAGGTGCAAAGTCGGTGGGTATGTTCGGAACAATAGGAAGCATGTTCCCCCCCACATGGGATTGGTACAAATTCTGGATGATGACAGCATTCCTCTCTATCATACTTGCATTCATGAACATACTGCCCATACCCGCACTCGACGGCGGACATGTGCTGTTCCTGCTCGCGGAGGTGATAACAGGCCACAAGCCCAGCGACAAGTTCTTGGAACGCGCACAGATGGTGGGAATGTTCCTACTGCTGGCACTCTTTGTGCTTGCCGCATACAATGACATAACAAAATTTCTGTTCTAAAATAAACACAACATGAAAAAAGCATTTTACATAATGGCAATAGCCGCGACATTGGTATCATGCGGCACAGCCACACAGACTGCACAGACCGAGCAGTCTACACAGTTGAGCGAGCAAGAAACAGAGATTGCACGCGAGACAAACAAATTCGCGATGAAACTGTTCGCGCAGATGTACCAGGCAGAAAAGGGCAACGACAACTTCTGTCTTTCGCCCATGAGCGCATCGTGGGCATTGTCGATGGCAGCCAACGGCGCAGACGGAGCTACACGCGAGCAGATGTACGCTGCATTAGGATTTCCCATGAACGACGCAGAGAAAATCAACGCCTGCCAAGAAAAACTTATCAAACGTCTGAGCACTCTCGACCCCGAAAGAGTAACCGTGGGAGTGGCAAACTCTATGTGGGTGAATAAGAATTTCAAGATAAAGAAGGAGTTTGAAAAGAGCAACACCAAATATTACGATGCAGCGGTGAAGAACATCAAATTCGACGCTGCTGCGATAAAAGCCATCAACGAATGGTGCTCACAGAAGACCGATGGAAAAATCACCGAGATTATAAAGGAAATTGACCCCATGACACAGCTTTTCCTTATTAATGCGCTCTACTTCAACGGCCGTTGGAGCGACACATTCAACAAGAAGCGCACAAAAGAGGAGGATTTCACCAAGGAGAACGGCGAGAAGGTAAAGGTGCAGATGATGTTCCAGAATGTGAAAATGCCCTACTACGAGAATGAGGATATACAGATGGTGGCAAAGCCCTTTGGCGAAGGCATGTTCGAGATGCTCTTCGTGCTGCCGCGCGAAGGAGTGGCTATGGACAAATGCGTGGAACTTCTCGACGAGAACTTCAATACCTGGTATGCCGACCGCGAGAGCGAGGAGGTGCACCTGAGCCTGCCGCGCTACAAGGCTGAATATGGTACAAGCCTTAAGAGAACATTGCAGGAGATGGGCATGAGCGATGCCTTCAACCCCAACAAGGCAAACTTCGACGCACTCAGCAAAGAGGCACTGTGCATAGGCGACGTGCTGCAAAAGACATTCGTGAAGGTAGACGAAGAGGGTGCAGAAGCTGCTGCCGTAACATCAGTATCGCTGATGACAATGTCAGCCGGACCTCCCCAGCCCAAGAAAATGGTTATCAACCGACCCTTTATATATATAATAAGGGAGAGGGAGACAGGTAACATCCTGTTCATCGGAAAGAACGGACACCCCAAAGAGTAAATGAATCAACAAACAAAATAGGACCAAGAAAATGAAAAAATTATTCGGAACATGCTTGCTGTTGCTATTGGTATTGGCAAGCTTTGCAAAAGCGCCTAAGTATGTATTCTACTTTATCGGTGACGGAATGGGCCCCTCACATGTATTGGGTACAGAGCTTTATTTGGGCGAGCTTAAAGGAGAGATTGGTCGTCCCCAAAAGCTCTGCTTCACACAGTTCCCCAAGAGCGCGTTCGTATCAACATTCTCAAAGACCAATGGTGTTACCGACTCTGCCGCATCGGGCACTGCGCTCGCAACAGGCAGCAAGACAAAGAACGGATATCTGGGCGTGACAGTAGACAACGAACCTGTTTACAGCGTTGCACACGCAGCTAAAGAGGCTGGCTACGCAGTAGGTGTATCATCAACTGTGAGCGTCGGTCATGCAACACCCGGAGCATTCTATGCCCACCAGCCCGGCCGTTCACGCCACGATGAGATTTCAGAAGATATGCTCATTGCAGGTTACGACTTCTATGCCGGTGGCGACCTTTTGTGCTCAAGCGAGAAACGCGAGGAGATTTACAACAAGGCAAAAGAGCAGGGTTACACCATTGCAAGAGGTTTTGACGACTACAAGCAGAATGGTAAGAATGCAAAGAAACTTATGCTCTACCAGAAAGAGGTTGCATCGGATCTTCCCTACGCACTCGACCGCGAGGAGGGCGACCTGACACTTGCACAGATTACCGAGGCAGGTATCGAATACCTCACAAACAAGAGCAAAAACAAGAAGGGATTCTTCTTTATGGTAGAGGGTGGCAAGATTGACTACGCTTCACATGCCGACGACGGCGCGACAATGCTCAACGAGGTTATCGACTTCGACAACGCTATAAAAGTGGCATACGAGTTCTACAAGAAACATGCCGACGAGACTCTTATCGTAGTAACAGCCGACCACGAGACAGGCGGTTTGGTGCTCGGTTACAGCGGCGCATACGCACTGAACCTGAAAGCACTTGCAGGCCAGAAGGTGAGTGCCGACAGAATGGCTTCTATCCTGCGTCGCGCAAGCCGTGCAAGAATGGAACTTCGCTGGGAGAGAGTAATGGAGTTGTTGAAAGAGTACTTCGGCATTGGCGAGACAGTAGAGCTTACAAAGGAGGAGACTCACGAGCTGAGAGCATACTTTGAGCAGGCATACGCAACAACCGACATCGCTAAACGCGAGAGCAAGCTCTCGTCTATCGCTTCAAGAGCTAAGCAGATGATTAACCACAAGGCTCTTCTCTCATGGGCAGGCCCCAATCACTCGGCAAGCTTCGTGCCCCTCTTTGCCATTGGCGCAGGTGCCGAGAAGTTCAACGGAGTGATTGACAACACCGATATTCCCAAGATTATAAAGAAAATTGCGAAATACGGTAAATAACCCACGCGCAAACGTGATTACAGCCCGGTGCATCGACTGCACCGGGCTTTTTTTATATATCGAAACAAAAAATGTTTTTTTTGCGAAAAAAATAGATATTTCCTGTTTTTTCAGATTCTTTTCAGAATCGGATGTAACCTTTGCAGTAGAAAAGTTGTTAAAGAATTGTTTAACCCGATAAAAACGAAGAATCATGAAAAAGTTAATTGTTATTTTAATAGCCGTATTTTCAATGGGTATAATGACTGCAAACGCCGACAACGACCGTTTGATAACAAAGGAGGCTCTGCCTAAAAAGTCGCAACAGTTCATCGATCGCTACTTCGGCACCACCAAGATAACATACGTCAAAGAGGAGCACGACTTCTTGGAGAAATCATACGAGGTGATGATGACCGACGGCACAAAGGTGGAGTTCAACCGCAACGGCGAGTGGAAAGAGGTTGATTGCCGACATTCATCGGTTCCGACACCCATCGTACCTGCTCAGATAATGAAATATGTGAAAGAGAACTATCCCGATGTAAAAGTGATGCAGATTGAGCGCAACAGAACCGATTACGAGTTGAAACTCTCGAACCGCCTGGAGCTAACATTCGACAACAAGTTCAACATCATAGATATTGACAACTAAACAGACCTATAACAAACACATTAGTTACGCACCATTTAGAACTTAAAGCCATGAAAAATATTTTATCAATTATGATGCTTCTTACTCTCACAGTGGGAGTTACAAGTTGCGACAAAGACGACGATAATGTTGCTTTAAACAACAATGTTACAAACTATATTAAGGCAAATTACCCCGAGGCAGTCATCATCGAGGCCGAGTATAAATACAACCTTCTCGAAGTGGAGATTTACGATGCCAACATCAAAAAGGATGTATATTTCAACAAAAATGATGTGTGGGTGATGACAACATGGGACTACGCAGTAAACAATTTGCCCGATGCTGTAACCGGAGCAGTAGCGACAGCCTACCCCAAATACAGCATAGACGACGCAGATTATGCCGAGACACCCAATGGTACATATTACATAATCGACATTGAGCACGGCAACAAGGAGATTGAGCTTTACGTAGAGCCCAACGGCACCATAAAGTCTTAAAAGACAATATTACATAAAAGAAGCAGCCCGAGGGCTGCTTCTTTTATGTAATTAATCTTTCATACATTTATCGTAGATGGTTGCTGTGAGCAAGTAGAAAAGTACTCCCGTCGCAACACCTGCAAAGGCATCGACAAGGTAGTGAGCCTTTATGTAGACCGTTGCACAACAAAGCAACAGGTAGAAGGGCAGCAATGTAAGGAAAAGCCCCTTCTTTGCTCGCCATGCAAGGATTATTATCACTGTGGAGATGCCTATGTGAGAGCTGGGGAAGGCAGCTGTGGGTCTTTCGCCCGAAGCCTGTGCCATGCCTACAAGGTGTGTGAAAAGACCTCCCTTGCCACTCTGCGCAATGCTTATCTCGGGATGCAGGTTGAAGTAATCGCCTATTTCGGGATAAGGACCGCCGGCAACAAGCGAAGGGTCAATAACAGGGAAATAGAATTGCGGGCCCGCAACGGGCAGGAACATATAAATTATATAAAATATATAGAACGAGCCTATCAATATGAATGTGCAACGCTCCACCTCTTTGTTACGGGCAAAGAAGTAGAAGAATACTATCGAGGCAATCATCGGATAGTAGGCAAAATAGCCCAGATTGAACGCCTCGCGCACCCAAAAACTACTGAACACCTGCTCGAACATCAGTGCCGGCTGACAGCCGAAAAGCGAGAGGTCGAGCCCGGCGAAAATGTGGTCGAGGTTGGTGAAGATTCTGTTGAACTCAAAGGTGTCGGGGTACCAATAGGAGAGTAGCGACATCTGCCCCACTATTCTAAGAAACCTTGTCGCCGGCGACGGGTAACGGGTGTAAATGTATATGGGCACGAATGTCAGCAGAAGAATGAAAAACCTGTCGGTGAGCATCTTCTGCGGGTTGTTCAGACTGTTGTAGAGAACAATGATGAAAATTGTCGTCAGCAGATTATAGAGAATGTTGAGTTTCTCTACGGCGAGGAACTTGTAGCGAAGCTCTTCTCTTTGTAAAAATTTTATATCCATTTTTCTTTTTTATACCATTCAATCATCTCCTTTGTGCCCTGTTGCAGGGTGTAGTCGATGGAAAATCCTAACTCTTCTTCTATGGGGCGGGTGTCGCAGAGCCAATTGCGCTGCTTCATTATGTTGTACTTGTCGCGGTTGAGCGTGCTCGCCTGTTTGGTCATGCGGGCAAAGAACTCGGCACAGGTGGAGATGGCTTTCAGCACCCACAAAGGGGCTTTTATACGAAGTACCCATCGTTTGCCTAGCTCGGTCTGTATGTAATCGCTGAAGCTGCGACTGTCGTAACCGCGAGGCTCGCTGACAAAATAGCAACGCCCCGAGACGCCCTTGTCAATGGCCATATAGATAGCCTTCACAAGGTCTTTCACATATATAAAAGTAATTACCTGAGGCTTGCAACCAACTGAAAAATCGACGTGCGAGGCTATGCTCTGCACCATCTTGAAGTAATCTTTCTCGCGAGGGCCATAAACCCCTGTGGGGCGGAAAATGACATATTGCAAGCCTGGGAAGCTATTTATAAACTCCTCGGCAGCTAGCTTGCTGCGACCGTATGCTGTGTTCGGGCAGGGGGTATCGCTGTCGGTGATAGGAGTATAGGGTTGTTGCTCGCGTACAGGCCCGTAGATGCTCAACGAGCTGAGATAGAGAAATCTTTCGGGCAACATATTGTACAATGCAAGCGATTCGATAAAATTTTTAGTGCCTTCAAAATTGACACGCATAAAATCGGCGCTATTGAGGCATTTTGTTACTCCTGCCGCATGTATAATGTAGTCCCAGCGGCCGTTCTCTGCTGCAAAGGCTGCCAACTGTTCATCGAGCTTCGCTCTATTACCAAAATCGAGGTTGATGAACTTTATGCGCGCATCTTGCAGGTATGCGCGACTGCTACTGCCACGAACGCCCGCCCACACTTCGTATCCGCGTGACAGGGCTTCGTCGACGAGGAAGCTGCCTATGAACCCGCTTGCTCCGGTTACCAATATCTTCATTTGTGTTTCTCCTTTCTTTTGCAAAGATACGAATAAGCGAGCGAAACACAAAGTTTACTTTGGAGTTTCACGAAGAGCGGGAGTATCTTCGGCGGTAGCCAAAGTACGAATAAGCGAGCGAAACGCAAAGTTTACTTGAGATAACAAAATAAATCCTATTTTATTATTTTAAACAAATATTCTACCGATAATCCGAAAAAGTTCTTTTCTTTGCAAAATAAACATTGCCAACAAAGGCTGCATAAGCCTTGCAGGCAAAAACAAAAATGTACCACTATGGCAAAAAAGGGAGGAAAAATAAGCAATCGCATTACAAAAAAACAGCTAATTGAGCTATTGATAGATTTTTTCAACCGTCACCCCGACGAGCAATACGATGCACGAAAAATCTTCGATGAATTGGGGATAAAATCAACTCCCCTTAAGGGAATGTGTATACACCTGCTCGACGACCTTGTGTTCGACGGTTATCTTGCCGAGCCTTCGCTGCACAGATATCGCCTTGCAAACAAGAGTTCTATTGTCTGCGGAACATTCAAGCGCAGCAACGACGGCTACAATCTCGTCTACCCCGACGATGAAGGCGAACCTATTGTCATTCCCGAGAGAAAGTCGGCACATGCTCTGAGCGACGACTATGTGCGCGTGACGCTTTATGCCCACCGCCGAGGCCGTGGTCGTGAGGGTGAGATTATAGAGATTATCAAGCGCGCCCACGACACATTCGTGGGAATATTGCGCGTGCAGAAACATTATGCTTTTCTTGTTACCGAGAACCGCGCAATGCCGGCAGACATTTTCATTCCGCGCGACCAGCTTAAGGGTGGAAAGTCGGGCGACAAGGCTGTGGTGAAGCTCATTGAATGGCCGGCCGAGAGCCGCAACCCCATAGGCCGAGTGATTGACGTGTTGGGCGCAGCCGGTGACAACGACACTGAGATGAACGCCATTCTTGCCGAGTATGACTTGCCGTATGTTTACCCGAAGATTGTGGAGACCGCAGCGAACAAGTTGCTTACTGATATTACCAAAGAGGAGATTGCACGTCGCGAAGATTTCCGCGACGTTACCACCTTTACCATAGACCCCGAAGATGCCAAAGACTTTGACGACGCCTTGTCGCTACGTTCGCTGGACAATGGACTGTGGGAAGTGGGAGTGCACATTGCCGATGTGTCGCATTACGTTACCGAAGGGGGAGTCATCGACAAAGAGGCATTCAAACGCGCCACTTCGATATATCTTGTAGACCGCACCATTCCCATGCTGCCCGAGAGGCTATGCAACTTCTTGTGCTCACTGCGCCCCAATGAAGAGAAACTCGCCTACTCGGTAATTTTCACTATCAACGACAAGGCCGAAGTGAAAAAATCGCGCATCGTGCGCACCATCATACGCAGCGATAGACGTTTCACCTACGAGGAGGTGCAGGAGATACTCACATCGGGCAAGGGAGAATATATCGATGAACTAACGGTGCTAAACCGCCTTGCACAGACCATGCGCGAGCAGCGTTTCGCAGCAGGAGCAATAGATTTCCAACAGGCCGAGGTGCGTTTCCGCCTCGACGAGAAGGGCAAGCCCCTGTCGGTCTATTTCACCGAGAGCAACGAGTCGCACCAGCTTATCGAGGAGTTTATGCTTCTCGCCAACCGCACCGTTGCCGAGACTATCGGAAAGAAGACAACGCACAATACACCAAAGACTTTCGTATACCGTATACACGACCAGCCCGACCTTGAGAAGTTGGAGACACTGTCGCGTTTCGTCTCGAAACTCGGCTACAAGATGAAGGGTACCGGTCGTGGCAACACCGCATCGTCGCTCAACAGCCTGTTGAATGACATTAAAGGACAGAAGGAGCAGAATGTTATTGAGACTATCTCACTGCGCACAATGCAGAAAGCCAGATACTCCACACAAAATATCGGACACTTCGGCCTTGCCTTCCGCTACTACACCCACTTTACCTCGCCCATACGCCGCTACCCCGACCTGATGGTGCATCGTCTGCTCGACCGTTATCTGAACCAGGGAGGTCGCTCGGCAAATGCAGGGAAATATGAGAGCCTGTGTGAGCACTGCTCGGCACAGGAGCAGGTAGCTTCAAATGCCGAACGCGCCAGCATCAAATACAAGCAGGTGGAGTTCATGACCGAGCATGTGAACGAAGAGTTCGACGCTGTCATCAGCGGTGTTACCGAGTGGGGAATATATGCCGAGATTGTTGAGAACAAGTGCGAGGGTATGATACCTCTGCGCACCTTGCAGGATGATTATTACGAGTACGACGATGCTAACTATTGCCTTGTAGGGCGTCGCCGTCACAAGAAATACACCATTGGCGACCCGTTGCGCATACGCATTGTGCGCGCCAACCTCGAACGCAAACAACTTGACTTTGAAATTGTAGAATAGAACTATGAAGATACTGGTTATAGAAGACGACAGCTCTCTGCGCGAGATTATCAGTCGCGGACTGCACAGCGAGGGGTATGTGGTGGAGACAGCATGCAACTTCGCCGAGGCTGACGAGAAGATTGCGGGATACAGCTACGACTGCATACTGCTGGACATAATGCTGCCCGACGGTAATGGTCTGCGTCTGTTGGAGCACATAAAATCGCTTAAGAAGAGCGACCATGTGATTATAATCTCTGCGCGCGACTCGTTAGACGACAAGGTATTGGGGCTCGACCTGGGAGCAGATGACTACCTTGCAAAGCCTTTTTACATGGCCGAACTGTCGGCACGCATAAAGAGTGTGCTTCGACGTAGCGCAAACAGCAACGGCAACAAGCTGACGGCGGGAAACATCACTCTGGACCTGCACAGCCGTCGCGTGGAGGTAGAGGGCAAAGAGCTTACACTGCTGAAAAAGGAGTTTGACATTCTGCTCTACTTCATGCAACGCCCCAACCACATTGTAGACAAGGCGATGCTCGCCGAGGCTGTGTGGGGCGACCATATAGACGCTGCCGACAATTTCGACTTTGTATATGCCCAGGTAAAAAACCTGCGCAAGCGTCTCGACGCATCGGGTGCCTCGCTGACGATAAAAGCCGTCTATGGGTTCGGATACAAACTGACTGAAACTGCACAATAGCTGATTATGAAACTTTTTCATCGAGTAATATTAACCCTGTCGCTCGGACTGTTGCCGGTGATGGCACTGTGGGCCACGCTCTTTTATTACAGCATGGTAAACGAGATAAACGACGAGACCGACGATGTTCTTGGCGATTATGCCGAGCTTATAATGCGCCGCGTGCTTGCAGGAAAGCCCCTGCCCGCCCCCAACAACGGCTCGAACAACAGCTATTCGGTGACTCCGGTAGACGAAGAGTACCTTGCAAACAACCCCTCGATAGCATATTACGACGAGACTGTATATATCCCCGAAAAGGAGGAGACAGAACCTTCACGTGTAATGAAGACACTCTTTTGCGACGCCGAGGGGCAATACTACGAGGTGAAGGTGGCGACGCCTACCTTTGAACGAAAAGACCTTTTGGAGACTGTGGCGTTGCATATTGTTGGGTTATACATAGTGCTCATGCTCACAATCTTTGCCGTTGTTTCGTTGGTGTATTATTACAACATGCGTCCACTGTATCGCCTGCTCGAATGGCTCGACAAATATCGTCCCGGAGCCAAGAGCAACCCCATTCCCGACTCATCGACTGTGGTGGAGTGGAAAAAGCTGAGCATGGCGACACAACAGGCTACGGAACGCGCCGAATACTATTTCGAGCAGCAGAAACAGTTTATAGGCAATGCCTCGCACGAACTTCAGACACCACTCGCCATCATCGGCACACGCATAGAGTGGCTCACGAACAACACCACACTCGACGAACAACAGCTCGAAGAGCTGATGAAAATACAGCGTTCACTCTCGCGTTTGGTACGTCTTAACAGGACACTGCTCCTATTGTCAAAGATAGAGAACGGACAGTTCCCCGAATCGACAGACACCGACCTTGCAGACATCATTCGCGAGAATGCAGAGATGTACGGCGATATTTACTGCGAGCGTAACATTGCATGCGAGATACAGTTGCCCGAAGAATTTATGGTGCACATGAACGAATCGCTGGCGACAACCCTCACCAACAACCTGTTGAAAAACAGTTTCGTGCACAACATGCAGGATGGCAAGGTGGTGGTTCGCGCCCGGGGAAGAGTGCTCACCGTTGCCAACAGCGGAAAAGAGCCACTCGACGCCTCGCAGATATTCGAGCGATTCTACCATGAAGGCAACCCTGAGAGCACCGGGCTGGGACTTGCGCTGGTAAGTTCCATCTGCCGCTACTATAATATAGAGGTGGGGTACAGTTTCAAAGAGGGGATGCACATATTCACCATTGAGTTTCCTGCGGAAATAAAGAGATAAAAAAACTCTCGGATGCTGATATCCGAGAGTTTTTTATGCAAATAAGTCTGTATATTAGAGAAGTTTCTTGATGACAGGCTGAATGAGAGCCTCCATCACCTTGTAACCTTCGGGGAGGGGGTGAACACCGTCGTTAGAATATTTCTTGGAAAGTGTGCGACCATCTGCATCAACAAGAGGAGTGTAGTAGTCTACGTAAGGAATCTTTTTAGCCTTAGCATAAGCCTCGAGACGTTTGTTAAGAGACATAATCTTGTCGGGAGCATCGGTTACGTGAGGATGCCAACCGAAACGAGCAGCGGGGAGAACAGAGGTAAGGATAACCTTGATTTTGTTAGCCTGTGCTATTTCCACCATAGAGATGATGTTGTTGAATGTAAACTCCTCGTTGTAGGGGCCTGTATTCTCGGCTACGTCATTTGTACCAGCGTTGATGATAACAACCTTGGGGTTGAGTTTGATAACATCCTCGCGGAAACGGAGAAGGAACTGGTAAGATGTCTGACCACCGATACCGCGACCAACATAGTTGGGGTTCTCTTTGAAGAACTCGGCACGGTGCATGGGCCAGCCCTCTGTGATAGAGTTACCCATGAAGACAACACGTTTGTCTTTCTTTGTTACTTTAGGCAATTCCGAATTAGCCTTTGCATAGCGTTTGTAGTTTGCAAACTCATGCTTCTGAGCACTTGCCTCTACCGAGAGAGACAAACAAATAACGAGTGACAACAAGTGTACCCAAATACTTTTTCTCATAATCTTTTAATTTATTAATATTATGTATTTATTGACAAAATTCTTTATCTGCCCCAAAGTTACAGATTAAATCGTAATATCAAATTAATTTGTGATATAAATGTACACCGCAAAGTTTAGAATTGCAACTTCACACCACCGAAAGCATTAAAGCCCGGCATCTTGTACCCCTCGTTTATTGTGTAGTCACAGTCGGTGATATTGTCGAAGATTGTGAACAGTTGCAAGGAATTTATTCCTTTTGCGTTTTCGAGGAGTGTGTATGACACTTTTACGCCGAGCAAAATGTAACTTTCGTCGGTGGCTGTGGGCGACACATAAAGGCCGCTGACACCCCTAAACGTGGCATCGACGCTGAGGCGCGAAACAGGCTGCCATGCCACCGAAGCATAGAACTGATGGGCCGGAGCCGCGACAAGATTGTCAAGTGAGGTGTGCAGATAGCTGTACGAAGCATTGAGGGCAAGATTACTGAACAGCTGCATGGTTGCCGACGCTTCCACTCCTTTGTTTGCGAAACTGCCTGTATTCTCGTTTTTCATTGCCACTGTTTGTATGAGGTTGTCGCCTGTGCTGTAATAGGCTGTGAGCGATGCGGTAAGGCGCGGAGAGAAATTTGCACTGAGCGAAGCCTCGTAATTAGTCATTTGCTCGGGTGAGAGCGAGGGGTTCGCTGTGCGGTAGAGGTATAGTTCGCGGAATGAGGGGTTGCGATAACCCTTTGCCACCGACGCTTTAAATGCCAACTGCTCAACGGGATGCAACGAAAATCCACACTGGGGAATCCACTGTGTGCCGAACTTGTCGCTGTTGGCCATGCGCACTCCTCCGTTCAGCGAAAGAATGCCCCCGATATTCTGCGACAGAGTTATATATGGCGAATATTCGGTAATGCTTTTATGGCCGATTGTAGAGAGCGAACCGGGGGCATGTTGGTTGCCACCCGACACAGGTATGCGGCCTGTGTAAGTATCAAAGTCGAAGCCTGCGGTGGCATTGGCGCCATTCCACAATGAGAAATTCTGATAGGCAAGAATGCCGAAACGGTCGTCAAGGCTGTGAAAATGTCGCGGGTCGTCGATATAATGGTTGCCGTAGCTGTAATAGAGGCGCACATTACCATTTGTGGGAACGTAGCTGTTGGCGAGCGACACAGATGCCTCGCCACGAATGAGATTCTGATGATAGACTGCTGTCGATAGCGGGTCGGAGAGTCGGGGATATATAGGGTCGTTGCCTATGCTGTTCATAAGAGAGTAGTCGGCACGCGCCTGCCAATGGTCGCTGAAGTCGTAGCCCACCTTGACGTAAAGGCTCTTTTGGTCGAAGTCGAAATTGTGCTCGGTGCCATCGGTACGGTCGTAGGCAAGCGACACAAGCGAAGAGAATTTACCGTAACGTATCATGTTTGTCACCGACGAACGCCATGTGTTATAAGAGCCGTAGCCTGTGCGCAGCGTAGTGTGACAGCCTGGAGTGTCGGAGCTTTTTGTAATAACGTTTACTACACCACCCATAGCATTGGAGCCATAAAGCACCGAGCCGGGGCCGCGAAGCACCTCTACCCTATCGACATATTCAGTCTCGTAAATATCGGCTACATGGTGGGAGTAAATGCCTGCAAACTGCGGCTGTCCGTCAATCATCATCAGCACAGCATTGGTGGGAACACCTCCCACGCCACGTATTTTTATTCCACCGGCACCGCCATTGCTCACACCGAAGCCGAAGATGTTGCGCTCGGTGACAAAAAGCCCCGGCACCATACCCGAGAGAGACGAGAGCAACTGACCTTTGCCTGTGGACTCTATCTGCGAAGCACCCACTGTTGTAACGGTGTAGGGCAGGAGCGAACGGCCGACAGCATTATTACTGCCTGTAACAACAACCTCGTCTATGTAACGTATCTTATCCTCGCTGCGACCGTTTACTGCAAAAAGCAACAGAGCAAGCAGAATTAATATTCTGTTTTTCATAGTATATAGTTTTTGTTGTTAGCGCACAGAGTCGCGCAGGGTAATGAGCCCTTCGGGGCCCATATTGAACAAAAGGTCGGCAATGCTGAGGTTTGGCAGGAAGCCGTTGCGTTGCTCAAAGACCTGATAGTAATGCTGCTGTGCATCGACCACTGTCGATGGTTCGGCCAACGGGCGGCAATCAAGTACATCGGCCGAGGCGTTGGTACTGTCGAGTGTCGCAACCTCGCGTTCAAGTCCTAAAAGGGTGCACACTGTGTGGTGCAGTTGCATGTTGAAGTCGGCGAGAAATTCGTAACGTTTTTCGTAGAACGGGCGAAAATCGTCGGCATAATAGTCGAAGAAGGGGCTTTTCTTGTATGCGCTTACAATGGCATTCCAGTGCATACGTCGCCAATTTCCATGTTCGCTTATCCTCACGTCGCGCATAGCCTGCTTGACGCCGCCATTGTGCACAACGGGGATAGTCAGCGGCAACGCCCCATTCTCGGCGGCGATGAGCGCGCGGTTGCGGAACGTCTGCTTGACAAAGGGAGCATCGAGGTCTACAAGCATACTTTTGGCTGCATACAGACGTACATACTGCTCCACAGGAGCAAGATACATGGAGTGAGCTATAATATCCATCGACTGTTATTTATAGTTATCCACCCAGCGGAAGAGGCGGTTCCAGCGTATCTTTCCGTCGAACCAGCCGCGGTCTTTGTCGAGCGACAACCATATTAGCACTGGCTTTCCTACGATGTGATCCTCGGGAACAAAGCCCCAATAGCGCGAGTCGGCACTGTTGTGACGGTTGTCTCCCATCATCCAATAGTAGTCCATGGTGAATGTGTAGCTGTTGCTCTCCTTGCCGTTAATGAAGATTTTGCCATCTTTCACTTCGAGTTTATTACCCTCGTAAACGGCAATGGGACGCTCATACACAGGCAGGTTCTCCAATGTGAGAGCCACACTCTCGCCCTTCTTGGGAATCCACACAGGGCCGTAATTGTCGGCTGTCCACCCTGTGTGACCGTTGAGAGGATAGATGCCTTGTGTGAGGTCGTGATTCATGGGCTCGACAAACTCCACAATATCTGTATATTTCTTCAGTTGCTCGTAGCTCTTCGCTGTCAGAGGCAACAGGATAGTACCGTCGGAGTAACGGCGAAGAAGGTCTTCCTTGCTTATTTCAAGTTCGCGACGCAGACGTTCGGGAAACTGTTTCTTGAACTTCACCCAATAGTTGAACTGTACATTCTCGGGCTGCTTGACGGGAGTGCCGTTGAGATATATCTGCTTGTCTTTGATTTCGAACATATCGCCGGGCATACCCACACAACGCTTAACATAGTTCTCGCGACGGTCGACGGGACGCCACATTATTTCGCCGAACTGTTCGGGGTGAGCCTCAATGTACTCTTTTCCTGCCGAGTAGTAGAGGTCGTAAACAGCACGCTGCCGCTCGGCACTGAGGCTGTCCATCTGAGGCTTGTTGGGGTAACGGCTCTCGCCTATAAGATAGCACTCGGCATAGTAATCGATGATTTCGGGGTTGCTCACTACTGTGTCGCCGGCAGGATAGTTGAATACAACAATATCGCCAAGTTCTATTTTGCCCAAGCCTGCCACACGCTCATAGGGCCACTGAATGCAGTCGAGATAGCTTTTCGTGCCCGTTACAGGCATTGTGTGCTGCGTGAGGGGCATGCTCAGAGGTGTCTGAGGTTTGCGGGGCCCGTAGCTCATCTTGCTCACAAAAAGATAGTCACCCACAAGCAACGATTTTTCGAGAGAGGATGTGGGAATGACATAGTTCTGGAAGAAGTAGAGGTTTACGAAATATACCGCCACCAATGCAAACACAATGGCATCGACCCAACTCATCACCTGACGCAGGGCGGCACTCTTTGACTTTTTCCACCAGCCCCAGGGGATGAATTTTGTAATATAGTTGTCTACAATAACGGGGAGTGCCAACAACCCCCACCAGCTTTTCACCCACACGAGGAACAACAGGTAGAGCGACAATGCCACCGCGAGCTTTATCCAATCTTTTTTTGCAGGCTTTCTCATTTTTTCAAATATATTTTCCGTTTAAAACTGTCGCAAGAGTGTTTAGAAATTAAACAGGTCTTTCATGCCCAGAAAACCGCTGTTGTCCTTCACAAACTCAGCTGCGAGGACTGCGCCAAGCGCAAAGCCGCTACGGTTTTTCGCATCGTGAGTGATTGTGATGGAGTCGGCAACAGATTCGTAGCTAATGGTGTGTATTCCGGGCACCTCGTCACGACGGATAGCATTGATTTTAAGCTCGTTCTCCTGCACAGGCGCAGCCTCGGTGATGCTGCCGTCGGGGTTGGTGAGATCGCCCATCGCCCACGACGATTTTCTGTCGAGCTCGGCAAGGATACCCTCGGCAAGAGTGATGGCTGTGCCGCTGGGAGCGTCGAGCTTGTGTATGTGATGAGTCTCGGTCATTTCAACCGAATAACCCGAATAGTTGTTCATTATCTTTGCAAGATAGCGGTTCACTGCCGAGAAGATGGCAACGCCCAAGCTGAAGTTGCTCGACCAGAAGAGTGTCTTTCCCTCATTCTCGCACAGAGCCTTCATCTCCTCGCCATGCTGCTGCATCCATCCGGTACTGCCGCTCACCACCTTGACACCCGCTGCCATCGCGCGCATGCAATTCTCGTATGCAACGCCGGGAGCTGTAAACTCAATAGCGGCATCGGCTGTGGCAAACGCCTCGCTTTCGATGTCACTGCTGTTGTCGATATCTATTATGGAAACTATTTCGTGTCCTCTTTCGATGGCGATGCGCTCAATCTCTTTGCCCATCTTGCCGTAACCTATAAGTGCTATTTTCATAATCTCTTTTTATTTACATTTTATTTTATGGCGCGAAGATAATGAAAATTCCGCTATTTTACATCTGCCACAGAAGTATCTTTATCCATTTTAGTAACTTGGCATTGGTAAATGGCTCGAACTTGATGAATTTTTAAAATAAAATCACTAACTTTGCGAATTAGTTATTAGAATGCATAGAAAGCGCAAAGAATAAACATACAAAATAGACACCATTATGGAAAAGAAATTCAAAAGAACGTTGGTAACATCGGCTCTGCCCTATGCCAACGGCCCTGTACACATAGGACACCTTGCGGGAGTTTACGTTCCTGCCGACATCTATGTACGCTATCTTCGTCTCAAGGGCGAGGATGTGCTCTTCATCGGCGGTTCCGACGAGCATGGAGTGCCTGTGACCATACGCGCAAAGAAAGAGGGATGCACACCCCAGGATGTTGTAGACCGCTATCATAATATCATCAAAGAGTCGTTCGAGGGATTCGGTATATCGTTCGACGTTTATTCACGCACAACATCGGCCACTCACCGCGAAGTGGCATCGGATTTCTTCAAGAAACTGTATGACGAGGGCAAATTTGTGGAGCTCGAGAGCGAACAGTATTACGACGAGGGCGAACAGCAGTTCCTCACCGACCGTAACATCAAGGGCGAATGCCCCCGTTGCCACGCTGCCGATGCCTACGGCGACCAGTGTGAGAAGTGTGGCGCGACACTCTCACCCGACGAGCTTATCAACCCTTACAATGCCGACAGCGGCAACCCCCTTGTAAAACGCAAGACCACACACTGGTACCTGCCGCTTAACGACTATCAGCAGTGGCTGGAGCAGTGGATTCTGAACGACCACAAGGAGTGGCGCAGCAACGTCTACGGACAGTGCAAAAGCTGGCTCGACACAGGCTTGAAACCCCGCGCCGTTACACGCGACCTTAACTGGGGTATTCCCGTACCCGTCGAGGGTGCCGAGGGCAAAGTGCTCTACGTGTGGTTCGACGCACCCATCGGCTACATAAGCAACACAAAAGAGTTGTTGCCCGACACATGGGAGACATGGTGGAAGGACGAAGATACACGTCTGCTCCACTTCATCGGCAAGGACAACATTGTGTTCCACTGCATTGTGTTTCCCTCGATGCTGAAGGCTCACGGCGATTATATCCTGCCCGAGAATGTGCCCAGCAACGAGTTCCTCAACCTCGAGGACGATAAAATATCAACCTCGCGCAACTGGGCTGTGTGGCTCAACGAGTATCTCGTGGACTTCCCCGGCAAGCAAGACGTGCTGCGTTACGTGCTGACAGCAAATGCTCCCGAGACCAAAGACAACAACTTCACATGGAAAGACTTCCAGGCACGCAACAACAACGAGCTTGTGGCTGTGTACGGCAACTTCGTGAACCGCGCACTCGTGCTCACCAAGAAATATTTCGACGGCAAGGTGCCCGCATGTGGCGAACTTACCGACTATGACAAGGGTATCATCGACGAGTTTGTAAACGTGAAGAGCGAGGTGGAGAAACTGCTCGACCTGTTCAAGTTCCGCGAAGCACAGAAAGAGGCTATGAACCTCGCACGCATCGGTAACCGTTACCTCGCCGAGACCGAGCCTTGGAAACTTGCAAAAACCGACCTTTCACGCGTGGCAACAATCCTGAACATCTCATTGCAGTTGGTTGCAAACCTTGCAATAGCATTCGAGCCGTTCCTGCCCTTCAGCAGCAAGAAACTGCGCGGGATGTTGGCAATGGAGAACTTCGAGTGGAGTAGCCTGGGCAGCCTGACATTGATGACCGAGGGTCACGAACTTGGCGAAGTGGGTCTGCTCTTCGAAAAAATCGAAGACGAGACCATTCAGGCACAGCTCGACCGCCTCGAGAGAATCAAAGCAGAGAACAAGGCTGCAAACTACAAGGCCAACCCCATACGTGCAAATGTAGAGTTCGACGACTTCACAAAGCTCGACATACGCGTGGGTACAGTGCTCGAATGTGCCAAAGTACCCAAGGCAAGCAAACTGTTACAGTTCAAGATAGATGACGGTCTCGAGGGCCGCACCATCGTATCGGGCATTGCCGCACACTTCAACCCCGAAGAGCTTGTGGGCAAACAGGTGTGCTTTGTTGCCAACCTTGCACCGCGCACCATTCGCGGCATTGTCAGCGAGGGTATGATACTAAGTGCCGAGGACAACGAAGGCAAATTGTCATTGCTCACCGTTTCTCCCGAGGCTAAACCCGGCAGCGAAGTGAAATAAAAAAACGCTTTTAATGCACAAGAACGACGGCAATTTGAAGAGAGCCACCGCCAAAGGTTTCCTTTGGGGAGGCATGAGCAATGCCGTTTGTCAGCTGCTGAACCTGTTTTTTGGAATATATCTTGCCAACATCCTGGGGCCTGACGACTATGGCCCCATCGGGATGTTGGCTATTTTTTCGGCCATTGCCGGCTCGTTGCAGGAGAGCGGTTTCGTGGCTGCACTTGCCAATCGCAAGGAGGTGAGCCACGACGACTACAATGCCGTCTTTTGGTTCAGCGTAACAGTGTCGTTGTTGCTCTACGCAGGGCTGTATTTTGCCACTCCGCTTATTGCCGACTACTTCTGCGAACCTGTGCTTGTGTCGCTGTCGCGATACTCGTTCATTGGTTTTGTGGTGGCAGGCTTTGGAATAGCCCATTCGGCCCACCTGTTTCGCGACTTGAAGGTAAAGGAGAAATCCATTGCGCTGATACTCTCCATCATTGTGTCGGGCAGCGTGGGAGTGGTAATGGCCATGAACGGATACTCATACTGGGGCATCGCCACACAAGGCATTCTTTACGTGCTTGTGCGTTCGCTATGCTATTGGTATTTCTCGCCCTGGCGCCCGTCGCTTAAGGTGAATTTCGCCCCATTGCGCTACCTATTCGCATTCAGCTACCGTCTGTTGGTAACAAATCTTTTCCTGCGCATAAACTGCAATGTATTCTCGGTGATATTGGGCGGAAACGGCTACTACACACGTACAGACGTGGGCAACTACACAAAGGCCAACGAGTGGAACAACATGGGTAGCGACACTGTGAACGGAATGGTGAACAGCGTGGCTCAGCCGGTGCTTGCACGCGTGGCCGATGACGGCGAGAGACAACTGCATGTACTGCGCAAAATGGTGCGTTTTACGGCATTCATCGCCTTTCCCATGCTATTGGGACTATCGTTGGTGTCGCACGAGCTTATACTCGTGACTATCACCGAAAAGTGGATAGAGAGCGCACGCATGTTGCAGATTTTGTGTCTGTGGGGTGCATTCATTCCCATACAATCGCTATTCACCAACCTGCTCATAAGCCGTGGCCGTTCACGCATATACATGTGGAACACAATGGCGCAGGGATTGCTGATGACTGCAATGCTCTTTGCCATGCGTCCACACGGAATTTCTCACATGATTACAGCATACACCATTCTGAATATCGCGTGGCTTTTCGTGTGGAGATATTTTGTCAATCGCGAGATAAACTTCACGCTGACAATGTTCCTGCGCGACACACTGCCCTACCTCGCAATTTCGGTGGCTACCATGTGCGCAACAGCCATGCTCACCGCCTCAATAACAAACACATACGCACTGCTGGCAACAAGAATTGTTGTCGCTGTGGCCATATATATTACCGCCTTATTCCTGTGTCGTTCACAGGAGTTGCGCGAAGCGATTGAATATGCAAAATCTCGTAAAACTTTTAAGCAATGAAAAAGATCCTTTACGACAATCAGATGTTTACATTCCAGAGGTTCGGTGGCGTCACACGCTACTTTGCAGACCTTTTATATAATCTGCCCAAAGATGAGTTTCAAGGCGAACTGCCTATGTATTTCTGCGAGAATCATTATGTTACCGAGACATACGGGCAAGAATACAAGAGTCTGGGATTCCCCAAGAACTACCGCATACGCCGACGCATATACCAGATAGCCAACCGCATGGCTACCCTGCACGCATTGCGCACAGGAGGGTATGACATTTTCCACCCTACATATTACAGCCCCTATTTTCTGCCGTTCGTCAAGAGCCGCAAACGTGCTTTTGTGCTGACGATACACGACATGACATTCGAGCGTTTCCCGCAGGATGTGCTCATTTACGACCGCACTATCCCCCACAAGAAGAAACTGATAAAAGAGGCCGACCACATTATTGCAGTCAGCGAGAATACCAAACGCGACATTGTGGAACTGCTAGGCACCGACCCGTCGAAGATAAGTGTGGTGCATCATGGTTTCCTTGCAGGCGGAGGGGTGGCACCGCAACTTTTCGACCGCTACATTCTTTATGTGGGCGAACGCAAAGGATATAAAAACTTCCTGCCCTGGCTGTCGGCGGTGCGAGGCCTTCTGGTACTCGACCCCACGCTGAAGATTGTCTGCACAGGCAGCGACTTCACAAGTTCGGAGCATGAGATTTTCAAAAACTGGGGAGTGGCCGACAGCATTGTACACATTGCCGCCAACGATGCACAAATGGCATCGCTCTATCGCCATGCATTATGCTTTGTATTTCCGTCGTTGTACGAGGGTTTCGGAATCCCCATTCTCGAGGCATTCTCGAACAACTGCCCTGTGTGCCTGAGCAATGCAAGCTGTTTTCCCGAGGTGGCAGGCGATGCCGCGCTCTACTTTGCGCCACACGATGCACAGTCGATGTACGACACACTGCGTGAGGTGATTAACAGCAGCACACTGCGTGACGACTTGCGCCGACGCGGTAGTGAGCGCATAAAAGATTTCTCGTTACAAAAAATGGTACAGCAGACATGCGACGTTTATCGCAAGGTGCTGTAAATAAAATATACAAGACATGAAGTTTACACGTTCGGAGTTTCGACGCATAGTTCCCATAGCCCGCCGACGCATAGGCAATGCCATCGTCGCATGGGTGCAACGTCTATTTGCCAACCGCCGTCTGGTGTGCGACGTCTTTGGCAGCAGATGCGACCGTAAGGTGCTCATTTGCTACCTTCCCGAAGCGTTCGACGGCCCACTACCCAAGTCGCATTCGAACTTCACAGAGTGTTACGCGGCGGCAAAGGCTTTTCATCGCTTGGGGTACAGTGTGGACTGCGCCTCGCGCGACAACGACCGTGTGGATTACTCACCATACGAGGTGGTCTATGGAATAACCTCGCCCTCGTACGCACGCTCATTTTCGGCTGCCAAGCAAGAACCGTTGCGCATATTCTATTCGGTGGGTGCCCATACTTTCCTTAACTTCAAGGTAACAGCCGAACGCAACCTAGCCTTTTACCGCGAGCATGAAACCCGCGCACTCGCATCGTGCCATTATGTGCCCGGCAACGGAATGAACTACTATAACGCACGACTGTCCGATGCCGTTATCTGCTTGGGAGACAATTTAGTAGCACAATACTTCAAAGAGGAAGACCCCCGCCCCAACCACTACTACCCGCTGCCCGCATTCTACTTTGATGTGCGCCGCCCGTCAACGGAGAAGGACTTCGACAAGTACCGTCGCAACATATTGTGGTTCGGCAGTTCGGGGCTTATACACAAAGGACTGGACATTGCGATAGACTTTGCACTGCACCACCCTGAATATACCCTGCACATTTGTGGGGCGAGCCGCGGAGAGAAGGAATTCTGGCGTCACTATGCACCGCTCGCCGACAAGGCTCCGAACATTGTGCAGCATGGATTTGTGAATATTGAGTCGCAGGAGTTTGCCCGAATACTTGACGAGTGTGCCATTCTTGTGAACCCATCGCTATCGGAGAGCGGAGCAGTGGCTGTGCTCAACGTACTTGCCGGCGGACTGCTGTACCCCGTTTACAGCCGCAACACCGGGCTTGCCCTTGCCGAGTATGGCAGCGAGGTGCCCAAAGTTACATACTACGCCTTTGAACAGGCCATAATTACTGCATCGCAACTTCCCGCCGAGGAACTGCTGCAAAAAACCTGCAAGCTGAACAGCCACGTACGCGAAAATTATACTCTCGAGCGTTACGAGGAGCAGCTCTACAACCACATTGAAACAATACTGAAAAATAATAATTTACGATGAAATCAACAAAAATGAAAAATTGGTTGCCGCATATTGCCGCAATTCTGACGTTCTTCGCGCTGACTGCCGTATATTTTGCACCGGTGTTCGAAGGCAAAGACCTGATGCAGGCCGACGCCATAAACTCACAAGGCTGGGGAAAAGACCTGCGCGACTACCACGAAACTACCGGAGACTACGCCTATTGGTCGAATGCAATGTTCTCGGGAATGCCCTCGAACTACACATTCTCGCCGCAACCGGTGAACATTTTCAAGGCATTTGAAAAGGTGTTCACGCTGAGTATGTTTGGTTTTTCGAGACGTCATATTGGTTCTATCTTCCTGACATTCATCTGTTTTTACATCTTCCTAATATCCATAGGATGCCGCTCGTGGCTCAGTTTTGCAGGCTCAATAGCCTACACGCTGTGCTCGTATAACTTCATAATCATTGAGGCGGGTCACATGAACAAAAGTTTGGTAATGGCAACAATGGCACCCATCATAGGCGGAGTGATGCTCTGTTACAGGGGAAAACTGCTGTGGGGCGCGCTCATAACGCTTATATTCTCGGGGCTCAACATCTATTGGAGCCACCAGCAGATAAGCTACTATCTGCTGCTCGTATTGCTTATTCTCGCAGTAGTGTATCTGGTGTACGCAATACGCGAAAAGCAGTTGAAAAATTACTTTAAGGCAACAGGAGTGCTGTTCATCGCAGCCCTGCTCGCGCTCATTCCCGCCATTGGTCAGTTGGTGCCTGCCGCCGACTACGCAAAAGAGTCGATGCGCGGAGGTGCGGTGCTGAAACAGGAGGGCGAAAAGAAGAGTTCGGGACTCGATATTGACTATGCTTATCAGTGGAGCTACGGAATAGGCGAGACATTCACACTGCTCGTACCCAACCTCTACGGCGCAAGTTCACACTATGCTCTCGACGAGGATAGCGAAACCTACAAGACCATTGCACGCGGCTATGGTGCTGCACAGGCTCGTGCGTACGTGAAAAGAATGCCCACATATTGGGGCCCACAGCCCTTTACATCGGGCCCGGTGTACGTGGGAGCAATAGTATGCTTCTTGTTCGTGCTGGGACTTTTCCTGGTGAAAGGAAAAGAGAAGTGGTGGCTGCTGGCAGCAACCATCCTATCCATTGTGATGGCGTGGGGTAAATATTTCCCTGCCGTAAACGAATTTTTGTTCTACAACCTGCCACTGTACAATAAGTTCCGCGCACCGTCAATGTCGCTTGTCATCGCATCGCTGACAATGGTGACACTGGGAGTGCTCGCTGTGAAACAGTTGATAGAGAACCACAAGAACGACAACGGAAAAGAGAATGTACACGCCATAGGCCTTTCTGCCGCAATAACAGGCGGATTGGCATTGATATTTGCCCTTTTCGGCGGCAGCATGTTCGAGTGTGTGAGCCCCGCAGATGCACAAATGCCCCAAGTGCTCACCGAGACGTTGCAGGCAGACCGCTTGGCAATGCTCAAAAGCGACTCATGGCGTTCGTTCATGTTCATCGCCGGCGCATGTGTACTGCTCATCGCCTACGTGCGCATTAAGAACTTTAAGACAAGCCACATGATGGCCATACTCGCGTTGTTGATTTTTGCAGACCTGTGGAGCGTGGACAAGAGATTCCTTTCGTGGGACTCTTTCATGCCCAAGCAAAAGACTACCGAAATTTTGCCCACAGCTGCCGACAGACAGATTCTTGCCGACAAAGACCCCAACTACCGAGTGCTGAACCTCACAACCAGCACCTTCAACGACTCACGCACATCATATTTCCATAAGTCGGTGGGTGGTTACAGCCCTGTGAAGCTGCGCCGCTATCAGGACATCATCGACCACTTCTTCACACGCAACATCAACATGAACATCATAAACATGTTGAATGTGCGCTACATCATTATGCCCGACGACAAAGGTGCACAAAGCGTACAGAAAAACCCAATGGCACTTGGCAACTGTTGGTTCGTGGACAACGTGAAGTTCGTTGCCGACCCCAACGAGGAGATTAAGGCCATTGCCGACTTCGACCCCACGGCGGTAGCATTTGTCGACGAGGAGTGGAAAAACGTAATTCCATCGGTGGCGGAATATTCAAATAATGCCGATTCCACCGATTATATACGCATGACAGAGTACAAGAACCCCGGTAACCTTATATATGAGAGCAACAGCACAAAACCCCGCTTTGCCGTATTCTCCGAGGTGTACTACAAGACATGGAAAGCCTTCATCGACGGAAAAGAGGTTGCCCCCGTACGCACCGACTATATTCTGCGCGGACTGCCCATACCTGCCGGCAAGCACAAGATTGAGTTCCTTTGCGTAGACGACGTGATGACAGGCTCGGCAAAGGTGTCGCTCTATGGTTCTATCTTTGTGGGTATTGTGATTCTGGCAATGGTGGCGATGATTATCTACCGTCGCAAGAAATGTTCATGCACCGAAAATAAAGAGTAAAGACCATGAAACACTCTCCAAAATTCTCGATAATAACAGTGACCTACAATGCAGCAACGGTGATAGAACCTACGCTGAAAAGCATTGCTGCACAGACCTACCGCAACTTTGAGTTCCTGCTCATCGATGGCGGCTCGTCTGACGGAACTGTGGAGATGGTGCGCAACAGCGGAGTGGAGATTGCCACCCTTGTGAGCGAGCGCGACAAAGGATTGTACGATGCCATGAACAAGGGTATCGAACGTGCAACAGGCGACTATCTCTGCTTTTTGAATGCAGGCGACAGTTTCCGCACGCCCGACGTGCTCGAAAAGGTGGTGACGGCCATCCCCGACCAAGAGACACTGCCCGACATTCTTTATGGCGAGACAGCCGAGGTAGACGAAGCACGCAACTTTGTGCGCATGCGCCGTCTGCAAGCACCCGAAAAGCTCGACTGGCGCAGTTTCCGTCACGGAATGTTAGTGTGCCATCAGGCATTCTTTGCCCGCCGCACATTGGCACCCGCCTACGACCTTGCTTACCGTTTCTCGGCCGACGTCGATTGGTGTATAAAGGTGATGAAAGAATCCAAAGATATTGTAAATACGCATGTTGTAATTGTGGATTATTTGCAAAATGGACTATCTTTGCAAAATCACAGGGCATCGCTCATGGAGCGTTTCCGCATAATGGCCAAGCACTACGGACTGCTACCCACACTGATGCGACACGCGTGGTTCGTGGTGCGAGCTATAATAAAAAGATAACTAACCATTAAAAAGTATATACTATGTTTGCAAAAGAGACCTATATTGAACGCCGTCGCGTTCTCAAACAGAGCGTAGGCAGCGGCTTGTTGCTTTTCCTCGGAAACACCGAGACAGGAATGAACTATGCCGACAACATCTACCCCTTCCGTCAGGATTCTACATTTCTCTACTACTTCGCATCGGACTATGCCGGCCTTGCAGCCATCATTGACATAGACGAGGACAAGGAAATTATCTTTGGCGACGAGCTGACAATCGACGACATTGTGTGGACAGGCGTACAGCCCACCATCAAAGAGAAGTGTGAGCGTGTGGGCATCAGCGAGACAATGCCAATGGCACAGCTTGCAACATATTTGAAAAAGGCACAGGCCAAAGGCCAGACAATACATTTCCTGCCGCCTTACAGAGGCGAGCACCAAGTGTGGTTGCAGGAGCTTTTGGGCATTGTACCCGCCGAGCAAAAGGCAGCTGTGTCGATGAAATTCGTGAAAGCGGTCATCAACCAGCGTAACTATAAGAGTGCCGAGGAGATTGAGCAGATTGAGGAGGCTATCGGCGTATCGGTGGACATGCACTGCGCAGCCATGCGTGCCGTTCGCCCCGGAATGACCGAGGCTCAAATTGCGGCTATCGTTCGCGCCGAGGCTGCGAAGCACAACTTCGGACTCTCGTTCCCCATCATCGCCACAGTGAACGGACAGACACTGCACAACCACGCATACGGCACAACTCCCTTGAAAGATGGACAGATGTTCCTGCTCGACAGCGGTTGTGAGAATGCCATGCACTATGCAGGTGACCTCACCACCACAATGCCTGTGGGCAAACAGTTCACCGAACAGCAGCGCACAGTGTGCAACATTCTGCGTCGCGCCCACCTTGCGGCTGTCGAGGCTATAAAGCCCGGCGTGGAGTTCCGCAACGTGCACAACATTGTACTGACAGAGATTGCTAAAGGAATGGTGGACTTGGGACTGATGAAAGGCAACCCCGAAGAGGCTGCACTCGCAGGAGCAGCCTGCATGTTCCTGCCTCATGGACTCGGTCACATGATGGGACTCGATGTTCACGATATGGAGAACTTCGGCGAAGTGAATGTGGGCTACGAAGAGGGTCGCACAAAGAGCACACAGTTCGGTTTCAAGTCTCTGCGTCTTGCTAAAGCTCTTGAGCCGGGCTTTGTATTCACCGTGGAGCCGGGAATATACTTCATCCCCGACCTTATTGACAAATGGCGTGCCGAGAAACAGTTCACCGACTTTATCTGCTACGACAAGCTCGATACATGGCGCAACTTTGGCGGCATACGCAACGAGGAGGATTATTTTGTATTCGAGGGCGGTGCACGTCGTTTGGGTAAATACAAGCCCATGTCTCCCGAGGAGATTGAGGCCGAGCACAACGCTTGATAAAAACCTTTTAAGAGTGTGTCAGGAACCATATTCCTGACACACTCTTCTGTACAATAAATAGATAGAAGAATGGTAAAATTATTGAAATCATCGGATTTTTGGTGGGGAACCGCTCTCTGCGCAATTTTCGCGCTATCCTTTTCTTATATATTCGACAACAAGGTCGATTTCAACGGCGACAACTGCTACTACTATGCTAATGCAACTTCGCTGGCAAAGGGCGACGGTTATGCAGACATGTTCGGCAACCCCACGACTAATTTCCCTCCCGGATATCCGTTGCTGATGGCTCCGCTGCGTATGGTTACAAGCAGTATTGTGGCGCAAAAGGTGCTCAACGGAGTGTTTCTCATTGTGGGAGTGCTGTTGCTATTCTCTACAATGGTGCGCGCAGGATACAAACGCAGCCTTGCCTTTATCGCGTGCTCGGCTGTGCTTGTGACGCCTCACATACTCGAATTTTCCACGATGATGATGAGCGAGGCATCATGTTTCTGTTGCCTTTCTCTTATCTTTTGGCTGTTCCAGAGCATCACCATGCGCGAAGAGCAAAGCTGCGTGTGGCGCATGCCTCGTTTTTATATATTACTGGCACTGATAGTGTTTGCATATTACATACGCACACAGGCCATAGCTGTGGTTGCGGGCTTTGTACTTGCCTTCCTTGTCATGCGACGCTACAAACAGTCGGTGGCAGTAGTGGCTGCGTTTATAGTTGGCTACGCGCCCTGGATGATGCGCAACGCGCTGCTGGAGCTGAACCAATCGCGCTACACCAGCCAGATTGACTTTACAAACATATTCTCCACTGCAAAGATGCTCATCGTGCAGGCAATGCCCGAGAGTATCATACCTTTTGTTCCCGTAGACTACGAGCAGAAGGCAGGCGTGGTGCTGTGTATATATGGAATAGTGTTGCTCGCCATAGTGCTCTACGGTTTTTGGAACATGGGCAAACTGCGCTGGCCGCTGCTCTTCTACTTCTGCGGAACGATAGGTATCATCTCGCTGTTCAACGTTCCCAGCTACTATCGCTACCTCACCACAGCCACCCCGTTCCTGACAATGGGACTTTTTGTGGGACTGTACACGCTATGCACAATGGCAACGAATAAACTGCTGAAACGCCCATTCCCCGCATGGGTGCTGTTGTTGCTGTTCGTTCCCATGACATTGCAAGAGGACAAAGGCGACAAACACACCATCGGCGACCTGCACGAGTTTGCAATAACAGAATTGCCGTCGCAGTTCACCAACTATTTTCTGTTGGGCGAAGCTGTGGGTAAATACGACCCCAAAGCGATAATATGTTCACGCAAGCCCGAACTTCTTTATGTAATATCGGGTGTGCGCGGTGTCCACTATCTTGAGAGCAAAAATACGGAGTTGATGTTGGAGAACATGCTCGACAAGAATGTGGACTATGTAATCTTTGAGCAAATGGGATTCGGCTCCACCTATCGCTATCTGCTACCTTGTCTGGAAAAACACCCCGAGATTTTCCCCATTGTGGCAAAGTTGGAAAATCCCGACACTTACCTTTTCTTATTTGACAAGCAGAAAGCCCGCGAGTGGCTGAAAAACAATAAGTAACAAAAAATCCTTTTCTTCGTCGGAAGAAAAGGATTTTTGTTTATACTGTACCAAGCTGGATTACATTCCCTCGGCATCTTTGTAGACGAAGCGACGTATCTTTTTAGTGGCTGTCTTTTCAAACGGCTCTTTCATCACCTCCACAGCACCCACCTTGGAGTTTTTGCTCACCTTCTTGTTTACAATCTTAAGAATGCGCTGCTTGTAATCCTCGAGTTTCTTGAAGAACTCTTCCTCGCCCTGCTGATCCCAATCGATGACATTGTCGTTGAAAGTTACAAGAGCTACGAGTTTGCCACCACGCTGCATAACGATAGACTCGTTCACCTCTTCGATGTCGTTGATTACCTTTTCAATCTCCTCGGGGTAGATATTTTCGCCCGATGCACCGAGAATCATATTGTTCAAACGACCCTTGATGTAGTATTTACCCTTCGCATCGATGCAGGCAAGGTCGTTGGTGCGGAACCATCCGTCCTCGGTGAAGGCATTGCGGGTGCGTTCGGGGTCTTTGTAGTAACCGAGCATCACGTTAGGACCTTTGGCTACAATCTCGCCCTCTCCTGTCTCGGGGTTTACGTTGTTCAGCTTCAGCTCTACACCTCTGACGGGAATACCTATCGAACCTGCCGTGCGTGCCTTTTTCACCGAGAAACTGAGAAGCGGCGAAGTCTCGGTGAGTCCGTAACCGATGGCGTAGGGGAAGTTGGCTTTCAGCAGGAAGGCCTCGATATCCGGATCGAGCTTTGCGCCACCGATGCCGAAGAATGTCACCTTGCCACCGAAGGTTTTCTTCAGTTTCATGCCTATGAGTTTGCACATGAGACCGTAGGCATTCTTGTTCATCCACGAGAGCAGAGGACTCTTTTTTATTGTGGGGAGAATGCTGTTCTTGTAGATTTTCTCGATGATGAGGGGTACGGCAAGTATTGTCGTGGGGCGCACCTCTTTCATCGCTTTCAGGAGAAGCGAGGGTACGGGAGGCTTGGACATATAATATACGCTGGCACCTACATACATGGGATAGAGCATGCCTATGGTCATTTCAAATGTATGAGGCATGGGGAGTATCGACAACCATCGGTCATTTTCGCCGCGTTTGGTGGCATAATAGCACGAGTGTACGCAGGAGATGAGATTTCTGTGGCTGAGCACTACACCTTTGGCATTACCTGTGGTACCCGAGGTGTAGTTGATGGTTGCAATGTCGTCGGGCATGGGCTGTGCCACCTTGCCGTCACATGTAAACTTGCTGTCGTCTCTTTTAATCTCATCGAATGTCTCAATGTCGATGACAAGAGTCATTTTGTCCATACACTCCTTGCTGACACTTGCCAACAAACGTTTGGAGACGAAAAGAACCTTGCTCTCGGAGTGGTTGAGTATGTTGGTAACCTCGTTCTGCGAGCAGTCGGGGAGAATGGGTATGGATATTCTGCCGAAAGCTACGGTGCTGAAAAAGGCCACTGTCCAGTTGGGCATGTTCTGCGAGAGTATGGCAACTTTGTCGCCGGCTCCGATGCCGAACTGTGTAAGACGTTTGGAGACGGAATCACACTTTTTCTTGAGCTCTTCGTAAGTGTAGCCACCATCGGCGTCAATCATCACCGACAGGCGGTTCTTGGGGAAGAACGTAGTTGCATACTCGTAGAGTCTGCCCAAAGTGTTCACATAGTTCTCGCGAACCGATTTTATTCTTTTATACAGGTATTTCATAGCATCTCTGTTTTCAGTTTCTCTTTTGTAGCAAAGATAGTATAGTTTGAGGAATTATAGAGCTTTATCTGAGCTTTTTTATCTTCATTTACCAAGATTGCATAATTATTTACACAAAAACTCCTAAAATTGGTTTTTTACAACTGCGCAAAAGCCAAAAGCGAATATGATTTTGAGAACATAGATATTTCGTCTCTTTTACGTTAAAATAACATTCAAAAACATCTTTATTATTAAATATTTATTATTTTTGCATAATAAATTGCGTATATTGTGCAATTTGCAAATTGCACACACCAAACAGCGAATATAATCTAATTTCATAAAACTTCAACACATGAGAAACAATTACCAATCATTTTGCAAGCTGTTATTGCCTCTCTTCTTGTTGTTTTTCGGCACAGGAAAAGCATTGGCTATAACCGAAGTGTATGTAGAAACGGCAGGAACACTCTCGACCCTGCTTTCGACCACTGAAACGACGCTCAAAATTACAGGTTCGCTCAATGGTAGTGACATCAAATACCTGCGCGGACTTATCAGCAACGGCTCTGTAAAGGAACTTGACCTTGCCAACGCACGCATTGTAAGTGGCGGTGAGGCTTATCTTGACAGCTACAAGACGCAAGATGACATAATAGGAGAGCAAATGTTCAAAGGCTTATCGAAATTAACAGCCATTGAACTTCCTGGCACAATCACAGATATTCTATCCGGTGCGTTCACCAGTTCGGGATTGCGCAAGATTGACATTCCCAACAGCGTATCAAGCATAGGTAACGACGCCTTTGCCTACTGTGCTTCGCTCGACACAGTAATCTTTGGCCGTCGCGTAACAAGTCTCAGCCAGGGAGTATTCTACAGTTCATCTGTAAAAATAGCTTACCTGAAGCCCACTACTCCTCCCAACTATGCTGCATATCTATTCTCAGGTGATCCCAAGCTGGTCGTCTATACAAATTCAATCGAAGACTATAAATCAACCGAATGGGGCAAATGGCACTCTACCGTTGAAGGAGGCCTTGAGGAAATCTATCCTTTGGGAGAAGACCCGGCTGCAACAGTAAACAATCTGCGCGAGAACTTCTTCGATGATGCTGCCTGCACTCAGCTTAAGGCCGAATATCTTGCAATGAGCGACGAAGAACTCACAAAAGCATTTATTGACGGAGGAATGCCTCAATTCATGGTAGACATTGCTCTGAAATTAAAGAACGATAATTGGGCACCTTACGAGAAAGAATTCCGCATACACAGCTACAAGCCTTATAGCGACGCAAACTACTGGAACGAAAAAATGAAGAGTAGCGGTGGTTCTTACATGGGCAACCCCACAGGTATCTACTCTGGTCCATTAGAGACATTGTATGTATTTGTAGACAGTGACATACCCGACGATGCTACCCTGTATATAGCCGGATGTATAGATAGAACACTCATCAGCAATGCAAAAACCGGAAAAGCACTCACCAAAGGTTTGAACATCATAGACGGTTTAAAAAATGCCCTCTACTACATTCTATACACAGCCGACACAAAATCGATGACAAAGACACTCGACGAGTGGCCCGAAATAAAAATTCACATCCAGGGTGGTAACGTGAACGGTTACTACGACGTTGCACGTGCAAGCGACAAAGAGTATGTAGAACTACTCAACGCCGCCAGCCACAAATACTTCACCATCAAGAGTAAACATGCACTTTTCAATTTCGAGACATCGGCATATAAAGAAATATGGCCAAATACCATAGATCGTAGCATCCAATGGTTCGACAGCCTCACAGTGTGGCAACAATCACTGATGGGTTACCGCGCAGAGGTTGCTAATGGCCAACGCAACCACGCCCCCTACTACCTGACAGGTGGCGAAGCAATAGCTCCCATCTACTACAACAACCCCAACTTCGCAATTCAGGGCTACGAGAATGATGGTGGCTATGCAAACTCCAGTGCCTACCGCACAATGTACAACTCCGTGGAGTGTATCAGAAACTCATTCGACGTTAGCCTTAAAGACATGGATGAGTGGTGTGCAGGCCACGAGTGCGGTCACAATAACCAGGCTACCATAAACCTCGAGGGAGGTGCCGAAGTATCGAACAATTTCTTCTCAAATACCTGTCTTTATTTCTTTGGAAGAAAAACATCCGGAGGCGATCCACTCTCTACCCATGTAGCAGATTATATAAGCAACACACCCTTCCCACTCCGTGGTGGCGGTTTCCGCATGTACTATCAGCTCTTCTTATACTATCATCAGGCACAAAAGAACACATCGTTCTTCCCCGACCTATTCAAAGCTTTGCGCGAAGACCCCTTGAAAATCTACAATCCAAATTCGAGCAACGGATACAACAGTGTACTGAAATTCGTGCGCAAAGCATGCGAAGTTGCACAAGAAGATCTTACAGACTTCTTTAAAGTATGGGGATTCTTCGAGCCTATGACAAACTACAAAATCAATCTCTATGGTTCATACTCAATTACCATAAGCAGTACCAACATTAACAGGACTCTTAAAGAAATTTCAAACTATCCCAGAAAGAACCGAGAAATACTCTTTGTAGAAGACCGAGTGGACCACGTACCGACAAACGGACTCTTCTCTGAGCCGGGGCAAATACGTCTCCAGTCGAACCTCGTAGGAAAATGTGGCGACCTGGGACAGTTTACAGACTATCTGCCCGACTCTATTAAGCCTTCGAGCTACACCTACACACAGGCCGACTCACTCTACAACATGAAAGGTTCGGGCGGTGTTGGATTCATCATGCTCGACAAAGACAGCAACCTTGTATATGCTGCCAACACTTTGAGTTTCCACATACCCAGCAGCATCACAACCGAGTTTACAATATACTCGATAGATGCCGATGGCACATTGCACGAGGTTGAGAAGGCCGGTGACGGTACAGAGTATGTAACACTTACAAAAGTGGCCACACTTGCCGACTCACTTCCTTCAACAGCCATCAAAGCTGTCATCAACGGACCAATGAACAGTACCGACTTCAAGTATCTGCGTCAGCTTGTAAACAGTGGTAACTTGTTGTCTATCGACCTTGCAGACGTTGCCATCAAGAGCGGCGGTAAGGCATACTACGAGAGCTACACATCTCCTGTAAACACTATCGGCACAAAGCTTTTCTACGAATGTACAAAACTTACATCTATTGTTCTCCCCGAGAGTATTACAAGAATCAACAGCAATGCTT
>JAZRFE010000040.1:0-2439 GCA_045661205.1 Bacteroidaceae bacterium | reverse complement strand
ATCCTTATCGGCAGTGCTACCGAAGAGGAGGAACCGATAGAAGACATAGCCAATCGTGGACTCACCATCTATGGTAAGAAGGATGCCATCTATATTGAGTCTACCCTCGAATATGAAGCTACGGTTACCATCTACAGCCTCAGCGGACAGGTGATAAGCAGAGTCAACGTGAAGCCGATAACACGCGAGGTGGTGACAGTGCCCTCACGCGGCGTATACATCGCAAACAGGCGCAAGGTGGCGGTATTGTAAATGACAACGGATTATTAATAAATCCGTTGCCATCCGTGTACCCATTGAGCATAAAGTGGTACATACACAAGACTAAGTAAAAAAGGGGAAACATACGGAAAAATGTATGTTTCCCCTTTTTTTGCTGAGGTATCGGTTTTTCAGCTTATCAAACTGATAATCTGCATATTAACGACCGACACCCCCGTTGAGGGGTATCGGTGGGGTACGTTCTAAAAAAGCCTATGTGACCTGCGAGAAAAAGCTATGTCGCCTGTAAAAAAAGCCTTTGCCACCTGAGAAAAAGCCTTTGTAGAAACAAAATGTCAGAGCCTTACAATTTTTGAAAAGTCTTTGTAGACGAAGAAAAAAGCCTTTGTGCAATTTTACAAGCCCCATTTTGGGGCTCCCCAAAACTGACACTTTGCTATAGATTTCTACACTTTGCTTACACTTTGCCACCCACCGACACCCCTCAATGAAGTGACCCCAAGAGTTTGGACAAAAAACTTTAGGGGTTTCTTTATGAACAAAAAACACGATTATGCAGCATTGCTCAAGTATATGAGAATGCTCGAAGAAGGTTATTCCTTTATTCACATTTCTGACAAGTATGGCATTAGCGAGAAGCGGTTGAAATACTTATGGGCTTTATACCAAGAACAAGGAGCATCAGTTCTTCACCGCAAGAAACGTACAATGGTGGATGGTTACTTGCGTAAAGAAATTGTATTGGATTTCGAAAAAAATGACCTAACTTTGGTGCAGGGTGCGTTGAGATATGGAGTAAGTGTGGACTGCTTGGGGGATTGGGTGAGAACAGCCCGGAGAGAAGGTATTGACGCATTGTTGATTAGTAAAAAGGGAAAAAGCATGGGTAGACCACGAAAGAAGAAACCTGAAGAAATGACAGAGTTAGAACGCTTGCGTAGAGAGAATCACTTGCTAAAGCTAGAACTCGAAATAAGAAAAAAAGCGCAAGCCTTAGTCGAGGAGAGGAAAGCCCGTCTGCGTGCGATTGGGCAAGGACGATTCGAGAACTAAGGCTGAATCAAGACGACTTACAGTTTGCTCTGAGGTGTGTTGGCATAGCACGCTCCACTTACTACTATCACATCTCCAGACAACATACTGATAAGTATACAGATATACGCAAACGCATACGAGAGGTATTCACCATGCATAGTATGCGCTATGGCTATCGTCGGGTATATCAACAACTGCGTAATGAAGGGTACACGATAAATCACAAGACCGTACAGAGACTGATGCAGGAGATGGACTTGAAATCCAAGGTGCGCAAGGTAAGATATCTCTCTTATCGCGGGGAGGTAGGGAAAACAGCCCCAAATATCCTCAATCGTGACTTCAAGGCTGTCCGACCTAATCAGAAATGGGCAACGGATGTTACGGAGTTTAAGGTTGCTGATCGAAAAGCATATCTATCGCCAATTATGGATATGTTTAATGGTGAGATTGTTGCATACACCATATCTGACAGACCTGACTTGAAGATGGTAATGGATATGATGAGTACGGCAAAACGAAAGGTGAAAAGCACAAATGGAGTGATACTACATTCTGATCAGGGTTGGCACTATCAGCATATGAAATATCAACAGAGGCTTAAGAGATATGGTATTATACAGAGTATGTCAAGAAAGGGAAATTGTTTGGATAATGCTGTAATGGAAAATTTCTTTGGCATTATGAAGTCTGAATTGCTATATTTGCAACAGTTTTCGGATATGGAGGTTTTCAAATGTGAACTAAGAAAGTATATCAACTACTATAACAACGAACGAATTAAACTAAAATTAAACGGAAAGAGTCCGGTGCAATACCGAACTCTGTATCAATAAACATATTTAATAATCCGTCCAATTTCTTGGGGTCAGTACAATGGAGGGTGTCGGTCGATAACATGCAATGATTCAACTTGTTACAAGCAACTACCGACACCTACGGCATAAAAGAGGAAACATTTCTTTTAGGGCAGACACATCGGTCTGCCCCTACGCAAATAGGGCACCCACAAGGGATGCCCCTACGATAAACGCAATCCATTAGGACAGACACAAGGCCAAGCCCTACGGCGGTTCTTGTCTAGCCCAAGATGAAAGTTTGTCTTGCCCTACAAAAATCTCGTGTAGGCCTAGGCGAGAATTTTTCTACAAAGGCTTTTTGAAAAAAGTCTTAAGGTTTTTC
>JAZRFE010000039.1:0-64132 GCA_045661205.1 Bacteroidaceae bacterium | reverse complement strand
GAGCAGCCGACCGAGGGATATTTTCGCAATGCGAAAATTCGCGAGCAAAGGCTGTGACGACTAATTTTGTTCTGCGCTGTGCCTTTTGCACCCTTTTGGGCGCCAAAAGGGTGAGATAGAAAAAACAGCCAATAAATTAACAGCAAAAGATTAAGGGTAAAAACTACCGTAGAATACAAAAAAAGGATTGAGGACAACGTAGCCCTCAATCCCTATAATAAATTATTCGTGCAAGCAACAAAAGCAAAAGAGCCATACCCTATTGTCTTTTCCAAAAAACAGGAGTCAGCAACAACAAGACAGCGAAAAATTCGAGACGGCCAACAAGCATCTGGAACGATGCAAACCACTTAAGAACATCAGGCAAAGCATTCATGCTGAACGCAGGGCCATAACTACCGAGTGCAGGACCGATATTTCCCGTACACGACACAGAAAGACCATACGCCTCCATAAAATCAAGTCCAAAAGCCATATTCACAAACACACCCACCATCACGACGCCGATATACAGCACAGTAAACGCAAGGATAGCCGACTGTACAGGAGAACTTATAATCTTACGACTCATCCTGACAGGGATAATGGCATTGGGGTGAACAATACGCTTGAACTCGTTTATCATCACACGTCCGAGGATAGCTACACGCACACACTTCATCGCTCCGGTTGTAGAGCCCGAACAAGCACCCACATACATGAGCGTGCTTATTATAAGCCATAGCAACGGGTGCCATGCCATATAATCGGTGGTGCAGAAACCTGTGGTCGTAACCGTCGCCACTGTCTGGAAGAGTGAGTCGCGGAAGGACTTTTCGATACCTGAGGAGCTTGTCAATAACAAGCCACCCATGATGACAACTGTGGCAACAAGAATGATGTTCACGTAGCATTTAAACTCCGAATCGCGGAACATCTCACCAAATTTCCCTTTGAATATCGTCAGATAGAGCAGCGAGAAGTTTGTTCCGCCGAGGAACATAAAGAATGTTGTAATATACTCTATTACAGGGGAATGATACCCCTCGATACTTGCCTGTTTATTAGAAAATCCACCCGTAGCCATGGTTGACATTGCATGACACGCCGAATCGAGAATGCCCATTCCTGCCAATTTCAGACAGACTGCATTTATTATTGTCAGGCTTATGTATATTGTGAGAATCCATCGTGCCGTAACCGATATTCGCGGATGCAATTTACCATGAATGGGGCCAGTGGCCTCTGCTGCAAACAAGTGAATATCGCCCATTCCGAAGATAGGCAGAATAGCTACGGTAAAAAAGACTATTCCCAAGCCTCCTATCCAGTGGGTCATTGCTCGCCAAAAGAGCAAGCTCGACGGCAGTGACTCTATGTTATCGAGGATGGTTGCGCCCGTGGTGCTGAAGCCCGACATTGTCTCGAAAAAGGCATTTGTCACCGACGGGATGTAACCGCTGAACACATATAGCATGGAGCCGAATATCGAAAAGATTATCCAGCAGAGAGAGACTACTATATATCCATCTTTACGTGAAATGTTTCTCTCCTTACCCCTGCCACAATAGAGGAACAGCGCACCCGCAGCAATGGTAGCTGCAAGTGAGCAGAGATAGGCCGAGGTGATGTTCTCACCATAGTATAGCGACACACCGAAGGCTCCTGCCATAAAGAGGGCCTCGATGAGCAACAGCAATCCTATTATTCGGGAAATGATTTTAAAGTGAATCATTTGTTGAAATATTTCTCAAGTTTTTTCAGCACGTGCTCCAAGCAGAATATTATCACATGGTCGCCCGGCTTAATCATGGTGTTACCCGATGCGTTCACACCTTTTCCGTCGCGTATAATTCCACCGATATTGGCCCCCGACGGCAACCCCAAATCCTTTACAGGCTTTTTGGTTATGGGTGAGCCTTCGCTTACGGGGAACTCGGCAACTACTGCTTCGGTGAATGTGAGGCACCTTACGCTTGACACATCGGTGTTGAGCATCATCTGGAAGATGTTGCTTGCAGCAAGCTTCTTCTTGTTTATCACAGAGCCGATATCCATCTCCTCGGCCATTGAAATATATTCTATATTCTCAATCTCGGCCACTGTACGGTACACGCCTGAACGTTTGGCTGCCAGACAAGCAAGGATGTTCGTTTCGGAGTTGTCGCTGAGAGCAATGAACGCATCAGTGTGGTCGATACCCTCGCTACGAAGAAGTTCGGGGTCGCGTGCATCGCCGTTGATAACCATCACTCTGTCATCGACAAGTTCAATGAGTTTGTTACAACGCGCGTAGTCGCTCTCAATGATTTTCACGCTGATATTGTCGGGGATAAGCTCGGCTGTACGCACAGCGATGCGACTACCGCCCATTATGATTACGCTCTTTACCTCGGAGAACCTCTCTTTTCCGCAAAGATCCTTGATATAGGCAATATTGGAATGCGTTGTCATGAAACAGACAAGGTCATCGGGCTCTATCATGTCGGCTCCGCGAGGGATGATAGTCTCGCCTCCACGCTGAATGGCCACCACATGATAGGGGTTGTCGCGTTGCAAATCGCGGAAAGGTATTCTTATTATCTTTGAATTGCTGCGCACCTTCACACCAATCATCACCAACGCGCCGTTACCAAACTCGAGCATCTGACGCATCCAACAATATTTAATGCTGGTGGCAATCTCTTCGGCTGCAAGTTTCTCGGGGTAGATGAGTGAATTTATTCCAAGCGAGTTGAAATAACTCTTGTGTTTGGGTAGCAGATATTCGTGATTGTCAATGCGGGCGACAGTCTTTTTAGCACCAAGATAATGGGCTATGATACACGCATTTATATTTGAGGCTTCGTCGGGAGTAACAGCCACAAAGAGGTCGGCACTACCCGCACCGGCATTCTTCAGTGAGCTTATTCTTGTGGGAGAACCGACAATGGCTTTCAGATCGAAGAGCGATTCCAACTTTCCAAGACGCTCTTCGCTCTCATCCATGAGAACAACATCCTCATTCTCCACCGAGAGCATCTTTGCAAGGTGTGTACCAACTGCTCCCGCGCCGGTTATCACTATCTTCATAGGTCTTAATTCTTGATTTTTTGTATAACTTCCAACACTGCGGCCTTATCCATCTTGCACAGACGGTAAAGCTCGGATGTTGTTCCATGCTCCACAAACTCGTCGGGGATACCCATTGTATATATGTGGGAAGTATAGCCATGCTGTGCCATGAATTCGGCTACCGCCGAGCCCAAGCCACCCTTCACAGTGCCATCCTCAATGGTTATTATATGCTTGAACTTGCCCGCAACCTCGTGCAGCATCTCTTCGTCTATGGGTTTCAAATAGCGCATATCGTAGTGTGCCACACTGATGCCCTCTTTTGCCGCATCGTCTACTACGTCGGCAACGCTCTTGCCTATTGGGCCTATCGTCAGCAGTGCCACGTCGGTACCCTCGCGCAGTTTCCTACCCTTGCCTACGGGAATGCTCTCGAGTTTGCATCGCCAATCGGTGAGAGAACCACGACCGCGCGGATATCTTATCACAAACGTTCCCATGTCGGGCTGTTGCGCAGTGTACATCATGCGACGAAGCTCACACTCGTCGTAGGGCGAGGCAATGGTGATGTTGGGAACAGGTCGCAGATAAGCAAGGTCGAACGCACCATGATGGGTGGGACCATCCTCGCCCACTATTCCAGCTCTGTCAAGACACAGCACCATGTTCACACGCTGCAAGGCTGCGTCGTGTATGAGGTTGTCGTATCCTCGCTGCATGAAAGAGGAGTATATGTTGCAGAAAGGCATTGCGCCTCCCTTGCCCAGGCCCGCCGAGAATGTAACGGCATGTCCTTCGGCAATACCAACGTCGAAAAATCTGTCTGGCATCGTCTTCATCAACAGGTTCATGGAGCAGCCTGTGGGCATGGCGGGGGTTACTCCCACAATAGCGGGATTCTCCTTTGCAAGCTCCACGAGTGTTTCGCCAAAGACATCCTGGAAACGGGGGACACCGCTCTCCGAGATAATTCTCTCGCCTGTCTCGATGTCGAATATTCCCGGCTGATGCCACGAGGTAGGTGCTTTTTCGGCAGGCTCGTAACCCTTGCCCTTAACTGTATGTATGTGCAACAGTTTGGGGCCTTTCATATCCTTGACGATATTCAGCATGCGCACAAGCTCCACTACATCGTGCCCGTCGATAGGGCCAAAGTAGCGCACAGACATTCCTTCAAAGATGTTCTGCTGCTGATAGAGCATAGCCTTCAGTCCGTTGTTGAACCTTGTGAGGCTCTCGGCACGTTTTTTGTTCAGCAGACCTATCTTTGTAAAAAACATCGCAGCCTTGTGACGTATCTTGTTGTAAAGACGCGACGAGTGCATGGAAATGAGCAGTTGGCTCATACCTCCGACACTCTTATCGATAGACATATTGTTGTCGTTGAGGATGATAAGCAGATTGTTACTGCTCGACGAAGCATTGTTCAATCCCTCATATGCAAGGCCACCGCTCATCGCTCCGTCGCCAATGACCGCAACCGTACGCTCGTTGCCTTTTCCCTTCATGCGGGCAGAGACGGCAAGACCCAACGCCGCAGATATTGAGTTTGAAGCGTGTCCTGCAATAAAAGCATCGTACTCGCTCTCCTCGGGCGAGGGGAAAGGTTTGAGTCCTTTGAACTTGCGATTGGTGTGAAATTGGTCGCGACGCCCTGTGAGAATCTTGTGTCCGTAGGCCTGATGACCCACATCCCACACAATTTTATCGTCGGGGGTGTCCATGGTATAATGCAATGCAACTGTCAGTTCCACCGCGCCGAGGCTCGACGCAAAGTGTCCCGGATTGTTTGCAAGGGATTCTATAATAAAAGCTCTCAGTTCGGCGCAAACCTGCGGGAGTTTACTCTCGGGGAGTTTCCTTAGGTCGGCGGGAGAGTTTATATTGCTTAATAATGGAAATTTCTTTTCTTCGGCCATAATAACCCTAAATTATCCTTATAACTCTTGCAAAAGTAATTAATAACTCTCAAATAATAAAACTTAGCAGAGGTTTATATTTACAGAGCTCTATTTTTGTAGCATTCGGCGGGGAATAAAGCTCACAAAAAGCAGAATAACAGCCCGGGGCTTGGTTCCAAGCCCCGGTATTGCTAATAGAAACCTATGCAACGTCGTTGTTCTTCGCCGGCAGGTTTGTGACCGAAACGGTCGAGTGCCGAAGTAACATCGCTGCTATGCACAAGAGTGAGCGCATCGCGGGTGATGCAACTGCCCGAGGATAGCACACGCGCACTCATTGCAGGAATTATCCCGTTTGTAACCAACTGCCCAACCCAACGTGCATTGCTGAAATGTTCGTCGGCGGCGGTGCGAGCAGCTGATATTCCGTCGAAAAGAGCTGCTCGCGCCGAGGAGGTGAGTGAGTAATCGTTTTTCACAAAAAGCGACTCGGCTATCTGCATAAGTTCGTCGGCCGAGTAGTCGTCGAAATGGAATTTATATGGGAACCTGCCCTCGAGTCCTTGATTCATAAGCATCATTCGCTCCATCTCTTTTCTATACCCCGCCATTATCACCAAGATATCGGGGTGAGGCTGAGACAGCACTGTGAGCAGTGCATCTATCACATGCGCTCCAAAATCCTTGCGGTTATTATCGCCGTCACAAAGGGTGTATGCCTCGTCTATGAAGAGTACATTTCCACGAGCCTGTTCAAGCAGATGCTGCATATTGCATTCGGTCTCGCCTATGTAACGCCCCACAATACGCGTGCGCTCGGTTACAATTACATCGCCTTTGGAGAGCAGGCCCAACGACTTGAATATTTTACCAATCATTTTGGCTACGGTGGTCTTTCCCGTACCCGGATTGCCCGTAAAAATCATATGCCCGGCAGAGGTCTCGGGAACATACAATCCGGCAGAGCGACGCAGTTCGTGGAACTTCATATTGTTGAAAAGAAGGTTGAAGTGTCCTTTTAGATTCGTCAGCCCCACCATGGCGTTAAGTTCGCCCATCACCTTCTCGAATGTCAAGGAGGGTGTTGCAACGGTAGCAAGTTGTAAATCCTCGGGCAGCACAGAGGTGATTGTCTTTAACGCACCATGTCCTGCGCCTACATTGCCGGCAAACACGCGGTCGCATATACGAGGGTATATCTCTTTTACAAAAAGATTTCTCAGTTCCTCGCCGCGCCACCCTGTAGACACTCCGCGCGAATACGAATTTGTCAGATAGGCCAAAAGCTGCTTTTTAGCCTCTTCCGTCGGAAAAAAATCATTGTGCGAAAACTGATTCTGCATAAAGTGCACCTGCTCGGCAAGAGTGTAGTTTTCGGCACAAACGACATTCTCTCGCGGGAAAAAGTTGGCTAAGGAGGGGTAAGTTTCAAACAACATACGCACCTCTGAGAGAGTGCCACAAAGGAATATCGCTCGCTCTTCATTTTTGTTGAGCCATGCAACTATCTTGTCAATAAGAACTGTGGCGGAGGATTCAAGGAGAGCGCCAACATTGTAAAGTACAAGAGCACTGTACGCAAAGGAGTGCGCCATGCTTTCAAACTCGCCATAAGGATCGGAACTGTTTTTCCGCTCGCTGAATGCGCGGCAGTCTATCTCGTTGTACGTCTCATAGGGTGTAACCAAAGGAACGAACGCACGCAAGAAATCCCTATCCATCGTATCGAGGATATAGCTGCATCCGCCATTCACGAGTTTCAAATGAGTATTGTGTCTGTACTCGTTCATCAGCAGTCTCTTCACTCCCGATATTATCGTTTTTTTGCAAGCTGTATATCCCGGCAGAGTGGCAAGAGCGCGCCAGCGCTCGGCAAAACGGCCAAAAAGCATGTGCTTGGCAAAGAGATAATCATTATCGGCAGCAGAGAGTTCACGCAATGCCTTAACGCCGAAAAGAGTGCCGTCGTAATCTACTTCGGCCACAGAGAAGGGTTCTCCATTGTGCAGCATATATACACGGTAGGTACCTGCTACCCAAATATTGCTCGTTAAAAAGTGGGCCCTCACGCCACTCTTGCGCGAGTCTATTCTCAGGTAGGCATCAGTCACACCCATTGACTCATAGGATTCGTTCACGCAATAGAATGTAAAACCAGCATCCGCAAGAGGTCGCTCAATGGTGAGGCGTATGGCTACACTGCCCGACACATCATTTCTGCTCTTCTTCATGGTAACACTCTTCACTCGCGGGTGCTGCAAATGGGCACCATGCTGCAACAGCGAGAATGTGTAACGCACATTCTCGCCCATTGTATCGTGTGGAGTGAGTTCCTGCTCCACTGAGACACCGCTCACAAGCAGGAAGTAACGCCCATATGTGTATTGGGGCGACGAACATGTAACCTTAAAGGTATAGTCGGCATCATCGGGACTAAAAAAGCAGGTATGGAGAGGAAATGAAACTCCCTCTTTATAAAGCGCGGCAAAAAGGTGTCCTTCGCTGCGACAAGCCCCTATCTCGCTAAGGGAAAAGGTCAGGGTGCTGTCGCATATATCGCCATCGAGAAACAGGGCACTGCGGTCGAGCAACAGCGAAACAGCGGGATTATCATCAACAGCCACACATAGTTCATGACCAATACTGCAACGTGGCGAGCCCTTTGCCTGGGGAATAAGGTATGTCACATCCTTGCACTTGTAAGAAGTATAGGAAAATTCCTTTTCCCATGGGTTCTCCTTATTCTCGAGCAAAGCAAAAAAATCTTCTATAACATTGTCTTCGTCACAATCGAAAAAATCAAAATCGTCGAATTCGTTTATATCTTTATCAATCATAGTTTATAGTATTTAAATGGATTAAAAATTACCCGACGCAAACCGTACTACAGGCTGCTTCGGGGAAAAAAACAGAAAAACCTCGTCAAATGATGAGGTTTCTACAATATCCGACCCCATGAGCAAGGGACACAACATTCCCATGCTTGTCGGAGGGTGTCCAACAATTCAAAGAACTTATCACACGCAAACAACACCAACGACTCGTCGCCTGGCGTCATTTTCCACATGCTTAATATTCCTTGAATTATTGTTCATAAACTATGATTTTTTAAAATTCGTTCCGATGAACGTCGCAAATATACTACTATTTTGAATAATCAATGTAATTTTCCCAACTATTTTCACTCTTGCACAACTCTTTTATCAGAGGTATGAGGTTTTTCTTCACCACTGTATCGTTGAGACGATGCTCACCATCGAACCACAAGCAACGCTCCTCGCCATATAACTGCGACATCAGAGGATGGAAATTCACTATATTGTCTTTTGTGCCGAAAAGAGCGTATACAAGCTGTTTCTCCTCATCGCAGACACCGTCGAACTGAGTCTTCTCCATCTGCTTGAAACGCTCCACCACCGCTTTGTCTATGCGAAATTCGGTAACACCGTCTTTGCGTTTAGCAGTATATTTGTGTTTGCCCATGTGACCAAAGAGCAGTGTACGAGACATTTCAAACGAGGGGTTCACCACTATACGTGGAACACCCCACAACTGCTGTGTGTACATTCCACCCATAGAGGTACCGATGACTATCTCGGGAGACTCCTTTTGCACCGTTTCGCGCAACAGTTCAAGCGCCTCGAAAGGGTCTACGGGCAGGTCGGGGGCAATAACGCGCCAACCGGGGAAATGACGTCGGAGCGACATCACTGTGCCAGAACTTCCCGAAGAGGCAAAGCCATGGACATACATCATTTTCCTAACATTCTCCATAATTATCTGCTTTATGGAGCGAAGATACAAAAATAGTTTAACATTTAGGCAGAGCATCGGTAATTTCATATTTTCATACGGCGGTATTTCACGAATTTTGCACTACCTTTGGGATGAAGTTCAAAAAACATCTCTGATTATGATTGTTTCGCTCACTCCTCACCTGTCGGGACGTATGCTTATGGAGGCGATGTACACCTTGAAACCCATAATATAGAGAAAAAATAGTTGTTTGCACCACCCTGCCCGACAATATTAGCGACTTTTGTACGTTAATATAGAAGTTACACAAAAATGAAAAAACTACTTAGCATAATCATACTTGCCATTTTCCCCCTGCTGTCGATGGCGCAGGAGCGAAAAGTAGAGAACAGGCCCTATATAGATTTCCGCCGTCTGCACTACGGATTCTTTTTCGGTCTGCACTCACAGGACATGGAACTTGCCAACAACGGATTCATCACCGACAATGGCGAGCAGTGGTATGCTGATGTCTCGGCCTATAACCCCGGATTCAGCGTGGGAGTGTTGGCCGACCTTAGGATAAACAACCACCTTGCATTGCGTCTGCTACCAACACTGCATTTCGGCGAGAAACAGGTGGTCTTTCGCGAGCTTAACAGTGGAAACAGGGAGCGCCAGCAGATAAAATCGACATATATGTCGCTGCCGCTCGACCTTAAATTCTCGGCGCAACGTTTCAACAATTACAGGCCATACATCATTGCCGGAGTGAACCCCATGGTGGATCTTACGGTAAAAAAGCAACGACAACTGTTGATGAAGAGGTTCGACTTCATGGTGGAGTTTGGAATGGGGTGCGATTTCTACATGCCCTTCTTCAAACTGATACCCGAGCTGAAATTCTGTTTCAGCCTCACCGATGTGCTGAACAAAGACCGTAGTGACCTGCTCGACGAAAATTTGAAAAAATTCACAGACTCGGTAGACAAAGCTGTGTCGAAAATGATAGTACTCTCATTCTATTTCGAGTAACATGTTCATTTAAACGCACTAAAAGCCACAAATAGCAATTTTACAAATCTTAACAAAAGTTAAAAGCACAAATTTACTCCCACTTCTATAATAAATACACTATTTTTGCGGGAGTTTAAACCAATAAAATTTATACAACTATGGCTTATGTAATTTCTGACGACTGCGTTGCTTGCGGTACATGTATCGACGAATGTCCTCAGGGTGCTATCTCTGAAGGCGATAAGTATTCTATCAACCCCGAATTGTGCATCGACTGCGGTAGCTGTGCAGGTGTTTGCCCCTCAGAGGCAATTCAGGAGGGATAATTTCTACAACGTTAAAAAGACGTGTATTTTATTCCAAAAGGAGTTACAAGAGGTTGCCGACATTTGTCAGGCAACCTCTTTGCTTTTATAACCATGTAAAGATGAAATCACTATTATACTACATTGCCAAAGCCGCTGTAATAACAGCCATTGCTGTCATTCTGTATGCCATATACATAAACTTCATTGTATAAGCAGAGCGTTTACGATAAAAAAAGTTGCAAGGCCTATGCCTTGCAACTTTTTTTATCATTTTCGATGAGTTCGAGCAGACGCCCTATTGCCTCATCCTCGGGGATATTCTTCTCGACACACTCTTTGCGACGATAGAGACTCACCTTGCCACGAGCCGCACCCACATAACCATAGTCAGCATCGGCCATTTCACCGGGACCATTCACTATGCAACCCATCACTCCTATCTTGAGTCCTTTCAAATGGGCTGTGGCAGCCTTTATCTTGGCCAAAGTACCCTGAAGGTCGTACATTGTGCGGCCGCAACCGGGACACGCAATATATTCGGTCTTGCTTATACGTAGACGGGTAGCCTGCAAAATACCGAACGAGAGACTGTTTATCTCCTCGGCCGAAATTGCTGGAGACTCTATCCACACACCGTCGGCAAGGCCATCGATGAGCAACACTCCGAAGTCGGCAGCAGCCTTAATTCTGAGGCTCTCGACACTCTGCTCATTGTAGCATCGACGCACAACCACAGGAGCTTTAACGCCTGCAAGCGACAGCTTATGCACCAAAGCACGAAGCTCGCCTACGGGATTGGCATGACTGCTCTCGGCAATGACAACACAATTAGCACAAGCCTTGATAGAGGACAAAAGCTCGTCGTTAAGCTCGCTGTACTGTAATCTGAGGAAGAAGGGAGCCTTGTTGGCAACTGTGCTCATGGAGTCAGACGACACAACAGAGTAAGCCTCGACACCACGCACAAGCTGCGTGCCATCGACAATAAAGTCGGGGGCAAGGTCGCCACTTGCACCCTCGAAAGGTGCCGAAACAACAACAGGAGCAGCACCGCCACCTACACCCGCAACAGCAAGGGTATCGCGACGCTTGGGGTTGATATAGTCGAACGCATCCACTGCAACGGCATCGATAGCAGCATGTCCCGCACGCGAGGAGATGTAGTCGACAAGTTCTTTGGCCACAGGAATCTCATTCTCGGGAGCCTCGGCAAGAGAGACACGCACAGTGTCGCCAATACCGTCGGCAAGGAGAGCACCGATACCAACAGCACTTTTTATACGGCCATCCTCGGCGTCGCCCGCCTCGGTCACTCCAAGATGCAGAGGATAGGAAACACCCTCGGACGCCATCACACTGTTGAGCAGACGTACGGTGGTAACCATCACAGGAGTGTTACTTGTCTTTATGGAGACCACTACATTGTCGAAATTCTCGCGACGACAGATGCGCAGAAACTCCATGCACGACTCCACAACACCCTCGGGTGTGTCACCGTAACGGCTCATGATTCTGTCGGAGAGCGAGCCGTGGTTCACACCCACGCGGATAGCCTTACCCTCTCTCTTGCACAAAGCAAGGAAAGCGGTGAATCGTTCGCTCAGACGTTCAAGCTCGCCGGCATACTCTTCGTCGGTATATTCGATATATTTGAAGGTGCGAGCCGTATCGACATAATTTCCGGGATTCACCCTCACCTTGTCGGCATACTGCGCTGCAACATCGGCAACCGAGGCATTGAAATGCACATCGGCAACAAGCGGAACATTGCAACCGGCCTTTACGGCAGCCTCTTTAATGGCTCCGAGATTTACGGCCTCGCGACTGCCCTGTGTGGTAAGACGCACAAGCTCGCCTCCACGCTCCACAATGCGCGCAATCTGCGCAACACTGCCCTCGGTGTCCATTGTCGAAGTGTTTGTCATCGACTGCACACGCACAGGATATTCCCCGCCAAGCATCAAGCCACCCACGCTGACGGCAACCGTTGCGCGACGCTTGTAGTTGAAGAGATCGGGATTAGTTTGTTTTATACTCATATTCCAAGCCTTTCAAATCCTCGTTAGCTTTCTCTATCTTTTTCTTGAGATTCTCTTTGTATGCCGCCAGACGCTCAGCAAGCTCGCTATCGGCAAGAGCAAGCATCTCCACTGCAAGAATAGCAGCATTGAGAGAAGCATTGACACCCACAGTAGCTACGGGAATTCCGGGAGGCATCTGCACAATGGCAAGCAGTGCATCCATGCCATCGAGGGTACTGTTGATAGGCACACCGATAACAGGCAGAGTGGTGCTTGCTGCAATCACTCCAGGCAGATGGGCAGCCATTCCCGCCGCAGCGATAATTATCTTTATTCCGCGCTCTTTGGCACCTTTGGAGAATGCCTCAACAGCCTCAGGGGTACGGTGAGCCGAAAGGGCGTTCACCTCGAAAGGAATCTGCATCTCATTGAGAAAATCTGTCGCTTTTTTCATTACGGGAAGGTCGGAAGTGCTTCCCATTATCACACTTACAATAGCTTTCATATCTTATATATCATTATTAAAATTATTACTCTTTTCTGAGTCGTGCCACAGGAATTTGCAGTGACTCCCTGTACTTTGCAACCGTACGTCGCGCCATGGCAAAACCCTGCTCTTTCAGTTTGTCCATAAGCTCGCCATCGGTGAGCGGGCAGCTCTTATCCTCGTTATCGACAAGTTCTTGCAGACATCGGCAAAGCTCGCGCGCCGATTTTTCACCGCCACCGACAGTGGCAACACCGTCGCTGAAGAAATATTTCAACGGGAATATTCCCCAGGGCAGTTGCACATAGCGATTGTTGCTCACGCGCGAAACAGTGGAAATATCGTATCCGCTTTTGCGGGAGATGTCTTCGAGTATCATGGGCTTGAGCAACGCCTCGTCGCCACCGCCCAAAAGGAACTCCTTCTGAAAATCGACTATCGCCTCGATGGTACGCGAGAGTGTCTGCTCGCGCTGTTTGACAGCACCTATAAAGTTTCTCGCCGACTCTATCTTCTGTTTCAGGAAGATGGCAGCAGCCTTGCTCTCGGCCGAGTTGCTCTTCGACTGCTCTTCGAGCAGATTGCAATACTCATTGCTGACACGTAGTTCGGGCAACATGCCGCTGTTCGACGAAATAGTTATATATTCGCCGCTGATGTCTATCACAAAGTCGGGAACTATCTGCTGACGGCTCTGACCCAGCGTCTCGCTGAGCGACGCACCGGGGCGAGGGTTCAGCTTTACAATCTCGGCAAGCGCCGCTCGGCAACGCTCTTCGTCGACTGCAAGTTTTTCGGGCAACAGTTCCCAACGTCGGCGCGAAAACTCGTCATACCCCTCTTCGATAATGCGACGCTGCAACTCTTTATCCTTGTCGTCGTCGGCGCGTGCTATCTGCAACAAGAGGCACTCTTGCAACGAGCGCGCACCCACACCGGGAGGGTCGAAGGTCTGAATCTTCGCAAGCACCCCCTCCAGCTCGCTCTCGGGAACAACGATACCGTTGTATATGTCCAGCTCGTCTACAATCTCTTCGAGCGGCTTGTAAAGGAGGCCATCCTCTTCGAGCGAACCTATGAGATACTCTCCTATACGTTGTTCGCGCTCGTCGAGAGTGAGTTCGCCAAGCTGTTCGAGAAGGCTTGAACCGAAAGAGACATCGTCAGAGGTGGGAATATCAGCCGCCGACGTGCGAGGATTGTGGTAGTCCCATCCATAATAGTCGGGGATATCATCCTCTTCCCTGTAATCATCGGCAGAATTTGCAGTGGGAGCCTCGTCGGCATCGTTCTCTTCGAAGTGGCCGACACTCTCGGGTGCAACGGATTCTATGGCGGGATTGTCTATAATCTCGCCACGCACTCTGTCCTCCATCTCCACAGTGGTGAGTTCAAGCATACGTGCCAGCAACACCTGCTGTGGCGACAAGGATTGCAAAAGTGCCTGTGTCTGCACCATTTTTTGTCGGGAACCCCTCTTCGCCATATCTTCAGCCTTTCGTATAGGTTATATCATTTAATATTTAAAGCTGCTTCCACCCAAGAATTCGCGTATCACTGATGTTGGGGGCAGTTCATTATCCTGCAAAGGTACAACATATTCGAGAAAACGCAACAATCTTCGCGCCTCGGAATACTCGGGAAGTTTTTCGGGAACCCCGCGAAGCAGAGGCTCTACCTTCCATTTGAGCACCGCAAACTCGTAGAGCAGCGATGAATTGAACATGGCGTCAGCATTCTCTTGATAAGGGAATATCCACTTCTCCTCACCTGCTTGAACATCGGGCCAACGCTGTATGGTCTCTACCGCCGAGTAGCCGCGATATTTGTAGTCGCGTAGCATGCGGCGCAACAGTCGGTTGTCCGACGTGGGGATATAGTTGTGGTAGTCGAGTTTTATCGATGTGAGAGCCGACACATATATGCGATACTTCTCATTCTCGGGTATCTGAGCCGTCAGTGTGGGGTTGAGTCCATGCGTACCCTCGATGACAAGCACCATCTGCGGCTCGAGTTTCAACTTATTTCCGCGGAACTCGCGCTCACCTGTCTGGAAATTGTAACGGGGCAGATCGACCTCTTTGCCGGCAAGTATCTGAGTGAGTTGCTTGTTGAAAAAGTCAAGATCGATGGAGTACAACGACTCAAAATCGTAGTCACCATCCTCTTTGCGAGGAGTATCGGTGCGGTTAAGGAAATAATCGTCGAGCGAGATTGCAACCGGACGCAGACCACACGCCATGAGCTGTATGCTTATACGTTTGCTGAATGTTGTCTTTCCCGACGACGAGGGACCGGCAACAAGCACCACTCTTGCTCCGCGGGAGTGTATCTCGTCGGCAATTCTTGTCATTGCCTTCTCTTGAAGGACCTCGGAGACATTCACAAGGTCGATGCCGTAGCCTGCCACAACCGCTTTATTGAAGTCGCCGATGGTCTCCACGCCCATCAACTGCTGCCAACGGTGTCGCTCGGCGAAACGCTCCTGCAACTTCTCCTGCGGCACCTTATCCTCTAACGATACAGGTGTCTCACGATTGGGTACACGCAACAACACTCCGTCGCCGAATTTCTCTATTTCAAAGAGTTTCAGATAGCCGGTGCTGGGCAACAGACCGCCATAATAGTGGTCGATATAATCTTCGAGCATATAATAGCTTGTGTAGAGAGCACCGTATGTTTCGAGCAGGCGCACCTTGTCGGTACGGCCAATGGATGAAAAGACCTCTATGGCCTCGCGAGTGCTGCACTCCACACGTTTAAAGGGAATGTCGCGCGCGACAATTTCAAGCATATTCTTCTTTACTGCCTCCACATCTTCAGCACTCAACTCACCATCCATACGGCAGTAATAGCCTTTGGAAATAGGATTTTCAAAACGCACCGTACGTCCGGGGAAAAGCTCGTTCATTGCCTTCATCATCACAAAGGTAAGAGAACGGATATACAGTTTCATTCCGTCTTTTGAAGTGATGTTCAAGAACTCCACATCTTTGTTGCGATACAGGCGGTACATGAGGCCCACCACCCGATTGTTCACACGCGCCGCTACTGCGCCATAGGGCATATCCAACTCCAATTTGCTGTATATATCCAAGAGTGTACAACCCGAAGGGAAAAGAGTGGTTGTGTCGTTGTTTTTGCAATAGATTCTTATCATGGCAGTCCGTTTTTAGAATTTGTAAAACTACTTTCGCAAACTTAAACAAAATTTTCGTATATCGTGCATGTTTAAACAAAATTAGCATATTATTTGACGTATAAGAGAGCAAGCAACTGCCATCATCAAAAAAAAATCTCTTCACCCACAGCGGGTGAAGAGATTTTTTTTGATGCTCGAATATTTATATTACTCTGCGCTCCAGTCGAGTTTAGACATGCGAACGTAGCTTGAGTAGCGTTTCTGAGCCATCTGCTGAGCAGCGTCGAAGAGCTCCTGAGCTGCCTCGGGGAACTGCTTAGCAAGCGATGCGTAACGAACCTCGCCTTTGAGGAACTCCTGGAACTTGTCCCACTGGGGCTCCTTGCTGTCGAGAACGAAGGGGTTCTTGCCCTCTGCCTCGAGAGCGGGGTTGTAACGCCACAAGTGCCAGTAACCGCACTCAACAGCTGCTGCCTGCTCGGCCTGTGCCTTACCCATACCCTTGCGGATACCGTGGTTGATACAGGGAGCGTATGCGATTACGAGTGAAGGACCGGGATAAGCCTCAGCCTCGCGGATAGCCTTCAAGCACTGGTCGTAGCTTGCACCCATAGCAATCTGAGCTACGTATACATAACCGTATGTTGTTGCAATGAGACCGAGGTCTTTCTTGCGGATACGCTTACCTGATGCAGCAAACTTAGCGATTGCGCCGAGAGGAGTAGACTTAGAAGCCTGACCACCGGTGTTAGAGTAAACCTCTGTATCGAGTACAAGGATGTTGATGTCCTCGCCCGATGCAATTACGTGGTCGAGACCGCCGTAACCGATATCGTAAGAAGCACCGTCACCACCGATAATCCACTGTGAACGCTTAGCGATGAACTGCTTGATGTCGAGAATCTGCTTAGAGTAGTTGCAACCGCAAGCCTCGCAAGCTGCGATAATCTGGGGAGCAAGCTCTTTTGTTACAGCAGCGTTCTCTTTATTCTCTATCCACTGACGGAAGAGAGCCTTTGTATCGTCGCTGCATTTCTCGCAACCCTGTGCCTCTGTCATTATACGCTCAAGACGATTACGCATCTTGTTGTCAGCAAGCTTCATACCAAGACCGAACTCGCAGAAGTCCTCGAAGAGTGAGTTAGCCCATGCGGGACCCTCGCCCTTCTCGTTTGTTGTATAAGGAGTAGAGGGAACAGAACCCGAGTAGATTGAAGAACAACCTGTTGCGTTAGCTACCATCTCGTGGTCACCGAAGAGCTGAGTGATGAGCTTAACGTAAGGTGTCTCACCGCAACCCGAACATGCACCTGAGAACTCGAAGAGAGGAGTTGCAAACTGTGAGTTCTTGGGGTTAGACTTAACATCTACAAGAGCCTGCTTGCTCTTAACATTCTTAACGCAGTACTCCCAGTTAGCAGCCTCGGCCTTCTCGCCCTCGAAGGGAACCATTGTGAGAGCCGAACCACCCAATTTGGGATTACCGGGACATACGTCTACACAGTTACCGCAACCGAGACAGTCGAGAACACCCACCTGAATGCGGAAGTTCATGCCCTTCATAGCTGCGGGAGCCTTCATCTCGATAGTCTCTGCGCCGAAGCCAGCCTTCTCGTTCTCGTCGAGTACGATGGGACGGATACAAGCGTGAGGACAAACGTATGAACAACGGTTACACTGGATACACTTAGAAGCATCCCACTTGGGAACGAATGCACTTACACCGCGTTTCTCATAAGCCGATGTACCCTGAGGCCATGTACCGTCTGCAATCTGCAAGAATGCAGAAACGGGGAGCTGAGCACCGTTCTGTGCGTTGATGGGGCGTACAACCTCGTTGATGAAAGCGGGGTCGTTGTTTGCCTCGGCCTCGTCAGCGGGAAGGTTAGCCCATGCGGGGTCGATAGCGAGCTGTTTGTACTCACCACCGCGGTCAACAGCAGCATTGTTCTTATCAACAATGTCCTGACCCTTCTTACCGTAAGACTTAACGATGAACTTCTTCATCTGCTCGATAGCGAGGTCTACGGGAATAACGCCTGTGATGCGGAAGAATGCGCTCTGAAGGATGGTGTTGGTACGGTTACCGAGACCAATCTCCTGTGCAATCTTTGTTGCGTTGATGTAGTAAACTGTAATATCGTTCTTTGCAAAGTAGCTCTTGATGCTGTTAGGCAGGTTGTTGATGAGCTCTTCGCCCTCCCAGATAGTATTGAGGAGGAATGTACCACCCTTCTGCAAACCGCGGATTACGTCGTACATGCGCAAGTAAGCCTGTACGTGGCAAGCAACAAAGTTGGGGGTGTTTACAAGATATGTAGAACGGATGGGTTTGTCACCGAAACGGAGGTGTGAACATGTGAAACCACCCGATTTCTTTGAGTCGTATGAGAAGTAAGCCTGACAGTGTTTGTCTGTGTTCTCACCGATAATCTTAACTGAGTTTTTGTTAGCACCTACAGTACCGTCAGCACCAAGACCGAAGAACTTAGCCTCGAACATACCCTCTGAAACAGCAATCTCCTCTTTGAGGGGAAGTGATGTAAAGGTTACGTCATCGACGATACCTACTGTGAAGTGGTTCTTGGGCATGGGAAGTGCAAGGTTCTCGTAAACTGACATTACAACAGCGGGAGTAACGTCGTTTGAACCGATACCTGAACGACCACCTACGATGATGGGGTTGATAGCCTTCAGCTCGGGAGAGTCGTTGAATGCCTCAACAACATCGAGATAAAGGGGCTCACCGTTAGCTCCGGGCTCTTTTGTACGGTCGAGAACAGCCACACGCTTAACGCTCTTGGGCATAACTGCTGCGAGATACTTGAGAGAGAAGGGACGGTAGAGGTGTACGCTTACGAGACCCACCTTCTCGCCTTTCTGTGCAAGATAGTCGATTGTCTCGCGAACAGCCTCTGTTGTAGAACCCATTACAACAATCACGCGGTCGGCATCGGGAGCACCATAGTATGTGAAAGGTGCATAGTTACGGCCTGTGATAGCTGAAATCTCTTTCATATACTCGGCTACAATGTCGGGCACTGCGTCGTAGTATTTGTTCACAACCTCTTTATGTGTCATGAATGTCTCGGGGTTCTCGGCAGTACCGCGTGTAACGGGTGCTGTGGGAGTGAGAGCGCGGTTGCGGAAATCCTGAACTGCGTCCCAATCTACGAGACCTGCGATATCATCCTGCTCGATAAGCTCGATTTTCTGTATCTCGTGTGATGTACGGAAGCCGTCGAAGAAGTTAAGGAAGGGGATGCGGCTCTTGATTGTAGCGAGGTGTGCTACGGGAGCCAAGTCCATAACCTCCTGAACTGAACCTTCGCAAAGCATTGCAAAACCTGTCTGACGACAAGCCATAACGTCCATGTGGTCACCGAAGATACACAAAGAGCTACCTGCGATTGAACGAGCCGATACGTGGAATACGCTGGGGAGAAGCTCACCGGCAATTTTGTACATATTGGGTATCATAAGCAAGAGACCCTGCGATGCTGTAAATGTAGTTGTAAGTGCACCGGCCTGCAAAGAACCGTGTACTGCACCGGCAGCACCACCCTCAGACTGCATCTCCTGAACGGCTACAGTCTCGCCGAAGAGATTCTTACGTCCCTGAGCCGCCCACTCGTCTACATACTCCGCCATTGTTGACGAAGGAGTGATGGGGTAGATAGCTGCTACCTCGGAAAACATATATGCTACGTGAGCCGCAGCCTGGTTTCCGTCACAAGTGATAAATTTCTTAGTTTTAGCCATTTTTTATAATATTTTAAATATTAATTTTCTTCGCTGATTTATTTTGAGGGGACAAAAATACAAAATAATTAGATATGAATATCACAAAATCCTCAAAAAAGAGTAATTTTGTGGAATATTTTAGTCATGAAACAATTAATTATTACCATCATAAGTATAAGTTTGCTGTTCGCAAGCGAAATAAAAGGGCAGTATTGGGATTTGCCCAAAAGAGAATATCGTGCCGTGTGGCTGACAACCATCGAGAGCCTCGATTGGCCTAAAACAAAAGTTAAGTGCACCGCCGACATCGAACGTCAGAAAAATGAGCTCACCGCCCTGCTAGACTCTTTGAAGAGCTATAATATAAATACAATATTATTACAAACGCGCGTGCGAGGAGACGTTATATATCCGTCGGTCATAGAGCCATTTTCGGCAGTGCTCACGGGCACAGTCGGCAAGAACCCCGGTTACGACCCCCTTGCTTTTGCAATCGAGGAGTGTCACAAGAGAGATATGCAACTGCACACATGGCTTGTGACGCTGCCTTTGGGCAAGGCACGACACATGAAGTCGTTGGGAAAGATGGGATTGAGTCGCAGGAATCCTGCGCTGTGCAGGCTCTATCAAGGTAGCTGGTACATGGAGCCGGGCGAGCCACAGACAGCCGAATATCTGACAGCACTTGTTGCCGAAATAGTAAAAAACTACAATATCGACGGCATTCACCTCGACTACATACGCTACCCCGACAACCCGAGCAGCTACCCCGACCACACCCTGCATCGTCGTTACGGCAAAGGAAAATCGCTTACCGAATGGCGACGCGACAACGTCACAAACATCGTCAGAGAGATATACAGCACTGTAAAAAACATCAAGCCCTGGGTGAGAGTAAGTTGCGCACCGCTTGGCAAGCACGACGATGTACCGCGATATTCTTCAAGAGGATGGAATGCCCGCCGCACAGTGTTCCAGGATGCACAAAAATGGTTGCAGGATGGAATAATGGACATACTGTTCCCCATGATGTACTTCTCGGGGAATAACTTCTACCCCTTCATGCTCGACTGGCAGGAGAACTCCCATGGCCGCCACATTGCTCCGGGATTGGGCGTGTACCGTCTGCTTGCAAGCGAAGGCGACTGGGATGCCGACGAGATTACCCGTCAATTCTTCACGTCGCGCAAAGCACAGACAGCCGGAACAGCCATTTTCCGCGCCGAGCATCTGTTGCAGAACAACAAGGGAGTTGCCGATTTTCTTAGAATATTCAACAGTCGCCCGGCACTCATTCCCGCAATGACGTGGACAGGCGAAGAGGCTCCACAAGCACCGGCAAGCATGACCGGCGAACGCGTGGGCGACACATTGCGTCTAAGCTGGCAGGGAGTGAAAGAGAGACGAGGAATGCCCGCAACACGATACAACATATACTCTTCGAGCAGCTACCCCGTAGACACCGAAGATATATACAACCTTGTGGCAGCAAACGTAAAAGACACATTTTTCGTGTGGAACGAGCCGCAATGCGAGAAGCATTGGGCTGTAACAGCCGTAGACGCATACGAGTTGGAGAGTGCCTCCGCCACATGGCAGGAGAAATTCCCGCAGCCCAAGATGTACCGCGAGCGTTTTGTCCTTGCCGAGCATCAGAGCTGGGGCACACGAGTGCTTATAAAAGACGCAACAGGGCGTTTGCTGCTATCATTGCCCTACAACGGCAATATCAACGTGAAAGGACTGCCCGCGGGCAGCTACCGTCTCGAAGTGATGTCGCGCAAAGGCGCAATACTCGAAAGATATTTCTTCAAAAGATAGGCGTCAATCGCAATAGTAGACACGCTTGATGCGTGCAGATATAGAGGTAAGAATTTCGTAAGGAATGGTATCTATCCACTCGGCAAGGTTGTGCACCGAGAGGTTGTTACCGAAAATTTCCACCGTATCACCCTCTTTGCAATCGATGTCGGTAACATCGACCATACACACATCCATACAAATATTTCCCACGTAGCGAGCCTCTTTGCCGTTCACCAGGCAATAGCCGCGACGATTGCCCAGTTTGCGGTTGAGACCGTCGGCATAGCCTATGGGCAGTGCCGCTATGCGCGATGGGCGCGTGAGTGTTCCGCGACGACTGTACCCCACTGTTTCATCGGCAGGAACGTCGCGCAGATGCAGAATTATTGTCTTGAGGGTGGCAACGGGCTTGAGCATGGCATCGCGTTTGATGGGCGAGACACCATAAAGGCCTATTCCCAGACGCACCATGTCGTGTTGCTCGCACGAGAAACGCTCGATGCCGGCACTGTTGCAGATGTGGCGCAATATATGATGAGGGAATGCAGCCTGCAACGTGTCGGCTGCCACAGTGAAACGCTCCACCTGCAAACGTGTGAAGTCGTCGAACTCGTCGGAGTCGCTGCCCGAGAAATGTGAGAATACCGAGCGGGGAGTAAGTGCCGTCTGTGCCTTCAGCTCCTCGACAAGCGCGGGCACCTCGTCGGGCAGGAAACCCAAACGGTGCATTCCTGTATCTATCTTTATGTGCACCGGATAGTCGGTGATACCCTCGCGTGTGGCAGCCCTCACGAGCGAACGCAACATGGAGAAACTGTACACCTCGGGTTCCAGTTTATTGGCAAACAGTGTGCGGAAAGAGTAAGGCTCGGGGTTCATCACCATGATGCCGGTAGAGAGACCTGCCTTGCGCAGCTCCACTCCCTCGTCTACCACTGCAACAGCAAGATAGTCCACATGACAATCCTGAAGAGTGCGTGCCACCTCCATCGCCCCCGCACCATAGGCCGATGCCTTGACCATGCAAATAACCTTTGTATCGGGTTTCAGGAAGTTGCGATAGTGGTTGAGATTCTCGCGCAAAGCACTGAGGTTCACCTCGAGCACAGTCTGATGCGCTTTTTTTTCGAGCGCGTCGGTAATCTCCTCGAAATGAAAGGCGGGAGAGCCTTTTATGAGAATAACCTCGTCGTGCAGGTCGGCAAACTCACGCGAAGCGATAAACTCCTCGACCGTCTCGTAAAAGCGGCTCGCGATATTCATTTTTTCAAAACCGGCAGACTGTGACTTAATATCACGACCAATGCCTATAAATTTCTCTATACCACGTTTTTCAATGTAACGAGCCACTGTGCGATAGAGCGAACGAGCCGTCTGCCCCGTCTCTTTGAGGTCGGAGAGAATAAGTGTCTGTCGCAAATGGGGCATGGCGCTGCATCTGCGCTCCATAAAGTCGAGCGCAATATCCAGCGATGCTGTGTCGGAATTGGAGTTGTCGTTTATAAGCACACAGTTGTTTATACCCTCTTTTACTTCGAGGCGCATGGCAACAGGTTCGAGACGAGTCATACGCTCGGCAATAACCTCGGCAGGCACCATCAGATAGAGAGCCGCCGCAAGGCAGTTTATAGAGTCTTCAATGGAGGCATCGTCGAGGAAAGGTATCGTGTAGCTGTTCTCAAAGGTGAGATAGCGATAGCTTATTTTGGTACTCTCGGCACCCTTCTCTATGGAGCTTATATACAAGGGGCGTTCCATATCCTTGCACGACCAGGCAATTTCGCGCGACGACAACAGCGAACGGTGCACACAGTTAGAGAGCATGGGGTTGTCGCCGTTGTATATTATGACGTCACAATCCTTGAAGAGCGACAACTTTTCGTTGCACTTCTCTTGCATGTTGCCGAAGTTCTCTTGATGTGCTTCGCTGATGTTGGTGATTATTCCTATCGTAGGGCGAATGATTTTTTGCAGATTATCCATTTCGCTCTGTTGCGATATTCCCGCCTCGAATATTCCGAGTGTAGTATCTTCGCCCAGCATCCACACCGACAGAGGAACACCTATCTGCGAATTGTAGCTACGCGGCGAACGTGTAACAACATAGTTACCGGCCGTCAGTTGGTAGAGCCACTCCTTGACGATGGTCTTGCCATCGCTGCCTGTGATTCCCACGACGGGAATGTTGTAGTTGCCACGATGATGCGCGGCAAGCAACTGCAAAGAGTGCAGCGTGTCGTTCACCACAAGAAAACCCGCTTCGGGGAAGCGACTGCAATCGAAGGTGCTGTTCACCACAAAGCTACGCACCCCGCGTTTGTAGAGTTCATCGACATAGTTGTGACCGTCGCCATGACGTGTGACGATGGCAAAAAAGAGCGTCTCGTCGGGGAAACTCAACGAACGGCTGTCGGTGAGCAGCCTCAGTATCTTCACGTCGGGGGCATTACCCACATAACGAGCCTTTATTATATTGCTTATCTTTTCTATTGTGTACGACATTGCTCTGTTTCGTTTGAAAAGTCAAAGAAAGGATATTTTTCTTTCAGCGACACTATCTTCGTCAATATTTTTTGCTTAAAATCTTTGTATGACTGCGCTTCGGCGTCGAAAGGGCGATGCAAAAGGGCGCGGGATATCTCCTCGACCTGCGAGGCAAGGCTGTCTGTCACCCCGTTGAAATACGAACTTCTGAAACACTCCCACACATAGCCCGCAGCCACGTCGGAGGGGTGCACCATATCCTCGGCATAGAAACGGTAGTCGCGCAACTCGTCGAGGACAATCTCATAGGCAGGGAAATAGAACACCCTGCCCGGGAAACATCTTTTCAGCTCCTCGACGGCAAGCAACAGCACCGCTTTGCTCACCTGGTTGCCATGCGCTCCGTCGCGTATGTGACGTATGGGGCTGACGGTGAGCAGCATTTTCGCATCCTTCGAGATGGAACGCACCTGCTCGAAAGCCTCGGCAATGGCATCCACCGCCTCGCCCACCGACAGCAGGGAGCGAGTAAACTCGGTGCCGGGAATCTTGTGACAGTTACCCACAACCATATTGTCACTCTTGCGACGATATACATAGGCGGTACCGAGGGTGAGCGTCAGCAGGTCAATCCCCGAAAGATGCTCACGTGCACTCTCTATGGAGCCGTTCACCGCAGCGAGAAGCGAGCTCTTGTCGCGACGCGAAAAATCGCCGTGATGCAGCATGCTGTGCCAACGCTCACCATGAAAAGCAAGTTCGGGCGACTCCTCAGTGAAAAGTTCGCCCGCAACAATGCGACGCAGTGCCGCGGCTATCGACAAAGGGTTGTAGAGAATGCCGAAGGGGTTGAGCATCACCGGGAACTTGCACGCGACGAGCCTTTTGCCGATATTCTCGGCAAAGCATGAACCCATTATCATCTGCTTAGAGGCGTATGATATTTCAAGTTCTTTTTTTGGCAGTTCGACAGGAATCGTAAGACGCATAAATGACACAACTCATTCAAAGCCCGCATCGGCAGGCTTCACTCTACAAAAGTATTGAAAAAAACATATTAAAAATATCGCAAGATACATTTTTTGCACCCACCGTAGTTATTTTTGTCAAAAGAGACACCTTTTCCCGAAAAAAATAGCTATTTTCGCTTATCGAAAAAGAAACAGTTCCCAAGAATACCGCGAACATGGAAAACTATATTGTATCCGCACGAAAATATCGCCCCGACACGTTCGAGACGGTCGTTGCGCAAAAATCATTGACAACCACCCTTAAGAATGCCATACACACAGGCAAGTTGGCCCATGCCTACCTCTTCTGCGGTCCGCGAGGAGTGGGAAAGACCACCTGTGCGCGCATCTTTGCAAAGACCATCAACTGCGAGCATCCCACTGCCGACGGCGAGCCATGCAACAGTTGCGAGTCGTGTCTGTCGTTCAACCAGCAACGTTCATTCTCCATTTACGAGCTCGACGCAGCCAGCAACAACTCGGTGGACGACATTCGCGGACTGAACGAACAGGTGCGCATTCCGCCCCAGGTAGGTCGTTACAAAGTGTACATCATCGACGAGGTGCACATGCTCTCACAGGCAGCGTTCAACGCATTCCTGAAGACACTAGAAGAGCCGCCTGCACACGCCATCTTCATACTCGCCACCACCGAGAAACACAAGATTATCCCCACCATACTCTCGCGCTGTCAGATATACGATTTCAGCCGCATAGAGTCGGGCGACATCATCGCCCACCTGAAGAGCATCGCCGACCGCGAAGGAATAACAAGCGAGTACGACGCACTGCGCATCATCGCCCAGAAGTCGGACGGTTGCATGCGCGACGCACTCTCGCTGTTCGACCAGATGACAAGTTTCACACAGGGCAACCTCACATACGACAAGGTCATCGGCAGCCTGAACATCCTCGACTACGACTACTACTTCAGATTTACCGATCATATACTTGCCGGGCAGACCTCGCAGTTGCTGTTGCTCTTCAACGAGATTCTGAACAAAGGATTCGAGGGAAACATCGTCATCAGCGGCCTTGCGTCACACTTCCGCGACCTGCTGGTAGCAAGCGACCCGGCCACCCACCCGCTGCTCGAATGTGGCGAGGAGCTGCGCAAGAGATACATTGAGCAAGCGACAAAATGCCCGCCCAAGTTCCTGTTCCGCGCCATTAAGCTGTGCAACGACTGCGACGCAGGTTACCGAACGAGTCGCAACAAACGTCTGCTCGTAGAGCTTACAATAATACAGCTCTCGCAGATAACCGACGGAGGCGAAGAGTCGTCGGGGCAACGCCCTGCACGTCTGAAACCCATATTTAATGCAAACGCGCAACAGGTTGCCGCGTCTGCACCCGAGCCTGCGCCCTCACCCGCACCGACAGTTGCCACACCCCAACAGCAAGCAGCACCCACTACTCCACCGGCTCCGCAGGCAACTGCACCAACACCCACAGCCGCACCCGCACCGCAAAGAGCAGCACAACCGAGCGTGATAAGCGGCCGCCCCGAAGCACTGAAAAGAGGCCTGGAGAGTAGCAAGACACCCTTCGGAGGAATGTTCAGCCGCACACACACCGCAGCCACACGCGGCACAACGGCAACAGCTGCACAGCAGCCGTCACAGAGCGAAAGCAACACACCCGCAACCGAGCCCGCGAAGCGCGTGGCGCTGACACAAGAGAGCCTCGCGCAAAAATGGTTCGAGTATGCACTGCAACTGCCCGTAAACGAGCATGCCATCGCCGACAGAATGAAGATAATGACCCCCGAACTTCTCAGCGACAGTTCGTTTGTCATCAAGGTGGACAACATGCACGTCTCCGAGATTTTTGCCAAAGAGGCCAAAAGCATCACTGCATATATTGCCAAAGCCATCGGAAGCGGAAACATCGAGATGAAAATCGAGCAGAACACTCAACAGGTGCAACGTCGCATATACAACCGCACCGAGCAGTTCAAACTGCTCACCGAGAAGAACCCCGCTCTCGAAAAGCTACGCGAACATCTTAACCTCGACTTTGCATAACAGCACATTATAAAAAACAGCAAAGTGCACGCCTTTTGAAAGGCGTGCACTTTTTTATCTGTGGTGGAATAAAAAGCAGAGAGTCGCACCTTTACAAGTGCGACTCTCCGAAAATATCATCAATCAGTTATTACTTCAAGGGAAGGTACCAATTTGTCTCGTCCATCAACTTCTGATAGAGAGCCTCGTCGTACTCATAAAGCAAGACTGAACCATCCTCTGTGTAAATAGGATTGTTGTTGTCAAAGTACATGCTAACCTTGTTCTCGTTCATACGAGCAGCTACACGCTTAGCAAGCACAGACTTGTCGTCCATCGCTCTTGCGAAACGGATGAGGTCGGTGAAACGGTAACCCTCGAGAGCTGTCTCAAGAGCACACTCGTCGAGAATGATGTTACGCAAGTATGTAATCTTGTCAGCCTGTGTGAGGTCGTATACATATCTCTCAACAACCTTGTTGCCCTCTTCGTCAAGGAGTTCCTCGTTTGTCTCGGGATCGACTGCAAAGATTGTATCGATAGCCGCCTTGCCCAAGTAAGTAGCAATAGCCGAGTCGTTGGTAAGTGAAAGACCTTTATCCCACTCGGCATCACCCGAACCGAAGCTGTGGATACCTTTGTTTTCTTTGAACTTCTCGTTAGATGCAAAGTCGAGTATGAATGAAGCGTAAACAGGGTTATAAGCGATAGAATCATCCCATACGGGGATTGTATCTACAACATAAGCGAGTGAACCATCTTCATTATAAAGAGTGTCGCCATTCACGTCGAGCTTAACCATGTAAGAGAGAGAACCATCCTCGTTGTAAATAGTGTCACCATTCTCGTCAATATTTACGAGATAAACAACGTTACCATTCTCGTCGAGCTTGTCGGTGTAACCTGTGATATATTCAACAGTTTCTGCTACATCGCTGAGACGCTTCTTGATTTCGTATTTACCGTTCTTAGAGATAGGCATTTCCATACCTTTGTACTTACTATCCTTGTTGTTCTCCTTGTAGTCTCTTACACCAAGACCATACTTAAGGATGCAGAGAGCAATTTCGGCAGCATTCTCGTATGAGCTTTCAGCGCCATTCTCAACACCACCTACCGAAATGCTTGTAGAAGGTGTGTTTGCCAAACCTACGAGTGCCTCAGCGAGACGGAGGTAAGCCTGAACGGGACGACCGAGCTTGATGTATGTAATCTTGCTAGACTCGCCATAGTTACCGATGTTAGACTCGCCAAACTTCTCGATAACACCGTTGTATTTCAAACCTGACTCGTTGTTGAGTACATTATCCTTGAGATATTTGTAAATACGAACGTCACCGGGTTTCTCGTCGCTGGGGTTAGAGGTGATGATAGCATCCAATTTGGTGTCACCACTAGGCTTTGCAAAATAGTATGTCTGACGCTTGCTGAGGCCATAGAGACCGGGAGCAGCAGCAATCTGGTGAGAACCTATCACCGATTTATCACCAAAAAGGACGTTAGCCAAGTCTGAAACCGAACCATAATCGGCAGAAGTTACGAAAGATACAAGTGCAGATGTATTCTTCTTGTTGGGAGTAGAAGACAAAGGCATGTATGTTCCATGGGGGTTAGCATCAGCTTCCACTTCATCGCCACCCCATTCTGCTTTGTTTGCAGCACCATCAACTACATACTCATTAAGCATGATGAGGGTGTAGTATGAATTGATAGCATTCAAGTAATCACCCTTCCAAAGGTAGAGGTCTCCGAGCAACTGCAAGATAGGCATAAAGTGCATATCGGTAGAGTATGTGAACTGAGAACCGCTGTAATAAGGCATAGGATATTGTCTTGAATCGGCATAGGGGCGCAAATCCTCGATGAGTTTATCAGCAATCTCCTCAATGCCGAGGTAGGGGCGTTTGAACACCTCCTGTGAGAAACTGTGTGTGAGGATGGGCTCTGTGAAGTAAGGAACGCGACCATAGTTGGTAACCAACTGAAGGTAAGTCCACGCACGTGCGCTCTTCACAGCAACATACTCGCGAAGCATAGGTCTCTCGTTCTCACCACGTGTAAGAGTGGTATCCACACGTGCAAGGTAGATGTTACAGTTGTTGATGATTGCATAGTAATCCTTCGCACTAAGATACTGGTTATCTCCGTCGAACTCGAAACGTGCAATCTTCTGAATGTCGGTAACAGCAGCAGCCTCGTTCACAACCATAAGGTCGCCACGCAACTCGCCAAGCAACACCTGACGATCGGCAACAGCCTGAATTTTCTTCATGATACCGAGAACCGAGTTCACAGTATCGTTAAGTGTAAGAGGACTCATGTCGTACTCTACACGGTCTGAATCAACTTCGAGCATATCCTCGCAAGAGCTCATGAAAATTGCTCCGCAGAGTAATATGCAAAGACTATAAATAAAATTCTTTTTCATCATTTTCGTTGAATTATGTTTTTCCAAGTTATTTAATGAACCCCGCGCGGCGATACCGGTTGCCCGGTATCTGCCTGCGGAAATTTCATATCTCAGATTATATTTCCATTAGAGGTTAACCTTTACACCCAGGTGGAAGCTGCGGCTCTGGGGAAGCAGACCTGCATCGACACCCTGATACAATATGTTGTTGCTAACTGAGAACTCGGGATCGTTACCCAGATAGTTTGTAAAGGTAAGGAGGTTCTCGGCTGCACCCCAAACGGTGATACCCTGCAACCAGCTCAAAGCAAGAGGAAGGTTGTAAGCAATCTGTATCTTTTTCAGGCGCAAGTAAGAAGCATCCTCAATCCAACGGTCAGAGAAACGGCTGTTGCCCATGGGGTCGCCATAAACAATGCGCGGTGCATTTGTCACCTGACCATCATATGACCAACGGTTGAGCACGGCTTTAGTCTGGTTGAAGAAGTTGCTGCCGCTCTCGAGCTGCTGACGATAGTAGTTGTAAGCATCGTTACCCAAAGAGTAGTTCAGTACAACATCGAGCTGCCAGTTCTTGTATGTGAACTTAGAGAAGATGTTACCAAAGAGGTCGGGATGAGGATTACCGATAACAACCTTATCGTTGTCGTCGATGCAAGCATCACCGTTCATATCAACGAACTTCATGTCACCGGCCTGGAAGAGTTCCTCTTTACCTGTTGCATCTATCTGATAGAGATGACGCTCGGCAACAACATTACCATCTGCATCGAGCACCTTACCTGCTACGGCAGCATCGGCAGCCGACGCGATAACACCGTCAGTCTTGTAACCGTAGAAGGCACCGATAGACTCGCCAACCTTGGTTACAACCTCACCACCGTAAACCGATGTGGGCTTGATAGCCTCGTCAAGAGCTGTAATCTCGTTCTTGTAGTGACCTACCGATGCACCAAGCTCCCATGTGAAGTTTTTGGTGTTCACGAGCTTAGCATTGATAGAAGCCTCGAGACCGATGTTCTCCATCTCACCACCGTTGCTCCAATATGTACCCATACCTGTTACGTACTGGTATGTCTTGTTCACGATAAGGTCTTTAGTTGTAGCCTTGTACATATCGAATGAGAGAGCTACGCGATCGTTGAACAACACAGCATCCAAACCTACGTTGAAACGCTCGGTTGTCTCCCACTTGATACCGTCGTTCTCTACGTTACCGAGTTCGAGACCCATGTGCTGCTGGTTGTACTTAACAGCCTGCAAATAGCTTTGAGCTGCGAAATAGTCGATAGCGTCGTTACCAACTGCGTCGAAACCTGCACGAAGTTTCAAAGAGTTGATGCCGGGAACCTTGAACCAAGACTCAGAAGATGCCAACCAAGCAGCCTGCAAAGAGGGGAAGAGACCCCATTTAACACCTGCAAAACCGATAGCGCCCTCGGCCTTCTTACCGAAACGTGAAGATGTCTCCATAGAAACAGCACCCTGCAAGAAGTAACGTTTGAGGTAATCATAGTCGGCATTCAAGTACCAAGCCATGTTCTTCCACTGGTTGTTCTCACCGTCTACCTTCAAGTTGAAGAAACCTGCCTCGATATTTACGGCGTTGTCGTTCTTAGAGTTGTTAGCTGAAAGGAAGTTACCGTCGATGCGGAAGTTTGTGTAACGGAAGCCACCAAATACATCAAAGCTGTGTGCACCGAAAGTCTTTTTCCAAGAAACACGTGTGTCGCTGGTAATTGAAGACTCTTTACCGAAGTATGATGCCAAAGCATTCTCAATAGGTTGATTGAGGTTCTCTACATAGAATGCATAATCATTGTCGTTATTAGCATAAGGGAGATAGTATTTCTCGCTCATACGGTGCAATGAGTAGTTGAAGAGCTCGCTGATTCTGAAGTCACCAATCTTGTACTCGGGAGCAATGTTAAGTGTAAACTGTGTGTACTCCTGGAAGTTTCTGTTCTCACCCTTACCCTTTGCAAGGATAGTAAGAGGGTTGTAGTAAGAAGACTTTCCATAAGCACTTTTACCCTCACCACCAAGACGCAAAGCATCGTAAGCAAAGACGTCAGAGTCGTCGAGTGCAGATGTTATCTGGTCGAGACGAGAGAACTTGTAGGGGCTGAGGAAAGGAGCCTTAATCATTGAAAGGAAACCGATTGAAGAGATGGGAGCGTCAACGAAATTCTCGGCAACACCATCATCGAGCAACGAACGCTGAACACGGCTGTAACCGATATCGAAACGTGTTGTGAAGTTCTCGGCCAATATAATATCCGAGTTGAAGCGGATGTTCAGACGGTTGAAGTCGTTAGCCTTCAATGCGCTCTCGGCATTTGTGTAACCGAGTGAGAAGTTGTACATAGCAATCTCGTCACCACCCTCTACATTCACCTTGTAGTTCTGTGTAAGAGCCTCGCGATAAACATAGTCCGACCAGTTGGTCTCGTTGTGGTACATGTTATAGTACATGTAGTCGGGGTTGTTCTGCAAGAAGGGAAGGGCTGCCATCTTTGTGTTTGACAAAGTACCCACCATTTCGTTGGCATAGAGACGGAACTCCTCGGCCTTCATCATGTCTGTGAAGTTGGGAGTGAGTGTCACACCACCGTAAATGTTTGCATTGATACGTGTAGCCATGCTCTTACCACGTTTGGTGGTGATGTGGATGACACCGTTTGCAGCACGTGCACCGTAGAGAGCTGTTGCATTCTTGAGTACGCGGTACTCGTCGATATCGTTGATGTCGATAGCCGAAAGAATGTTGTTGTAAGCACCCATGTGCAGAGCACCTGTGTTCTCCTGCAAGTCGTAGATGACACCGTCAACAACGACCAAAGGCTGTGTGTTGGCATTGAGAGAGTTCACACCACGGATGAACATCGCGCCACCCACCGCGGGAGTACCCGAACGTGTGATTGTGCGAACATCGGCACCGAGGTTGTTTGCAATCTCAGTATCAATTGTCAATGAGGGGCCGTAGCTTACTTTTGCACTATTTGTAGATGTAATTATGATATCCTCATTATACTTTGAACTGAACTTGTCTGTATAAATGTAAACATCAATAACTTCATTATCCTGCACGGGACGCTGAACAAGAGCGTAACCGGGTGTTGAGAAGTTAAGCAGAGTAACATACGAGGGAACGTTCAAAGAATATTTACCCTCGGCGTTAGTCATGGCTGTGACATTGTTATGTCCGGTACCCTGTACGCGAACACCGGGCAGAGGTTCTTTAGTTGCGGCATCATAAACAGTACCTGTTATTTTGCGTGCTGCAACAATTTCAGCAGCCGCCTTTTGGGCTTTCGCTGAAACGCTATCGTTCGCTTCGTTACCGCCTGTAACCATAGCGGAAACTGTGGCGGTAGATGACATAAGCACTGCCAATGTCACCATTGCTTGCATAATTTGTCGCATATACATTGTTGATTTTTTAATTTTCATACTCTTGATTATACATTACTCCTCATCGTTCTCAACAGGTTCCAGAATAACAAGGTCGATACGCAACTTACGATCGTATGTAGCATCGTAGTTCACTTTGTTTGTATTACGGGGAACCACGTTCTGTACCTCTATGTAAACAGAAGTATTCTGTCTTGTCAATCCATACTCAGAATAAGGGAATTTAACCTTCATACGTTTTGTAGGATCATTCTTTTCTGTCATCCAAACAGTGTCAATACCGGTGGGGTCGTTCTCCAACTGTTTAACCTGAGCAAGGTTCTTAACCGCAGCAGCCTTCATGTCGTCTGCCTGGTTACACTTGAGGGTGAAAGTGAGCATGTTTTTCTTTGACAATGTGTTTGCTGTTGAATCCTTTGATGCTATGTGTGCGGGAACAACAACAACACCTACATAATAGCTGCCAGAGAGTACTCCGGGGATTGACCATCTCATCAACTGTGTAGATGTCTCGGCAGAACCTGCAAGTTCCATGTACATGAGGTTCTTCTTCTTGTTCTCTGCGTCGATGCTATGGTGAATATCATTCTTTGATACAAAGCGATGCACAGCGCCCTTACCATTCTGCTCGAAGTTCTTGGGTGCATCATTACCGAATGTGATACCCTGATATGCTCCGTTCTCGGCCTCTACAATGATTGTGTCATGCCACAAGTCGAAGGGGTTGTAGTTGAAGTTATCCTTCAAATAGTATGTACCGTTAGACAAAGAAGCACTGTCGATAACACCATCCATAAGGTCGCTCTTCGCAAAGAGAAGACGCTTGCCACCTCTATAAGTAGAGAGCAACGAGTCGCGTACAAGAGGAGTAACGTGGCCTATACCGGGAACAGGCTGGTCGTTGTTGCTGAATACGGTGTAGTTCAAGAGAACCTTACGTGCATAGAATGCTGTCAGAGAGTCGTTAATGCTCTTCGCAATGTTGTACACCTCTTCACTATCTTTAGATCCCTTAGCGGTGTGGAAACGGAAGTAGTTCTCGAGCTTGGGAACCATTGTTTCCCATACTTTGTTGCTAGGTATGAATACTACATAAGAAGAGTCCTCTTTTGTAATATCGCCGAAACCGGCAGTTGTTTTGTCCCAACCGAGCTGGAGCCACTGGTTAGAGTTGGTAAATACAGAGTCGATGTATGTGATATCACCGTTTACTGTAGGACCTTCGATACTCAAATTGGGGTTGAACTCTCTCTGGTTGAAAGAGTAGAGGAACTGTGCAGCACTATCGGCATTCTGGGCTGTCTCGATATACTCCCAGATGCTGGGTGCATAAGCTACCGAGCCACCGAGTTTGTGGATAAGACCGTTTGAAACGCGGATGTTCTTCTCGGAAATCTGAATTCCGTCGAATGTATAAGTTGCATTTTCGTCTTTACCACCTACAAAAGGAATCATCTTCTGATTGATAAGATAGATGTAGTTATCATCCTCGAGAACACCCGAAGCATTCTTGATGTACTCTGCTACGTGTGAACCTACGAAACGTGCAAGAACCTTGTCACGGTTGGGTTTTTTCATGCTGCCGGTTATTGTATCAACATCGGCTTTGAGCATCTTCAACCACTGCTCTTTATCGAAAGAATCATCGACAGGAGCCCACAAAGTGTAGACACGCGACTGATTGAACAATGAATCGGCGAAATTGACAAGTTTACCGTACTTATCGACGATATTCATTGAATCCAACACCTCGCAAAAATCATCAAGGTCATCATCCTCTCTGATTTTGTCAAGAATTGATGTCTTGCCATTGACACCAAGGTTGGTGCCATTGTCCTTGTAATGGTCATCCCACTCTTCGGTACAAGCTGTGTTTATGAACAGCGCACTCAAGATGGCGATAGCCATTGACATTCCATGTTTTAATTTTCTATTCATAATTATTTAAATTTAATTTATTCTATAAATCAGTAGCGGTCCTCGGGCTTGCTGGGATCGGAAATCACCATTTTGGGGACAATCTCGAAGTAGTCGTGTTGTCCTTGTGTATCTTTAGCCTCGAGCACGTTCTTCATGCGGAACCAGTGATCACCTTCTGTCAGGTGGAATATACCCAACACATAGCGCATGGGAATATTCGATTCGCGTGCATTTATTGTACTTGCAACCTTGTACGAGGCGGGAGCCTTCATCCAATTACGGTTGTGCATCTCTTTATCATTCTCGGCAATAGCTTGCTCATCTTCGAGTTCGGAGTCGGCTATCCAACCGATGAACGCCTCAGTGTCGTCGCTTCTTTTAAGGTCGACGGGGATACCGGCAGGCTTGCCGTCGATGTAGAACTGAACAACGCTACGATTGGGGTAACGTGTGTAACCGAAACGCAACTCGTATGTTCCGGCAGGAACGTAAGGCATGCGATACTCTATATCAAATGTCTCTGATGCGAGCATTTCGTCACCCTGATAGTTGTACCAACCATTCTGAGGACACAGATAGAAGTTCTCGCTCGATGTAGATCTGAACTTTGCACGCTCGAGATAACCATCGGGTATTTTGAAACAGTTCACTTCGCTTGTAGCGTTGTACCAACGAACGTTGTTGTTTGTAAGTTCGGGGAACCACGAAGTGAAATCCCAACGCATGCGCTCGCGCAATACACTACCAACCATCAAGTCCTCGTTGTAGACAAGAACTTTGTCAATGGGGTGCAAACGACCATTCATAGCATCGTCTTTAAAGTCGGGCATGAATTCCAGGATAGTCGAAGGCGAGTAAACACGAATATTGATATTATCCGTCATCTTCTCGGCCAACTCGGTCATTTGAGTGGTGTAGTTTATTACCAAGTCTGCATGGTACTCATCACTGGTAAAGGGACGTGTCACCTTCATTAGTGTGTATGGAAGCTTAGTTTCAAAGTAGTCGCTACGGTCGAATTGTGAACCGTACATCATATCCTCGCTCTTGTATGAGCCGGAGAAGTTCTCCATGATAAATCCACCGCTACCGGTACCACTTGCATAGAGCAACTGACGATCGAGAATGTGATAAGCTACGAACTTATACAAAGCATTATTGGGGCTTGTATATTCGCCTTCATCCTCGTTACCGTACCACTCTTTGCAACGCTCGATAAGTGCAATTTCATCAGGGATACCACACTTTTTAAAGATGGAGTCGGGCTCAACAAGCATAGTGTACTTAAACTTGCGGGCAGGAGGGTAGAAACATTTGGTGTTGTGATGAGGGTTCGCATCCAAATAGGGCGAGCCGGTCACCATTTCACCTGCTAATCCTCCGTTTGCATATTCCATATCCTCAATGTGACGCATAACTGTATCAAGCTCGGTCATTTCCAAAATCTTAGACCAAATACCAAAATATTTTGTCTGCGATATGAGGAGGTCGGGCAACAAAGCTGTCGAAGGGTTGATAACAGCATCGATTTCCTGCATTATACCATTCTCTACCTCTTGATCGGCAACTACAATTTTTGCACTATAGTTGAGGAAAGGATAGACTGCGCCTGTACTTTCATCCGCCATGTAAGTCATTGTAATGTAACGATCGTTCATGTTGGGTGAAGGGAAAGCGCCATCGCTGAGGTCAATCGTTCTGTAACTTCTTTCAAGTACATGGTTCTTGACAATCTCGGTACAAATGGAGTCGGAGAGGTCTTCCAAGAGAGGGCTGTGAATACCTGTATCGCGGAAATCCTTTTGATCCATCTCGCCATTTGCCAATGCTGTACTATCGGCCAACCACTTCTCGTACTGCTGATTCAGATAATTCTCAATAGCAGTATTGCTGGGAGCGAAACATGTGTAATGTCCGTATGTAGACAACAAGTTGCGTGCAGATGACATTTTACTGAGATCGCCATCGGCGGGCACTTTTCCAATACGAGCATTATTGAGAATATAAAGAAAACTACCGAAAGTTTCCGAACGATTCTCGAGGTAATCAATGATAGTCTCACCGGTAAAAGTATAACGGTTCGAACGATCGATGTCCTCTGTGCAGCATGTGCAGCACAATGCCACACACGCCGACAGAGCGACAACAGCCTTGTCGAGAACGTTTTTGAATATGTTTCCAGAATTAAACATAACTTTCGTGTTTACAAGTTTTTAATATTTGTCCTCGGGTTTTGAGGGATCGGACATCACAACATTGGGAACAATCTCCAAGTAGTTGTGCATGAACTCGGTAGTATTATCCTCTACAGTATTTTTGAAACGAATCCAGTGGTCACCCTCGGTGAGGTAGAATTTACCAAGAATGATACGCGCTGCAGCGTGGCAGTTACGCAAAGGAATACCTGATGATGTGAATGCCGAAGCAGGAGCCTTCATGTAGCCTCTGTTACGACGTGCTTTGTCGTCAGCATCGATAGCATCGGGGTCGTTTCCGAGTGCATCATCGGTTACAAATGCGAAACGCTCTTTTACAACCTGGCTGTTTGACTCACGACGCAAGTCGATGGGGATACCTGAAACCTTGCCATCGAGGTAAGGCTGAGCAATACCACGTGTATCGTGAGGAGAATAGCCGAGACGCAACTCGTATGTTCCTGCGGGAACATGGGGCAAACGATATTCAAAGTCGTAGGGGCCTGAGGTGATAACCTCATCACCCTGATAGTCTGACCAACCACCCTCATTTACAGTTTTGCAGTAGAGGTAGTACATTTCGGAACCTGCTGCATTGAACTTGATGCGCTCGCAATAGCCATCGGGAATTACATGATACTCATACGAACCCGACTCGTAAGCTTTCTGCCAACGTATATTGTTGTTTGTAAGCTCGGGGAAGAACGCCATGAAGTTGATACGCATACGCTCCTTGAGGATGTTACCAGCCATCACGTCATTGTTGTACACCAAAATACCGTTGATGGGGTGGATGATTGCGTTGAGAGCCTCCTGTTTGAACTCGAAGTCGCGACCGATAACAGCCTTGAAACTGTCAACGGGCAACACGCGAACGTTCACGTAGTCGAATTTTTCACCTTTGAGAATAACATCCTCGCCATTATTCTGGCTGTAGTTAAGAACAATCTGGTGGAGGTTTTCGGGTTTCGCATTAGCATTGTAAGGTTTGGTACACTTGATTGTCTTTCCATTGTCGAGAAGTGTCTCGTAGTAATCGTAGCGGTCAAAACCATATTGAGCACCATTACATACCTCTGAGTCATAACCTGAGTGGTTTACATTGTCCTGCACAAAACCACTGCTCAACTGCAACTGACGGTCGATGATGTGGTATGCCATCAAACGGTACAAGGGGTGCTCGGGGTCGGTAATCTTTGTCTGACCCTCTACATATTTATCGCCGTACCATTTCATTGCAAATGCCATCAGGTCATCATAAGTTTTAATGTTGTAAGGCTCATTCATCAACACTGAGTCGGGAATTGCAAGAATGGTATACTTGATATAGTGTGTTTCGGGAACTTTACATTTTGCACTACCGTCGCCATTCTGGAACAAACGGGTTCTTAACTCACCATAGTACCAAGTGTGCTCATCCTCCATCTTCTCCATATCGTATGATGTCTGGCGGATACGTTTGTCGAGTCCTGTCTCGAAGAGAGCTCTTGAGAACATAGAGAATGCGCTGTCCTCGTAGCTCTTCAAAAGGTCGGGACCAAGAGCAGTAGAGGGGTTAAGCACGCGGTCGAGCACGTGTACAACACCGTTCTCAACATCAACGTCAGGAAGAACGCATGTAGATGCGTCGTTCAGTTTGAGGCTTACAGAACCTGTAATTGTATCGGTAACGAAGTTGTAAGAGATGTAACGGTCACTCATACTGGGAGTAGCGAATGAACTTCCAGACAACTCGAAGGTGTGGTAAATTTCATCTTCGATGATGTGGTTGGTGGCAATCTCGTTACATTTGTCGAGAGTAAGATCTTCAAAATAGGGTGAGTGAACACCTGTATCGTGGAAGTCAACAGAGTCCATCTCGCCATTTGCCAAAGCTGTACTGTCAGCCAACCATTTCTCGTACTGTTCCTTAACGTATGTCTGAACAGCCTCGTTTGTAGGAGCAAAGCATGTGTAGCGTCCCCATGTACCCATAAGGTGCTTTACGCTACCACCGCGTCCAACCTTGGCTTTACCAAGGATTGTAAGGAAATCACTGAAGGAGTCGGGACGAACCTCCAAAAAATCCACAACCGTCTCACCTGTGAAAGTGTATCGATTGGATTTATCGATGTCCTCGGTACAACTCTGAGGCACTACACTCACAAGGCACAATGCACCAAGAAGAATTGTTCCTGCAAACTTCTTATATATTTTTTTCGCAAAATTCATATTAATTTCAATTTTTACACAAGAATAATATTCTATAATTCGTATGCGCAATATCAATCCGGCCGGGCTTGACCCCGGCCGGAGTCATTGTTTAGTTCAATTCAGTTGAGCTATTGCGTTCAAAAGCAGGATTTTGCTTAAGCAAGGGGTTCAAAATCAATTCTTTCTCGTATACCGGGCAGAAGAATGTATTAATGTGCTGCATCTTGCTTGATACAGAGCCCGAGCTGTTGTCGAGTTTCTTGACAACGAGTTCGACGATGCTAGTGGTTTTTCCTCCATCCCACAATGCTTTCTGTACGAGGTCGAACCAACGTTTACCCTCGTAAGTAAGCTCGCGGAGACGCTCGTCGAAAACAAGTTCCTGCAAATCGTCTTGCGACTTGCAGTCCTTAGACTGCAAAGTATCTTTGATTACAGAGAGATTACGTCTGTTTACAGACTGAATAATTTTGAATGACTCATTGTGGTCTTTGCTTACTTCGCCCTCAACCTCGCTGGGTGAGTAACGGAAAGCAAGTGCCTGAGCCTTCATGAGCAATACGTCTGTCTGGCGGTAGAAAATCCAGTCCGATTCGTTACCTGCCTTCTGGTAGTCAATGCCCTTTTCGCGGTCAGCTGTCTTGATTACATACTTTGTGATGTCATACACAGCACCCTGGTCGCCACCTGATGATGTACCACCTTTACCGGCACTCAGGTATGAAGAGAAACGTGTATCGCTTTTTTCGTACAATCCATCATTGGTCTCAGAAGCAATGTCAGCCTTTGAGGGAACCTGGAAAGAACCGGTGGATTTGTCATAGCCATAGAAATCACTTACAGCATTGTTGTAGTTATTGTTGCTGAAATCGAGTTTGAAGATAACCTCCTTGGGTGACTTGTAACCATCACGTTTCTCCTCCTTGCCACAGAAAATCTCATCGTAAACAGTAGGATAATCCTTGACTTTAAGAGGGTCGTTCACACAAAGGTAGTAGGGGTTGCTGAGTGTGTCGAGACCTGTCATGGTACGATTCTCATCCTCGTACTCCTTGAAGAGCTGACGTCTCATATTAACAAGCACTGAGTCACAGTTCTCGATTGCCATTGTACAGTATGTTGCAGGGTCGCCTACTACGTAGCTCTCGGGAACGTAGAGAATATCATTCTCCTCGGGAGTAGCTTTCTGTGTATAGGCTGCACATGCCGCACGCCACAAGTTAACATCGGCCATCATTGCGTATACAGCATTCTTGGTTACGCGAGCTACGTTCTTCTGAGCATCGGACCAACCACCACTCTTCATACAAAGAGAGGTTGCACGCTGCAAGTCTACGTAGATGCTGTCGAGTGCCTCGTAGGGTGAATACTGGGGATAAACCATAGGCTGGTTGTCGGCATCCATTGCCACGAATGACATGGGCACGCGACCGAATGCACGTACAAGGGTAAAGTGGCAGAATGCACGCAATGCGTATGCCTCACCCAAAATTACATCAAGGTCACCCTGTGTGAAGTCGGGGTCTTCGTTCAATACACCGGGAGCATACTTGATGAGGATATTACAGTAGTTGATAGTCGCGTAGAAATTCTCCCACTTGAACCAATCGTTTGTTTCAAGCAAGTTGGCATCCACAATGTACTTCAAATCAGTAGGTGCGCTCGAACGTGTAGTCATGTTGTCAGCACGCAACTCACCCCATATCATCATACGTTTGATAACATCAGGGTTAGCCATACTACTGTAGCAGGTCGCCAATATTGCATTGACGTCTTCTGCTGTTTTCCAATAGTTCTCTAAAATAACGGTATTTGTGGGATAGATGGTCAAATAGTCCGTACAAGATGTCATCATAGATGAGCATCCGAGGGCAAGAGCCACAACCGCAGAACCTATTATATTTTTAATTTTTCTCATAATTTACAATTTTTAGAATCCAACAGTAAGACCAAGTGTGTATGAACGTGAACGAGGTGTCTTAGATGCGTCCTCGGCACGTCCCCATGAACCTACAGAAATCTCGGGGTCGAGACCTGTGTACTTACTCCAGAAGCAGAGGTTATCGGCAGATGCATAAACGTTCAATGTTGACAAGCCGTAACGTTTCAGCCAGCTGGGCTCGAAGTTGTAGGTGAGCTGCAAGTAAGAGAGACGAATGTAAGAAGCATCCTCAACGTAACGGCTGCTACCCAACCAGTTGTAACCTGTGTTGCGGAGAGCACGAGGAATCTCTGTCATGTCACCCTCTTTACGCCAACGCCAGTTAACGGCAACACTCTGGTTGTTTGTTGAGTACATGTTCACAACACCCATACGTGCTGTGTTCATAACGTCGATGTCGTAGCGGTATGTGAAGTTAGCCTTCAATGTAAGACGGTTGTAGCTGAATGTCAAACCGAAACCTCCCTGCGCCTTGGGGTTAGAGTTACCAAGGTAAACAAGGTCGAGCTCGTTGATGTTGCCGTCGAAGTTAACATCATCGTAGATGGCGTCACCACCCTTGAAGTAGTACATTGCACTACCCGATTCTGTGTCGTAGTTGTATACAATCTGTTTGGGTTTACCATCGGCTTTGTAAACTACATTACCCTCTGAGTCGCGAACGATAGGACATGACCAACGCTCGGGGTTGTTGGGGTATTTAGCCTGCTGCTCAAGAGCCTTCTCGTAGTTACGATAGCTGTAACGGTATACACCTTTGTAACGGAAACCATAGATAGAACCCAAGGGGTTGCCCACCTGGATACGACCGAGGTATGAACCGTTGCTGAAGTTGTAGGGGTTGTTGTTGCTTTCGAGGATAGATGTCTCCATCTCAACAACCTCGTTGAAGTTCTGACCTACGTTGAAGTATGCACTCACGGTGAAGTCTTTAGCGAGCTTAATCTTTGATGTGCTGATGTTCAACTCCCAACCCTTGTTGCGGAGTGCTCCGGTATTTTTATAAGCAAGTGATGAGAAACCGGTTGTTGTGGGGATTTTGTAACCACCCATCAACTGGTCGTCAGTGGTATTGTCGTAGTAGTTGAACGCTCCTGAGATGAGACCGTCGAAAAGCTCGATATCAGAACCGATGTTGAACTCTGTCTTGCGCTCCCAACGGAGTGTTGTCAGACGCATACCGGTAGGAACGAATGTACCTACGCCGAGGTATGCGGGCAGACCACCGGAAGCATACTGTGTAAACATAAGACCATCGCTACCGGGAGCCGAACCTGTTCTACCGAAACCGGGACGGATTGACAACATGCTGAGCCATTTCTCTGACCATTTCATCCAAGGCTCGTCGCTGATGTTCCAACGTCCTGAAATCGCGGGGAAGATACCCCATTTCTGGTCGTCACCGAATTTGGTGTTACCTTCGGCGCGAAGTGTGAAACCGAATGAGTACTTAGACTTGTATGAGTAGTGGCTCTGGTAAGCGAATGACATTGAACGCCACTCACCGGTAGATGTACCTGCGCTGCTGAGTTTAGAACCGATTGTTGTTGATGTGATGTTTCCTGTGGGAAGACCGAAAGTACTCTCTGTCTGTGAAGAGTTTGTACCTGTCCAAAGTTCATACTGCGCAGTCATTGTAAGGAAGTTATCTTCGTTCTTGAAATGAGGTGTGAAGATAAGGTTGTGACGTGTGGTGAACTGCAATGACTTCTGCTCGCTAAGGCTTGATGCGTTGGCGTCGCCTGAGTCCCATCCTGATGTTACAAGTGCAGCAGGGAGGTAAGAGTGGTCGGTGTATGTTGTTGCATACAAGTTAACCATTGCACGGTATTTCAACTGTGTCTCATCGTCTTCGAGACCGAGGAGGTTGTACTCTAACTGCAACTGAGGTGTGATTGAGTATGACTCGTCACCTCTGCGTGCGAGGTGTGCAAGACCCACAGGGTTCTTTTTGCCCTTCTGGTCGTTGAGATAACCATCGTAACCTGCGTTGTTCAACATCTGGTAGTAGTCTGATGTGGGAACGCCGTAAGAAACACCGTTCTCGTCGAACTTCTGGTTCTGATAGTAGATTGACATGTTAGGCATAATCACCTGTGCGATATCGAGAAGTCCCGAGTAGTTCTTTCTGTTGTTTGTGTATGTGAAAGAGAAGTCGGAAACAACCTTGATACGGTCTGATACGTAGTAGTCAAGAGCCATTGTAGAGGTGAAACGGTCGAGCAACTGACGGATAATGGTACCTGTCTCGTTGTAGTAACCACCTGAGATACGGAATGTAGCTTTCTCACCACCACCGTTAAGAGAGATGTTGTGCTCGTTGGTGTAACCATGCTTTGACACTGCGTCTACCCAATCGGTGTTCTCGTTGTAGTTCTCATACTCGGGGAAGTTGATGTTGTAGTTCAACTCCTCTACTGCTGAGTATTTGTCGCTCTGCTCGGGGTTGAAGTATGCCTCTTTAAGCATCATGGTGTAGTCGTCACCGTTCAAGAGGTTAAGACCTTTGGGAATCCATTTGTCTTTGAAACGGAAACTGTAGTTTACACGTGTCTTACCGCGTGAACCACGTTTTGTCTTAATCTTGATGACACCGTTAGCACCACGTGAACCCCAGATAGCACAAGCTGAAGCATCCTTCAATACCTCGATTGACTCAATGTCCTCGGGGTTGACGGTAAGCAACTGTGCGAAGGTCTCTTCGTTGGCTGTTGCGAAGTCGATCTGCTCACCTGTGGGCATTTCGAAGATATTGTCGTTTACAACGATGAGGGGCTCGGCGTTACCGTTGATTGTTGAAGTACCACGCAAACGCATGGTGGTACCCGAACCAAGGTCACCCGAGTTGAAGGTAATGTCAAGACCGGCAATCTGTCCCTGAAGTGCCTCATCGACAGATGCGAATGAAAGACCCTCCATCTCGCTCATGTTGAACTTCTGAGTTGCCTGAGAGACCTCACGTGTGAGAATGTCGAGGGCACCCGACTGTGTACGGGGCTTTGCTGTAATCTCGACCTCCTGAAGCTGGTTGTCTTCCAACAACTTAACATTGAATACAGTGCGTGAACCAATTTCAAGAGTCATTGTCTTATATCCGATATAAGAGATCTCGAGTCGGTTACTTGTATTTTTAACAACCATAGTAAAGTTACCTTCCATATCGGTTACGGCAGCCTCGATGATACGGTTGTTCTTGTCACGCTCGGTAATGTTTACCATCATAAGCGGACCTTCGGAATCACTGGAGATGTTTCCGGAAATTCTCGAACTCTTCTGCGCAAAGGCTGAGCCTACACAACAACAGAGGAGGAGAAGCAATAAATGTTTTATCTTTATCATAGCAATTATTTCTTTGCTTATTATTTGATTTCTCTACCTTTATAATCAACGAATCTTCCGTCAGAAAGTACTGTTACTATTGAATCAGGATCTACTGTACCTGTTGAATCGTTTATTTCGAGAGGAGTAAAGTCGGCTCTGAGGAAACGGATGGGGTTGGTTCTGTCAGTACCAAGTGTGTCTACGAGGAAACCGTCCTGTGTGATAAGAATCTTGGTGTCGGTTGAGTCGTTCACAGCCTTGATTACATATTCCTCTTTTGCGAACTTAGTGGGATTAGCCATTGGTTTGAGCAAGTAACCTGTCTTCTTCTTGTTAGCAGTCTTGTACTTAGCCTCACCAATGGTGTAGTTCTGATCCTCGTATGTAGTAGTTGAGTCTGCTTCGTTATAAGAAACGGGTACGCTGACACCATTCCATACGTTTACAATCTCGCCGTCGGGTGCGAAGCGACAGAAATTGCCGTCGTAGCCGAAGAGGCTTCTATTGTAAAGTACGTTATCTATCTGGTGTACTACTGCAAATGATGAAGTTTCAATCTTCGTGGGGTCACCGGTTATGTTACTATAGCTGTAAAGAATATCGCGTGCGAGGATATTCCATGTCACGTGCTCTTCACCTGCTTTGTTCAAAACCGATGCAACGCGATCCATCTGGTCGGTTGCTGTGATGGTACCATTTTCTGATTTGATGAGCAAGTCGGCGAAACGACCTGTTGATTCATCGATGGTTGCAGTCTCGTATCTGATTTCGTTGAGGAGGTCGTCACCTACCTTAACCTGGAAGGGGAGTTTGTCTACCAACACCGCGTTATCCTGGAAGTGGTAACGTACGAATTTGTTCAGCAAACGCATCATTGATGCTGCACGTCCTCTGTTGCCTTTGCTTATTTCGGCAAGGATGTCGTCGTATGTGGGAAGACCTTCCTCGTATGCAGCCTGCAATGCAGATGCCTGAGGTACGTATACTGTATAGTGGTATGTGCTCAAGAAGGGAACAGCATTGTCAAATGATCTGTAACCGTTAACCTCGCTGCTGAAAATGCGGTACTTGGTGATAGTGTCCTCCTTGTCCTCTTGCTCCTCGAGACCGAAACGGTAGATTGAGTCGTAGAGAGCGTCGTCGGCAAGCACTTTACAGAGATCGTAGAACTCGTAGAAGGGATTGCCCTGTACTGTGTCGGCAAGATAAGAGTAGATTGTTCTTGTGGGAGGAGATACTACACCTGATTTGTAGTTCTCGTCTTCGGATACTGTACAGTATGTAACACCGTTCTTCTCGACGAAAGCACCGTCTTTCTTGATGCTTACCATTACGTCGTCGCGACCGAGCTTCTTACCAAGCTCAATCTGCTCACCACCCTGGAACTTAACTTCGCCGTTCTCTTTCACGCACTTAACGATTCCGTAGCCCTTAGAAAGGAAGTACTGGTTTTCGGTTTTTTCAACCTCGTCAACGATGATGAAGTACTCCATGAGGTCGGTCAATTGCGATTTGTAGTTTGAAACGCTAACCTGCTCGGCATGTTTCAATGTATCGAGAAGTGCATATGTTTCAGGGTCAAAACTACACTGTGTACAGATGAGACCGTCGTTCCTGTCTGTCTCTTTTACCTTACCGTATGTGAATACATAAGCAGTAGGCTCGGGAGTAGTTTTCATCAATGAGAGGGGATCGTAGTATACGAAGCATGAATCATCGGGTACAATGAAGCTGAACTTAGAGTCCATAGCCAAGAGGTATGATGAGTATTTGAACTCCTCGATGATACGGTTCATGATACGCATGTTTGTCATCACAAGGGGAGGTGTCATAACGGCCTGGTATTTTGCAGGACCATATACATTATTTAATATATATATAACACCGTTGTTTGCAAGGATACATTCAGACACGTCGCTTTTCTTGAGACCCATCTCGTCACGAGCATCGTTTCTTACTCTGTTGAAGTTGCTGGGCAATGTGTTCAAGAATGACTGCTGCATAAGGTTGCACAAGAATGCCGAAAGGATATCCATGGGGATGCTGTCGAGACAGGGAGCCATTACTGCTGCGTAATCGAAGTTGCCTGCGAGGCCCTCCTTAAGATTAGCTACATCGTCGGGGTTGGCATATGTTTCAACGATTGAAGAACCTACGGCGTAGGGACGTCTTACATCCTCATTTCTGCTGTTGTTCACAGCGATGGTATCCTGGTTCTGCATACGCTCGGGGGCGAAGAAACGGTAAATCATCTCGTCGTCGGGAACGAGGATTGCACCCATATCCTGCTGCAAGCCCTGAGGACTCTTGTACTGAGCATCTCCCGGATCGTATTTTACGAAGTCGTCCTTACCAAAACGAAGTACGTCTTTACTGTTTGTACCATCGGCTGCGGGACGGAAATAGGGCTGACCTTGGCGGTTGCCGTTACCATCTTTTGTCTCGAGGGCATACTTCCATGTGTATACTTTCTCGTATTCATCGGGCTGGTTCTCGTGATACAATGCATTGAACTGTTTTGTAAGCGCATCATCATACTCGAGATATGCGAAACGGTCGAGCATACGGCTGAAGAGCTTTGTATTGCTTGTTTCGCGGAGTACCTGTGCCATTGTTGAAGGGGGTATAAGAACGTCATCCATACGATAGAGGTAACCGTTCTTACATGTAATTGTCAATGTGTCGTCTGAAAGGTCGCCGTAAGATACATCGCTGGTGAGGATTTTGTTGCCGAAGATAAATGCCTCGGTACCTGTACGGGTTTTGCCGAATTTCTGGAAGATGATAGAGAAGTCTTCGTCCAGAATACCTTTTGTTCTAACATACTCATAGAGGAAGTGAACCATCATGGGGTTCTTTCCACCGATAGCCACGCGGACACTGTCGCCAGCGAACACTTCCTTCCAAAGATTGAAAGACTGGTTGTTATCGGGGAAACGCAAGCCTTGCAATGATGAATTCTCAGAGAAGATGGGAACTGAGTCGTACAATGTTGCAGATGTCTCGCGACGCAAACAGTCACCACCCATCATCTCTACATTGGGAGCCACGCTTGTTGCTGCCAACATGTCGAGAAGGTAGGCGTTCTTCAACATCACGTTGTAGAACAAAACTTTCTTCTGGCGATAGGTGAAGTCTTTGTATTCCTTCACACCCCAGGGGTTGTTCTCGTAGAATCTCGCAAACGCCTCGTCATCGGCAATGAAGAGGGTTCTACTACCTGTACGTGAAAGAATGTCCTTCTCGCCCAAATCGTCGATAAGTTTCACGTAGTTCTCATAAGTGTGACCGGCATTTCCCTCTTTGAGGAAATCGTAGATGCTGGAACCAAGCCATGTAGGTTCGCTGTCGTCGTACTTGTATTCATCCAAGCCGAGAACGTCCTCGCATGACTGGAATAAGCCACCGGTAACAAGCGCACACATCATAACAAGTGCGCAGCTAAATTTACTTAAGCAGTGTTTAAACATAAATATAAATTTTATAAATAATTAAATTTTTTCAACATGCGTTTTAAACAACCTACACTTTATAGTGTAGTCTATGTAATGTGCAAAAATAAGTATTTATATTTAATGCTCAAATATTTTCTATATTTTTTCGCTTTAAGACTCTTTTTTTCACATTTTTAGTCCTGTTTTTCGCTGTTTTTCGCTATTTTTTTTGATAGATGGTACAAAAATGTCAATTTTGCTTTTTAACACTTAAATGTTAAAATTTTAAGATTATTTTTGAATTGAAAACCCGCACAAAGAAACAAGGAGGGAAACACAAAAAGGGATAAAACAGCCTTGCAAGGCATAAATGAACGAAAAAAATGTGGAGCTAAAAAAGAAATAAATTGACAAAATAACAGGGGAACAAAATAAAAAAAGCGGCTCTCCCAATTATGGGAAAGCCGTTAGAAAATATAAAATCGAGGGCTATTTTTCGGTAAAAACAGCCTTTGTCGCCTCACCACTCAGCACCTCGGCTACCTCTATAGGAGTGAAGCGCACCGGTTCTATCATAAACTCGGGACGGTTGAAAGATTTCTCGAAGAGCGGGTAAAAAGCGGGATTGCTCTGAGGCACGATAAACGCCTTTGCAGTGCTTCCGTCGGGCTCGACATGAGCAATGTACACACGTGTGTAATTTCCATCGTCGCGACGACTGGAGAACATTACCCACTTGCCATTGCTACTCCATGTGGGATAGCTCTCGGCATCATCGGAATTGGACTTGGTGAGAGGAGATGCTTTACCCGTAGCAAGGTCGAGCATATAGATGTCGGCATCTTTGTGCCATACATGGAAACAGCCATACTCACCTAAAGCGAAGAGCATATAACGGCCGTCAGGAGAGACGCGAGGCAGTGTAGCACTCTTGCCTTGACGTGAGCAAGCAAAGACTGTATCGGGCTCGCTAAACCGGCGTGTCTCGGGGTCCCATCGACGCGCAAGAATGTCGTATTTTATCTCTTTGTAACGGATAATCTCCTCTTTGGTAATGGTGTTAGCCGTATCTTTCAGTTCGAAGTGCGCACAGCAATAGTAGAGTGTAAGACCGTCGGCAGACCAGCAGGGGAACACCTCGAGGTCGTCTTTCGCATTGGAAATGTGTGAAACGGCATTCTTCACAGGGTCATACAGAATGAGGTCGCTTGCCGCATCCTGAACCTCTATCTTATTGTGATGGGCAGTGTGGAACGCCTGTCCGGTGTTGTTCACTGAATAGGCAACAACATCATACACAGGGTTGAACGACGGATAAACTCCGGCCGAGATAGTGGAGTCGGTCTTAAGGTCGAGCTTGACAGGCTTGCCATCGTGCACAAAGAACGTGCCACCAAGATGCTGACGCGCATGGAACTGCATATTGTCGGTCTTGTAGTTCTTGTAGTGGTGACAGTTGATACATTGACCCTTTTGCTCGGAAGAGAGAAGCATATTGCTGTATATCACCTCTTCGTCGTAGGAAGTGAGGTCGCGTTGCACGATGTCGAGCTTCTCGTATGCCACATACGAAGGGGGTATGAGGCGATAGGAGAGGTATTTGTCGATGGAGTCGGAAGAGACGTTCACATAAAAAGGCAGATTCACATACCATTTACCCTCTTTTTCAAAGTATGTATCGACCTGTATTCTGCCCGACTTGGTGAATGCAGAGAGAAGGTCGCGCCACTGTTCCGGCGAAGGGGTAACATCGCGACCTGCAAGCAGCAGTTCTTTGTCGCCTACACTGAAACGTGTGAGGAAAGATGTGGCACCCTTCTCTTTTATTTCAAACGTCAGAGGGGCTATATTACAGGGGATTGTAACATTTTTGTAGTCGGGGTAGATTTCGGGTTGTCTCTTAGACTTTGTGGGAGAGTCGGGCAACGAGGGCGTGCAGGATGCTGCGCCGAGCATCGCCGCCACTATCAACAGGAGTGTATATAATTTTCTTTTCATGGGAATTAATTGCTTTTAAGTTCACGTACAAAGAAGTAGAAGTACCAATATGTGTCTCCGAAGTCATCTTTGAAATATGGTGCAATCTCTGCTTCGGGCTTGCCACGATATTTTGATATGCGCGAAGTGAAATCGCGGAAACGCCTCTCTACTTTTTTATCGAACTTGAATTTTGAAATATCTGCACGTTTGTCTATTTGCGCATAGAGCAACAATGCCTCTTGATAGTGGAGAGGGATGCGCATCATTTGTTTATGATTACTCAGATAATTAACCATTGTATTCCAAAAGAGCTGAGTATCTTTGCGTACGAGCGCATGCATCAGCGAAGCCTCGGTGCTGTTGGGAGAAGGATTCACAAAAAGATTGGAACTCATATGGTTGAGCATATAAGCCTCGACAAATCCATCGTCAATATCGAGAGTATTCGCATAGCAGAACATCTGACGAGGGAATATCAGCTCGGGGGTTTTATCAACCAACTTGGGGTTGTCGAGAATCTTTTCGTAATACTCGGCCCACGATGAATGGAACAGCGTGAGTTTGAGAATATCTACGTAACGGCGGGCTGTTTTATACTGTCCCGAACCTATCAAACTGCGGATGGCGTGTTTCAGATATTCAACCTTCCAGCCATATTCTACTGCATTTTCGACACACCAACGGTAGCAGAAATTAAAACGACCATATTGATAATAAATCATCTTGCCACCTGTCTGCACAAGACGAACATTCATCGTGGATTTGGGCGAGGTGGAACCGTCGGGATAGCTGAACATCTCCTCACCTGCACGACGCAAATGCAGCAGGGCGATGTTTCGGTTTATCACAATGAGACGCGTGGGAGAGTCGGTCGCTTTGCCAAGCTCGGCTACACGTTCCCAATCTTCGTTCCACATAGCTCTGTTCTGTTTAAGCTCTATTTGGTAATTCTTGTCGCTGTACCAGAAGAGCCATGCAACAAGCACTGTCACCACTGCGATAACAGCCTGATATACATTATATTTCTCGGTGATTTTTTTACTCTCCACCACTCTATCGGCAAAAACCGCATAAAGCAATATGGAAATGAAAAGCAGCACAAAGGGTAGCCATATCATCAGAACTCGTTTTACAAAGTTCCAATCGTTCGCAAGCGAGTATTGATATGCGGGCACACCTGCCATATATGACAACGGAAGCGATGTAGAGGTGTAGAAATAGTTATATGCAACGGCGGGTACAACAGCTATAAACACTGTTGAGAGCAGAAACAGCCCCACACGCGCCGCAAGATTTCCATTGCCGAACAACGTCTGCACACCCATAAAGAGTGTAGCTACAAGAGCGTAAGCTCCAAAGAGGGGGTAACCCAGGATGGCACATAGTGGGATAAAGATGAATTTCGCCCACATGGGGAGCTTTTTATATGCCCACAATGCCAAAAGAACGATTATCGTTCCCACAACGGCGATATAGAAGTAGCCATGCAGTTTGTTGTAGAAGTGCCAATAGCCCAAGACCATGTTGCTTGCCAGCAGAAAAACAACGGGCAAAAGTGCCGTCAGCGACCAGCGCGAAGAGATATTAAAGACCTTGAGTACAAGAAGATACACCGCATAGAGAAGTGCTACATAGATTGCGGCACCCACTGCCGGATAGTAAAAGAACTGTATGAGGAAACAGCCTATATAAGAGAGCAGTCCTGCGGGCGCCGACATCATCTCGTCAAAGAAGATTTCAGTGGGCAGGAACAGCGACAAATCCTGTATGCGATAGAGCTGCTCCGACTCAAAGATGGCAAGCAACAGCCAGAGTATTACAAAAAACATTAAAGAGAAGCGTTTGGTTATCTTCTCCGTAATGCAGAAAGCGTTCTTGGGTGCAGATGTTGCCTGCCCTGCCCCTGCTTTGTTTTTCTTGGTATTTTTCATGTTTCGTATTCGTTCAATGCGAGTTTCAACGCATCTATTTTGTTATTTTAAAGTTTCCCTACAAAGAAACAGCAAAAATGCAATATTATTTTAAATTTTGCAACTGTTTGGTTGTTTTTTTAAAAGACAATCAGCGTAAAACTCCAAAAAGTCTTACGCTGATTATCTTTATAGTATGCAACAATTTACAATCGCACACAACGCGACAACAGGCAGTGGTCGAGAATGGTAAGCGCAGCCATTGCTTCCACCACCGGAACGGCGCGAGGAACGACACAGGGGTCGTGACGACCGCGAGCCGAGATAACGGTGTCTTTACCGTCGGTGCTCACCGTAGGTTGCTCGCACAAAATGGTTGCCACAGGCTTGAAGGCCACGCGAAAATAGATGTCCTGCCCGTTGGAGATGCCACCTTGCATGCCGCCACTGTGGTTGGTGCGGGTATTTATGGTGCCGTTGTCGTCGAAAAAGATATCGTTCTGCTCGGAGCCGCGACCTGTAATCGACGCAAAGCCGTCGCCATAGTCGAATCCTTTGGCTGCATTGATAGTCATCATGGCTGCCGCGAGCGACGAGGAGAGTTTGTTGTACAACGGTGCTCCGATGCCTGCGGGAACACCTTTTGCCACACATGTAACAATGCCGCCGATGGTGTCGCCTTCTCGCTTAACATCGAGTATGAGCTTTTCCATGAGTGATGCCTTTTCTGCGTCGGGGCAACGAACAATATTTTCCTCGGCACGCGATAGGTCGTAGGCTGTATAGGGCTGTTCGAGGCTGATGTTGCCCACCTGCGAAGTGTAGGCCTGTACGGTAATTCCCATCTGCGCGAGGGCGAGCTTGCACAATGCTCCTGCACAGACACGCACAGCCGTCTCGCGCGCCGACGAGCGACCGCCGCCACGATGGTCGCGCACTCCGTACTTCACCGTATAGGTATAGTCGGCATGGGAGGGGCGGAAGGCATCGCGCAGATTGTCGTAGTCGTTGCTGCGGTTGTTGGTGTTGTATATAACAAAACCGATGGGGGTGCCTGTGGTGCGCCCCTCGAATATTCCCGAGAGAAATTGCACTTCGTCGGCCTCGTTACGGGCGGTGGTTACCGCGCTCTGCCCGGGACGACGACGGCGCATCTCGCTGCGCACAAATTCTTCATCGACGACCACTCCCGAGGGAAAGCCGTCGAGAATGCCACCTATTGCAATGCCATGCGACTCACCGAAAGTGGTGAGTCGCACCTGTGTACCAATTGTATTCATAGTCGGAGACTTGAATATTTTCTATATATTAATGACAGCCGCCGCAACCTTCGTCGCAACTGCCGCCACCACATCCGCTGCAACCGCAGTTGCATCCGCTGGGTTTGAGAGAATCGGCAAATTTGTTTATCTCTTTCTCTGTTGCAGGGCGAGACTCAACAACGCTGCCAATGAACTGAAGATCGCATCCTGCCAGAGGGTGGTTAAAGTCCATGACTACTTTCATGGGAGTAACCTCTTTCACTGTTCCGAGGATGGGAGAGCCGTCGCTACGCATCATTTCAACGATATTACCGTTGAAAATGTGGGTTGAGTCGAACTTGCCATCGATGGTGAACACCTCGCGGTCGAAATCCTGAACATGGTCGGGGTCGTAGTCGCCGTATGCCTCGTCAGAGGGTATAACAAAGTCGAAGGTATCGCCTTTCTTCAAGTCCTTGAGGCTATTCTCGAAGGTGTCGAGTGTAAAGTTGAAACCTGTGATAAAACTGAAGGGTTGTTCGCGTGTTGCCTTTTCTATTTCTTCGGCAACGCCGTCACGATGAGAGATAAGCTCGTAAGCCACGCGGAGAAACTGATGTTTTGTTTCCATAATTCTATTTACGATAATCGTTTAAAAGTTCGGGTGTATAATTCTCTATAAATGTTGCATGCGACGCCACTATCGACTCGGCCATAGCCGTAAAGCTGCGCGCAGAGGCTGCAAAAAGTTCTTCGTTTGCCGAGGCATCGAGCATCAGCAGGGCTGACATGATGCAGTATGATGCCATTTCGTAGATGCGGCGCGAGAGAAAGTCGTTGATCTCGCTGCATCCGAAAGATTGCGCGCGCTCAACCGACGCACGGTAGAGAGCTGCCATCTTTGTTATTCTTTTGCGGAGGGGTGTCATAGCCGGCGACACTTCGTTTGAGAGATAGCTGTCGAGCAGTGTCGAGTAGAAACCGTTGGTGGCGTAACGAATGGCTGCCACCACCTGCAACTGTGTGGTTCCCTCGTATATGGAGGTGATGCGCGCGTCGCGGTAGAGACGCTCACAGGCATAGTCTTTCATGTAGCCCGAACCGCCATGCACCTGTATTGCGTCGTAGGTGTTGCGGTTACATATTTCGCTGCCCATACCCTTGACGATGGGGGTGAGGGCGTCGGCTACGCGAGAAAAGGCCTTTGATTCTTGACGCTCCTCGGGAGTGAGGGTACGCTCGCGGGCAAGCTCGTCGAAGCATGCTGTAATATCGACATTGCGGGCTGTCTCGTAGAGCAGGCTGCGCGACGCATCGAGACGAGCTTTCATCTCGCCCAGCATTTCGTAGACGGGGGCGAAATTCTCTATTGCTTTACCGAACTGCTTACGGTTGGTTGCATAGTCGCGTGCCTCGCGGTAGGCAGCCTCGGAAAGGCCTACGCTTTGGGTGGCAATTCCCAAACGCGCACTGTTCATGAGTGCCATCACATATTTTATGAGTCCCATCTTGCGACTGCCGCAAAGCTCGGCAGGAGCGTTGTTGTAGACAAGTTCGCAGGTGGGAGAGCCATGAATACCCATTTTATCCTCGATGCGACGGGTGTGAACACCGCCGTTACGTTTGTCGTAGATGAAGAGCGAGAGTCCGCGTCCGTCGCTGCTACCCTCTTCACTGCGGGCAAGCACCAAGTGAATATCTGCATCGCCGTTGGTAATGAAACGCTTGACACCGTTGAGGTACCAGCGGCCGTCGGCCTCGTTGTATGTTGCTTTGAGCTGTACGCTCTGAAGATCGCTACCGGCATCGGGCTCGGTGAGATCCATAGACATTGTCTCGCCCGAAGCTATGCGGGGGAGGAAACGTGCACGCTGGTCGTCACTACCGAAGGCGTTGATTGTCTCGGAGCACTCCTGCAAGCCCCACAGGTTACCGAAACCTGCATCGGCGCGTGCTACAAGGTCTTCGAGCATGATGAACACCGAAGTGGGGAAATTGAGTCCGCCGTAACAACGGGGAATAGAAATTCCCATGAGGCCTGCCTTGCGGAACATCTCCATATTCTCGTCGGTTGCAGGGGCATATTTCACCCTACCCTTTTCGAGTACAGGGCCTGTGTGATCGACCTCGGCGGCATTGGGGGCAACAATTTCGGCGCAAAGCTCACCCACGAGCGACAACACCTGCTCGTAGCCTGCCACTGCCTCTTCAAAATCGACAGGGGCGTAATCATATTTTTCGGCCTGAGCAAAGCCATGCTCGCGCATCTCCACGATGCGGCGGAGAAGAGGATGACTCAAATAGTGCTTCAGAACCGGATTGTCTGTATAGTAGTTCATGATTTTTTCTGATAATGGCTGATTAATTTGGGGAGGACATCTTCGACGCGACCTGTAATCACATAGTCGGCGATGGTGTTGATGGGTGCATTGGGGTCGCTGTTGATGGAGATGATGATTCCACTATCTTGCATTCCCGCAATGTGCTGCACCTGTCCCGAGATTCCGCATGCGAAATAGACCTTGGGGCGCACAGTAAGACCTGTCTGACCTATCTGACGATCGTGGGTGGTAAAACCTGCATCGACTGCGGCGCGGGTGGCACCTACCTCGCCATGAAGCTCACGGGCAAGGGTGAAGAGAAGATCGAAGTTCTCTTTGGAGCCTACACCGTAACCTCCGGCAACCACAATGGGCGCGCTCTTGAGGTTGTTCTCGGACTCCTGCAAATGTCTCTCGAGGATGCGCACTACAAAGTCGGCCTCGCTAACATAGTCGGCAACATTGTGCTGCACCACCTCACCAATATAGTCGTCGGGGCGCACTCGGTTCAAGGGCATTACTCCCTCGCGAACGGTTGCCATCTGGGGGCGATTGTAGGGATTGACGATGGTCGCCACGATGTTTCCGCCAAAGGCGGGGCGTATCTGGTAGAGAAGGTTTTTCACTGTCTCGCCACGTTTCTTATCCTCGTAGTCGCCAATCTCGAGCGAGGTGCAGTCGGCTGTAAGACCGCTGCCCAACGCCGAAGAGACGCGGGGGCCGAGGTCGCGACCGATGACTGTTGCGCCCAACAGGAATATCTGAGGATTCTCCTCGCCGATGAATTTCACCAACGCAGAAGCGTGGGGCAATGTCGTGTAGGGCGAGAGGCGGGCATCGTCGAAAAGATGCAGTTTATCGACGCCGTAGGGGAACACCTGTGCAGCTACGCTTGCGAGATTTTCGCCCAACGCCACAGCCTCAAGGGAGACACCGAGGGTGTCGGCAAGTTCGCGTCCTTTGCTCAGCAGTTCCAAGCTGACTTCGGCTACACGAGAGCCGTCAAGTTCGCAATATACTAATATGCTGTTCATAATATTACTATCCTATGGTGTGGTTGGCAAGCAATTCGCCTACAAGCTCTTTTATCTGCTCGTCGTCGGCAGTGAAGCGCTTGCTCTCCTTTGCTTGGAAAATGACATTATCTACTTTTTTCACTTTTGTGGGCGAACCCGAGAGGCCGCAACGCGACGCGTCGCCACCCACATAGGCAAGATTCCATTCCTGTAATGTGAGAGAGCTGTCGGCAGCCACCTTGTCGGCATAGCGATAGCCGTCGGCAGCCTGTTCCGAGGGTGTTGCCGCGCGTTGGAAACGCAACAGACGATAGGCATTGCGAGGGCGACAGGGAGCTGCCACACCGTCAACGGTGAGCAACAGGGGAAGAGGAGCCTCTACCACCTCAACGCCATTCTCTATTGAACGTTCGACGGTTATCTTCTCTTCATTTATGTCGAGAATACGTCGTGTGTAGGTTATCTGCGGAAGGTCAAGCTGCTGAGCCACCTGAGGGCCCACCTGAGCAGTATCGCCGTCGATAGCCTGACGGCCACAAAGTATGATGTCGAATTTACCTATCTTGCGTATCGCCGAAGTGAGCGCATAAGAGGTTGCCAATGTATCGGCACCGGCAAAAGCTCGGTCGGTGAGCAGTATTCCCGCGTCGGCACCGCGATAGAGTCCTTCGCGCAAGATGTCGGCAGCGCGTGCAGGGCCCATAGTGAGCAATGTTATGCGACTGCCGGGATTTTTTTCTTTGATGATAAGTGCCTGTTCCAGAGCATTGAGGTCCTCGGGGTTGAAGATGGCGGGAAGAGCCGAACGGTTGATGGTACCGTCGGGATTCATCGCCTGAGACCCTACGTTACGGGTGTCCGGAACCTGCTTTGCCAGCACAATTATATTCAATTCCATAAATTAAAGATTAGATTGCAAAGTTATAATTTGTTTGTTGAAGTGCCAACTTTACTCTATTAAAAATGCCTATTTTGTAGAATATTGAACCATATTTTGTGATTATCGTCGTTGCATTTTTATCATAACCAGCCGAAACTTATCAACCGAAGGTTTGTTTTATGAGTATTTATTCACTGTTCTGTTATGAGAAAAATATTTTTTTGCTGCATGCTTGTGATTATCACCACACTCCCCTCCATGGGGCAGCAGAACCTGCTGATGGAGCCGTTGCCACCTGAGTGGCAGGAGGATGAACTGTTTGTGGGCACGATGCCCGACGCCGACTTTTGGTGGAAAAAGTTCGATGACACGCTGCTTGACTCGTTGATAACCATCGCCACCGAGCGCAACCTGTCGGCAATGACTGCGCTGACGAACATCAGAATAGCCAAAGCCGGATGGAGAATGACACAAAGCGGGCTGCTGCCCACGCTTGACTTCTCTACGGGGTGGACACGCGAAAAGGCAAGTGGCAACCTGTCGCAGACGGGTGACATCGAAGCGTGGTACGGCTACTTCAGCGGAGCAATTTCGATGAATTGGGAGATAGACGTCTTTGGTAAAATATTCAAACGGGCACAGGCACAAAAAAGAGCATTTCAAGCAACCGAAGAGGAGTATCGAGCCACGATGGTAACACTCTGCGCCGAAGTTGCCAATGCCTATTTTTCGTTGCGACAGAGCCAGACCGAGATGATGGTGTTGCAACAAAATGCCCAATCGCAAAAGGAGATTATGGAGATAGCAGTGGCGCGTTACGAAACAGGATTTGCATCGAAACTCGACGTTGCCCAAGCACAGTCGGTATATTACAGTACGCTCGCTGCGATACCTTCAATGCAATCATCCATAGAGCAATATATAAACACGCTTGCTGTATTGCTGGCTCTCTACCCCGGAAGCATCGACGAGAGACTCAACAGCTACGGGCCACTACCCGACTACGTGGAGGCTGTTGCTGTGGGCGTTCCTGCCAACCTGTTGCGCCGTCGCCCCGACGTGAGAGCTGCCGAACTGTCGGTGGAGCAAAATGCCGCACTTTTAGGAGCCACCAAGCGCGATTGGCTACCGAGTATTTACCTTAACGGCACGTTTGGATATTCAGCGAATAATATTGACAAACTGATGCGCAGCCGAAGCATGCAGTGGGAGATTGCTCCCACCCTGACGTGGAACATCTTCAGTGGCGGGAAAAGGATAAATGCCACTGCCGAGGCCAAAGCCGAACTTGAGCAGAGCATCATCGTGTTCAACAGTACTGTGCTAACCGCCGTACAAGAGGTGAGCAACGCCATGAGCTTGTACAAAAATTCCATACTCTCTATTGAGACGCTCAAAGAGACCGTACGCCAAGGCGAAGAGACCCTCGCACTATCGGTGGAGCTATACAAGCAGGGACTCACACAGTTCCAAAGCGTGCTCGACGCGCAACGCTCGCTACTGAGCTATCAGAACAACCTTGTACGCACACAGGGCTACTCGCTGATGGCACTTGTACAGCTATACAAAGCCCTCGGTGGAGGATGGTAAAAAGATGAATCAATTTAATATTCCGAGACAATGAAAAGAGTAATTTTTACAATAGCAATTACAAGCCTGCTCTGCGGTTGCAACGAAAAAAAAGCGAAGGTTGTGGCTGAGAGTCTGCCGATAGAAGTGGCGCACCCCGTTGTTCAAGAGGTGACCCTCACACGCGAGTACCCCGGATACCTTGACGCCGATGCGACAGTTGCCATAGTGGGGCGAGTGAACGGCACGCTCGAAGGCTCTTATTATACCGCCGGGCAAAGAGTAAAAAAAGGAGACATTTTATTCATCATAGAACCTACCCTGTACAAGGACGCCGTCAGGCAGGCCGAAGCTGCATTGCAAACAGCCAAAGCCAATCTTGAATATGCCGAGAACAATTACGAGAGGATGAAAATAGCCATCAAGCGTAATGCTGTGAGCCAGATAGAACTGTTGCAATCGCAGACAGATGTAGAGACCGGCAAGGCTGCCGTAAGCAACGCCGAGGCGCAACTGAACACTGCCAAGACCAACCTCGGCTACTGCTACATAAAAGCACCGCACAACGGACTGATGACACTGAGTACCATGTCGAATGGAAGTTACATTGCGGGAGCCGTCTCACCTGTGACGCTTGCCACTCTGTATAAAGATGATATAATGTACGCATATTTCGACATCACCGACAACGAGTGGCTTCAACGACGCAAGCGCGGCAATGTGGAACAGGATGAATATATCACTTTCAGTTTGGGTAGCGACAACTATTTTCGTCGCAAAGCCAAGATGGACTATCTGTCGCCTAACGTGGAACTGAGCACAGGAACATTAACAGTGCGTGCCGAGCTAAAAAACGATGATGGGTTACTGAAAGCCGGCTCGTACATAAGCGTTGTACTGCCATATAAAAAGCTGCCCGAAGGCATCTTGATAAATGACGCATCCATAGGCACCGACCAGCTTGGAAAGTTTGTATATGTAGTAAATAATTCCAACATTATAGAATACCGTCACATAGAGACTGGCGATGTTGTAGACGACAGCATGAGACTTGTCACAAGCGGACTGAGCAAAGATGAACGATACGTAACAAAAGGGCTTATGAAGGTGAGAAACGGCATGAAAATAACCCCGATAATGGAGAAATAGCAGCTGAGTATAACCACAAAAAACCAATCAACATGAACTTTCCGAAATTCTTTATCGAGCGTCCGATTTTCGCCACAGTGCTCTCACTGATGCTGTTGGTGGGTGGTGGCATCTGCCTGTTCGTGCTGCCTGTGGACCAATACCCCGACATCACCCCACCGACAGTGCAGGTGACAGCCAACTACCCGGGTGCCAATGCCGAGACAATAGCCCAAACGGTGGGAATACCCATAGAACAGCAGGTGAACGGAGTGGACAGAATGATTTACATGAGCTCTACATCGTCGTCGGCAGGAACCTACCAGCTGACAGTTACCTTCGAGGTGGGAACGGATATTGACATGGCAACGGTACTTGTGCAGAACAGAGTGAACGTTGCGATGAACTCCCTGCCGAGTGAGGTGACGCAGCTGGGTGTTACCGTGCAGAAACAGTCCACGAACATAGTGTTGTTCCTGACACTCACAGGCGATTCCATATACGACCAGCTCTATCTTTCAAACTACGCCAAGCTGCAAATAACCGACCGTCTGTCGCGCACACCGGGAGTGGGAGCTGTAAATATTATGGGTGCAGGCGACTACTCCATGCGCATATGGCTGAACCCTGAAACCATGCGCATACGAGGCATAACTCCCGCCGAGGTCTATTCTGCCATAAGCCAGCAAAACATGGCTGTGTCGGCTGGTTATGTGGGACAGACATTAGGCAAGAATGCCGACAATGCCTTTCAGTACACGCTGAACGTGCAGGGAAGACTAAAAGACAAAGAAGAGTTCGGCAACATCATTGTGAAGAACGACGGTGTTACAATGCTCAAACTCAAGGATATTGCAACCATAGAGCTGGGCAGCGAAACATATTCGGCCTCGTCGCGTCTGAACGGAAAGCCCACAGCCGCCCTCGCGGTGTATCAATCGCCGGGCACAAACGCGCTCGACGTTTCCAAAGCCATAAGAGCGCAGATGGAGCAGATTTCAGAGGATTTTCCACCCGGAGTGAACTACCAGGTGACGCTCGACACAACAAACGTCGTGCGCAGTTCCATACGCGAAGTACTATACACACTCTTGGAGACCACACTATTGGTGGTGCTTGTGATATTCCTGTTCCTGCAAAACTGGCGCGCCACACTCATCCCCTGCCTGACAATCCCTGTATCGCTCATTGGCACGCTGGCGGTAATGGAACTACTTGGTTTTTCGATAAATACACTGACGCTCTTCGGGCTTATTCTTGCCATTGCCATAGTGGTAGACGATGCGATAGTGGTGGTGGAGAATGCCACGCGCATACTCGACGAGGAGAAACTATCGCCGAGAGAGGCCACCGAAAAGGCAATGGAGGAGATTACAAGCCCCATCATAGGCGTGGTACTTGTGATGATGGCCGTCTTTCTGCCCACGACGTTGATAAGCGGTATTTCGGGACAGCTATACAAGCAGTTTGCACTGACGATAGCTGCATCGACACTTCTCAGCGGCTTTAATTCACTGACACTCACGCCCGCCCTGTGCGCAATACTGTTGCGCCCGACGGACAGCAACCGCAAAAAAGGGATACTATTCACACTGTTCGACCGCGCGTATGACAGCATGCAACGCACATACGACAAATGTGCCGCCTTTCTGCTGAAAAAGCCTGTACTTGCAATAGTCAGTTTTTGCGTCTTCACCGCAGCAGCGATAGTAATGTTTGCAAAATGGCCGACAACTTTCATCCCCGAAGAGGACGAGGGCTATATGATAATCTCGGCACAGTTGCCACCCGCATCTGCACTAACACGCAGCGAGAAAGTTGCCGCGGAAATAAACAGCATACTTGCCACCTACCCCGAGGTGGAGAGCAACATCAGCATCAGCGGATTCAACATCATGAACAATGGTGAGCAGAGCAATGCAGTGACGGTGTTTGTGGTGCTGAAGGACTGGAAAGAGAGAAAAGGGCGCGGACACTCGGCAAGCGAGGTAGTGGCAAGGTTCAACGAAGAGGCCTATATACGCATACAGGAGGCACAATGCTTTGCAATGGTTCCACCCGCAATTCCGGGCATGGGAAACACCGGCGGAATGCAGTTGCAGCTCGAGGACAGACAGGCATTGGGACTTACCGAGATGCAGAAAGCCATAGACGTGCTGCTCGCGGAGTTCAGGAAGAAACCGGCCATTGCCGCCATGAACAGTTCATTCGAGGCAGACGTGCCGCAGTTCTATCTTTACATAGACCGCGAAAAGGCTATGACGATGGGGGTAGACGTAGGTTCATTGCTATCTACGCTGAGTAACTATATGGGTGCAGCCTACATCAACGACTTTGTGATGCTGGGACGCATATGGCAGGTGAAGATGGCAGCAGGCGAGGATAGCCAAAAACTGATAGAGAGCGTCATGCGGCTGAGCATAGCCAACAACAAAGGAGAGATGGTTCCTTTCAGCAGTTTCACCAAGACCGGCACCATTCTGGGTATCGACCAGTTGGGTAGATACAACATGTACAACAGTGCAGCCCTCACGTGTAACACCTCGCCCGGTTACAGCACAAGCGAGACGATGCTGGAGATGGGTGAGCTTTTCGACGAAGAGATAGGTGACGAGTTTGGGTTTGAATGGACAGGCGTCGCCTATCAGGAGGAGACTGCCGGAAACACCACCATCGTGATACTTGTGCTTGCGCTGCTGGTGGCCTATCTGGTGCTCGCCGCACAGTACGAGAGCTGGAGCAGCCCTGTGGCTGCGGTAATGGGAACACCCATTGCCCTGCTGGGAACAGTACTCGGATGCGCCATAATGGGACTGCCCATAAGCATCTACACACTGATAGGAATAATACTGCTCATCGCCTTGAGCGCAAAGAACGGCATATTGATAGTGGAGTTTGCACGCGACTTCCGTAAGGCGGGAAACCCCATCCGCGAGAGTGCCTACGAGGCGGGACATATAAGGTTGCGCCCCATTCTGATGACCTCTTTTGCATTCGTATTGGGAGTGATGCCCCTGCTTTTCGCAGGAGGCGCGGGTGCCGAAAGCCGTCTGGCATTGGGAACGGCAGTGGTATTCGGAATGTTCCTGAACACTGTGCTTGCCACACTTTACATTCCAAACTGGTACGAGTGGATGCAGACGCTCGAAGAGAAATTCAGCAGAAAGAAAAAAGCATAAAAAAGGCTGCCCCGACATGGGTTGCACTTTTTCGGCGGTGAATTATTTTCACCGCCGAATTTGTTTATACACAAGATATTATTCTTTTGTATTGTGAAATGACTTTGCTTGTAAAATCGTTTGAACTCTAATTTATTTTTGGCGTGTAGTCTTCTATGTAGTCTAAATTAAGAATAAGTAATATCGAAAACAGGAATTGTGCCCTACTTAGTGTTACGGTTGCTTAATGTGAATTCAAACCTTAGGCCGCCATTGGGTCTATTTGTAACAGTGATTGTTCCGCCGTGGAATTGGACTGCGTGTTTTACAATGGCAAGACCAAGACCTGTACCACCCTTTTGGCGGGAGCGACCCTTGTCCACACGATAGAATCGCTCAAAGAGGTGCGATAAATGTTTCTGCTCAACTCCCTTGCCATCATCCTCAAAGCGGATACGGCACAGCCTCTCATTGTTTTCAAGTAGCGATATATAGATGTTTCTACCCTCGGAATAGGCAATGGCATTCTCGGTTAGGTTACGAAAAATGGAGCCTATCAACGATTGGTTTCCTTCAATGATAACGTCGTCATTAAAATCGCTATGGAGCATCAGGCGTTCATCTTCGGGCAGCATCGCCAACTCCTTAGCCACCTCCGCTATTATATCGTTGATTACAACTCTCTCTTTGCCAATCAAGGCACTGCCGTCCTCCATTCGGGTGATGAGGGATACATCATTAAGCAACCTTCGAAGGCGGTCGTTATGGGCATAGCATCTCTCGATAAGTTCCTGGCGCTTCTCTTCGCTGAGATTGATGCCAGAAAGCAGGGTTTCAAGGCATACTTGGATGGATGCAACGGGGGTTTTCAGTTCGTGGTTAATGTTATTTGTCAGTTGTCTTTTAAGGCGGTTTCGTTCTTGTTCTGCTTCGTATCGATTGACTCGCTCTATATCCTTGCCAAGTTTGCGAGTGGTAAAGTATGCCACGATGCTCATCACAAGTGTGATTGATATCATCACAACAAGGAACGACCAGTCCGCTTTGAGTAGGTCTTGCAATGTGCTGGAATATGGAATTGCCGTGCGTACAATCGCTCGTTCACCTCGTGTTGCAGAGTAAAAATATTCTCTACCATCACTCGTAGATTGTCTGCTGATGTTATATCCCTCACCCTCTGCTAAAGCATTTGCCACCTCGGGGCGACCTCGGTGATTATCGAGCGAATCAAGCGGTATAATATTATCGTAGATAACAGCACCCGGAAATGTGATAATCGATATTCGCAACTCTTCAAAAGGCTTGTCGTGCGTAGCGATATACTCTTCATACGGCTCACCCTCTTCGACTGTAGCGAGCAGATGACGATTATACTGCTGTAACTGAGCATTCAAGAACTCCGATTTGTA
>JAZRFE010000038.1:0-7490 GCA_045661205.1 Bacteroidaceae bacterium | reverse complement strand
CGCAAAATGCCACACGTGGCATGTTTTGTTCTACGGCAAAAGAAGTTTACAACCCATAGGGCAGTCATCCTTCACGCTACTTGGCTGGTTCAGACTTGCGTCCATTGACCAATATTCCTCACTGCTGCCTCCCGTAGGAGTTTGGACCGTGTCTCAGTTCCAATGTGGGGGACCTTCCTCTCAGAACCCCTATCCATCGTTGGCTAGGTGGGCCGTTACCCCGCCTACTACCTAATGGAACGCATCCCCATCCCTCTCCGCCGGAGCTTTCATAGTCGAATCATGCAACTAAACTATGTTATTCGGAATTAATCTCTCTTTCGAAAGGCTATGCCAAAGAGAGGGGCAGGTTGGATACGCGTTACTCACCCGTGCGCCGGTCGTCTGCCGAAGCAGACCCCGCGACTTGCATGTGTTAAGCCTGTAGCTAGCGTTCATCCTGAGCCAGGATCAAACTCTTCGTTGTAAAATTTTTATTTTTGTATGCTTCAATTAAGAAGCGAATTGTCTGTTTGATGCTGACCGGATTTCTACGTTTATTTGGTTGATACCTAATATAAATTATATTGACGGTTCGTTTTTTGTTCCTGTACTTAATATAGCTGATCTCTCACTCTAAAAAGAATCAAAGACCGCTGTACTGCTATGTCTGTATGGAATGGTTTCAAGGATCGTTGTGCCTCCGTTTCAAGTGAACTGCGTTCCTTGTCGAAAGCGAGTGCAAAGGTACAGCTTTTTTTGGAACTACAAAACTTTTTGCAAGAAAAATTTTAAGAGATTTTTCGCAAATATTGACAACATACTACTGCTCAGCATTTTAAGCAAGAAAAAAATTTTTAATTAATTTCATCAATTTAAAAAAAACATAAAACTTGTCACCAAAAATTGACACTACGCAAATTAGCACTAACTTTGCACGACATACGCACAGAAGCAAAAAAAATTAATGAGACGCACAGATTCACCTTATATATATATATTATTATTTCTGGCATTGCTACTTGGTGGCGCAACTTTGCAGGCACAAAACACAAAATTCAGAGTGCATGGAAAAATACACGACGCCGAAACAAAGGAAGCACTACCTTATATATCAGTAAGAATACAAAACACCACCAACGGATGCAGTTCGGACAACAATGGTTCGTTCTCATTCATGGTACCTGCCCTGAAAGATACGCTGGTGGTAAGTTGCATCGGATACAAAGAAAAACGCATTCCGCTGAATGCCGCAACAAAGTTTCCGCTGAAAATAGCCCTATCGCCGGACGTAAATATACTTTCCGAGGTTGTCATAAAGCCTAAAAAGGAGAAATATAAAAAGAAAAACAACCCTGCAGTGGAGCTTGCCCGCAAGCTTATAGAGCATCGTGAGGATGGTTCGCCCAAGAACAAGCCTTTCTACAGCCGCGACCGTCACGAAAGGCTGAACATTGCGCTCAACAATTTCAATTCCTCCGAAGAGAGCCATTTTGGAAAGAAATTCTCGTTCCTCGACCAGTACATTGACACATCGCTCATCTCCGGCAAACCCATACTACATATATCATCAAGAGAGCTGCTGGCTACCGACTACTACCGCAAAGAACCCCGTAGCGAGCGCCAATATGTAAAGGCACGCCAGAGAGCCGGCATCGACGATGTTGTTTCGGACGAATCGATAGAGGCAATTTTCGAAGAGACCTTCAAGGATGTTGATATTTTTCAGGACAACATCACCATCTTCCGCAACAAATTCGTCAGCCCAATATCAACCCTGGGCCTCTCATTCTACAAGTACTACCTGATGGATACGGTAGAGATTGACGGCATACGCTGCACAGACCTTGCCTTTACGCCGCACAACCCAGAGTCGATGGGATTCAGCGGCCACATATATGTGGCAACCGACTCGACCTACTTCGTGAAGCTGGCACAGATGAATGTCCCCAAAGACATCAATCTGAACTTCATACAATATATGAACATAAAGCTGGACTTTGACCGTCTGGAGGATGGCACACGAATATTGAACAACGAATCACTTGTAACAGAATTTCAGATTGTCGATGCAGTCAACGGTATATACGCACACCGACAGGTGGATTACCGCAACCACAATTTCGAGGAGAGTGCAACGGCGACAGATATTCTGAACAAAAAGAGCCTTGTCATCGAAGAAGAGGAGGCAACCAGCCGCGACAAAGAATACTGGGAGGCGAACAGAATATCGGAATTGACAGCCAAGGAACAATCGGTGGAACAGATGATACAGCAGCTCCGAAGCAACCCCGTATACTACTGGCTGGAGAAGGGAATAACCTTCATGTTCACCGGCTGGATACCCATACGCGAAAAGAACCCGCCGGTATTCTATGGCCCCGTAAACACCAGTATCAGCCACAATGCCCTCGAAGGTGTGCGTCTGCGTACAGGAGCCATGACATCGGCATACCTGCATCCGCACATTTTCGGAAAATTCTTCCTCGCCTACGGACTCAAAGATGAAAAGCTGAAATACATGGGCGAACTTGAATACTCTTTTCACAAGAAGAAGGAGCATCCGAACGAGTTCCCCATACACTCTCTGCGTCTGAACTACGAGAATGACGTATTCCAGTATGGCCAGACATACATGCACACCAACAAGGACAACATGTTTCTGACCATCAAGCGCAAGGAGGACAATAAGATAGGATATATACGAAAAGCGGAATTCACATACACGCAGGAGTTCCACAACCACTTCTCGTACGCTCTGACACTGAGAAACAGAGTGGACATTGCCAGTCATCTGATTCCATTTGAGCAGGCAACGACAACAAACGAAATCACCACAAGCCGATTCGTAAACAACCTGCGACAATCTGAAGTGGAACTAAAATTGCGATACGCGCCCAAAGAAAAATTCATACAGACAAAATGGAACCGCCACTCGGTACTGCCCGAGCATCCGGTATTTACAGCCTCGCACAGAGTGGGAATCAAAGGCATAGCCGGCAGTGAGCTGAACTATCAGCACACCGAACTTGGATTCAAGAAGAGATTCTGGTTCTCGGCATTCGGATACACCGACTGCATTCTGAAAGGAGGAAAAGTGTGGAACAAAGTGCCGTTCCCACTGCTTATTATCCCCAATGCCAACCTGTCGTACACCATACAAAAGGAGTCGTACGCACTGATGAACGCAATGGAATTCTTCAACGACGAGTATGCTTCATGGGACCTGACATACTACATGGGCGGATTGATATTCAACAGAATACCGCTGATAAAGAAACTTAAATGGCGCGAAGTTGTTGGTTTCCGCGGAATGTATGGCAACCTGAGCGAGAAGAACCGTCCCGACAATCTGAACACCGGGACACTATACAAATTCCCCTACGAGGACGAGACATACCACTACCTGAACAGCACCCCCTACATGGAGCTGTCACTGGGTGTGGAAAACATTTTCCGCGTATTGCGAGTGGACTACGTACGCCGACTGACATACCGCGACTACCCCGGAATAGACAAAGATGGAGTGAGAATACAGCTGCACATGCAGTTTTAACAAAACTCAGGGCTTACACAACAGACAGAAAGTTCTACCACCCTGCCATCTGCCAAGCAGCAACCCGATACCAATCGGTCTTTCTGAAATTCTGATTGAACAGCGAATAGGTATTTTTGTTTCGGGGAACATACATCGACAGACCACAAAATTGCGCCATATCGACATAATAGTTCTCTCTGTTTATGCCGGACAGCCACTTGCGCGATGCCACACGGTAAGGTACAGCCAGGTCGAAAGCAGCGCGCCACGACTGGTAAGCATCCTCGGGAAGTCGCAGCATCATCTGTCCATTCATATCAAAATACTCGGGATAGGAAATCTGCGAAGAGAAATAACCATCAGGCAGATAAGCGAACACATTCTTGTCATCCACTTCAGAATCAACCGAAAAATATTTGGGGACAAACGCAGCAGTAACCTCTGCCAACCTGTCGACCTCGGAACATTTTACGGCAGAAAGCGTCACTCCGCTGAATTCGGGATAACCCAATTTATATTGCTGAATAAGCCCCTCCGCATCAAAGGGGAAAGAGAACATTGCGCCCATAATTTCATCATAAGGAGCGCCATTGGCAGGCAGTTCGGCAGGAGAGCCAACAAGCCATTCAGCCGAATGGCGCATAGCATAAGCCACCTCCACACACTGCATGAAGCAGGCATCGAAAAGCACAAAATCGCACTTCACAGGTAACTCTTCGAGTACGGCTGCAAGTTCGTCAACCTCCATCCAACGCGAATCAGACGAAATCACATCATAATTATTCCTGCCATTATCGACACCTATGCTACGGGTGCGGTTGGCATCATAAAGCCATCCGGTTCCATGCGACCACATGACTAAGCCAAGATGCTCGGAAGGATATTCCTCCAACACCCAGTTAAGAACTTGCTTAAACCTGACAGTATCTGTCGAATAGAAATCCTCTTTAAACTTATACACAGTGTCACAAGCAGACACTCCTGCATTTGTTTTATAGAAACGGCAGATATATGGGCTCTTTATATTGTCGACAAATGCCAACAGATAACAACTATCAGGCATCGCATACACGCCCAATTTCATCTCATAGAGGTCAGATGCTGCATTATCGGTCAGATTGTTCTCCGCCATCATGTACACAAGTACAGTACGCATGGCAGAATCACCGCTTTCGAGCAAAGAGGAAGAGGTATCATCTGCATCGGAATCCTTGCAACCCTGAAAAGAGAAGAAAAGAGAAAATACAAATGATAGCAGTAGTAACGATTTTAAAAATTTCATCTGCTAAACGTAAAGATTAATCAAGGACGGGTAAAAGAGAACTTACTACCCAAATATTTCACATCCTTTTTCTTTTTAAGAAATCTCTTTTTCAGTTTTTCAGCCTTTTTCTGAAGCGAAGTAAGCTTTTCGGCATAATAAAGAGCAGACAATCGTCCGGGCATTCCCTCATTGACCTCCATAAAGTCGGTCAATTCATAGGAATAGTGCTGTCTGTCGGGAAGAAATTTGTGAGCATCGCTGAATTGTATATTCTCCATTTTCTGAATTTCGGTAAAGTAGACCGTAGAATCGGAGAATGAGTATGAAACACCCATTACATACACTGTTTTTATTTTTGGTTCTTTAGCAGACAGCGTAGCAACACAACAAATCAACAAAGCCACTGCCAAAAAGAATATATTTTTTCTCATATTCGGGAGTTGTTTAGATTTATAACAAATAATTCATAAGCAAAATGAAGAAAATCCCCATCATATACAAAAACTGCGCTAAGATAAGACAAAATATTTCTATACCAAAATCCGAGCGCCACCTTTTAACAAACAATAGCATGCCGCAACAGACAGAACAACCTCTTGCAAAAACAAACCGGGCTGCACTTTAAAGTGCAGCCCGTCAATTTATTTCACCAAAAAATTATCCCAGATAGGGTCTGAGCAATTTACATCTCTGATTCTGTTTAAGACGTCTGATTGCTTTTTCTTTAATCTGTCTGACGCGCTCACGTGTAAGACCGAATTTATCACCTATCTCCTCCAATGTCATTTCCTGCATTCCAATACCGAAGAACATCTGAATAATCTCCTTCTCTCTTTCTGACAATGTTGAAAGAGCGCGATCAATTTCACGCGACAAAGACTCGTTAACCAAAGTGTTGTCCGCCATAGGCGAATCATCGTTCACAAGCACGTCAAGCAAGCTGTTGTCCTCGCCATCTACGAAAGGAGCATCTACTGAGATGTGTCTGCCTGAAACTTTGAGTGAATCAACAACCTTGTCCACGGGAAGGTCGAGCTGTTCAGCCAACTCCTCTGCCGAAGGACGACGTTCATTCTCCTGCTCGAATTTTGAGAACGCTTTACTGATCTTGTTAAGAGAACCCACCTGGTTCAAAGGTAAGCGTACAATTCTCGACTGTTCGGCAAGAGCCTGAAGAATTGATTGTCTGATCCACCACACGGCGTAACTGATAAATTTGAATCCACGTGTAACGTCAAATTTCTCTGCAGCTTTAATCAATCCGAGATTACCCTCCTTGATGAGGTCCGAAAGGCTCAATCCTTGGTCCTGATACTGCTTTGCGACGGAAACTACGAAACGGAGATCCGCTCTTGTCAGTTTCACCAACGCCTGACGATTGCCCTTACGTATTTGCTGTGCCAATTCCACCTCTTCTTCTACGGTGATAAGGTCCTCACGACCAATTTCTTGCAAGTACTTGTCGAGCGAAGCGCTTTCGCGGTTTGTGATACTTTTTGTAATCTTTAATTGTCTCATATTATTACGTACAATTTCAATCGGCAAATATAGTAAACTTCTCACTAAAATACAAGAGCTTTGACAAAAAAGTTTTTCATTTTAACACATTTGGGAACAAACACCCACTAATTTACTTTTAGACAACATTTTCGAGCGACACACACTAAGGCATAATTTATCTACGAAAGAAGGCTACTTGCGCTGACCTCGAACAAGAAAAACAGAGGATAAAAATGGTGGCTTGCGCTATCTTTTGATAAGATAGACTGCACTCGCTGCAAAAAAATTGAAGTAAACTTCATTTTTCTTGCTCGTTTGTTGCTATCTTTGTACGATAAAACAGAAAAAAAATGAAAGAAGAGAGCAACGGACTAATACAGGCATCAATGAGATACGGTACAATGTTGGGCGCATTGTGGATAGCTGCGTTTGCCGTATACATTGCAGCACTGACAACCCCCAGCCTATCACCGCTATTCCTGATTCTACTGGTAGCATCGCCAATTGTCGCCGGCTGCCTGGGTATAAAATACCGCAAACAGGAGAGAGGCAACATATTGGGATTCATTGAAGCATGGAGCTTCATGACAATCAGTTATCTGTGCGCCTCAGTACTTTCAGCAATCGCCTGCTACATATATTTCCGCTTCATGGACAACGGAGTAGTGCTTACATCATTCAAGGAGCAGATCGACATCTTTACAGAAACCGGTATTGACGAAGAACTGAAGAAACTCTTTAACGACACCTACAACCTGCTTACCCAAATGAGCGCCAGCGATTATTGCATACAATATTTCACAACAAATATTTTCGTCACAACATTCCTTGCCCCGATAACTTCAATATTCGTATACAAAAACAGATAAAGACATGGATATTTCCGTAATAGTACCACTATACAACGAAGCAGAATCACTTCCCGAGCTCACAGCCTGGATAGAGCGCGTCATGAAAGAGCATGGATACACCTACGAGGTGATATTCATCAACGACGGCAGCACAGACAACTCGTGGGATGTAATCGAAGAGCTACAAAAGAAAAACAGCAATGTACACGGCATAAAATTCCGTCGCAACTATGGAAAATCGCCTGCACTATACTGCGGATTCGAGCGCGCACAAGGCAACGTCGTGATAACCATGGATGCCGACCTGCAAGACAGCCCCGACGAAATACCCATCCTCTACAAGATGATTACCGAGGAT
>JAZRFE010000037.1:0-37940 GCA_045661205.1 Bacteroidaceae bacterium | reverse complement strand
ATTCTCTCTGACGAAGCACAGAACATTACATCAGAGGTACACTATGCACCACTTCCAGCAAAGGCAAAGGAGTTGAGTATGACAAACTTAAAAACCGTGACTTATGACGGTGTGGCAATATTGCAATAACAGATAGCTATGAACGATAAACTATATAAAATCCTGTTGTTCGCAGCTGCATTGATAATGCCGATAGTGTGCGGGGGCGTGGTCTACGCCCTCGTCACTGACGCATACGAGGCATTCGAACACTTCGGATTCTTTAAGTTCCTAACTTCGTCGGAGTGGAGCTATACCGAGAGTGCGGAGCAATACGGTGCGTTGCCATTTATTACGGGTACGCTGATGACAACCCTTTTGGCTCTTATCTTTTGCATTCCCTTTTCTCTGCCCGTTGCACTCTTCGTGGGCGAGTATTTCAAGGGTACAAAGGTGGCTGCCGTGTTGAGCACCGTAACCGATTTGTTGGCGGGTATTCCTTCAATCATTTATGGTCTATGGGGCTTCTACACCTTGCGCCCAATTATTATGGCTCTTAATATCTCACCGCAAGGCTCTGGCGTACTCACCGCCTCGCTTGTTTTGGCGATAATGATTATTCCCTATGCAGCATCGCTTAGTGCTGAGTTTATCAAGATGGTGCCAAACGACCTCAAAGAGGGAGCTTATAGCCTTGGAGCAACCCGTGCTGAGGTTATTCGTAAGGTGGTATTCCCCGTTGCGGGTTCGGGTATTTTCTCATCCTATATCTTGGCTATTGGGCGTGCTTTGGGCGAGACGATGACAGTAACGATGCTTATTGGTAACACCAACAACATCCCCGACTCTATTACCTCTACGGGAAACTCTATGGCATCAATCATCGCCAACCAATTCGGCGAGGCTGACGATTTGCGACTCTCATCACTTATTGCTATCGGCTTGATTCTCTTCCTGATAACCGCTGCAATCAATATGGTGGGTAAGATAATGATTAAACGAGCAAGAATAGTGTAATATGAGTAGATTCAAATTAAAAAATCGCTTGGCAAAGGACAAACTTATGCTTTGGAGCGTATGTTTTCTTGCCGCTCTTACAGCCGTTCCGCTGCTTGCCATCTTGGGAGAGGTACTACTTAAAGGTTTTGACCAGCTCTCGTGGTCGTTCTTTACCGAGCCTACACCTACGGCATATAAGGCGATGAAGGCTATAGAGGCGGGTGAGCCTATCCCCGGTGGTATTGCAAATGGTATTGTCGGCACGATGATAATGCTGGGTATGGCGGTCGTTGTTGCTGTGCCTGTGGGTATCTTGTGCGGCGCATTCTTGGCAGAAAATAGCAAAAATCGCTTTGCACAGGTGGTAAGCTATTTGACTGACCTTTTACAGGGCACTCCATCGGTGATTATCGGTATCATCACCTACATCTGGGTTGTTGTTCCAATGAAGGGGTATTCGGCAATCGCAGGTAGTGTGGCTCTCTGTATTATGATGCTTCCGCTTATTATTCGCTCGACCGAAGAGACGCTGAAAATTCTCCCTGCGTCGCTCAAAGAGGCTGGTTTGGCATTGGGTGGCAACAAGGCTCGTGTGATGATAAAAGTGCAGTTGCCCGCAGCTTTCGGTGGTATCTTTACGGGTGTATTGCTCGCTATCTCACGAGTGATTGGAGAGACTGCACCGCTAATGTTTACAGCTCTTGGTTGCTCGCTTGTGCGCTTCTCTATTGATAAGCCAATCTCTGCCGTACCTCTGCTTATATGGGAGTTCTTCAACGACCCCAACCTACAAGAGCTTATTTGGGGAGCATCGCTTTTCCTCCTGTTATTCGTTCTCACATTGAATCTTACAGCTAAATATCTTGCAAAAAAATGGAATCAGTAAAACCTATATTGGAGTTTAAGAAGACTTGCGTATCATATACCAAGCAAACTATGGCTGTGAAGTATGTATCGGCAGCCATTAAGCGAAATACCATCACAGCTATTATGGGACCTTCGGGCTGTGGTAAATCGACACTTCTGCGTGCCGTAAACCTTATGCACAACCTCTATCCGAATATCCGTGTCGATGGCGAAATATTGCTCAATGGCGAGAATATCCTTGCGATGGAGCCTATCGATGTGCGTCGTCGTGTGGGTATGGTCTTCCAGCGCCCTGCACCATTTCCAACAATGAGCATCTACGACAATGTTCTGTCGGGTTTTGCATTGAACGGAATCAAACTCTCCAAGGCAGAGAAAGATGCTACCGTGGAGCGTTGCTTGCGCAGCGTTGCCCTTTGGGATGAGGTCAAGGATGTACTGAACAAGAAGGGAACATTCCTTTCAGGTGGTCAGCAGCAGCGTCTGTGCATTGCCCGTGCCTTGGCTATGAAGCCCGATGTTCTTCTGATGGATGAGCCAACATCTGCACTCGACCCCATTGCGACAAAGCATATCGAGGAGCTGCTATTGGAGTTGCAGAAGGAAGTGACTATTCTTATCGTAACACACAATATGGGGCAGGCAAAACGAATATCTTCGAAGTCGATGTTTATGTACCTGGGTGAGTTAGTCGAATATGGCAACACCGAAACAATGTTCACCAATCCATCGGACGAACGCACCAAAGCCTACCTTACAGGCAAGATGGGATAGTATGATACTCATAAATAATACAAAAAAGTGGCGTATGTAGTGAACATTGTAGTTCACTCATACGCCACCTTAGTTTATTCACAATGCATCTCTGGAAGATGCTTGATTTCAGTGCTTTACTTTCAAAAGTTTTATATGCCTTTGCATTTGTAGTTTTTTGGCTTAATTACGACCTTCATGTATTCTTCTATGTAGGATTTCGCAATTTTCGTAAAACCCAATCCTGAAAATCAATTAGTTAAAAATTAAAAGACCTATCCGTTTGAGGCTGCCTTTTATCATTTGTACAGAAAATTATTCTTCCTCTACCTCGGGACGGGGAAGGAAGCTCATCTCGCAACGGCAGATAGCCTCGCCGCTGTCCTTCACAATCTGCACATAGTATGTGTCGTCCTCTACCTCTTTCATGCAGTAGTTAAGACCCTCACCGGGCTTGGCCTCTTGCATGTATGCAACCACAAAACGGTTGAAGTCGTGGGTGTAAAGATAGTCGAGAGAGAGAATATCCATAATGTGGTCGATGTAACGGATGCTGTTCATATGTCCGTTGATATCAACATCACTGTATCTTATTCTGCGATGCACAGGCTCTACGTCGTCTACTGTGCAACGACGAGGCGAGGGCACACGAGGAATACTGAAAGGCTCTTCGGGAGCAAGATAGCGCACGAAGAGGTCGTGAAATTCATTATTAAAATCAAAAGGTGCGCGTGTGTCGAGGTCAATCATGGCAAAGGTTGCCATCATAGCCGCAAGCTCATTACCATTCTCGTCTACGGCACGTATGCAACGATCGGTGAAACCGCGATAGGAGTTCTTTATAAAAGTCTCTATTGTAAACTTATCTCCACCAAGAGGGATATTCTTGATGTCGAGCACCATGCGTGCCATTACCCAACCCAAGTTGCTCTTTGCTCCAAAGCCACGAGCATCAGCGTGACGACCGGCACACGAAAGCATCATGTTACACAATGCGCTGGGACGCATGCGATACAGTTTATCGACGGTAGTTTTGTCTACCTCGAACTGAAAGCTGTCTACCTTATTCAAATTCTCCATTTTATCTGATTTTTATTATATGCGTTCGTTTCTTTGGCACAAAGATACATACAAAGCAGAGAAGCAGTGCACGACACGCGACCAAAAACGTGCAACACAAATTTACTTTTACTAATAATAAGTAATTAACAGCAAAAACACCGCACTAAGCAAGCTCGCTCAGTTCGAGCCATCGCATGCTCTTCTCGTCTAGCAACTCTATAACCTCGGCCACACGCATAGATTTCTTCAGCAGAGAATCGTTATCGAGCGTACCGCTGCAAATATCGGCTTCGAGCTGTGCCTTCTCCTCTTCGAGCATGGCAATTTCGCCCTCGAGTGCCTCGAATTCGCGTTTTTCGTTGAAGGTCATCTTGCGCTTGCCCGAGGGGTTGGCAGGCTTGCTCTTCTCCTCTTTCACCACCTTTGTCTTTGCATCGGCAACGCTTTTAGCAGCAGCCTTTTCCTCTTCGCACCAATCGCGATAGTCGGTGTAGTTGCCCGGGAAATCCTTTATCTCGCCCTGCCCCTTAAATACAAACAGATGATCGACCACCCTATCCATAAAATAACGATCGTGACTGACAACAATGAGACAACCTTTGAAGTCGGTGAGATACTCCTCGAGCACCTGCAAGGTGTCAATATCAAGATCATTGGTAGGCTCGTCGAGCACAAGGAAGTTGGGCGACGACATGAGTACCGTACACAGATAGAGCCTGCGACGCTCGCCACCGCTCAGTTTACACACATAGTCGTACTGCTTAGAGGGCGAGAAGAGAAAATGTTGCAAAAACTGCGATGCGGTGAGAGTTTTTCCGCCAATCTCCACCACCTCGGCAATCTTTTTCACCGCGTCGATGACTCGCATATTCTCGTCGAAGGAGATACCATCCTGACTGTAATAGCCCCACTTGACAGTCTCGCCTACCTCGATGGTGCCACTGTCCTGCTGAGCGTGACCAAGCAGCATTTTTATGAATGTGGACTTGCCGGTGCCGTTGTTACCCACGATTCCCAGCTTTTCGTAACGGGCGAAATTGTAATAAAAATCCTTCACTATCACCCTGTCGCCAAATGCCTTGTTGAGCGCACGCATTTCAAAGATTTTCTTGCCTATGTAACGCGAATTGGTACCGAGGGTGACACTCGCGTCGCGACGCAGAGCCGCCGCCTTCTCTTCTAGTTTGTAAAAGGCATCTATTCTGTATTTTGCTTTTGTGGCACGCGCCTGTGGCTGACGACGCATCCAGTCGAGCTCTTTACGCATGAGGTTGCGGGCACGCAACATTTCGGCCTCGGCATTTTCGAGACGCTCGTCGCGCTTGCGCAGAAAATAGCTGTAATTGCCCTTGTAGCGATAGATGCGATTGTCGTCAATCTCTATAATTTCGTTGCACACCCTGTCGAGGAAATAGCGGTCGTGAGTAACCATGAGCAGACTACAATTGAGACGCGCAAGATACTCCTCGAGCCACTCGACCATTTCGGTATCGAGGTGGTTGGTAGGCTCGTCAAGAATCATCAGGTCGGGCTCTTCGAGCAGAATCGATGCCAATGCCACACGTTTCATCTGTCCGCCCGAGAGTGTCTCGACAGTTTGGTTGAAATCGGTGATTTTCAGTTTCGAGAGCACCTGCTTCACCTTTGTCTCGAAGTCCCAAGCCGAGAGACGATCCATCTCTTCGAGAGCAGCATGAAGTTCGCGTTCGTCGCCACTCTGCGTGGCACGCTCGTAACGCGAAATTACCGCCGACTTTTCGCCGTTGCGTTGCAAGCAGGCGTCGAGTACCTTTGTACCCGGCTCGAAACGAGGCTCCTGCTCAAGATAACCCACCTTAAGGTCTTTGCGGAATACTATGGAGCCGCTGTCGTAATTCTCGCCACCGGCAATAATCTTGAGCAACGTACTTTTACCCTTGCCGTTGCGGGCAATGAGTCCTATTCTCTGATTGCTCTCGATGGAGAAAGATATATTTTCGAAAAGAACGAGAGCACCGAAACTTTTGCTCAGCCCCTCAATCTGCAAGTCAATAGCCATAATAGAGTTTTTATTGCTCGCGAAGATACAAAAAAGAGGGTTGCCCTGCAAGCAAACAGAGCAACCCTGTAATTTAAAAGGGCATTAATTATTCCCAAGCAAGAGCACTTGCACCCAGGATGGCTGCGTCAGAGTCTTTCAAATGAGATATGATAATCTGAGCTTTGCCTTTGAAGATAGGCATCACATTCTTATCGACAGCCTTCTTCACAGGGTCGAGGATATATTTTCCCGAACGTGTGAGGCCACCGAAGAGGATGATAGCCTCGGGGCTTGAGAACTTGATAAAGTCGGCAATAGCCTCGCCGAGCATTGTACCCGTCTGCTTGAAAATCTCTTTGGCAACCTTGTCGCCTGCCTTTGCCGCAAGGAACACATCCTTTGAAGTGATGTTCTTGATGCCGCGCAATGTGCTGGGAGTCTTGTCGGCTTTGAGAATCTCTTTTGCTGTGCGTGCAACACCTGTTGCCGAGCAGTATGTTTCGAGGCAACCGCGACCACCGCAACCACAAAGACGTCCCTGCTTGCCACGAACCATTGTCACGTGTCCAAGCTCGCCGGCAAAACCATCACAACCGTAAACAAGCTGACCGTTGATGACAATACCGCTGCCAACACCTGTACCGAGGGTAATCATGATAAAGTTCTTCATGCCCTTGGCTGCACCATATTTCATCTCGCCGATAGCCGCGGCATTTGCATCGTTGGTGGTGAATACGGGAACACCGGCTTTTTCGGAGAACACTTTGCACAGTTCGAGAACACCTTTCCAGGGAAGGTTGGGAGCATTCTCAATGGTGCCTGCATAGTAGTTGGCATTGGGAGCACCGATACCGATACCGCGAATGCGACCTTCGGCACCAATCTCGCTTACGAGACGCTGAACAACAGCATTCATCGCATCGACAAAGTCGTTGAAGTCTGTATATTGGGGAGTTGCTATACTCTCGTCACGAACAAGGATTGTACCGTTTGCATCAACAATACCGATTTTAGTTCCTGTACCGCCGACATCAATGCCGACAACCAGATTTTTCTCTGCTTCTGTAGTCATACTTAATGTATTTTGTATATTAAAAAATGAAAAAACTATCACAAGACGGGATAAACCCATCTACTCTGCAATATTAAACAAAAAACCAATCAGATACAAGGATTTTAATGGAATTATACACTTTTAAGCCATCGTTAAAAAAAACAGGCAAAAGAACAGATATTCTCTTGCCTGTGTTAAAATTATCAAGTTGAATTATTTCCTCTTCTCTTGACGACGCTCGGGGCGTTTGCCAAATTCGCGACGACGAGAATATCTCTCCTCTTCGTACTTAAGGTATTTTTTGTACTGTTTGGGCGAGAGAATCTGCTTCATCTGCTCGTTCATTACCTCGCGACGTTTTTTCATAACATCCTCACGCGCCTTCATCCACTCTTCGCGCTGCTTCTCGTCGAAACGGGGAGGAGTGGTACCCTTTTCACGCATTTTTCTAGCGCGCTCGGCACGTACTTTCATGCTATCCTGCATTGCCACCATGTCGGAATACTTCATGATGTACACCAACTGATACTGCAATGAGTCGAGCCCTACGGCAGCATTAATTGCATCGGCCTCGGCCTTGGCCATATCTTCGGGCGAGAATGCCTTGCGCATGGTGTGTGCTGTACGAGGAGCACCATTCTGACGACGAGCGTTGTTATCCTGAGCATATACTGCAACACCCAAGAACAATAATACTATTAAAAGAATCGATTTTTTCATAAGTTTTTTCTTTTTTAGACATTAAAAAACGAAAACAGTTTAAAATCTCCTCAAAAAAAATATTTATGATTTTTTCTCATCTGTAACAACACCGTCGACCATGCGAATGGTGCGGTCGGTTATTTCCGCGAGTTTTTCATCGTGGGTAACAATCACGAATGTCTGCCCGAAACGATCGCGAAGGTCGAAGAAGAGTTTGTGCAACTCCTCTTTATTGTGGCTGTCAAGACTGCCCGAAGGTTCGTCGGCGAGAATGACATCGGGGTTGTTTGCAAGGGCACGCGCCACCGCTATACGCTGGTTCTCGCCACCCGACATCTGAGAAGGCTTGTGATGAGCACGAGCCGATAGACCCAACAACTGCAACAGCTCCTTGGCGCGACTCTCAGCCTCGGCACGAGTTTTGCCGGCTATGAGAGCGGGAATCATCACATTCTCCAGAGCTGTAAACTCGGGAAGCAGCTGGTGAAACTGAAAAACAAAGCCTATATGGGTGTTTCGGAATGCAGCGAGCTTGCTACGCGACATTTTACAAAGGTTTTCACCACCGAAAAATATCGCTCCGTCGTCGGGAGTATCGAGCGCACCCACTAATTGCAGAAGTGTGGTTTTTCCCGCTCCGCTAGGGCCGACGATGCTTACAATCTCGCCCTTTGAAATTTCGAGATTGACACCTTTGAGCACCTGCAATGCCCCGAAACTTTTTGTTATATTCTCTATCTTTATCATAAATTCTCTATTACATACGCTGCCAGATAGCAGCCAAAAGTTGTAGTGTAGTAGCTCACTGTGCCGATGAGAGGCTTTCCGCCTTCTGGCGACGGACACACAGCCTGCTTGCGGGCATCCTCGGTACTGTACACCACCGGCAGTTTATATATTCCGCGCCATTCGCGCAACAAACGGCGAAGATTCTTTCCCAGCACACAATGTTCGCTGCGCCACAAGTCGCCCATGCGTATGCAGGAGAGGTCGCCCTTGGCACCCGCTCCAAGACTCGAAACTATCTTCAAACCCCGTTGCCAGCAAGCGATGATAAGCGCTGCCTTCTGCGGTAACGAATCTATCGCATCCACTACAAAGTCGAAATTCCCTTCATCGAGCAACTGCGGTATATTGTCGGCACCGACAAACATATTAACTGCAACGAAAGAGCCGGCTGGATTTATGGCGCGCAGCCTCTCGGCCACCACTTCGCACTTGGGCATTCCCACCGTTGAAACAAGCGCAGGCATCTGCCTGTTAATGTTCGTAACATCCACGCAATCGGCATCGACAAGAGTCATACATCCCACACCCGAACGGCATATCATCTCGGCCGCCCATGAGCCGACACCGCCCAGACCGACAACAAGCACCCTTGCAGCCTTCAGCCTGGCAAGTTTTTCGCTGCCGACAAACAGTTCTGTACGTTGCAACCACGTATCGCTCATAATCTTAAAAGAGTTATAGTATATTCGACAAATTATAAAAAAACGGCACAAAATGGAGCTTTTCCGTATCTTATTTGGGCAAATTTACAAAAAAAGAGCAACACCATTCTATTATATGCAATTTTTCTTTGTACTTTTGCAAAGTTGTCGCGTTGCAAAGAGAGCGACAGCCAAAAGACACAGATAATAACACACATAAAGAATATAATATGAAAATTGCTATCGTTGGCGTCAGCGGCGCGGTGGGACAGGAGTTCCTGCGTGTCCTCGACGAGAGAAATTTCCCCTTTGACGAGCTTGTACTTTTCGGTTCGGCTCGCAGCGCGGGAACAAGTTACAACTTCAGAGGTGTAGAATACACCGTCAAGGAACTTAAGCACAACGACGACTTCAAGGGTATCGACTATGCCTTTGTATCGGCGGGTGGCTCAACATCAAAAGAGTTTGCCGAGACCATCACCAAGCATGGCACCATCATGATTGACAACTCAAGCGCGTTCCGCATGGATAGCGACGTACCCCTTGTAGTGCCCGAGGTGAACCCTTGTGACGCATACGACACTCCCCGTAACATCATTGCAAACCCCAACTGTACAACCATTCAGATGGTTGTTGCACTCAAAGCAATAGAGAACCTTTCACACATCAAGCGTGTGCACGCATCTACCTATCAGGCAGCCAGCGGAGCAGGTGCATCGGCAATGGCCGAGCTTTACGAGCAGTACCGTCAGGTGCTCGCCGGCGAGGAGCCCACAGTAGAGAAGTTCGCTTATCAGCTTGCATTCAACCTCATACCCCAGATTGACGTATTCACAGAAAACGGATACACCAAAGAGGAGATGAAGATGTACAACGAAACACGCAAAATCATGCACAGCGACATTGAGGTGAGTGCTACATGCGTGCGTGTACCCGCACTTCGTTCACACTCACAGTCATTGTGGATTGAGACCGAGGAGCCTTTGAGCATTGAGCAGGTGCGCGAAGCTGTTGCCAATGGAGAGGGTCTTGTCCTCATGGACAACCCCGAGAAAAAGGAGTACCCCATGCCTCTGTTCCTTGCAGGCAAAGACCCTGTTTACGCAGGTCGCATACGTAAGGACCTCACAAACCCCAACGGTATCACCATGTGGATTGTGGGCGACCAGATAAAGAAGGGTGCTGCGTTGAACGCTGTTCAGATTGCAGAGTTCCTTATCAACAATCCCAAGAAGTAAACTACAACTTCACATAAAGTAAAAATGACCGCAATTGCGGTCATTTTTACTTTATATACATAGAAGACTATTTGACGTTTGCCACATCGAGCAACGACCAATCGGAGAGTTTTCTGAGCACTTCGAGTCTGAAAGCGCCCGGCCACGCTACAAGCCAATCGTTTATACGCGACTTTCCGGGAGCGCCACCGAAGCCCCAGCGACAATTAAAGAATGCCTCGTTCTGTCCACCCACAGGACGCACACGTCCGTTAATCTCCAAAGAGCCGTCAGATATAAGCTGACAGCCGTTTGCCCAGATAGCAAGGGCTTTTTCGTGCCACGCGTCGTTGCCTGTGAGGCGGGCCAGACGCAGCCACTCACCCACCCAAAAGAGTGCATAGACATCAAGATGATGGTGCTGTACCGACACCGATGTTGCTCCAAAAGTATTATAACCGTAACGCACTATATCGGTATCGCTGCTGTAATCGGCACGATAGTGCCACAACCATGTGGAGAGGTAATACGATATGCGCTCGGCTTTTTCTATATAAGCAGAATCGCCGGTGATGTCAAACAGGTTGAGCGATGCACGCAACAGAGGCATCGACGACTCTTTGTCAATGCACCATGTGTCGAGCGCACCGGCTGTGGTGTATCCGTTCTTCAAAAATTCATTATAATAATAGTCGTACGCCTTTTGTGCCGAAGAGAGGTAGCTTTCGTCGGCAGTGACATTGTAGGCTGCAAGCATGGGAACAACCATAAAAGCCCCCACTGTGCCGTCGCGATAGAGACACTCACCGGCCTCGTTCCATCCTTTTCCATAGACACCGGTTGGCTGTTGGTCGGCTTTCACAAAGTTACAAATTCCGAGGGCCACCTGTTGCACTCTCGCCACGCGCTCGGGGAGATTGCATTTTTCAAGCAATTCGGCAGTCTCGAAGAAATTGTATGCCGCTGTACCCATGTTACAAGCGTCAGAGACTATATTCTCTCTGCTGCTTAGGATATTATCGTAGCTAACAACATAAAAGCCATTTTCGCGTTGCAATTCAGGTGCTGTCCATGTGTCGAGCGCAGCAAGCGCCTTGTCGCGCGACTCCTCGTCACCGGTCTTGAGATAGTCGGCAAGCAGAGTGTTTATGAATGAGGCATTTTGCCCACACCACCCTATTTCGTATTTTATGAACGAACGCTGTTTCCAGCCATTCTCGCCATCGGGTACAAGCCCTATGCTGAATCCCTTGTAAGAACCCTCCTCGGCCCACAATGACTCTTTTGCATATTTCACGCCATACTCCCACACCTTCTCGGGGGTAATGACCTCGGCATACTCCTTTTCTGCAAAAGCCCATGCCTTGTCGAGGAAGAGCGCAAGAGGATTTTCTGTAACGCTTTTGTCTGCCACGAAAATATATGCCTGAATACTCTTTTTCTCGTCCTTTTTCATGGAGAGCTTTGCAACATACTCATCGCCGTAGACATTTTTATCGACGTAGGTGAAAGGGCGCTCCTCCTCGGGCAGAATAAGCGAGTGGGTAACAGCTGTACTGTCGGGCATTATGCTGCACGAAAAAGCATCGGCCTCGGTTGCAGGCTTGGCACCCCACAAGGCTACGACAAATTTTTCACTCTCGGAATATGTTGCTCCGGGGATGGGAGTGCGTCGATAGGAATAGGTGTGGCACACACCATCGGTGCTGAAGCCTTTAGGCTCTTTGCCGCGTCCCCAATGGTTGCCATTGTAACACACTGAGGGTATTGCCGACATGCGAGGTTCATACGCATGGCGAAAATCGAAGGTCAGACGCACCGAGTCGAGATTTTCCTCGGCAATGAAAGTTCTTGTTACCATTATAATGTTGTCGTCTATCTTTTCGACAACATCGCTGAATTTCACACCAACCTGCGGAGTCGAAAGAAACTCGCCTACTCTCTCTTTGCAAAAATATAGCCCGCCATTCTTGACGGACATATAAGAATTGTCGCAGCCGACAATGGCTGCGAGCAACGATACAATTAAAATAATATTTCTCATAATATCCGTATTATCTACTCCGAGGCACGATATTTCCCCTCTTTCTTCTCCTCAATCATGCTGAGGTACGAGGAGTATCGCGAAAGTGCTATGTCGCCGCGTTCCACAGCCTCGACAACAGCGCAACCCGGCTCGTGTATGTGGGTGCAGTTTCCGAAACGGCAACCTTTGGAACAATCGAATATTTCAATGAAATAATCGGCTATCTCCTCGACCTCCATGTCGTATGTACCGAAACCTTTCACTCCCGGAGTGTCTACCAGATAGCTACCTGGCATCAGTTCAAACATTTCGGAATATGTGGTGGTGTGCATACCCTTGTTGTGTATCTTTGAAATCTCGCCTATGCGCGCTGCCGTCTCGGGAGAGACAGCATTCACAAGACTTGATTTTCCCACACCGGAGTTTCCTGCAAGCAGCGACACACGTCCCTTCACTATCTCCTTTATCTCTTCGATGCCTTGAGAGTCGGTTGCCACTGTGCGCAAACAGCGATAACCTATCGACTCGTACAAGGCGATGAGAGACTCCATGGTGGCAAGCTCGGCTTCGTTGTAGAGGTCGGCCTTATTGAATACCAGCACCACTGGAACGCGGTAGGCCTCGGCCGAGGCTAGGAAACGGTCGATGAAGGTGGTGGATGTTGCGGGATAGTTTACAGTAACCACTAGCAGGCAGACATCGACATTTGCCGCCAATATGTGCGACTGTTTCGAGAGATTGGATGCTTTGCGGACAATATAGTTGCGGCGAGGAAGAATCTCGCTTATATAAGCGGTATTATCCTCGCGCATTGATATTTTTACATGGTCGCCCACAGCGACAGGGTTGGTGCTCTTGATATCTTTCAAACGGAAATTACCTTTTATGCGGCACTCAACCACTCCGCTATCGGTCTTAACACTGTATATATTACCTGTATTTTTTACTACTAAGCCCTGCACTTTACTACACTGTCATGATTTCTTTCTCTTTTGCAGCAAAGAGCTCTTCTGCCTTCTTGATAAACTTGTCGTGAATTTTCTGCAAGCTCTCCTCACCATCTTTCTCCATATCCTCGGGCAGACCGTCCTTGATGGCTTTCTTGAGAGTGTCGATGCCGTCGCGACGTGCGTTGCGGATGCTTATCTTTGCAGTCTCCATCTCCTTGGCACACTGCTTTACAAGCTGCTGACGACGCTCACCGGTCAAAGGAGGAATAGCCAAGATGATAACCTCGCCGTTATTCGCGGGCATGATGCCTACGGGTGAGTCGATGATAGCCTTCTCAATGGCACTGAACATGTTCTTGTCCCAGGGTTTGATGTTGATTGTGCGCATATCGGGAGTGGTGATTGTAGCAACATTGTTGATGGGTACCTCGGAACCGTAAGAGTTCACTCTCACACAATCGAGAATGTGAACATTGGCCTTACCGGCGCGTATATGAGAAAACTCGTCTTCGAGGTGCATTACTGCCATCTCCATCATCTCCTCGCAGTCATTCAAACAAGATTTTACGTCTAACATGGTATTTGTTTTATGGTTATACATTTATCGGCAGAGCCTGCAAATAACATCATGCACCGGCAAGCAACTGCTCACAAAACCGCGTCTGCTGACACAGTCTGTTTTTACATTTTTTATATTTGCAAAAATAGTGATAAAGCGGAAAGATGAGCGACGTTTAACTATTTTTAATAATTAAAAATGAGCTGCTCCGCTTTTTTTATCTCTTTTATCATTAAATTCGCAGAGACATCACACGCCGATTCCCACTTTTTGCAACACCATTGCAAAGAGAAAAACAATAGGTCGCACACATTGTTATTTACAAAAGAAAAGGAGGTAATTATGTCAGAGAAAGAATCGCAACACAAATTGGTAAAGGTTTTTAGCGGAAGCCTGTGGCAAGCACAGATAATACAGGGTTTGCTGGAGTCGAATCACATTACAAGCATGCTGGAGAACGATACCCTCTCGGCCGTAACATCACCATATGCAACATTGGGAGGCGAAGTGTGGGTACTTGTCCACATGAAAGATAGAGATTTTGCAGTCAAACTGATTTCTACAAATTCGCTGTCGTCGGTACCGTATAATTGAATAGTCCTATAAAAAACATAAAAAGCTGCCCCAAAAGAGGCAGCTTTTTATGTTTTGCGACAGAAGAATTACTTCTTGATCTCTTTGATACGAGCTTTCTTACCTGTAAGTGCACGCAACTAGTAAAGTTTAGCGCGACGAACACGACCATACTTGTTAACAGTGATGCTGTCGATTGCAGGTGAGTTCAAGGGGAAGATACGCTCAACGCCTACTGTACCTGACATTTTACGTACTGTGAAACGTTTCTCCTCGCCGTGACCGCAGATGCGGATAACTACACCACGGTAGAGCTGAATACGCTCTTTTGTACCCTCGATAATTTTGTAAGCCACAGTGATTGTGTCACCGGGATTGAAGTTCAACTCGCGTTTAACGTCTGTTGCAAATGCTTCTTTAGCAATTTTAAGTAAATCCATTATATTGGTATTAAAAAATTGTTTATCTCTCCGGCGCAACATATCAAGTTACTCTTCCTTGACAGCGATTACGCAGAAAGCGGGTGCAAAGATAGGGAAAATTCCTTAAATAACAAGCGCATGAGCCATATTTCTTTATAATTGTACCACGCTCCACGCAAATTACCAAGCCGTTGCCACCCGCAACTGCAAAATATGCACACTTTTTCAACACAACATCTGCACTATTCATTTATTTGTACTATTTTCGCAAAAAATAAGAATTTATGAACAATTATATAAAAGTTAGTTTTGTGGTAACTCCCGCCGAGGAGGCCGCAGCAGATGTACTCTCGGCACTGCTTGCCGAGGTAGGTTTCGAGAGTTTTGTAACCGAAGAGTGGGGATTGACTGCATACGTGCCCAAAGCTGCATACGACAGCGAGGCTGTGGAAGAGGTGGTGAAAGGATTCCCGCTCGAAGGGTTTGCCATCACCTGCGAGAGCGAAGAGATTGAGGGCGAGGATTGGAACGCCGAGTGGGAAAAGAACTATTTCCAACCCATAGTATTGGGCGAGGAGTGCGTTATTCACAGTACATTCCACACCGACGTTCCCAAAGCGCGCTACGACATTCTCATTGACCCGAAGATGGCTTTCGGCACAGGCTACCACCAGACTACCTGCCACATGCTGCGTGCCATTCTGGGCGAGAACATGGAAGGCAAGAGCGTGCTCGACATGGGATGTGGCACTGCCCTACTTGCCATTCTTGCCCGCAAGCATGGCGCAAAGGATGTTGTTGCGATAGATATCGACGAGTTCGCTTACGAGAATGCACTCGAAAATATCGCGCTTAACAACACCCCGGACATCGAAGTGCGCCTGGGTGGTGCCGAGGCTCTGCGCGAGGATGATACTTTCGACTACGTGATTGCTAACATCAACCGCAACATCCTTGTTGCCGACATGGGCAGCTACGCTGCGTGCATGCACGAGGGGGCGGTGATTTTCATCAGTGGATTCTACACCGACGACATGGAGATACTTAAGGCCGAAGCTGCGCGCCACGGGCTGCGCTACGAGGCCTTTGCCGAGGATAACCGTTGGGCTATGATGCGTTTTGTAAAGGAGGAATGAATTTTTGGTCGAGCATGATGTTGTTGCCGAGTTCTCGCCAACGGATCGTGCCGTACTGTTCCGCTTTACATTCCCATCCAGCGAACAATCATACATTGTAGTAGACGCATTCGACAGAGGCTCTTACATAAAGGTCGATAAAAGCAAGAACCGCCTAATCGGTCACTCCACACGCAATTCGGGTGGCGTTCCGCGCGGTTTCAAGAACTACTTTATCGTAGAGTTCGACAATATAAAACCAAACTGGAAAAGGTTGGCAAAATAGAAAAACTGCCAGCCTTTTTCTATTTGGAGACACGAAATATTGAATAACTTTTCACAAATCACGTTTTTATTTTTATCTTTGTAAGCTAAAGACGTAAAAGAAGTATGATACTGACAATTTTATTTTTTATAGTGGCACTTGCCATCATTCTTTGGGGAGCAAACCTGCTAACAGATGGAGCTTCGGCACTTGCACGACATTTCAAGATAAGCGAACTTGTAATAGGCCTCACCATAGTTGCATTGGGAACCTCGCTGCCCGAATTTGTCATAAGCCTCGGTTCGGCAATGAAGGGAAGTTCGGGAATATCTCTCGGCAACATCATCGGCAGTAACATCTTTAACGGTTTGTTCATTTTAGGAGTCACTGCGCTCATATTCCCGATAACTTTCAGCGGAAAGATGCTTTCGCGTGAGATTCCGTTCAACCTGTTGTCGGCGGTGGCTCTGACTCTTGTGTCGGGCAGCATGATTTATGGCGCAAGCTGTGCGGGTGAGTATATCACCCGCACAGGGGGTATGTTGTTGCTATGCTTTCTGGCTATATTCTTACGCTACACATTCTCCATCGCCAAAGATGGCAATGCCGCCGAAGAGGAGACCGGAGTCGCAATGGGCTTTGGGAAAATTGCATTATACATTGTCGGCGGACTCGCTTGCCTGATTATTGGAGGAAACATTTTTGTCGATGCTGCAACAAAAATCGCAACAGCAATAGGACTCTCCGAGGCTGTCATAGGCATCACAATAGTGTCGGCAGGAAGTTCACTGCCCGAGCTTGCCGTATCGGTAAATGCCGCACGCAAGAAAAGCCCCGGTATTGCTTTGGGCAACGTGCTCGGTAGCAACATCATGAACATATTCCTAATACTTGGCTGCACTGCTACAATATGTCCAATAGGATTGGCACAATTCAGCTTTGTAGACTTCTACGTGCTTATAGCTTCGAGCCTGCTCATATACATTGTAGCTAAGTTCGGCGGAAAGGCTACAATCACACGTACCGAAGGAGCAATACTCACATGCTGCTACATTGCATACACAGCATATCTCATCTACAACAATTAAACACCATACACAAAGATGGCAGTAACCATAATACCCGTAAAAACACAAAAGGAGTTGAAACAGTTCATTCGTTTCAACTACGAACTGTATAAAGGCAACCCCTACTCGGTACCCGACCTCTACGAGGACATGCAGGGTACACTCGACCCCAAGCGCAACGCAGCTTTCGAGTTCTGCGAGGCGGAATATTTCCTCGCCATGCGTGACGACAAGGTGGTGGGTCGCGTTGCAGCCATCATCAACAGACGCGCCAACGAGAAGTGGAACATCAAGGCTGTGCGCTTTGGATGGATAGACTTCGTAGACGACGAAGAGGTGTCGAAAGCCCTGCTCGAGAGAGTGGAACAGTGGGGTCGCGAGAGAGGCATGGAGGAGATTCAGGGCCCTCTGGGATTTACCGACCTCGACCCCGAGGGCATGCTCATCGAGGGTTTCGACCGCATAAGCACTATGGCAACCATCTACAACTATCCTTACTACCCCGAACACTTGGATAAGTTGGGATACGAAAAGGATACCGATTGGATAGAATTCCTATTGAAAGTGCCCGAGAAGGTGCCCGAGAAGTTTGGCCGCATAGCAAGCATGGTAGCGAAGAGATTTGAACTGAAAGTTGCAAGTTTCAAGTCGAACCGCGAGCTTGCCAACCGCTACGGAAAAGAGATTTTCGAGCTTATAAACAAAAGCTACGCGCCGCTCTATGGTTTTTCGGCACTGAGCGACAAACAGATAGAACAATACATTAAAATGTACCTGCCCCTTGTGGATAGACGCATGATTTCTCTCGTCACCGACAAGAACGACAAGCTGGTGGGAGTGGGCATCACCATCGCCTCGCTTGCCGAGGCTCTGCAAAAGGCCAAAGGCAGCCTGTTCCCCTTCGGATGGTTCCACATAGTGAAGGCACTGTTCCTGAAACGCCCCACCCGAATAGATTTTCTCATCGTGGCAATAGACCCTGAGTATCAGGGCAAGGGTGTGAACGCGATTATCATCAACGATATTATGCCCAACTACATAAAGATGGGATTCAAGGACGTGGAGAGCAACCCCGAGCTCGAGGACAATTCCAAGGTGCAGGCACAGTGGGAATTATTTGAGAAAGAGCAGCACAAACGTCGCCGCGCATACAAGAAAAGCATAAAATAAATACCAGATGGACGAAAATATATTTCTCGACAACAACACACAGCAGCCGGTGGAATACAACGAAGACAACATACGCCACCTGAACGACATGGAACATATACGCACCCGTCCGGGAATGTATATTGGAAAGTTGGGCGACGGCTCGCAGAACGACGACGGCATATACGTGCTGCTGAAGGAGGTTATCGACAACAGCATCGACGAGTTCAAGATGAATTCGGGAAAGCGCATAGAGATTGACATAGTGGAGAACAAGAGTGTCACAGTGCGCGACTACGGCCGCGGCATTCCGCAGGGAAAGCTTGTAGAGGCTGTGAGCATGCTGAACACCGGAGGTAAGTACGACAGCAAAGCATTTAAAAAGTCGGTGGGATTGAACGGCGTCGGCCTGAAGGCTGTGAACGCCACAAGTAGCCGTTTCGAAGCACGCAGCTACCGCGAGGGAGTCGTGCGCATCGTCAGCTTCGAGAAAGGTATTCTCATAGAAGACCGCACCGAAAAGACAAACGACGAGAACGGTACTTACATTTCGTTTACCCCCGACAACGAACTGTTTGCAGGATATGAGTTCCGCCCGGCATTCATCGAGACAATGCTGCGCAACTACACATATCTGAACACAGGACTGACAATACTGTATAATGGCAAACGAATACTATCGCGCAACGGTCTTGCCGACCTTTTGACAGACAACATGACCAGCGAGGGACTCTACCCCATCATACACCTTAGAGGCGAAGATATAGAGATTGCCATCACCCACGCCGAGCAGTATGGCGAGGAGTACTACTCATTTGTGAACGGACAACATACCCCGCAGGGCGGTACGCACCAGAGTGCGTTCAAGGAGCTTGTCGCATCAACCATACATGACTTCTTCACCGCAAAGAATTTCGAATACAGCGACATCCGTAACGGAATAGTGGCAGCCATTGCCGTAAACGTGGAGGAGCCTGTGTTCGAGAGTCAGACAAAGGTGAAACTTGGCTCGCTGTACATGGCACCCGGAGGCGTCAGCGTTAAGAAGTTCATCGGAGACTTCATCAAAGTGGAACTCGACAACTTCCTGCACAAGAACCCCGAAATAAGCGAGGAGATGCTGCGCAAGATTACTGCATCGGAGAAAGAGCGCAAAGAACTGTCGGGACTTGCCAAACAGGCACGCGAAAAGGCCAAGAAGGTGAACCTGCACAACCGCAAACTGCGCGACTGCCGCATACATCTCAACGACCCCAAGGGCGACCGTCAGGAGGAGAGTTGCATCTTTATCACCGAGGGTGACTCGGCGAGTGGTTCAATAACCAAGAGCCGCGACACAAACACACAGGCAGTGTTCAGTCTGCGCGGAAAGCCGCTGAACACCTACGGACTGAGCCGCGCTGTTGTGTATCAGAACGAGGAGTTCAACCTGTTGCAAGCTGCACTGAACATAGAAGACGGACTCGAAGGACTGCGTTACAACAAGGTGATTGTGGCAACCGATGCCGACGTCGACGGTATGCACATACGTCTGCTGTTGATAACATTCTTCCTGCAATTCTTCCCCGAACTTATAAAGAAAGGACACGTTTACATATTGCAAACTCCGCTGTTCCGCGTGCGCAACAAGCGCAAGGCGGCGCGAGGCAAAAAGGCAGCCGACGGCGACAAGCAGAAAGGCGACTTCGAGACCATTTACTGTTACAGCGAGGAGGAGCGCATTAAGGCAATAGAGAAGCTATCGCCCAACCCCGAGATTACACGATTCAAGGGATTGGGAGAAATTTCGCCCGACGAGTTCCGCAACTTCATAGGTTCCGACATTCGTTTGGAGCAGGTGACCATGCACAAAGACGACAAGGTCGATGACCTGCTCTGCTACTACATGGGCAAGAACAGCATGGAGCGACAGAACTTCATCATCGACAACCTTGTGGTGGAGGAGGACAAGACCAACGAGGAGTAAAAAGAGAGTATAGAAATGGAAAAGATTGCACTGTTCGCCGGCACATTCAACCCCTACACCATCGGGCACCACTCGATAGTGACAAGAGCGCTGGCGATGTTCGACAAAATAATCATTGCCATAGGGCACAACAGTCAAAAGAACTCGCTGAAAGACACCGAGGAGCGCGTGGCAAGCATAGCCCGAATATACGCTGACGAGCCACGCATAGAGGTTGCCGCATACGAAGGACTGACAAGCGACTTTGCCAAAGAGTTGGGTGCATGTTGTCTGCTGCGCGGAGTGCGCAGCGTAAAGGATTTCGAGTATGAACGCGACCTTGCCGACGTAAACCGCGAAACAAGCGGGTTGGAGACAGTAATACTGCTTAGCGAGCCGCAATATGCCGCCATAAGCAGCAGTGTTGTACGTGAGCTTATGAGCTACGGAAAAGATGTAAGTAAATTTTTACCATAATAGACAACGATGAAAAAGGCAACATTTATAATATGTATGATGCTCGCTCCGCTGATGCTTGCAGCGCAAGGCGACAAAAAACGTGCAATAATTCCCGAGCAGCTGAACAAGTTGATGATTACCGAAAACATCATCACACGCTTTTATGTAGATAGTGTACAGGAGGCGAAAATGGTGGAAGAGGGAATAAAGGCCATGCTGAAACAGCTCGACCCCCACTCTACCTATTCTGACCCTAAGGAGGTGAAGAGCCTCATGGAGTCGATGCAGGGCAACTTCGACGGCATAGGTGTGCAGTTCAACATGGTAGACGACACATTGGTGGTGATACAGACCACAGCTAACGGTCCCTCGGAAAAGGCGGGAATACTTGCCGGTGACCGCATAATTCTAGTGAACGACACTGCCATCTCTGGAGTGAAAATGAATAGATACGAAATTATGCGCCGTCTGCGCGGAAAGAAGGGCACAAAAGTGAATATTAAGGTTATGCGCCGAGGTGCAAACAACCTGATACCTTTTGACATTGAACGCGACAAGATTTCCACCACAACAATTGATGCCGCATACATGATAGACAAGAAAAGAGGCTACATACGCATTGCGAGCTTCGGGCAGAAGACCCATGAGGAGTTTGTATCAAAGCTCGACTCGTTGCAGAAGCTGGGCATGAAAGATCTTGTGCTCGACCTACAAAGCAACGGCGGAGGATTGTTACAGGCCTCGGTGGACATTGCCAATGAGTTCCTGAACAAGAACGAACTTATTGTATACACCGAGGGACGAGTGTTCCCCCGTTACGACTACATGGCCAAGGGTGGCGGCCGTTTCGGTAAAGGACGCGTGGCAGTGCTCATCGACGAGAACACAGCCTCGGCAGCCGAGATTCTCTCGGGAGCTATACAGGATTGGGACAGAGGCATCATCGTTGGTCGCCGCAGTTTCGGCAAAGGACTTGTGCAACGTCCCTTCGACCTGCCCGACGGCTCAATGGTGCGACTGACTATTGCACGTTACTACACCCCTTCGGGCCGTAACATCCAAAAGCCCTACGGCGACTCCATACAGTATCGCGACGACCTGATGAAACGTTACAACCGCGGCGAGCTTACAAGCGAGGACAGCATCCACTTCCCCGACTCATTACAGATGTTCACAAAGCGTTTGCAACGCACTGTTTACGGTGGCGGTGGCATCATGCCCGACTACTTCGTGTCGCTAGACACCACTAAATACACCAAATATCACCGCGAACTTGCCCGCAAGGGAACAATCATACAAACCACCCTGCGCTACCTCGACGACAAACGCGAGGAGATGAAAAAAGAGTACCCCACATTCGAGGAGTACCGCAAGAAGTTCCAGGTTGATGATGATCTTCTCGCACGTCTGCGCAATCAGGCCGAGCGCGACAGCGTGAAATTGAAGAACGAGGAGGAGTATGAAAAGTCGCTGCCACAGATACGCCGACAGTTAAAAGCTCTGCTCGCACGCGACCTGTGGAACATTAGCGAATATTTCCAGATAATAAACGAAGACGATGATATTGTAAACAAGGCATTGGAGCTTATAAAGGAGCGCGACACCGATGCTCTGCTCACAAAAAAGAGAAAGTAACCATACTTTCTCTAAAGATTTATATACGACGTAAGGGTAAAGGAATTTTGCCCTGCGTCGTATTTCATTTGCAGGAAGTATGCTGAACAGAAGATTATGCGCAAGTTGGCAACAACACCCTTTTTATAGAGCATGGAGTAACCGGCATTGGCGATGAAACGCTTACCTATGTAGCCACCCACAACCTGAAAACGGTCGGTTTTCTGAGTACCAACCTGCTGGAACATATTGTCCCACGTAGCGTCTACCGACAGATGCGAAGGCAGCTTTATTGTTGCCGCAAGACCATGTGAGTATTTACCTGTACGGGTGTTGTATATTGAACGAGAGAGAAGATAGTATCTCTTTGCAGCAGAAAATTCCACCCACAACTGAGGCACAAATGTCTCTTGCTTGATATTGTACTGCGCAAAAACTGCACCCTTCATCCAAGAAGATACATCCTGCTTGTAGCTTATGTAGGGCGAAGAGTTCACCGAGCCGTCATCGAAATTGAAAGTGGCGGGCAACGACACGCGAAAACGTGCCGACTGCACAGTTCCGTCTAAAATCTGACTATACATAGTGGTAACCGCAAAGAATGCGAACAACAGGAGGGCTATTCTTTTGAAAAGTGCATTTTTCATATTTGTAAAGTATTAAAGGTTCAGCCAAGGACGCGGATTCAATTTCACCTTTTCGTCACGTATCTGGAAAAGAAGTGTTGTAGCACCTGACGCATCCGTTGCTACGTCGGCAATAATATCGCCGGTATCCACCTCGTCTCCCTGAGCTACTCGTATATTTTCCAATTTGCAATATACTGTAAGATATTTGCCATGACGCACAATTACAAAGGCAAAGTCGCCTGCACGTACAACGGAGGTGACGACACCCTTGAACACAGCACGTGCCTTGGCTCCACGCTCGCCCTGCAAAGTTATGCCACCGTAATCGATGCGCACGTTGCCCTTTCCTTCCACACCACGCTGAGGGCCGAAAGAGCCGACAACAACACAGGGGCCTGTGATGGGCGACGGCAGACGACCTTTGTTTTGCAGGAATGAACCTGCGAGTTTCTGCATTCCTTTGGTATTGGGGTTTACAACCTCTTTTTCGCGACGCTGCACTTTGGGCTCGGGATTGTCGGTGGTTTTCGCCTTAGCAGGGGTTTTACCTTTATTATTGGCAGCAGCATCTTTCTCTTTTTTCTTTTGAGCCGCTGCAATCTCGGCACGACGACGAGCCTCAATTTCACGCTCGATCTCGCGTTCGATGGCAGCATTCAGATTGTTGAGTTCCTTGCGCTGACGAGCAAGCTCTTTCTCAACCTTCTTATTCTCGCGTTTGAGTTCGGCCACAAGAGCACGCTGCTGACCTTCGAGTTTGTTCAGTGCCTCTTGCTCTTTTTTCTGCTCCTCGAGCGAAGCTACCTTGCCCGCACGCACCTTCTCAACCTCGGCACGTTTCGTTTCCAGAGCTTCTATCTTCTCTTTAAGATTGTCGGCCAGCTTGCGGTGGGCGTTCATATACTCGCGTGTGTAACGATAGCGATGGAGCATGGAGTTGAAATTGTCGGCTGATATTATGAACAGAAGTTTGTCCTGCAAAGAGCCGTAACGACGTGCCCTGCGAAGAGCCGAAGCATACTCGTTCTTTGCTTTTTTTACCTGCGCCTCGTCGTGAGCAAGTTCGGCCGAGAGAGCCGAAATCTCCTTGTTGATGGCCGCAATCTCCTTGCTCAGCAGAGCAACGAGCGACTTCTGCTCGGCAACGCGGGCAGTAATCAGGTTCAGGTTTTTCAATTTGGAGGCAACATCCTTCTCCGAGGAGAGGAGAATGCGCTCCTTCTCCTTTATCTGTTGCTGAAGAGTGGTCACACGACTGCGCATCTCTTTCACACTCTTTTGCTGCGCCCATCCGACGCTCACAAAAGAGAAAAGCAACATTATAAAGAATATCCTCTTTGCTAACATATTCAGTCCCCCTCTTAATTCTTAAAATTTAATGCCTTTGAGCAACGAAGAGACATCCACTTTCATGTATGACGACAGGTCGGTGGTACTGCTCAGTTTAAAGCTGTCGGCTTTGGGGTTGCTCAGTTTGAAATCGAGAGTGTAGTTTGCCACAGAGAAACGTATCTGACGGGGGAAAAGACGTGTACCCACCTCGGCAAAATCGGAATAGTTACAATCGACACTCAGCTTGTTGTCGTAGTCGCCACGTGTCAGTTGCAGTGAGCCGCTGCTCTGCTCTATGTGGAAGGCGTACTGCATACCGGCCTCGCGCTCGGTGGTGAGGATTATCTCGCCATTAGCCGCAGTCATATTCATCTTTGAGAGATATTTTTCCACCGATTTTCCACCGGGAGCAAAAACTTCGTTGAGCAACACCGCCTCGACCATGGAGTAATCTATTCCCAAACGGTCGAGAGTCTCCACGTCGCTGTAATGCACCTCGGCATACTCGCGTCCGAGACGGTAGATGAGTAACATTTTTTCGTCGGTAAGTTCCACGCGAGCCACCTCTATAAGCCCGCCAAGAGCGTTGATGCTTATGAGCATTCCCTCGCCACGCTTAATCTTAAGATTACCGTTCACCGCGAACTCTTTACCGCCGATGTTGGCTGTGAGTTTCACCTTTGACGATAGATGGGAAAGAGCTTTGCTTACAGCCTGCATGCTCTTCACCTCCTGCACTGTGACACCACCCGATGCAGATGCCTTCTTGGATGATGCACATCCGTTCACTGCCAAAAGAGCCGACAGCAAAACAATGGATGTCACAATGTTACATATACTACTTTTTATTTTTCTTTTCATCAGCTATATATTTCTTTTTCTTAATCTTACGTTTCAAAATTTTAGAGTCGTCGCCCATTTTCTGCGCTTCGAGCCAATACTCCATCGCCAGCTCGATATCGCCACACATGGCGTAAATATCACCACAATGGCTATACTCCACCGCACTCTTTTCAGAGTCGGACAACATGAGTTTTTCGGCATACGCCCTGGCCTCTTCGTAGCGTTTCTGCATAAAGAGTATCCACATATATGTGTCGATGTATATGTGATTGTCGGGTTCCTCTTTTATCGTCAACAGACTCATCTCCTCTGCTCGTTCCAAGTTGCGACCGTCAATGGCAAGGAAATAGGCATAGTTGTTGAGAACAGAGACGTTACGCGGATTGTACACAAGTGCCGAGTCGTACGCTTCAAAGGTTGCCTGCATGTTGCCAAGCTCGTGCTCGGTGTCGCCGACAAAACTGTAAAGGTCGGAGACGATGTCCGGGTCGCTATCATCGCTACGACTCTGAAGTCCGCGACGATAGGTATTCAGTGCCTCTTGTGTATTTTTCAATTGGTAGCAGGCTATTCCCCTGTAATAGTATAGCTGAAGCATTTCGGGGTTGTACTGTATGGCTGTGTCGCAGCGAGCTATAATTTCGGTGTAATCCAAACGCGTTATCGCGTAGCTAAGGAGTTGTAATAGTGCCATTCTGTTCTCGGGCTCCACGGCAAGTATCTTGTGCAACAGAGGTGTAACAACCTTTTCATCGGCCTTTTTATGGGTGAGGTATTGTGCATACACCGTCATTACAGGCAATTGTTCGCCGGGAAGCGTCAAGATACGCTCGCACAGGTCGATGATATAAAGGCTGTCGCCACCCGCCTGCTCTATCTCGCCTATTGCCTTCACCAGCAGTTCAGAGCGCATTGTGGCGGGCATTTTTTTATTCATTATCAACGTGTCGAGGCTTGCCATGAACTGTTCGTTGCTGCCATTATGCTTGTAATAGTCTACCATCGAAATCTGCGCATCGATATTGTCAGGCTCTTGCGCCAGCACTTCGGTGTATATTTCGTAAGCACGCGAAGGGTTGTTGTTCTGATCGTTAATGTGGCCGAGGAGCACCTTGAAATATAAATTATCAGGGTATTCTGCTGCAAGTTTCGCCACCTCTTCGATAGCTCTTGCGCTGTCAGGTATCAGTGTGCAGACGTTGTACTTGCGCAGGCTTGTCTGCTCGTTCTTGCCCTCTTTGCGCTCGTAGTCGTTGATAGCGGCTATCGCCTCGTCGTACATGCCCTCTCCGACGTAGTACTCGGAGAGCATAAGGCAAAGCTCGCTGTTGGCAGGAAAATCCTTTACCATGCTCTCGTAAACGGCTATTGCCTTGGAACGCTGACCACTGTTTTCGTATGCAGCTGCAAGTATGTGACGATACCAGAAGTTCCCGGGTTCTTCTTTTACTGCTTGCTGCATGAGAGCGAGTGCTTCGCTTTTCTTGCCAAGAAACATGTAATAGTTGGAGAGTTCGAACAACACGACGGGGGAGTTTGGCTCAAGAGAAAGACAGTGCTCGAACATCACAAGGGCATCGTCGTGACTGCCCTGCTCCTTAAACGCAAGTGCCTGCAAATAGTAATAGTCGAAGGCACGACGGCGAGACAATGTGTCGTCAGCTGTCGGCTGAATGTCGAACGAGGGCAATGCCGCAGAGACCGGGAACAATATTGCCCCCAGCACCATCGTCAGCATTATGAAAATGATTCTGTGCCTGTTCATAAGGTTGGGATTATACTCCTGTGTGACCGAATCCTCCGGCTCCACGCTCTGTGTCGTCAAGAGTGGCGACCTCTACCCACTCGGCCTGCTCGTGACGTGCTATAACCATCTGAGCTATGCGCTCGCCATCGGTGATTTCAAAGGGCTGGTCGGAGAGATTTACAAGTATCACGCATATCTCGCCACGGTAGTCGGCGTCAATGGTGCCGGGAGTGTTGAGCACTGTAATGCCTTTTTTAATGGCAAGACCACTGCGGGGACGCACCTGTGCCTCGTAACCTGGAGGCAAAGCCATGTACAGTCCTGTGGGAACAAGCGTGCGTTGCAAAGGGTTCAACACTATGCTGTTTTCTATATTTGCTCTCAGGTCGAGACCTGCTGAGAGAGGAGTTGCATACTCGGGCAATGGATGTTTGGATTTGTTTATTATTTCTACTTTCATCGCTGTTGGGCTTTTCTATATGCGAAAGTACAAAAATATTGCCATTTTGTACCTTAGTTTAATATTTTTAATATTCGGTAACGAGGCGCGGAGGCACTCTCCTTTTCTACAAAGCAAAAGAACGACAAGCTGTGTTTGCCGTTCTTTGCATGCTGTATTCTGTTACTCCTGATTGCTGTTGTCGGGATAAAAGACTTTATGTGCACCCGTTTTCAGTTCTATTGTCCAGGGGTTTTCCTTGGCAAAGGACTCGATGTAGCGCATACGCTTGTCCTCCAGAATCTCGTCTACTGCAATAAGGATGCCTGTCTCCTCAACATTGCCGAATTCGGTGTTCACCGCTGTTCCGAAAGTGCGCATGGTGGGCGACAGTCCCATATATGCATTCACGAGAGGAGGGATGTTGTAACCCAGGGTACGTATCTCGCGGTTGAGTATCTTGTAGTCTTCGGCAAAAGAGTCTTCGCAGAAAAGTGCTTCGAGTATCTTTTCATCAGTTTCGAGTTCCAGGGGAACCATCGGCTCGATGAGTTTGTCGGGATCGGCAAAGTGCTTTTTCAGGAAGTAAAGTATCATGTCTCGACCCTGCTTGTGGTACGAGGGGTACATGGTCACTTTACCGAAAAGATATTTCACATTGGGCAAGACTACTGTCAATGCGCCAAGACCATCCCACAGGTTGTCGAGAGCAAAAAGGCTCTTGCGTCCCATTCTTGTAGACTGATATTCGAGTGTCACAAACGAACGGCCAAGCTCTATTGTTACAGGAAGTATCTCTTCGATGAAACGTTTCGAGAAGTGGAACATATCGTGTGCTGTTGCCAAAATGGGGGTGCCATCTTCTTTGAAACGGACATCGGAGCCCAATATGAAGCGGTAACCGCCAATAATATCATTTGCCTCGGGGTTCCATACAATCAACTGTTTGTAAGGTTTCTCCATGGTGTCAAACTCGTCGATGTCCATTGACAAGCCTGTACCGCCACCTGCTGCGCGAAAAGCTATCTCGCGCAAACGACCTATCTCACGCATCACATTGGGCGAATCGGCTGCTGTCAATACATATATCTCGTTCTTGCTGCGATTGGTAAAGCGCAATCGCTTTTCCTCGGTAAGTTCCGCTTTAAGCAGTTCTTTCGGAACCGGAGCTATAATCTCTTCCATGTTGTTGTAGTTATTGTCTGTTAAGAGAATATACAATGTCCTTTACATACTGTGCCCACTCGACCGGCTTCTTCGATTTGTCGAATGTCTGCCACGAAATGGGTTTGCCAATTGTCACCTTGAAGGTTTTTCCTCTGTTCTTGAACATTTCATCTGCAAGATAAAGCATGGCGATGTTGAATTTTATACCCAACATTTTGTTCACATTGGCAAGATTGTAGAAGAAGTCGGAGTTGCGCCCCTCAAAATGTATCGGAACAATATCTCTCTGTGTTTGTATGCTTTTTGTTATAAAGGTCTTTTTCCACTCAAGGTCGCAAATGACACCTTTGGTACGTCGCGAGCAGATTCCGGCGGGGAACATCAGAATGTGGTTCTGCGACTTGAATGCATCATCTACCTGACGAGGAAAATCCTTTGCCTGACGACCTGTCTTGTTTATGGGGATGAAGAGCGATTTCAGCTGAGGGATATTCATCAACAGGTCATTAACAAGGTATTTTATCTTTTCGTCGTAATGTCTGCCGAGTATCATACCCAAGCCCATGCCGTCGAGCGCGCCAAGAGGATGATTGCTGACGAAGGTACACCAACCATCGGCGGGCAGGTTCTCCATGCCCTCTACTTCGAACGAATTATCGAAAAATTTAAAGAAATCCTCTATAAACTCTACTCCACATCTACCCTCCGGCTCATTCGCGAGGAATACGTTAAGCTCGTCCTGATGAACTATCTTCTTAAGATACGACACAAGGAAACGAGGGACATAGCGTGCTTTTTTCCCGGCTTTGGAAGCAAGAATGGCATCTATATCTATTAACATTTTTTCGCTCATTGTCTACTGTTTTTTATCACTCCGGTAACTATTTTTACGACGGAGAGATTTTACCTGTTATATATTGCAAATGTATGATATATTTTTCAGAAAATGAAATTTTAACATACAAAAGAAAAAGTGACGGAATGCAAAATTTTGCATTCCGTCACTTTTTTTTATATTTTATGAAAATCAAGCCTCGTCGTTGTCATCTACATCTGAAAAGTCGAGTACCGACTTCTTGTTTGCCATCATACGCTCGTAATCCTCTTTCGAGCCAACGATTATGCGCTGGAACTCACGCTGACCTGTTCCGGCGGGAATCAAGTGACCGCAGATAACGTTCTCTTTCATACCCAACAGATAGTCGCTCTTCATGTTGATTGCTGCCTCGTTCAACACCTTTGTTGTCTCCTGGAACGATGCTGCCGACATGAAGCTTGTTGTCTGCAATGCGGCACGTGTGATACCCTGGAGAATCTGAGTTGATGTTGCGGGAACTGCATCGCGTGCAACAATCTGCTTGAGGTCGCGGCGTTTGAGCATACTGTTTTCGTCGCGCAACTTGCGGGCTGTTACAATCTGACCGGCCTTGAGGTTCTCCGAGTCTCCTGCATCGACGATAACCTTTTTGCCCCAGATGCGGTCGTTCTCCTCCTGGAATTCGAGTTTGTCTACAATCTGAAGTTCGAGGAAACGTGTATCACCGGGCTCGTTGATCTGTACCTTACGCATCATCTGACGTACGATAATCTCAAAGTGCTTGTCGTTGATCTTCACGCCCTGTGAACGATACACATCCTGTGCCTCATTAACGATGTACTCCTGTACAGCTGTGGGGCCCTTGATAGCAAGGATATCCGAGGGAGTGATTGCACCGTCAGAAAGGGGTGTTCCTGCACGTACGTAGTCGCCATCCTGAACAAGAATCTGTTTAGACAATGCAACGAGATACTTCTTAACGTCACCAACCTTTGATGTAACGACAATCTCACGGTTACCACGCTTAACTTTACCCATTGAGATCTCGCCGTCGATTTCTGATACGACTGCAGGGTTAGAGGGGTTACGAGCCTCGAAGAGCTCTGTTACGCGGGGGAGACCACCGGTGATGTCACCGGCATTACCGAACACGCGAGGTATCTTCACAAGGATATCACCGGCCTTGAGCAACTGTTTGTTGTCGATAACCACGTGACCACCTACGGGGAGGTTGTATGTGTGAAGAACATTTCCATCCTCGTCTACTATATGAACGGTAGGTATCTTGTTCTTGTCCTTAGACTCTGTGATTACTATCTCTTTAAGACCTGTACTTTCGTCAGTCTCTACTTTGTAGGTTACGTTCTCGATAACAGACTCGAAGTCTACGCGTCCTGCAACCTCGGTAACGATTACCGCGTTGAAGGGGTCCCAAGAAGCAATCATCTTGCCGGGCTCTACGAGATCGTCCTCAACAGCGTAAAGTTTAGAACCGTAAGGAATGTTGTGTGTAGAGAGTACAATGCCTGTGTTTACATCTACGAAACGTACCTCACCCAAACGGCCTACAACAATCTTCATGGGTGTACCGTCAGAGTCTACTGCGTCTACTGTACGCAACTCCTCGAACTTGACACGTGAAGCATGTTTAGCCTTGATGCTTGCGTCTGCTGCGATGTTGGCAGCGGTACCACCGGCGTGGAAGGTACGAAGTGTAAGCTGTGTACCGGGCTCACCGATAGACTGTGCAGCGATTACGCCGACTGCCTCACCCTTCTCGACCATACGGCTGGTAGCAAGGTTGCGACCGTAACATTTTGCACATACACCATGTTTCGACTCACAAGTGAGTACCGAACGAATCTCGACGCTCTCGATGGGAGAGTTCTCAATCTCCTCGGCAATAGCCTCTGTGATGAGCTCACCCGAAGCAACGATAAGCTTGCCTGTAACGGGGTCGATAACATCGTGAACTGATACACGACCAAGGATACGCTCCGAGAGTGACGAAATAACCTCGTCGTTATTCTTGAGAGCTGTACATACGAGACCACGCAATGTACCACAATCCTCCTCGTTGATAATAACGTCGTGTGATACGTCAACAAGACGACGTGTAAGGTAACCGGCATCGGCTGTCTTAAGCGCAGTATCGGCAAGACCCTTACGAGCACCGTGAGAAGAGATAAAGTACTCGAGCACCGAAAGACCCTCTTTAAAGTTAGAAAGAATGGGGTTCTCGATAATCTGCGCACCCTCGGCACCGGCCTTCTGAGGTTTAGCCATAAGACCACGCATACCCGAGAGCTGACGAATCTGGTCTTTAGAACCACGGGCACCTGAGTCGAGCATCATATATACTGAGTTGAAGCCCTGATCGTCGGTAGAGATTGTCTTCATCAATACATTTGCAAGGTCGGCATTTACGTGTGTCCACTCGTCGACAACCTTGTTATAACGCTCTTTGTCGGTGATGAGACCGAGGTTGTACTCTGCAAGAATCTCCTCAACCTTCTCGTTACCCTTACGAACGAGTTCTTCCTTCTCTTTGGGGATGATAACATCGTCCAAGTTGAACGAAAGACCACCCTTGAATGCCATCTGATAACCGAGGTTCTTGATACCGTCGAGGAAGTCTGCCGAACGAGCTACACCCACGCGTTTGATAACCTCACTGATGATGTCGCGAAGAGATTTCTTAGAGATAATGGTATTTACATATCCCATTTCGCGAGGAACAATCTGGTTCACGATAACGCGACCTACTGAAGTCTCGCGCAATACGTTTACATAGTTACCGTTCTCGTCGCGGTCCTCAACAAGCACCTTGACGGGAGCGTGAATGTCCACACGACCCTGGTTGTAAGCGATAAGAGCCTCCTCGGGACCATAGAATGTCATTCCATGACCTTTAGCACCCTCACGCATTTTTGTGATATAATAGAGTCCGAGTACCATATCCTGTGAAGGTACGGCAATAGGAGCACCATTCGAGGGGTTAAGTATGTTGTGTGACTGCAACATGAGCATCTGAGCCTCGAGAACAGCCTCGTTGCTCAAAGGCAAGTGAACAGCCATCTGGTCACCGTCGAAGTCGGCGTTGAACGCGGTACATGCAAGGGGGTGGAGCTGGATAGCCTTACCCTCGATCATTTTGGGTTGGAATGCCTGAATACCCAAACGGTGAAGTGTCGGCGCACGGTTGAGCAATACGGGGTGACCTTTCATCACGTGCTCGAGAATATCCCAGATAACGGGCTCGCGACGATCAACAATCTTCTTAGCCGATTTTACAGTCTTAACGATGCCGCGCTCGATGAGCTTACGGATAATGAAGGGTTTGTAGAGCTCGGCGGCCATCAATTTGGGCAGACCGCACTCACCCATCTTAAGCTCGGGACCAACGACGATTACCGAACGAGCCGAGTAATCGACACGCTTACCGAGAAGGTTCTGACGGAAACGTCCCTGCTTACCTTTGAGGCTGTCCGAGAGAGACTTCAAAGGACGGTTAGCGTCAGACTTCAACGCGCTTGCCTTGCGTGAGTTGTCGAACAATGAATCGACAGCCTCTTGAAGCATACGCTTCTCGTTACGCAAGATAACCTCGGGAGCCTTAATCTCAATGAGTTTTTTCAGACGGTTGTTACGTATGATTACACGACGATACAGGTCGTTGAGGTCGGATGTTGCGAAACGTCCACCATCCAGAGGTACCAAAGGACGCAACTCGGGAGGTGTCACGGGAATCACAGTCATAATCATCCACTCGGGACGGTTGCGACCTGCCGACGCCGACATTGACGAACGGAAAGACTCCACTACCTGAAGACGTTTCAAAGCCTCGTTCTTGCGCTGCTGAGACATGTCAGTGTTAGCGCGGTTACGCAACTCATAAGAGAGAGCGTCGAGGTCGATGCGTGCAAGGAGGTCCTGAATAGCCTCGGCACCCATCTTTGCTATAAACTTGTTGGGGTCTGAATCGTCGAGTGCCTGGTTTCCCGCAGGAAGATTATCCATAATTGCAAGATACTCGTCCTCGGTGAGCAACTGGTTGGCTACAACACCTACTGAAACATTATCCTTACCGATAACGTCCTGACGTGCATCTGCCTCGTTGCGAGCCATTACACCCGGCTGTATAACTATATATTTCTCGTAGTAGATTACAGCATCGAGGTTCTTAGTGGGAAGTCCGAGAAGATAACCAATCTTGTTGGGGAGTGAACGGAAATACCAGATGTGAGCCACAGGCACAACAAGCTGAATATGTCCCATACGTTCACGTCTAACCTTCTTCTCTGTAACCATTACACCACAACGGTCACAAACGATACCTTTATATCTGATACGTTTGTATTTACCGCAATGACACTCGTAATCCTTTACAGGACCGAAGATACGCTCACAGAACAATCCGTCACGCTCCGGCTTATAGGTACGGTAGTTGATTGTTTCGGGTTTCAACACCTCACCACTCGAACTACCAAGGATCTCCTGCGGAGAGGCCAATCCTATGGTAATTTTAGTGAAGTTATTTTTTGTCTTAGTTTCTTTTCTGAAAGCCATAATACTATATTGACAAACGTGATGGTATTAATTATTCAAATGATATACTCAAGCCCAATCCGCGAAGTTCGTGCAACAATACGTTGAGCGACTCGGGAATTCCGGGTGTAGGCATTGCATCGCCCTTGACGATTGCCTCGTACGCCTTGGAGCGTCCCACAACATCGTCGGACTTGATGGTAAGAATCTCTTGAAGGATGTGAGCTGCACCGAATGCCTCGAGTGCCCAAACCTCCATCTCTCCGAAACGCTGACCACCAAACTGAGCTTTACCACCAAGAGGCTGCTGAGTAATGAGCGAGTAAGGACCGATTGAACGAGCGTGCATCTTGTCCTCGACCATGTGACCGAGCTTAAGCATGTAGCTGACACCCACTGTCGCAGGCTGGTCGAACTGCTCACCTGTGCCACCATCGTAGAGGTAGGTCTTACCGAAGCGGGGGAGACCTGCCTTGTCAGTCCATGTGCAGAGGTCGTCGAGAGTTGCTCCATCGAAGATGGGAGTAGCGAACTTAACACCAAGTTCCTTACCTGCGCGACCGAGTACGGTCTCGAAAATCTGACCGATGTTCATACGCGAGGGCACACCCAACGGGTTGAGGATGATATCTACGGGAGTACCGTCTGCAAGGAAAGGCATATCCTCCTGACGCACTACGCGCGATACGATACCCTTGTTACCGTGACGACCCGCCATCTTGTCACCAACACCGATTTTACGTTTCTTGGCAATGTATACCTTGGCCATCTTCATTGTGCCCGAGGGAAGCTCGTCACCGATAGTCAAAGCAAACTTCTCACGCTTAACCTGTGCATCGTACTCTTTGTACTTGTGCAAGAAGTTGATGATGAGTGTACGGATAAGTTCGTTTGTATGTGCATCGGCTGTCCACTTGCTCAGCTGGATAGCTGTGAAGTCCATGTTCTCGAGGTCGTGTTTTGTGAACTTCGCACCCTTGGCAATAACCTCGGTGCCCATGAAGTCCTTCACGCCCTGTGAAACGCGACCGCCGATAAGTTTGATAAGTTTATCAACAAGTATATCTTTCAACTCGCCCACTTTCTCCATGAACTCGTCGTCAATCTTGGGCAACTTAGCCTTGTCAGCCAATTTTGCCGAACGAGACTTCTCGGCACGCTGGAAGAGACGACGACCGATAACAACACCCTGCAAAGAGGGAGATGCTTTCAAAGATGCGTCTTTAACGTCTCCTGCCTTGTCACCGAAGATAGCACGCAGAAGTTTCTCCTCGGGCGAGGGGTCAGACTCTCCCTTAGGAGTAATCTTACCAATGATGATGTCGCCGGGCTTAACGTAAGCACCGACACGAATGATACCGTTCTTGTCGAGGTCCTTTGTTGCATCTTCGCTGACATTGGGGATATCGTATGTGAACTCCTCCATTCCGCGCTTTGTCTCGCGCACCTCAAGCGAAAGCTCGTCTACGTGAACAGATGTAAGAACATCCTCGCGAACAACCTTTTCGTTAAGAACAATAGCATCCTCGTAGTTGTAACCCTTCCAGGGCATGTATGCAACAAGAAGGTTCTTTCCAAGCGCAAGCTCACCTGCCTGAGTAGAGTAACCCTCGGTGAGGATGTCGCCTGCTTTGACTCTCTGACCCTTCTCGCAGATAGGTCTCAAGTCAATTGTCATATTCTGGTTAGTACGACGGAACTTAGGAATGATGTACTGCTTCCATGCGGGATCGAAGCTGACAAATTCCTCTTCCTCTGTACGGTCATATAATATTCTGATCTTAGTAGCATCAACAAATTCAATCACACCGTCACCCTCGGCAACAATCTGTGTGCGTGAATCCTCGGCAAGCTGTTTCTCGATACCGGTACCCACGATAGGAGCCTCGGTAGTGAGCAAAGGTACAGCCTGGCGCATCATGTTAGAACCCATCAATGCACGGTTGGCGTCATCGTGCTCAAGGAAGGGGATGAGCGATGCAGCGATAGATGCAATCTGTTGGGGAGATACATCCATCAAGTCTACTCTTCCGGGCTCGACAACAGGATAGTCGGCATCCTGACGCGATTTTACCTTTGTGCGGATGAACTTGCCATTCTCGTCGAGAGGCGCATTACCCTGTGCGATAATCTTTGCCTCTTCCTCCTCGGCTGTAAGGTATACAACATTGTCGTTGTTGATATCAACAACACCGTTGGCAACCTTTCTATAAGGAGTAACGATAAAGCCCAGCTCGTTTATCTTGGCGTATATACACAATGAAGAGATAAGTCCGATGTTGGGACCCTCAGGGGTCTCGATGGGACAGAGTCTACCATAGTGTGTATAGTGAACGTCTCGAACCTCGAAGCCAGCGCGGTCACGCGAAAGACCGCCGGGACCAAGTGCCGAAAGACGACGTTTGTGTGTAATCTCGGCAAGGGGGTTTGTCTGGTCCATGAACTGTGAAAGGGCGTTGGTACCAAAGAATGTGTTGATAACAGCCGACACAGTTTTCGCGTTGATAAGGTCGGTGGGAGTAAACACCTCGTTATCACGAACGTTCATACGCTCGCGAATGGTACGTGCCATACGTGCAAGACCAACAGCAAACTGGTTAGAGAGCTGCTCGCCTACTGTACGTACACGACGGTTACTCAAGTGGTCAATATCATCCACCACTGCCTTAGAGTTCACCAGACCTATCAAATATTTGATAATCTCAATAATATCCTCTTTTGTCAGCACGCGTACAGACATATCGGTTGTAAGACCGAGCTTACGGTTGATACGGTAACGGCCAACATCACCCAAGTCGTAACGTTTCTCTGAGAAGAAGAGGTTGTTGATAACCTCACGTGCACTTGCATCGTCAGCGGGGTCGGCATTACGCAACTGTCTGAAGATATAGTACACAGCCTCCTTTTCAGAGTTACTTGTATCTTTGTCCAAAGTATTGAAGATGAGCGAGCAGTCCAAAGACTCGGGACTGTCACCCTGCTCCTTGTGGAGCAAAATACGCTCTACACCACTGTCAAGGATACGCTCAACAATCTCGGCATCGAGAATAGTCTCACGCTCTACTACAACCTCGCTACGCTCGATAGAAACTACCTCACCTGTATCGGGGTCTACGAAGTCCTCGAGCTTTGTCTTAACGACACGACCTGCCATCTTGCGACCGATAGCCTTTTTGAGGGCAGCCTTATTAACCTTAACCTCCTCGGCAAGGTCGAAAATCTCGAGAATATCCTTATCTGTCTCAAAGCCAATGGCACGTAAAAGTGTAGTTACAGGTAACTTCTTCTTACGATCGATGTAAGCATACATGACATTGTTGATGTCAGTTGCAAACTCTATCCATGAACCCTTGAAAGGAATTATACGTGCAGAATAGAGGGGAGTTCCGTTAGCATGTACGCTCTGACCGAAGAATACACCGGGAGAACGATGCAACTGTGAAACAACCACGCGCTCAGCACCGTTTATGATGAATGTACCACGCTCTGTCATGTAGGGGATGGGGCCGAGGAAAACATCCTGGATAACCGTATCAAAATCCTCATGATCGGGGTCGGTACAATAGAGTTTTAACTTTGCCTTTAAGGGCACGCTATATGTTAATCCGCGCTCGAGGCACTCAGCTATCGAGTAACGGGGCGGGTCGATGTAATAGTCCAAGAACTCCAATACGAAGTTATTTCGTGTATCAGCTATCGGAAAGTTTTCGGCAAACACCTTGTAAAGGCCATCGTTCACACGTTTTTCCGGTGGAGTATCCAATTGGAGGAAGTCTTCGAAAGACTTCAATTGTACTTCCAAAAAGTCCGGACAAGGCATCGGATCTTTAATAGAAGCAAAGTTAACTCTTTGATTATTAGCTTTTAGAGACATTGTTGAAAAAGTTTATAGAACTTATTTTTTTTAAATGCAGAAAAGGTTAAGAACCCTCTGAGGGCTCTTAACCATAAACCCTTAAAAGGGTACTTTTTTCTTATTTAAGTTCAATCTCAGCACCTGACTCCTCGATTGTCTTCTTCAAGGATTCAGCCTCTGCCTTAGAAAGACCCTCTTTGATTGTGCTGGGAGCACCGTCAACGAGATCTTTTGCCTCTTTCAAACCGAGACCACAAGCCTCTTTAACAGCCTTAACTACCTGAAGTTTGTTAGCACCTGCGCTCTTCAAAACTACATCGAAGCTTGTTTTCTCC
>JAZRFE010000036.1:0-30055 GCA_045661205.1 Bacteroidaceae bacterium | reverse complement strand
GGGAACACCGCCGTCTACGTGAGCAAGCTGTGTACCAAGCTCGGCCATCTTGTTCACCTCATCAACGTGTTTGCCGGCGAGGAAGTTCAAGCCGTCGAGGTTCTCCTCGTCAGAGGGAACTGTGAGTGAGCTGTTGGGCTCCTCGATAGAGAGCACTGTCTCGAAGATGGTGCGCTCGCCCTCCTGAATCCACTGACCCATTGAGTGGAGGTCGGTTGTGAAGTCTACCGATGCGGGGAAGATACCCTTGTTCTCCTTACCCTCAGACTCGCCATAAAGCTGTTTCCACCACTCAGATGTGAAGTGGAGCTTGGGCTGGTAGTTTACGAGAATCTCAATCTTCTTGCCTTCTGCATAGAGTGCGTTACGTGTAGCAGCGTACATTGCAGCGATATTCTCCTCGAAGGGAACTGAAGGAGCTGTTGCTTTCTCCATGTCCTGAGCACCGCCAACAAGTGTCTCGATGTCGAAACCTGCTACTGCGATGGGGAGAAGACCTACGGGTGTGAGCACTGAGAAACGACCACCTACATTGTCGGGGATGATGAAGCTCTTGTAACCCTCTTTGTCTGCAGTTACGCGTGCAGCACCTTTAACAGCGTCAGTGATAGCAACGATTACTTTGCTTGCCATCTCTTTGCCACGCTGATCCTCGCACTGCTTCTTCAACAGACGGAATGCGAGAGCTGTCTCGGTAGTTGTACCCGATTTAGAGATGTTGATAACACCGAATTTCTTATCTTTCAAGAAATCAGTAAGCTCGCTCAAATAGTCCTCGCTGATGTTGTGGCCTGCGAAGATAACTGTGGGGTTTTTCTTGTCGCCGATGAGTGCAGCAAAGTTGTTGCTGAGTGCCTCGATGATAGCGCGTGCGCCTAAGTAGCTACCGCCGATACCTGCTACAACTACTACCTCGCAGTTCTCGCGCAATACCTGTGCTGTTGCTTTAATATCTTCTATATGCTCTTTTGTTATTGAAGTGGGGAGGTGCAACCAACCGAGGAAGTCGTTACCGGGAGCTGTGCCCTCTTCCAAGGCTTTCTGTGCCTCTGCTACTTTGCTTGCGTAACCAAGAATAGTCTCTTTTGATACAAAGCTTGTTACTTTGTCAATGTTTAATGCAATATTTTTCATTTTATTTAAAATAAAGGTTATTTCTTATTTGAATGAGTCTGTCAGCAGTTTAATCTCAATGACAGGAGAAATCTGCTCGTAAAGAATGTTGTATACGGCATCGATAATGGGGGTGTTTATGCGGTAGTGCTTGTTTATCTCTTTGATACACTTTGCTGCATAGTAACCCTCGGCAATCATCTCCATCTCAATCTGTGCGCTCTTAACAGAATATCCCTTTCCAATCATTGTACCGAAAATGCGGTTACGGCTGAAGTTGGAGTATCCTGTAACGAGCAGGTCGCCAAGATATACCGAGTCGTTGATTGTACGGCTAATGGGGTGCACGACATTTATGAAACGGTTCATCTCGATGACAGCGTTAGACATAATTACAGCCTGGAAGTTGTCGCCGTACTTAAGTCCGTTGCAGATACCTGCTGCAATGGCATAGATATTCTTGAGCACGGAGCCATACTCTATACCTACTACATCTTCGCTCACTGAGGTCTTGATGAAATTGCTGGACAGTTTTTTTGCAAATTGGCTTGCGTGGTCAATGTTGCTGCAACCTACCGTAAGATAAGAGAGACGCTCCAATGCAACCTCCTCGGCATGACAGGGACCCGCCATCACCGACAAGTTGTCGTAGGGAACCTTGTACACTCTGTGGAAATATTCCGAGATTATAAGATTCTCATCGGGTACGATACCCTTGATGGCATTCACGATGAATTTGTCGCAAATATCCTCTTTCAGTTTCTTAAGATGGCTCTTAATGTAAGGCGACGGTGTCACGAATACCAATATATCCGACTCGCGTGCCACCTTGTTGATGTCAGACGAGAAGTTGATGCGGTTGGTATCGAAACGCACAGATGACAGATACGCCGGATTGTGACCGAGTCGTTTGAAGTCCTCGATACGGTCGTCGCGACGTATGTACCAGTTGATTTTTTCTACGTTGCTCAACAGAATTTTGGCAATGGCTGTCGCCCAACTGCCGCCTCCCATTATGGCAACGGTTGCGTTGGTTAAGTCCATAATCAAGATATTTTATTTACCCATTCGGTAACGTCGTTCACCGAGGGAGTGGTGTAATTAAGTTTATATTTTTTGTTGATGCCGCCAATCTCCTGCTGTATCTTCTGAGCATTGCCGTCTTTGAGGTCGGACACGAGATTGTAGCCTGCTTTCTGCAACACGGGTACCCACTCTTCGGGAACACCGATAGCGGTAAATGCCGATACGGGGTCTTTGGGGATTTTTTTCTCGGGGCGCATCTGCGGGAAGAAGAGTACCTCCTGAATAGCTGCCTGGCCTGTCATCAACATTGCAAGGCGGTCCATTCCTATACCCATTCCCGATGTGGGGGGCATACCGTACTCAAGCGCACGCACGAAATCCTGGTCGATGAACATTGCCTCGTCGTCGCCCTTCTCGCTCAGACGCAACTGCTCCTGGAAACGCTCGGCCTGGTCAATGGGGTCGTTAAGCTCGCTGTATGCGTTGCAAAGCTCTTTACCGTTAACCATAAGCTCGAAACGCTCTGTCAGCTCGGGGTTCTCGCGGTGGCGTTTGCACAAGGGTGACATCTCGATGGGGTAGTCAGTGATGAATGTAGGCTGTATGTAGTTGCCCTCGCAGAACTCGCCGAAGATTTCGTCGATGAGCTTGCCTTTACCCATTGTCTCGTCAACCTCCATCTTAAGCTCCTTGCATATAGCGAAAATCTCCTCCTCGCTCTTGCCGTTGAGGTCGTAGCCTGTGAACTCCTTGATAGCTTCGAGCATGGGTACACGACGGAAGGGGGCTTTGAAACTGATGATGTTGTCGCCTACTTTAACCTCGGTGGTGCCGTTTACATCCATTGCTATCTTCTCGAGCATCTGCTCTGTGAAGTTCATCATCCAATTGTAGTCCTTGTAGGCTACATATATCTCCATACATGTAAACTCGGGGTTGTGTGTGCGGTCCATACCCTCGTTGCGGAAGTTCTTTGAGAATTCGTACACACCTTCAAAACCACCCACGATGAGACGTTTGAGGTACAACTCGTTAGCAATACGCAGATAGAAGGGTATGTCAAGAGCGTTGTGGTGTGTGATGAAGGGGCGTGCAGCAGCTCCACCGGGGATTGACTGCAATACGGGTGTCTCCACCTCCATGTAACCGCGTGAATTGAAGAATTCGCGCATTGAGTTGTATATCTTGTTGCGCTTGATGAATATCTGTTTTACGTCGTGGTTTACAACGAGATCAACGTAACGCTGACGGTAACGCAACTCGGGGTCCTCGAACTTGTCGTATGCCACTCCGTCTTTGTATTTTACGATGGGCAGGGGACGAATGCTCTTAGAGAGGATGGTAAGCTCCTTGGCGTGTACTGTTATTTCGCCTGTCTGAGTGCGGAACACAAAACCTTTGATTCCTACAAAGTCGCCAATGTCGAGCAGTCTCTTGAAGAGTACATTGTAACCCTCTTTATTCTCTCCGGGGCAGATGTCGTCGCGTGTGATGTACACCTGTACGCGGCCTTTTGAGTCCTGCAATTCGATGAATGATGCTTTACCCATCACACGACGGCTCATCATACGGCCTGCAATGCACACTTCGCGAGGTTCGTCCTCGTCTTTGAAGTTTTCTAATATTTCGGTTGAGAATGCGTTGGTGGGGTACTCCGCTGCGGGATAGGGCTCAATGCCCATGTTGCGCAATTCGTTCAGCGATTCGCGGCGGATAATCTCCTGTTCGCTCAATTCTAATATATTCATGATCTTTTATGTTTGTTTGCGTTATACTATTTTTTTAAAGTAATCAATGGTGCGTTGCAGACCTTCGGCAAGCTGTATTTCGGGCTGCCAGCCGCCAAGCTCGCGGCGCGCAACGGTAATGTCGGGTTTGCGTTGGCGTGGGTCGTCTTGCGGCAGGGGTTGGAAGATTATCTTCGACTTTGAACCTGTGAGCTCTATTACCTTTTCGGCAAGTTCGAGCATGGTGAACTCTCCGGGGTTGCCTATGTTTACAGGGCCGGTGAATTTGTCGTCGGTGTTCATCATTCTTATCATTCCCTCTACAAGGTCATCGACATATTGGAAACTGCGTGTCTGTTTGCCGTCGCCATATATGGTGATGTCCTCTCCGCGCAGAGCTTGTACTATGAAGTTTGATACCACGCGACCATCATTCATGCTCATGCGAGGGCCGTAGGTGTTGAATATACGTACAATCTTTATGCGTAAATTGTTCTGACGGTGGTAGTCCATGAAGAGTGTCTCGGCGCAACGCTTGCCCTCGTCGTAGCACGAACGTATGCCTATGGGGTTTACGTTACCCCAATAGCTCTCGATCTGCGGGTGGATGGTGGGGTCGCCGTAGACTTCGCTTGTAGATGCTTGCAGTATCTTTGCTCTCACCTGTTTGGCAAGCCCCAGCATGTTCATGGAGCCTATGACACAGGTCTGTATGGTCTTTACCGCGTCGTATTGGTAGTGTACAGGCGATGCAGGGCATGCAAGGTTGTATATTTCATCAACCTCGGCAGTGTAGGGCTTTGTGATGTCGTGACGCACAAGCTCGAAGTGGTCGTTGCCAATAAGGTGGCGTATGTTATCCTTGCTGCCTGTGAAGTAGTTGTCGAGGCATATTACATCGTTGCCCTCGTTCAACAGTCTCTCACACAAATGAGAGCCGATGAATCCTGCTCCTCCTGTTACAAGTATTCGTTTCATCTCTTTACTTTTTAATGTTGAAACTGTTTGAACCTATCATGTTTCCGTCGGCAAAGATAAACACTTTGTATGTACCTGCCTGTAAAAACTCCTCTATATCCCAATATACAGTTACAGTCTGCTCTTCGCCGGTGTATTCGATATATTTCTTGATAGAGAATTTAAGTTCTTGTCCTTCGTAGCTGAATGTATCGCCTGCACTTTTGGCAAGTACATCTTCGTCGGGCTTGAGAATGCGCACGTAAATGGTCTTCTCGCCTGTTTCGCAGGTGATGTTCTTTGCTATTGTAAAGCCGATGGCAAATTTCTTTGCATCTTTTATCTTTTTAGCAGCTTTGCCGTTTTTCTTCAGCGGTGTCATGCTTATGCCTATGGCATCCAACTGCGATGCAAGAGTTACTTTCTTGGTGAGGTTCTCTTTCTCCTCGGTTATCTTGTCTATCGTACGTGTTGCTTCGCTGTAACGTGCTTTCACGCGCTTGTTCTCTTTTTGCAGCATTTCATTGGCTCTGTTCAGAGAGTCTATCTGCACTACGTAGCTGCGCAGTACGGCACGTACAGTCGCAAGTTCTTTTTTCAGACGCATAATTTCTGCTGCGTCGGTTGCTTTTGTCTGTCGCAACTCTTCGAGCAGTTGCTGAGTTTTCAGCTTCTCCTGCTCCAGCTTGTCCTGCAAAGAGTCGTTGGTGATGCGTATCTGCAACTCGTCGTACTGTGTGGCGAAACTTGAATATTCATTTTCTAGTTCCTCCTTTTCTATGGCGAAAAGTTCCTGCATCTCCTCGTTCTGCTTACGGCTGTCCATGAGCATCACACCCATTACGATGGCTGCAATAAGCATTACTGCCGACAGGGAGATAAATACTATCTTTTGTTTGTCTAAAGCCATTTTATCTGTTCTTTAGTTAGACAATTTCTGAATGTTCTCTTTGAGCATAGCAATCTTTTCGTTTGCATCGGCCTGTTTTTTCTTTTCGGCTGCGATGATGTTCTCGGGTGCTTTGCCCACAAAGTTGGGGTTGCTGAGTTTTGCCTCTACCTTTTTAAGGAATCCTTCGAGGTAGGCGAGCTCTTCGCGCAGTTTGGCTATTTCGGCATCTTTGTCGATGAGGTCGCCGAGGGGCACTGCATACTCGGTGGTGCCTACGCGGAACGAAACTGCTGATGCGTCGGCTGTGGCAACGTAGTCGATTGATGAGAGTTCGCCCATTTTTGCAAGTACGCTTTCGAGACCTTTTACGGGTGCATCGCCTACAATCTGCAATGCGAGGGGTGTGCGAGGAGATATGTTCTTCTGTGTACGTATGTTACGTATGTTTGTGATAACCTCTTTGCATGCCTCTATTTTGCCGATAAGCTGCTCGTCGATGGGACGGCAGAGGTCTGCAATGCTTTGTGTCATGAGGCTTTCGCCATCTTTGCGTTCGCTGAGCGATTGCCACAGCTCTTCGGTGATGAAGGGCATGAAGGGGTGGAGCAGACGCAACAGGTCGTTGAAGAAGCCCAAAGTTGCCTCGTATGTGGTAGCGTCGATGGGTGAGCCGTATGCGGGTTTAATCATCTCGAGATACCAAGCCGAGAATTCATCCCAGAAGAGTGTGTAGACACTCATGAGAGCCTCGCTTATGCGGTATTTGCCAAAGAGGTCCTCAATCTCGGCTGCCTTCTGCGAGAGGGTAGACTTGAACCACTCAACAGCTATTGCCGAGCTTTCGGGCTGATGTATGTCGTTGCTTACGTTCCAGCCGTTTACAAGGCGGAAAGCGTTCCATATTTTGTTGCAGAAGTTACGACCCTGCTCGCACAATGACTCGTCGAAGAGAATGTCGTTGCCGGCAGGTGCCGAGAGCATGATACCCATGCGAACTCCGTCTGCTCCGTAGCGTGCGATAAGGTCGAGGGGGTCGCGGCTGTTACCGAGCGACTTGCTCATCTTGCGACCCAACTTGTCGCGAACGATACCTGTGAAGTATAGGTTGCGGAAAGCCATGTCGCCTTTGTAGTCATAGCCTGCCATAATCATACGTGCCACCCAGAAGAAGATAATATCCGGGCCTGTCACGAGGTCGCAGGTGGGGTAGTAGTAGTTGATCTCCTTGTTGTCGGGCTGCTGAATGCCGTCGAACAGTGAGATGGGCCACAACCATGAACTGAACCATGTGTCGAGTGCATCCTCGTCTTGTGTAAGGTCGGCTTCTGTGATGTTTTCGCGGCCGGGGAGTGCACGTGCAAGCTCCACTGCCTGCTCAATGTTCTCGGCTACAACGAACTGCTCATCCTGTCCCTCGGCTGTGGGAAGGAAGTATGCGGGTATGCGATGACCCCACCACAACTGGCGGCTGATACACCAGTCCTGAATGTTCTCGAGCCAGTTTTTGTATGTTGTCTTGTATTTTGCGGGGTAGAATTTGAGTTTGTCCTCCATTACAGGGGGCAGTGCAATGTCTGCAAAGTGCTGCATGCTCAAGAACCACTGCATACACAAGCGAGGTTCAACGGCTGTGTCGGCGTTACGCTCGCTGTATCCTACTTTATTAATATAGTCTTCTACCTTTTCCAAGAGACCGGCTGCTTCCAGGTCTTTTGCAATCTGCTTGCGTACATCCATGCGGTCCATGCCTACGTACATGCCTGCAGCGTCGCTGATTGTGGCGTCGGGGTTGAAGATGTCTATTGTCTCAAGATTGTGTTTTTTGCCCAACATGTAGTCGTTTGTGTCGTGGGCGGGAGTTACTTTCAGACAGCCTGTACCGAACTCAATCTCTACGTAGCGGTCTTCAACTACGGGGATTGAACGGCCTACGAGGGGTACGATTACTCTCTTGCCCTTGAGCCAACTGTTCTTGGGGTCTTTGGGGTTGATACACATTGCTGTGTCGCCCATGATTGTCTCGGGACGTGTGGTGGCAACCACTGCATAGCGTCTGCCGTCGGCGTCGCGGTGCAGTATCTGGTGCTTCACTGTGGGGTCGAATGCTGCTTCGGGGCTCAGTGTCACAGCGTCGCTCTCCTCGCCGTCGGTGCTGCCTGCTGCCTCCTCTACATAATATTTAAGGTAGTAGAGCTTGCTCTTCTCCTCTTTGTATATTACCTCTTCGTTGCTGAGTGCTGTCTGGGCTTTGGGGTCCCAGTTTACCATGCGCAGACCACGGTAGATAAGTCCTTTATTGTAGAGGTCGCAGAATACTTTGATAACGCTCTTGCTGCGTGTCTCGTCCATGGTGAATGATGTTCTATCCCAGTCGCATGATGCTCCCAGCTTGCGCAGCTGTTTGAGGATGATGCCTCCATGCTCTTCGGTCCACTCCCATGCGTGCTTCAGGAACTCTTCGCGTGTGAGGTCGCTCTTCTTAATGCCCTGCTCGGCAAGTTTCTTTACTACTTTTGCTTCGGTGGCAATGGATGCGTGGTCGGTGCCGGGTACCCAGCATGCGTTTTTGCCCATCATGCGGGCGTGGCGCACAAGAATGTCCTGAATGGTGTTATTCAGCATGTGACCCATGTGCAGTACTCCGGTTACGTTGGGGGGCGGGATTACTATTGTGTAGGGTTCTCTCTCGTCGGGCTCGGAGTGAAACAAATTGTGTTTCATCCAATACTCGTACCATTTTTCCTCAACTTCTGCCGGAATATATGTGCTTGCTAAACTCATGTATTTTGTTTTTTAATTTATCGTTTTTCTATTTTATCGCTAAAAATTAACTGCAAAGTTAATCTATATTATTAAATTAATTACATTTGCAGCCGAAAAATTAAGTAATATGCATAGCAGAAGTGAAATTTTAGCGGCTTTCAGCCGTTTTTTGGATGTTCTCGACGAACTTCGTGAGAAGTGTCCGTGGGATAAAAAGCAGACTAACGAGAGTCTGCGCCCTAATACTATCGAAGAGGTGTATGAACTTTCCGATGCCTTGATGAAAAATGATACTCCTGATATTTGCAAGGAATTGGGCGACGTTGCCCTGCACGTGGCATTCTATGCAAAGATAGCTTCGGAGAAGGAGCAGTTCGACCTTAAGGATGTGTTTGACCGCCTGTGCGAGAAACTTATCTACCGCCATCCGCATGTATTTGGCTCTACGGTGGCCGAGACTGCCGGCGAGGTGTGCAAGAATTGGGAGGAGTTGAAACTTAAGGAGAAGGGCGGTAACAAAAGTCTCTTAAGTGGAGTGCCGACCTCTTTGCCCTCGCTCATTAAAGCTTATCGCATGCAGGAGAAGGCTGCTAATGTGGGCTTCGATTGGGAGAACAAAGAGGATGTGTGGAACAAGGTCGCGGAGGAGTTGCAGGAGTTGCGCGTGGAATTTGAGCGTGGCGATGCTGACGCTGCCGAGGCCGAGTTTGGCGATTTTATCTTCAGTCTGGTGAATGCCGGCCGCCTATACCACATTAACCCCGATACGGCTCTTGAGCTGACAAATAAGAAGTTCTATAACCGTTTCTCGTATGTTGAGCAGTGCGCCAAAGAGCAGGGGAAATCTCTGCGTGATATGACGCTCGGCGAGATGGACGACTTGTGGAACGAGGCTAAAAGGAAACAAATTTAATTTTTTTTACTATGAAACGTATTGTTTTTGTCGATTATGTCCGTGTTTTTGCCTGCTTCTTAGTGATGCTGGTGCATGCGAGCGAGAATTTTTATGGTGCCGAAGGCTCCACAGATATGGCCGGCCCTCAAAGTTTTCTTGCTAACGAGGCCGACCGTTTGTGGGTGTCGGTGTACGATGGTTTTTCGCGTATGTCGGTACCTCTCTTTATGATTGTGTCTGCCTATTTGCTGGTGCCTCTTAAGAAGGGGCAGACGTCGTGGCAGTTCTATGCACGTCGTTTTGCGCGTGTGGTGCCTCCGTTCCTCATTTTCATGGTTTTATATAGCACTTTGCCTTTGTTGTGGGGGCAGTTGGATGCTGCAACTTCAATGACCGATCTTTCGCGCCTGTTTCTCAATTTCCCGACTATGGCGGGGCATTTGTGGTTCATATATCCCCTGTTAGGCCTTTATCTATTCATCCCTGTTATCTCGCCGTGGCTTGCAACTGCTTCGGCGCGTGAGGAGCGTTTCTTTATCGGTCTTTTCCTGCTATCTACATGTATTCCTTTCCTCAATCGTTTGTGTGGCGAGGTGTGGGGACAATGCTTCTGGAACGAGTTTCACATGTTGTGGTATTTCTCTGGTTTCCTGGGTTATCTGGTGATTGCCCACTATATTCGTGTGCATCTTACATGGAACCGCAAGAAACGTTTCATTGTAGGTGCTGTTGCAATGCTTGTGGGTGCCTTCTTGACGATTTATTCGTTCTATGCTCAGGCAGTGCCGGGGATTGTTCACTCCACTCCTGTAATTGAGCTTGGTTGGGCTTTCTGCACTCTGAACTGTGTGGTGCTGACGTCGGGAACTTTCCTGATGTTCTCTTGCATTGAGAAGGATAATGCTCCGGCTGTGGTTACGGATATGTCAAAAATGAGTTACGGTATGTATCTGATGCATATTTTCTGGCTTGGAGTGTGGGTGACTCTTTTCAAGCAGACGTTCCCTCTGCCCACTGTGGCTGCTATTCCTGCGATTGCCATTGGTACGTATGTCAGTTGTTATCTTATGACTAAGATTATTTCGTTTATTCCCGGTAGTAAGTGGATTATCGGATAAACGTAGTTTCTATATAACTAAAAAACGGAAGTGCACTTTATTCTGCACTTCCGTTTTTTTAGTGTGATTACAGTAATCTCGGGCTTTGCTCCCACTCGGAACGGGAACATAGTCTCGCCGAGACCGATATTTACATACAGGTGTTGCTTACCCTCTTTGTAATGTCCCATGTACTCTTTGTATACGAAACTGATGATTGACCATCCGAACAGTGTCGATTGCATGGCATGTGTGTGCCCCGAGAGGGTAAGGTCGATGTCTGTCTTTGGTAATACTTCACTGCGCCAATGGCTGGGGTCGTGTGTGAGCAGTATCTTGAATTTTCCATCTGCTCCCTGCTGTGCTTTTGTGAGGTCGCCGTATGAACGGAATTTATGCTTGGTGGAGATGTTCTCCACGCCTATGATAGAAATGCTCTCTACGTTGCCGTTGATGTTACGGGTGATGTTCCTGTTTTCGTTGAGCAGCAGGTTCCACCCCATATCCCTTTGGTGTTGAACGATTGCGTCAGCATCCTTTTTACGCATCTCTTCGCTCGCCCATTTGTTGTAGAAACTGTAATCGTGGTTGCCGAGGATGGAGTATACCCCGTCGGTGGCATGTAGCTTGGCGAGAATTTCTTGGGTGGTTGCAAATTCGCTGCTGTTTTGTGTGACTATGTCGCCTGAGAAAAGTATTGCATCGGGCTGTTGCGCGTTTATTTTCTCCACTATCTTGGCAAGCGTCTCTTCGCGACCGATGAACGAGAGCAGGTGCATGTCTGAAATGTGTACTATCTTATAGCCGTCGAATGCCGAAGGCACATTTTCCGATACTATTTCTACGTTGTTTGTCTGTGTGTGGTTGCGTTCGATGAATGCGCCGTAGAGCAGTGCGATGGGTGGCAACAGCAATATCCATAGCCCCGCTTTGAAACTTTTCCAAAATAGCTTGCCCATAAGCTTTCTGATGCATGCCACTATGGTTATCAGCAGTGTCAGCACCAGCGTAATTGCAAGCAACAGTATGAATGTAAATATCAGACTCATGAATTCTTATTTTCGCAATGAATGGCTGCAAAGATACTGCTGTTTGATGTAACTTTCTAAATTTTAAGAATTTTTACGAGTTCTATCTTGGCGTCGGTCTCCGTTCTCTTTTCTGTTCTTTCAATTCTCACTTTATTAAATATCATTATTTTATTATTGTTTCCCAAATATTTTCGTATTAATTTTACACCGCAATTTAGAAAATATTTGTTTTTTTATTGTAATAATTATTAAAAACGTCTGTTTGGCAATTTTGAAAAAAGAAATTTTAAAAATAGTGCTTATGAAAAAACTTTATTTTAAACATTTATTTGCTATAATCGTTGCGTTGCTATGCAGCGTTGTAGCGAGTGCCCACGACTTTGAAGTGAACGGAATATTTTACAATATTTTGGGCGATGCGGCGGTTGTGACCTACAAAGGAAACTCATACGATTCGTATTCAAATGAATACTCGGGAGATGTTGTAATACCTTCAAACGTATATTACAACGGGAAAAATTACAGCGTTACAAGCATAGGAGATTGTGCGTTCGAGGGTTGTAGTAGCCTTACAAGTGTCACAATCCCCAACAGCGTAACAAGCATAGAATCGTATGCGTTCCAACGTTGCTATGGCCTTTCAAGTGTCACAATCGGTAACAGCGTTACAAGCATAGGAGATTGTACGTTCTTAGGTTGCAGTGGCCTTACCAGCGTAACAATCGGTAACAGTGTAACAAGCATAGGAAGTAGTGCATTCCAAATTTGCAGTGGCCTTACAAGTGTAATTTCCAATATACCTGGTGATAAATTATTTGCATTAAGAAGCGATGTGTTTAATTCGGTAGACAAAGACAATTGTACCCTTTTTGTTCCTGTCGGCTCTAAAGAAACATACTCCTCAACAAGAGGCTGGAAGGATTTCAAAAATATCGTAGAGTTTGACCCCACAGGCATCGAAGATGTTGCAGATGATGCTCCCGCCTTTGAGATTACTTCCGGTGGCATTCAGCTTGCTGCTGCTACCGAGAGCAAGGCTATTGCCATTTACACCGCCAACGGTGCACTTGTCGGGAAAATCGATAGCTACGCCGGTGAGGAGATTATGCTCGACAAAGGTGTTTATATTATATGCGTGGGTGGAAGGACTGTAAAGGTGAAACTTTAAGCGTTTAATTTATATTCTCGAAGAGGCCGGGACAAAAATTACTTTTGACCCGGCCTCTTCTTTTTTTATAAAATTACTCTACAAGTTAGGAATTATGTCATAAAAGCTAAGAGGGCAACCCAAAAGTAAAATGGGTTGCCCTCTTGGGATGTTTGTTGGGTTATTCTCTTATTTCTTGATGTTGCTCTCTTCGAGACCGTAGTGCTTAGCGGCATCCTCGCGTTTGAGGATGATGGCGATGAAGATTGCTACGAGGCCGAATACTGCGAAGATTGCCATGGGCAGTGTGTAGTCGTAGGTTGTACCTGCGGCGCTCTCTACCGTGGAGTATTTTTCAATCACCCAACCGATGAGCACAGGCACCATCGAAAGGCCAATGTTCTGTATGTAGAAGATGATGGCGTAGGCCGAACCCAACTGTTTCATGGGGATAATCTTGGGTACTGACGGCCACAGTGCCGAGGGTACAAGTGAGAATGATATTCCCAAAAGTATCATCACTATGATGGCGAACCAGCCGTAGTTGAGTATGGGCAGTGCAAAGAGCACGTGTACTGCTGTGAGAAGGAATGAACCTATAATCATCAGTGTTGCGCCCTTGCCTATGCGGTCGTACATTGAACCGAATACGGGTGTCAGCAGTATGGTGCCGAAGGGAATCATTGCGGGTATTAGGCCTGCAAGGTCGGGAGCGACATTGTATTTGTATATCATCAGTTTGGTGGCAAATTTCAGGAAGGGGAATACTCCTGCGTAGAACATCAGACACAGCAGGGTGATGAGCCAAAAGCCTTTGTTGGTGATGATGAATTTAATGTCGCTTATCTTGAAGCTCTCCTCGTCGTCGGCAGTTGTCTCCACCGAGTTGTCGAGCTTTTTATCCATCACACAGTAGGCTAGGTAGACTACTAGACCGATGCACAGCAGCGCTGCTCCCAATAGCAGGGGCGAAGATATCGTGCCTGTGGCCTTTACCATGGGCAGACTGCATGCGAGGGCTGCTGCTGTTCCAATACGTGCCATAGCCACCTGAAGTCCCATTGCAAGGGCAAGTTCATGGCCTGTGAACCATTTGGCGATAATCTTGGTGACGGTGATTCCTGTTATCTCGGCACCCATTCCGAAGATGGCAAATCCAAGTGCTGCCAATATCACTTGCATGGGGTAGCCAAAGAGTGTGGCGTCGCCGAAATTTGAGTCGATGGCGTACCATTTAAGCATTGTACCGGCAAACATCAGCGCACAGCTTCCTATACCTGTGATGCGTATGCCGCACTTGTCGAGGATGATGCCTCCGAAGAAGAGCATCAGCAGGAATACGTTGATATAGCCGTAGGCTCCCGAGAAGAAGCCATATTCACCGCTTGTCCAGCCAAGACCGCCCTCGGCTACGCTCTTTGTGAGCATGTCCTCGAGGGGTGCCATGATGTCTGTTATGAAGTAACCGCACATCATGGTAAATGATACAATGAGCATTGCTCCCCAGCGTGCTGCGGGCGAGTCGTTAAGTTTCTTTTGTATTTTTTGTGTCGTTGTCATAGTAGTTGATTTTTCTTGGTTTATTTTACCCATTTGTCAAGCCATGCGAAGAAGGTGCGCTGCCATAGGATTCCGTTCTGAGGTTTCAATACCCAGTGGTTCTCGTCGGGGAAGAGCAGCAACTGCGCGGGCACGCCTTTTAGTTTGGCGGCGTTGAAGGCTGCCAACAAGGGCGTGAACACTATGCCGTAGTCGCGGGCCCCGTGGATAAGAAGAATGGGGGTGTCCCATTTCTCCACAAAGCGGTGGGGCGAGTTGGGGTAGCTGTTCTTTGTTTTTTCGTTTTTCTCGTAGGGCGCACCGCCGAGGTCCCAGTTGGTGAACCATGACTCTTCGGTCTCGTAGTATTGCTGTTCCATGTTGAAGAATCCGTCGTGGGCGATGAATGCCTTGAAACGTTTCTCGTGGTGGCCTGCCATCCACATTGCTGTGTAGCCACCGAAGCTCGCTCCTACACAACCCAGACGGTTCTCATCCACGTATGACTCTTTGGCAAAGTCGTCGATGGCTGCAAAGAGGTCCTGCATGCACAGGCCGCCGTAGTCGCCACTGATTGCTTCGTTCCACTCCATGCCGAATCCGGGGAGTCCGCGACGGTTGGGGGCGATGACTATGTAGTCGTCGGCTGCCATTATCTGGAAGTTCCAACGGTAGCTCCAGAATTGGCTGACGGGTGACTGCGGGCCTCCCTGGCAGAAGAGCAGGGTGGGGTACTTCTTGTTGGGGTCGAACTGCGGGGGATAGATTACCCATGAGAGTATCTGCTTGCCATCGACCGACTTGCACCAGCGTGCCTCAACTTTTCCGCGCTCAAGTTGGTCGAGAATCTCTTTGTTCTCGGTGGTGAGCTGTGCTATCTTTCCGTCGGCTACTGCCTCTACGGTGTAGATGTCGGTGGGCTCGCTGATTGACTGACGTGTGGTGATGAGTTTGTCGCCGAGGAGTCCTACCGATGTGTAGTCGTACTCACCGCTTGTTATCTTGGTGAGCTTGCCTGCAAGGTCGATGTTGTATATCATTGTTGCGCCGTGCCATACGCCTGTGAAGTAGAGGCTCTTGCTGTCGGCTGCCCAGCAGTAGCTGTCTACACTGCTGTCAAAGGGTTTCTCGCTTATGTAGTTTTGCTCACCGGTGGCGATGTTCATCACGCACAGGCGGTTCTGGTCGCTCTCGTAGCCGTCGCGTTTCATGCTGAGCCATGCGATGTGTGTGCCGTCGGGCGAGAAGGTGGGTGCTGTGTCATAGCCATAGTTCGATGTTGCATCGCTCATCTTGCAGAGGTTTACCGATGTGCCATCCTCGGTGTTGTAGAGGTAGATATCGGTGTCGGTGCTTTTTGTATATTCTACACCCATTTTCTTAACGCAGGCGTAGGCTATTTTCTTTGAGTCGTTGCTCCATGCAAGTTGCTCTACGCCGCCGAAGGGGCGGTTGGGGCAGTCGTACTGTGTTCCTTCGAGTATGTCTTTACCGCCACTGATGGTGTTGCCGTCAAACCGTGCAACGAAGGGGTGGGGAGCTGTTGTGAGCCACTCATCCCAATGTTTGTACATAAGGTCGTCGATGACCACTCCTTGTGAAAGGGGAAGGTCGGGGTACTTTTGTGCGGTGCTCTCTTTGATAGGTACCTGCTGTATGAGTATTACGCTCTTTTCGTCGGGTGAGAAGAGGAAACCATCTACTCCCTTTTCGCTGTTGCTGAGCTGTTTGCGCTCTGTGCCGTCGGGGTTCATTTCCCACACTTGGCTGCTGCCTCCGGCGTTTGAGAGGAAGGCTATCTTTGTGCCGTTCTTTATCCACACTGCGCCACTCTCGTTGCTTGCTGTCTGTGTGAGCAGTGTCTGATTGCTGCCGTCGGCCTGCATGATGTGCAGTGTGTGGTGGCTTTTGTTTTGCGGTACGCTGTAATAGCTCACGCCGTACACCACTTGGCTTGCGTCGGGCGACACGCTCACTGCGCCTATGCGACCCATTGCCCATAGTGCTTCGGGTGTGAGGCGTTTGTTCTCTATTTTAATAGAGGATTTTCCGATTATTTCGGCTGCACTCTGCTGGGCAGTGCCTGTCGCTTTGTCGCTGCATCCTGTTATTGCAGCACCTGTTATCGCTATTGCTGCCATAATTGATTTAATTCCTTTCATTGTATCTTTTTTTTGTGTTTTTCTATTTTGCTTGCAAATATAGAGAAAGGAGAGCGAAGAAAAAATATGTTTACTTGGTTTTTTCTTCAGAGCTGCATCCTATATTCGAGGTTTACCTCAAATATATTTTTCATTTATGTTTTGTATGCTTCTTTTTCTTCCTTTACTCCATGTTCCACTGCTCATTAAAGATATAACACCGAAAAAGGCATTGTGAACGACTCCTTTTTCGGTGTTATATGTGTTAGTGGGTTCTATGTCTATTTCTCGAGTTTCATTCCCAACATCATGCCTTTGTAGTTTTCGAGCATTGTAGAGAGTGTTGCAAGGGTTGCACTGTAACTCGCAGCTGTGGGGGCTACTTTCTGCACGAGGGTGAGCATCTTATCGGCGTTGAATACAATGCTAAACGATGTTACGTTGTATACTACGTGTGCAGTGGCAGTGAAACGGTCGTAAAGGAAACTGAACTGTATTTTCTTCTTCTCGCCATCGAGGGTGTATCTTCCTTTAATCTCGCGATTGCCCACTTTGAATGTACAGGTGTCGTTCTCGGCGAAGGTAAATGAACATTTTCCTTTCTTTACACCAACTTTTGAAAGGTATCCGTTCATTTTGTCCTCGATCTTGGTTGTTGCAACGCTTCCACCTATCTGCGCAAGTGCGTTGTCGCTCTCGAGTACACATGATGTTCCTGCGTATTTCCATGTGCCCTGGATTGTCGATTTTGAGAGTGTCATGCTATTGCCCAACAGTGAACCGAGTACGTTGGTTACAAGGTTTTCTGTGCTTGATGTCTCGGTGTTTGTGGAGCCTGTGAGCTTACCTACAAGGTTCGAGAGGAATGATTGTGCGTTTACTGTGCCTATGGACAGTACTGCCATAACAATAAGTATAGCTATTTTTTTCATATTGTTTTAGTGTTTGTGTGGTTGTTGAGTGATTATGCTTCTTCGGCAGTCTCTGTCGTCTCCTCCTCGGGTTCTTTGAAGTCTGTTATTTCGTTTGCTACGAGGATGTTGTACCATGAGTATATTTTCTTGATGTGTGTAAGGTATACACGCTCTTTGTCGTAGTCGGGGAGTATGCCGGCAAAGTATTCTGTGAGTTCCTCAGGAGTTGTTTCCTTGATGTTGAAGGGGAGCACGCCTGCTGCTTTCTCATAGAGAAGCTGGAATACCTGACGCAAGGGTACCTCTTCGGTGTCGGTGTAGATTGCGATGTCGTCGAGGAGAACTATTTTGTCGCTGTTGTATACGGGCAGACGTTTGTGTGCTGCGTCGATTGTTTCTACGATGAACATGTTGTTGCCGCGTGACAGCATACGATAGAGACCGGGCTTGCCCGATATTGTCATGATTGTTTCAAACATACTTTTGTTATTTTTTTGTTTTTATTTTATTGTTTTTGTTTCGTTGCTTGCAAAAATACAATAGCTAAACGGTATTACAAAATTTTATAACCCTATTTTCGCTGTTTTTCTTTCCCACTGTTTGTGTGGGTGTTTTTAATTACTTTTTTATGTGCTATTTATAACCTATTTGGGTTAATAGCTTGCTTATTTGTGGCAGCAGGGGTGTGTCGGGATTGTTGCATATCGAGTATTCGCTTTGCGCTATGATGTCGGTGGCAGGTATCTGTTCGTCGAGTCGCTCTTCCACCTCTTGGCGGGTGGCGTTGCTTCGGCGACAGGCGCGCTCGATGCAGGTCTCTCGGTCGGCGTATATGGCAATGGCTATGTCTACGCTGTCGCGCAGCCCGCACTCGAAGAGTATTGCCGATTCTATTGCAACTGTTTTGTTGTGCTGTCTAGTGCTCCACTGTGCAAAGTCTTCTTTTACACGTGGGTGGACTATGTTGTTCATTTTTTGCAGGGCTGCTGTGTCGTTGAAGATTATGGATGCTATGTGTTTTTTGTTAAGCTCTTTCGATGGGGTGTAACACTCTTTGCCGAATGCCTCGATTATTTTGCTGCGTGTGATCTTGTCGTGTTGCATCAATCTTTTTGCTTCTGTGTCGCAGTCGTATACGGGGATTCCCATGATGCGGAATATTGTAGAGACTACACTCTTCCCGCTGCCCATGTTTCCTGTGAGTCCTATTTTCAGCGAAGGGGTCATTGGTGTTCTATGATGTATTCTACTTCGTTGGGTACGATGCGTATGTTGCGCACTCCTTCGGGGTGTTTCAGCAGTGTCAGCTTGACTTTGTCCGATTTGTTGCCGTAGATGTCTCCGTAGAGTATTCCTATGGAGAAATCCGAGGCGTTGATGGAGTCTATCTTTGTCATGTTTACATCGAATATCACTTTTGCTTTCGAGGGGAAGGCTTTCAGTGTGTAGCTCGATGGGAATCCTACGCCGTTGATGGGTTTTTCAAATGTTTTTTCGGTGTAGGGTGTTACGGGGATTTTTATGTTTACCGTTTCGGGATTGTATTTTACACTCTCTCTGCTTTGCAGTTTGACGTCGAGGGTGAGTGAGTCGCGCAGTTCGGTCTTGTTTATCTGCTCGGTGTAGACGAAGTACATGGTGTCTGTTGCCGAGCGCGGGCCGAATACCCACACTGAGTCGGGGGTGATTTTTATATCGCCTATTTCATATTGTACGGCCGAGGATATTTCTCCGCTTATCTCTACGGGGTATTTCTTGGTGCTCTCCTGTGTGTAGTATATTATGGAGTCGGGCGACAGTGAGATTATTTCGGTGGATGTGGCAAACTGTCCGTTTATCTGCTTTCTTAGTGCTCCAGTGGACATTGATAGTCTGCCGTTTTGTTTGTGAAAATCTTTGTACTCGGCTGTTATGGGCAGAAATGTTTGCATGGAGTAGTTGAGGAGTACTGTTCCGCGGTCGCGAATCTTTAGTGTGATTTTTTCGTCGCTTGTGGATACGGCGTACATGTCCGAGGGGATTTTCTTTACTCTCAGGGGTATTTTTATTTCTGTTTCGTAGTACTTGTTTAGGGTCATCATCAACCATAGTGTACACGATACGAAAAAGAAAAACAGGAAGAGTAAAAATTCTCTTCCCGGTATTAACTTTTTGTTTTTCAGCTTCAGTTTCAAGGTGTCTCTTTTTTCTGAGTGAAATTATTTGCCTGCCTGCTGGTCCTGCTGCATTGCTGCGGGGTCGGCGTAGATGCAGTTTTTGTCTACGCGGATGTATACGTTGTGAGCAATCTCAATTGTTACGGCTGTGTCGTCAACTGACTTGATTTTTCCGTAGATGCCTCCGCTTGTTATTACGCTTTGTCCTGTTGTAAGACCGCGACGGAAGTTGTTAATCTCTTTCTGACGTTTCTGCTGGGGGCGAATCATCATGAAGTACATGATTACAAAGATTATTATAATCATGACGAAGGGGCTGCCCAAAATTGCCTGGATGCCGCCTGCTGCGTTGAGTAATGTGGTCATAATTAGTTATTTAAGGTTTATTTGTTTATAATATTATCGTTTTTCAATTTCTTGGTGATGGTGTCGAGCAGACCATTGATGAATGAGCTGCTCTTGGGGGTGCTGTAATATTTTGCTATTTCAACGTATTCGTTGAGTGTAACGCTCAGAGGTATCTGGGGGAATGTTGTTACCTCGGCGAGTGCTGTCTGCATTATTATTACATCCATGAATGCAAGGCGTGACATGTCCCAGTTCTTTGAACTTTCACTCATCATGTTGCGGTATTCGTCGGCATTCTGTATGGTTGCTCTGATGAGCTTATGTGCGTATTCTACATCCTCGTCGTCTTTGTACTCGGGGAGGAGACGTTGGTCTGCTCCTTCGTTCTCTTCGAAACGTTTGATGGTCTTAAGTACAAAGGTGTCTACAATCGCTTTGTCGTCGTTCCAATAGAGGCTCAACTCCTCGAGGAGTGTGTCGAGCTCTTCGTTGTTGAAAATAAAATTCTTGTAGAGTTTGCGCCACAACTCGCGGTCTTCTTCGTAAGATGATGTGGGAGATTCCATGTACTCCTTATATATATCGCTCTCTACAATGGTGTCGAGCAGACGACGCAGAAAATCAGAGTAATTTACCCAGTCGAGCTTGCTCTTTTCGCTGAACTCGATAAGTTCTGCATTGGCTTCTACCTGTGCCGCCAGACGGTTGTTGACAAACTTGAGGTTGGGGTTGAGGTCGTTTGATGTGGGGCGCACCTTTCTCATGTTGAAAGAGATGCGGTCGGCTGCGTAACGGGTTACGGCAACTATAAGAAGTAATAGGAATTTGTAAAGGTCATACGACTTTGACAAACTGAAAAAGACTTCATCTTCGGCTGCTTTTATGCTTTTGCCGGAGTTTTTGTAGTAGGCGTATACTACCTGAATAATTTTAAGACGGATGAGAACTCTGTTTATCATATATTACCACTTTCTTGTGATTTGTTTGCAAAGTTCGCATTTTCTTGCGACACCTACAAACAAAATCTGCATTTTCTTTTCTTGATACTTGTTTTCTTTCTATAACAAAATAAAATTTGATTTTTCTTGATTTTTTTTGCTCGTATGTGAAAAAAAATATTCAAATTTGGGGCGAGTTTAATTTTTAACACAATCTATTGACGATGGAAGACTACAAAAAGAGCGGAATTGGCGACAATGAAAAGGAGATAGTCTTTTCACAAGCCATCAAAGCCGGTAAGAGAATTTATTACATTGATGTGAAGAAGAATCGTAAAGATGAAATGTATCTTTCGATTACCGAGAGTAAGAAAGTTGTGTCGGGTGAGGGAGATGATGCTTCGGTTACATTCGAGAAGCATAAGATTTTCCTTTATCGTGAGGATTTTGAGAAGTTTGCTGCAAGTTTGCGCAATGCCATCGATTTTGTGGTTGCAGCACAGGGCGAGTATCAGCCTCGTGTGTATGATGCTCTTCCTGATAGCGAAAAACAAGGGGATGATATTAAAATAGATATCGAATTTTAATTTCAAACAGGAATTTATCCTATAAATGTTTTGCTGTTTCCCTGAAAATGCGTACCTTTGCGGTCGCTTTTTTGGGCATCGTGTGATGGCGAATTAAGCAAAAGTATTAATCTTAATTTAGAGTAACACATTTTTAACATGAAAACAATCAGTGTAAGTGGTTCAAGCAGAACCGAGGTAGGCAAACGCGCTACCAACGCATTGCGTAAAGAGGGTTTGGTGCCCTGCTGTCTCTATGGCGAGAAGAAAGACGAGAATGGTAACCCCGTTGCAACAGCTTTCAGTGTACCTGTTGAGGGTCTTCGCAAGTTGATCTACTCTCCCGACATCTTCGTAGTTGAGCTCACAATCGATGAGAAGCCCATCAAGGCTGTTATGCGTGAGATTCAGTTCCACCCTGTAAAGGATAACGTTCTCCACGTTGATTTCTATGAGATTACAGACGAGAAACCCATCGTGATGGCTGTTCCCGTTAAACTCGAAGGTCTTGCTCAGGGTGTTCGCGCCGGTGGTAAGCTCGTTCAGTTGCAGCGTCGCCTCAAGGTTAAGGCTCTCTACACAAACATCCCCGAGAAGTTGGTTATCGATGTAACAGCTTTGGAGCTTGGTAAATCTATCAAGGTAGGTGAGGTTTCATTCGAGAACCTTGAGCTCGTAACTCCCAAAGAGGCTCTTGTATGTGCTGTTAAGACTACACGTGCTTCTCAGGCTGCTGCCGCTGCTGCTGCAAAGAAATAAGTATTTAAAACTTTCTGATAATGAAGTATTTGATTGTTGGCTTGGGCAACATCGGACGAGAGTACGAGAATACCCGCCACAATATAGGTTTCACAGTATTGGATGCCTTTGCAAAGGCATCCAATACTGTTTTTAATGACCGTCGCTACGGATATGTTGCCGAGGTCTCCATGCGCGGACACCGTTTGGTGTTGCTGAAGCCTTCCACTTATATGAATCTCAGTGGAAACGCTGTGCGCTATTGGATGCAGGCCGAGAAGATTCCTTTGGAAAATGTACTTGTGATTGTTGATGATATTGCTCTGCCGTTAGGAACTTTGCGTCTCAAAGGGCAGGGTAGTGATGGTGGTCATAATGGTCTCAAACATATTGCTGCCACACTTGGCACTACCTCTTATGCGCGTCTGCGTTTCGGGGTGGGTAATGACTTCGGCAAGGGGCGTCAGGTGCAGTTTGTGCTTGGTACGTTCGATGCTACCGACGAGCAGCCTGTGATTGATGAACAGGTGCCTGTGGCAGTGGAGATTATAAAGAGTTTCTGCCATATTGGCCTTGCACGTACAATGAATGTGTATAATCAAAAAGGTGGTGCTGCAAAATGAATGCTCAGGCTCGTATAGACAAATGGTTGTGGGCGGTGCGTATTTATAAGACGCGAAGCATTGCTGCTGAGGCTTGTAAAAAGGGGCACATCATGGTGCGCGATAAGGCTGTGAAGCCCTCTTTCCTCGTTCGCGAGGGTGATGTCGTTCAGGTGAAGAAGTCGCCTATTACTTATTCGTTCAAGGTGTTGCAGTGCGCCGAGAATCGTGTGGGTGCGAAACTTGTCCCTGAACTTATGGAGAATGTTACTCCGGCAGAACAGTATGAGGCTTTGGAGATGAGCCGCATCAGTGGTTTTGTGGATCGTGCGCGTGGTACGGGTCGTCCCACTAAGAAGGAGCGTCGCAGCATGGATAGCTTCATCGACAGTGCTTCCGATTTAGACTTCGAGGAGTTTGATTTTGAAGATTGAGTATTTTCATATAAAAAGCGAGCATTGATGCTCGCTTTTTATGTTATTGCTGTTATTTTCTTATTTTATAAATACAAAATATACTGCAAGTATCAGCAGTACGAAGGCTACTATGTGGTTCCACGCAAGTGCTTCTCCCTTGAAACAGAGTGTTACTATTGCTCCGAACACGATGATGGAGATGGCTTCTTGTATTACTTTCAACTGTACCAGCGAGAATGGGCCGCCGTTGATATCCGAGCCGATGCGGTTGGCGGGAATGAGGAATGAGTATTCAAGCATTGCTATTGCCCAGCTTATCAGGATGATGAAGATAAGTGGTGTGGTGGAGCTGATTACCTTCATTTGTTGTAGTTTGAGGTTTCCGTACCATGCAAAGGTCATGAAGGTGTTTGAGATTATCAGCATCAGTACGGTCAGGAGTGCTTTGTTCATTTTTCTATTTTGTTTTGTATTTTTTCTATTCGTGGGGGCAACAATTCTGTCTGGATGTTGCTCATGCTGCCCCAAAGATTATAGCGTGCTTCGGGGTTGAGGGTCTCGAGGTGCCCGAGCAGTTGCTTCATCTGTTCCCTATTGCTGTCGCGCTCGTAGGGGCATCTTTTTACTTGTTGGGGGTATTGCGCAAGGGTGGCAAGTGTCTCTAGCTCTTTTTCGTCTGTGAGGCATAGCGGACGTATCACTGTCAGAGGGAATTTTTTCATTTGCATGGTGGGTGTCATTGCCGAGAATGCTCCCTGAAAGGTGATATTCATGAGCATTGTTTCGAGAAAGTCGTCCATGTTGTGGCCGAGTGCCAACTTGTTACATCCGAGTTCTTGAGCCAAAGTGAAGAGTGCTTTGCGTCTGTTCCACGAGCAGAGGAAACATGGCGACTTGCGCTTGTCGGTGCTTGCGTCGAACTCGCTCTCGATAAGGTGAAATTCTACTCCGTTTCGTGAACAGAACTCTTCCAAGGTGGTTGCGTCGGAGAGGTATTCGATGTTGCGCAGACGTATGTGCGCGGCTACGAGGCTTATGCGTGGTTTGAGTATGCGGCTGCGTGCCGCGAGAAATTCGAGCAGTGCCAACGAGTCTTTGCCTCCTGAGAGTGCAATGAGTATGCGGTCGCCATCGTCAAGCATCTTGTAGTCTGTCAATGCTTTTTTGAAGCGACGTTCTATTTTTCTTCTTATCTGTTGCTCGGGGGTAGGGAGTGGCATTTTTTATAAAAATACGATGCGAATTCTTCGCACTTTTTTGCGGTGCAAAGTTACAAAAAATATATCTAATATTTGCTTACCGTTGCCCTTTTGCTTTTATGGGTTCTAAAGAATGTCTTATTTGTGGCTGTTTTTTATTAATATTTGAAATTTATTTTAAAAAAATCGCACATGTAATCCATTCTATGGATATTGTTTGTATATTTGTAATTAATGACGTGGAGCCCGTTCTGCTGTCGTTATGAATTTGGTAAAATTTTGCATGGATATGTTTAGAGTATTTATATCGGCTTTGTTGCTTCTGATCTGTTCGGTTGTCACTAATGCGCAATCGACAAGGGAGAAGGCGCGTGCTTTGTTCAAGAATGGCGAATATGCCGAGGCAAAGCCTCTTTTTCAGTCTCTTCTCAAGAAGTCTCCTAAGGATGGCAGTTATAACTTTTGGTATGCAGTGTGTTGTTTTGAAACAAACGATACTGTTGCCGATGTTGAGAAAATGTTGCAATATGCTGTGACGCGTCGTGTTAATGAGGCGCATCGCTATTTAGGTGATTTTTATAAGCGTGATTATCGTTACGATGAGGCTGTTGCAAGCTACGAGGAGTATATCGATGGTTGTGACGACGAGGAGGTAATTGCTTCGTATGAGGAACTTTGCGAACATTTGAAACGTTTGCAGCGTATGATGAAGATGACCGAGCGTGTTTGTGTGGTCGATAGTTTCGTGGTGGACAAGAATAAGTTCCTATCGGCCTATCGTACGGGTCGCGACATTGGTACATTGGCTTTTGCTGCTGATTATTTCGAGAAGCCCGATGCTGTTGGTACTGTTGCTGTTACCGAGCGTGGCACCGATTTGTATTTCTCACAGTCTGTTGCTGTGGATAGTGTTGAGCAGTTGAAACTTTTCCATTCTACGAATGTCAATGGCAAGTGGGGTGAGGCGAAGTCGCTCGACGGTATTGAGACTGACGGTAATGATTGTTATCCTTTTATGTCGGTCGATGGCTCTACATTCTATTTTGCAAGCGATGGCGATGGTTCTATCGGCGGGTACGATATTTTTGTGACTCGTTACGACCCCGAGGATGGCACCTTCTTGAAGCCCGAGAATGTGGGTATGCCTTTCAATTCCGAGGCCAATGATTATATGCTCGTAGTGAACGATATTGCCAATTTAGGCTGGTTTGCTACCGACCGACGCATGGAAGAGGGTAAGGTGTGTGTGTATGTTTTTGTTCCTAATGCCACCAAGGTTACATATAATTACGAGTCGGAGGATTCTACACGAATTGTCGCCTTGTCGCAGCTTACATCCATTGCCGATACTCAGCGCGATGAGGATGTTGTGAGAAAGGCTCGACAAAAACTGTTGATGCTCTTGTATGAGCAGAAGGATATTGCCTCTGGTACGGGCTTTCTTTTTGTTATTGACGATCTTACAGAGTATACAGATATCAGCCAGTTTAAATGTGCCGAGGCGCGTAAATTGTACGAAGAGTGGAAGAAACGCTCCGACAAATATCGCGCCGATGTTGCTCTGCTCGAAAAACGTCGTACTGAGTATGCTGATGCAAATGTCGGCAAAAAGCAGTCTATGGCAGCTGCATTGTTGCAGCTCGAGAATCGTCTGATAGACGAGGCCGAGGCTCTCGAGGAACTTGTGGTGCGCATAAGAAATTCTGAAAAAATATTCATTTCTAAATAGTTGTAATATGGAATTGCTTGTGATTGCTTTGTTGATTGTTATCGGCACGGTGTTTCTTGTTGCCGAGATTGCTCTCATTCCCGGCTTTGGTATTGCAGGGCTTGCGGGTATTGGAGCAATGATTGGTTCGGCTATATACGCTTTTATGCAATTAGGTGAGATTGCCGGATGGATAACCATTGCTATTGTGATAGTTGTCTCCATTGTGCTAATCTTATGGGTGATATATGGTAAATCTATTGATAATGTAGCACTTAAAGAGAATATATCTTCTACCGTTGCCGATGAAGGCGTTTCTGATATTAAGGTGGGTGATAAGGGTGTTACAGTCACTCGTCTGGCGCTTATCGGTGAGGCTAAATTCGGTGATAATATCCTTGAGGTTTCGTCGAGCGATGGCTTTATCGATGAGAAATGCGAGGTTGTTGTTACACGCATTTCAGCAGGTGTTGTTTATGTTGCTAATGTATAAAATGTCTAACTTTAAATATTTAAAATTATGGTTGTGATAGGTTTATCGGCAGCTGCGGTAATTGTCGTACTGTCAATATTCTTTCATTACGTGCCGTTTGTCTTGTGGCTCTCGGCAAAAGTTTCAGGTGTGCGCATATCTTTGCTGCAACTTTTCTTGATGAGGATTCGTAATGTGCCTCCCCATGCAATAGTTCAGGCGATGATTGAGGCTCATAAGGCTGGTCTTAGCGATATTACACGTGATGCTCTCGAGGCTCACTATCTTGCAGGTGGTCATGTGGCTAAGGTTGTTCACGCTCTCGTGTCGGCAGCTAAGGCTAATATCGAGCTCTCTTTCCAGATGGCTACTGCTATTGACCTTGCAGGTCGCGATGTGTTCGAGGCTGTGCAGATGTCGGTAAACCCCAAAGTTATCGATACTCCTCATGTTACTGCTGTGGCTAAGGATGGTATTCAGCTTATCGCTATTGCTCGTGTAACAGTGAGAGCAAATATTAAACGTTTGGTAGGTGGTGCCGGTGAGGATACTGTTCTTGCACGTGTTGGCGAGGGTATTGTGTCTTCTATCGGTTCGGCAGAGAGTCATAAGGCTGTGCTCGAGAACCCAGATTCTATCTCTAAACTTGTGCTTAAGAAGGGACTCGATGCCGGTACTGCTTTTGAGATTCTCTCTATTGACATTGCCGATATCGACATAGGTAAGAACATTGGTGCTGCTTTGCAGATTGACCAGGCAAATGCAGATAAGAATATTGCTCAGGCAAAGGCCGAGGAGCGTCGTGCTATGGCGGGTGCTCTTGAGCAGGAGTTTGAGTCCAAGGCTCAGGAGGCACGTGCTGCCGTTATTCAGGCTGAGGCTGAGGTGCCCAAGGCTATGGCCGAGGCGTTCCGCACAGGCAATCTGGGCATCATGGATTATTATCGCATGAAGAACATTCAGGCCGATACTGCAATGCGTGATAATATAGCTAAGGATTAATTCTAATAAACGTTTGTCGCAATGAAAAGATATTTTCCGCCTTCGGAGCTCCTTATCGAAGAGAATGGGGCAGTGTACCATCTTGGGCTTAAGCCAGAGCAGCTTGCCGACAGGGTGATTCTTGTTGGTGACCCTAACCGTGTGCCTAAGGTAGCAGCCTTTTTTGATAGCTGCGAGTGTGATGTCTCGGCTCGTGAGTTCCGCACAATCACAGGTTCGTACAAAGGTAAACGAATATCTGTGGTGGGTACGGGAATAGGCTGTGACAATATCGATATTGTGATGAACGAGCTTGACGCACTTGCAAATATTGATTTTTCCACCCGCGAGGAGAAGGATTCTTTCAGAGAGTTGCAGGTTGTTCGCATAGGTACCTGTGGCGGATTGCAGGAATTTACTCCTACCGGGTCGGTAATATGCTCGATGAAGTCGATAGGGTTCGATGGATTGCTCAATTTTTATGCCGGCCGCAATGATGTGTGCGACCTGGAGTTTGAACAGGCTTTTATGAAGCATATGGAATGGTCGCCTCTTCTGCCGGCTCCTTATACCATTGACGCCGATGCTGAGCTTGCAGCACGCATCGCAGGCGAAGAGATGGTTCGCGGAGTGACTATCTCTTGCGGAGGATTTTTTGGCCCTCAAGGACGTCGTCTGCGTGTACCGTTGGCCTTCCCCGATCAGAACAGCCTCGTGGAGTCATTCGAGTATGATGGATGGAAAATCACTAATTTCGAGATGGAGAGCTCGGCGGTGGCCGGCTTGTCGCGTCTCATGGGCCACAAGGCAGTGACCGTATGTTTGGTTATTGCCAACAGAGTGGTGCAGAGTGCCGATATCGATTATAACGAAAAGATGAAAGAACTTATAAGCACAGTCCTCGAACGCATCTGATGTCGAGGATAAGTGCTTGAAATAGATTTTAAGAAGCTTCTAAATGGAACTTAAGGATACAATTTGCGCATTGGCGACGCCTCAGGGTGGGGCATTGGGAGTAATCAGAATTTCGGGAAGCAAGGCTGTTGCCATTGCCGAGGAGATTTTCACTCCACGTGCAGGGCTCCCTATTGCCGAGCGTAAGGCTCCGGCTATAGTCTTTGGCGATGTGTACGACGATAGAGGAGAGCTGCTCGACGAAGTACTGCTCACCATGATGCGTGCTCCACGTAGCTATACAGGCGAAGATACAGTGGAGATAAGTTGTCACGCATCGCCTTACGTCATACAACGTCTGATGCTGAACATCATCGACAAAGGAGCGCGTCAGGCCGAGCCGGGTGAGTATACTATGCGCGCATTCCTCAATGGCAAGATGGACTTGAGTCGTGCCGAAGCTGTGGCTGACCTTATCGCTTCGGAGAGTGAAGCGTCGCACCGTCTGGCGATGAACCAACTTAAGGGTGGCTTCAGCAAAGAACTTGCCATACTGCGCGACAAACTCCTTAAGCTAACCTCACTTCTCGAACTTGAACTCGACTTCAGCGAAGAGGATGTAACCTTTGCCGACCGCAAGGAACTAATGCAGTTGTGCGACGAGATAGAGGGTGTAATAGGTTCTCTTGTAAGCTCGTTCAGCGTGGGAAATGCAGTGCGCAACGGTGTGCCTGTGGCGATAGTCGGCGAGACAAATACAGGAAAAAGTACCCTGCTTAATGCCCTTTTGCACGAAGAGCGTGCTCTTGTAAGTAATATCAGCGGAACCACACGCGACACAGTAGAGGGAACCATGAGCCTTGGCGGAGTGATGTTCCGTTTCATTGATACTGCTGGTATTCGAGAGACCCACGACGTAGTGGAGCAAATGGGTATCAAACGCACCTTCGACCAGCTTGACAAAGCTGCCATCGCTATATGGGTGATAGATCCTGCAACCGATGCGGCAGTGATGAGCGAGTCGGCAGCACGAATCCTTCCAATGTGCTCGGGTAAGAAACTTGCAATACTCATAAATAAGTGTGACATCATCGACGCAATACGCCTTACAAAAACAATGAAATGGGCTGAAATGATGGTTGCCGAGTACGGTAAAAACATTATTTGGGACAATCGTAATATGTGGGCAGTATCTGCGAAACTCGGTGTGAACATGGACAAACTTGAGGATTTCCTTGTAGATGCTGCCGCATTGCCGGGTATCTCGTCCGACGCAGTAGTAGTAACTAACGTACGTCACTACGAAGCACTGAAGAAAGCCCTAAAAAATATTCAAGATGTTCGTCAAGGCTTGATAAATGAGCTTTCCGGCGACCTCGTCAGCGAGGATCTCCGCGCTTGCTTGCACCACCTCTCGGAAATCTTAGGCGAAATGACTAGCGACGAGGTGTTGGGAAATATATTTAAGAATTTCTGCATCGGCAAATAAGTAGTTGATTACAAACAAGTTAAATCAATCATAAATGATTAGTATAGCACTCTTTACGGGTGCTATTTTTGTTTGTGCAAGCATCGTTGTTAATCGTTGCAAAGCCTTTTTACGCCTGTTTTTGTACCTCCTGTGTACCTCGCCACTAAAAGCAGCACTTTGTGCTTGGCGAGGTGATGGAAAAAGTTGACAATGGTTTACAATAGTTTACGATAGTTGACAAAATACGGGAGAAATAAACATTAAAAACAATGTAAAAATGGCAACAAGCAGTATTAGAATTACAAAAATTTGCCAATGGTGCGG
>JAZRFE010000035.1:0-1710 GCA_045661205.1 Bacteroidaceae bacterium | reverse complement strand
GCATATTGAGGCGCATATTGGCAAGGCTCTCTTGCATCTGGCTGACTTGCACGCTGCGGTAGAGACTATCTTGCTCGGCACGGTGATTGACCAGTTGCAGGCGTTGTTGTGCCAAACGATGGTCCTCCTCCGCACGGAGGTATTCCTCACGAGCAATGAGTTGGTCGGCATACAGTGCACGCTGCGCCTCGGCGGTGCGGCGTGTGCGTTCCACCTCCATTACCAGTTGCAAGCGTTCCTGCTCCAGACTGAGTTTCTGCTGCTCCATAGAGATGAGGGTGTTGCGCAGAAGGTTCTCTTTCTCAGCGAGTTCGGCTTCGGAGTTGAGGATTTGCAGGTCGAGGTTGTCGTTGCTGAGCACCAGAATGCGGTCGCCTGCCTTGACATGCGCACCCTCTTCCACGATGATCTCTTGCACGACACCGCCTTCGAGTGGCGAGAGTTGGATTGTGGTCATAGGTTGCACTTGTCCATTGAGACGGATGTAGTCGTTGAACTCGCCTTCGGTGACGGTGGCGATGGTCAGGGTGTCGGGGTCGATACGCATAGCGCCATTGCTGCTACGAGCAAGGAGAATAATGAGCAGTACAGCCACTGCTGAGCCCAACCAATAGGGCAAGGCTTTGAGGGTAAAGGCACGGGCAATGCCTTTTTTCTTTTCGATGATTTTATCCATAGGAGTTGTTTTATGCGGCTTATGCCGCTGTTCAAAGTTGTTTAGAGTTGTTACTCTCACAATTCAAAATTCTTAATTCTAAATTAACAACACCCGTGCCAAAATATGTAAATTACTGATAATTAGAGCAATGCGATTTCAGTCATCTTGTATGAATGTAAAGAAATTTTACAGTTGGCTGTAAAAGAACTTTACAGAATGGATTATACATAAGTATTCCAAAACTTGGTCAACAAACTAAAAAGTGCTATTTGTTAATATTTCTTTCCCTTGTACCTTATCTATCTTGCTCGAGTAAAAGACCAATGATGAACCAAGGACGAACCAAGGAACGACCAAAGAAGCTCGAAATTGAAAAAGTGCTTTTTGTTAAGATTAAAATAGGAACTCCGAAGAGATACCGAACCCATACCGAAGGTAAAACATTGCTTTTTATCTACAAAATTTGCATATCTGCGAAAATTGTAGTATCTTTGCGCCCGAAATGATTCACGCTGGGGCATGTGGGCGGGATTATGTCTGCCTTTCGACCTCGCAAGAATCTTTCAAGACATAATTAAAAGGCGTTTATTAGCGCTTGTTTTGGCAAACAGAAATCCTGCAAAATTTCACATGCCCGAAACAGGAGAGCGATAAATGCTCCTTGGTGTGTTTTATTCGTTGTGTCCCACAACGATAAACATATCGGCGTGGGCATTCATTGTTTATTCTTGTATGTAGGGTCTTGCAGGAACCTCTGTTTGGAGAATAAGCAAAGGTAAGGTTCCACGCTTTTTCTTTTATACTCACGGGCAGTCAGGAGCCAACTCCCATTAAAATATAGGACTTATGAGAAAAATATTAATCATGTCATTATGCTTTCTTTTTACAATTGCTGGATGGGGACAGAGTCACTATTCAAAAATAGAGAAAGGCAATAGTTTTCAAGTATCGTTGGATAAAAAAGGAAAAAAGTATTTGGAATTTACTTTGCAAGATATACAATATTCAGATAGTACTGAATATACATGTAATGCTTTATTCATCTTTCAGGT
>JAZRFE010000034.1:0-17186 GCA_045661205.1 Bacteroidaceae bacterium | reverse complement strand
CCTCTTCCCATCCCGAACAGAGAAGTTAAGCCCACCCGCGCCGATGGTACTGCATTTAGTTGTGGGAGAGTAGGTCATCGCCACTTTTTTACTCCGCGAGAGTTCCAAGCAATTGCTTAGAACTCTCGCTTTTTTGTGTGTGTATATAGCATGACTACTCTCAAACTGTTTAATAATTATAAACTTCAGCTAAAAATAAGGGCAAAATTTTTGTTTGTTTTTCTTTTGTAGTAACTTTGTTGCCTATACTGCGAATTGTGTGCAGTGATGTTATTACTATCGAAGAAAAATAGAAAATGAAGAATAAATTGCTTTTGCTGTTTTTGCCTTTGCTGGCGATGATGTTTGCAGCATGTGATGACGAAATATCCTATTCCGAGATGAAAGAACGCGAGAAGGATGCAATAAAAGCATTTATCCGTAGTGAAGGCATCAAGGTAATCAAGTTTGATGATTTTATAAAAAACGACTCGGTTACCGATGTTGAAGAGAACGAGTATGTACTTATCGACGACGTATATATGCAGATTGTTCGTAACCCTAAGGAGGTAGATGGTGCGCGCCAGATGCGCAAAGGCGATGATCTTACCATTCTTGTACGTTTTTCAGAGTATAACATTTCCGAGGGTGAAACAGTGCTAACAAACGATAACGATTCGGATAACCCCGATGAAATGAAAATTAAATTCAACGGCGGCTCTTATGAAGGTAGGTTTGACAAAGGGTATATGCTCTCCATTTATGGTCAGAACGTTCCTGAAAGCTGGCTTGTTCCCTTGCCTTATATATATTTGACAAGAAAGGATGATTCGCAAATACCGAAAGTGAGGCTTATAGTACCGCACTCAAAAGGAACGTCAAATGCCTCACAGTATGTTTACCCCTGTTTTTATGAAATAACCTTAGAACCAGATAGAAATTTTTATGACATTAATTAAATCGATCTCGGGAATCAGAGGAACCATCGGCGGACATGCCGATGAGGGTTTAACACCTCTGGATGTTGTGAAATTAACATCAGCATACGCATCGCTGATACGTAAGACTACCACAGTGCAGAGTAACAAAATTGTAGTTGGTCGTGACGCAAGACTTTCAGGCGACATGGTCAATAAAGTTGTTTGCGGTACTCTCATGGGTATGGGCTTCGATGTTGTGGACATAGGCCTTGCATCTACCCCCACCACAGAGCTTGCTGTGACAATGGAGGGAGCTTGCGGAGGTATTATCCTCACTGCCAGCCACAATCCCCGTCAGTGGAACGCCTTGAAACTCCTTAACGAGCGTGGTGAGTTCCTCAATGCAGCCGAGGGCCAGGAGGTTCTTCGCATAGCCGAGGCCGAGGAGTTTGTATATGCCGATGTTGAGACGCTCGGTAAATATCGTCTCGACGAGACCTATAATCAGAAACATATCGATGCGGTACTTGCATTGCCCTTGGTGGATGTTGAAGCGATCAAAAAGGCAGGCTTCAAGGTGGCTATCGACTGTGTAAACTCAGTAGGTGGCGTTGTTCTCCCTATGCTTCTTGAGCAGTTGGGCGTGAAGAGCGTAGAGAAACTCTACTGCGAGCCTACCGGCGATTTCCAGCACAATCCCGAGCCTCTTGCTAAGAATCTGTGCGACATCATGCAGTTGATGGCTAAGGGTGGCAACGACGTTGCCTTTGTGGTAGACCCCGACGTAGACCGTTTGGCAATCATCTGCGAGAATGGCGACATGTACGGCGAGGAGTACACTCTTGTGACAGTTGCCGACTATGTATTGAAGCACACACCCGGAAACACTGTTTCCAACCTCTCTTCGACACGTGCACTGCGCGACGTGACAAACGCTCGTGGAGGCAGCTATGCAGCATCTGCTGTTGGCGAGGTGAACGTGGTTACCCTGATGAAAGAGACCGGTGCTGTTATTGGCGGCGAAGGCAACGGCGGAGTAATCTATCCCGAGAGCCACTATGGTCGCGACGCTCTTGTAGGTATCGGTCTTTTCCTCAGCCACCTTGCACACGAAGGTAAGAAAGTGAGCGAGATAAGAACTTCATACCCTGCATACTTCATGGGTAAGAACAGAATTGACTTGCAGCCTGGTACCGACGTTGATGCAATCCTCGTAAAGATAAAGGAACTGTATGCCGGCAAGGCTGCTATCAACGACATCGACGGAGTTAAACTCGACTTTGAGAACAGTTGGGTACACTTGAGAAAGAGTAACACCGAGCCTATCATCCGCGTATATTCCGAGGCTCCCACTCAGGAAGAGGCCGATGCTGTGGGTCTTGAGATTATGAAAGTTGTGGAGACTTTGGTGTAAGTCTTTTGATAATTCTTTTAATTGCACTGCTTCCTTAGTTGAAGCATTATAAATAAGCAAGGGTGGCAAATGCCACCCTTGCTTATTTATAATGCTCGTAATCTTATTAAAAGATATTTCTTTTCTCCCCAATTGCTTCTTGCTTTTTGGGAGTTTTTTTGAAGAATATTTCTCTTTCTGAAATAATATGTTTATCTTTGAATATAGTTGTTTTAACATATATAAAGCAAATTAATGTAATGATTATATGGATGAGAATCAACATATACTGAATGAGTTACACATAAAACTTATGACAGGCGACAGACACGCTTGTTTTTATACCTGCCGGGAAGTGTTGGACATGATTCGTAAATGTGAAGACTCTTCATTTAAATTGCAATTACAGAGTTTGCTCCTTCCGTTTTTAGTGGACTTACGATTGCATGAAGAGGCAGTCTCTTGTATTGAATCGATACTTGAGCAAGGTGCATATCGCGAGCGGCTTACTGCACTGTTTTTTAAGAGCAAAATGTATCAGGATTGTGGGAAATTCGATGAATCTATATTGGTTTTGGAGCAAGGAATACAGTTTGCGAAAGAGTGTAATGATAAAGCAGCTTTGTCTCAAGGTTATTTGCATATTGCTAAAAATTATATGCATAAGCAGTCTTGGGATGAAGCGTTAGATTCTATTTCCACTGCCTCAATTTATGCAGAAGAAGTTAATGATTACTGCCTTGTAGCGGTTGTTAAATATTATACAGGGCTAATCCTACGTCAATTAGGCCATAAAGAGCTGGGAATGGAAAAGTTGCGAGAGTCTTCCGACCTTGCCTGTGACCACCACTCGGCAAAAATAGCCATGCACACAGAAGCTGTTAGAGCATTGTATATGTTGAAAGACGGTAAGCCGGAAGTGGCAGAGGAGATTCTGACTACATGGTATAACCAATTCAATGCATTTCTATGATGGATTGGAGTCGTTATAGCAACCAACCAACGCCGGAGACAATCTCTTCCTACCCCACGATATTGGATATATTGAAAAAGGTTGTCGAGGAAGAAGAACAGGAGCAACTTCACAAGATGCCTCTATTAAAGGGGGTGTGCAGTGCAATTACCTATGATCTTACCAGGGTAGGTCGCTATTTCCTCATGAGAAATGATATGTTGGGCTTTCCGGTTCTGATGCCTGCGAGTAGAACACCCTTTACGTTTTATAGAGGTCAAAACCATTATCATGAATCGTGCAAACCATCTTTGAATAGGTTCGAGAAAGAACAGCTGCCCGATGAACGGTTGCGCTCGTATCTCCAAACTGCGGAAATGATACTTGTCATGCGAACTCATCCCGTTATCAGGTTCATTGAGGAGAATCCAATACATGTAGGAAAACTTCTCCAACTCAATTTAACGATAATGTATGACGGTCTTGCACAGCATTATGGCATCAACACCGAATACTTGGATTTGACGAATGATATATGGACAGCTGCCTTTTTTGCTGCAACCAAGTCGAGTGATAACATAACCTATTATCCTTATACGATAGAGGAATCTACCCCATTTAATAATACTTACGGTGTATTATACATGCGGGTCTTTGATATTAGCTCATCCGAGGACGAAAGAGACTTAACAGAAGTTTTACCTATCGGATTGCAATATTTCAATCGCCCCGGCAGACAATGCGGTTTTGTCAGGAAGATGTCAGAGGCTGAAGATTTCAATACCTTACCCAAATGGCAACGAATTTTTTTCCGACACAACAATTCGGCAAACAGGTTGATATATACGCTGTCACAATTTGGAAAGAAATATATGCCGGATGATGCGTTTGCTGATGTGGTGAAATCTATAATAAGTCAGAAAAAACTATCAATCCGTTCAGTTGAGCTGGCAAGGAAAATATACTATCCTGAAAAAAGTATGCAACAACTTTGCGAGGAAGTTAAGTCCCTCGGTTATGAGATTACACCCGATTTGAATTCGTCATTCCCGCCCGAGGTGATACAGCGTGATTGGAATTTGTGGAATGCAGGAGGCAAGGAAAGGTACATAAGTAGTATTCTTTTTCAGCCCGTAATCCCAATGGCAGATGGAAATGAGGACAGTTTAAGTTTGAACCTCCAAAATGAATTGTTGCATCTTTATAACAGGAGTGCATCTTGCATGAATGTTGGAAAATCGGAAGAGGCTCTTAGGTGCATAGAAGAATATAAGAAGATAGTGCAAAATATGGGTAAGTCCTTTGATAGAGTCCTTGACTTTGAGATGGGGCTGCGCGAAGTAGAGGTAAATCGTCGATTGGGTCGAAATGCAAATGGTTTGCGTCTATGTGACACTCTACTTGCAAAGGAACTGACTCATACAGAGAGAGCAAGAGCCCTTTTAGCAAAAGGCTCCATAGAATCGGATGAAAGCCGTCTGCTGTTCAGTGTTAACTCTATCAGTGAAGCTCTTGGCGAGGCCGAGGAGGCAGGCTCGCCAGAACTCATTGGCAAATGTTATTTTGAACTTGCCAAGATGATAGGTATTCACTATCCGGCATTGTCTCTTTCGTTGCTGTGGAAAGCAAGGATTTTCTTTGAAAAGAATAAAAATGAAGAAATGACTGCTTGCTGCAAGGAGCGTATGGCAATGTCGTATTTCCTTTTATGGCATAGAACTAACGATAAAAGATATCACGATGAAGCATTACGTTTGGTTAATAAAGATATAGACAGGGATGTTTATAGACATCCTGGAGCAAAGGCCGGATTCGACCGTTTAAGGGGGATGATAAACAATGATCTTGACCTCATACAATCGGCATTGAATTTCTATGAAGAGATACATGCATGGGGTGAGGCTATGCGCACTGCCGAGTTTTATATCAAAACGGCTTTAACTATTGGTGATAGGGAAAAGGCGAAGGAGGGTGCTAAGCGATATGAGAAATATGCTGAAGGTGTGCACGATGAATCTCGTCTTGCATATATCAGAAGCATTGATTTAGACCATGCTGTTGCTTCGTGGGTGCCGGAAATCGAGCAGAAACCTCTCCCCAACTTATTAGATGTTTTAGATATGTTAGCACTCGATGAAGAGTGGTTCCATCTTGAAAAATCGGATATTAGAATGTTGTTCCCAAATCATTATCAAGAGGGAATGTTTGAAGCTATCATGATGCCCGATGGTCGCAGTCGTCTATATCCGTTAGGGCTTGTTCCGCAACGATATTATCGTGGCCAATCTGATAAACTGGAAGGAAGGGCATGTGTTCCCTCTTTATATAGAGATTTGTCCGACTCTCAAGTTTTTTATGAGCGATTGTGTCTTATGGAATTGGAGATTTTACTTTCAGACTATCCGCTGACTGCAATGTATCTGGATGGGTTGGAATATGATGCGCCGGATGGCAAACATCCTTTACCGCTTATGGTTGATGTGACGGCATTAGGACAGCATTATGGCATAAGAACAGATGTTTTGGATGTGACTGCCGATAAATGGGTGGCTGCATTCTTTGCTGCAACTAAATGTAATAAAGGGAAGTATATTCCCTTTACCGAAGAAGGTGAAGGTGTTATGTATGTGTATAATCATGTACCGGCGTTACGCTATAAAGATGAAAGACTAAATGCGGTAGGACAACAGCCATTTTCGCGCCCCGGGCTGCAAGCAGGTCTTGTGTATAAGATGCTTCCTGAAGAGAATTTTAATAATAAGGCTCAACGTATTGTGTTCAAACACGACCCTAAGATTTCGGAACTGATTTTTAACTATTGCAATCGTTCTAAACGACTATTTCCACAGGAAATATTGGAGGACAAAGTGAACGATATAAGACAATCACAAGTTCATAGCAGACAGGCTCTTGAGATGACTAAAGAACGTTACTATAAAGACTGTTCTAATGAGGTTATACAGGAATACCTGAAAGAACAAGCTGTGGTGATACAAGACGTCTGCCCTGTCATATTTACAGACGAAGAAAAGAGAGTGTGTATAGAACGATGGGAAGCAGAAAAAGGTAATATCCTTAGTTCCATCCATGTGCGGTTGATGTATAGGGGGCCTATTGAACATGAATAGCCGGAATGCGTCTCGGCAATAAAAAATAAATGAATTTATTTTGTTCTCCACTCAACTTTCACTATCTTCGCGCTGTCTTGTTCCTCATAAAGTCTTTTTCGAGGCCGAGGATTAAAAGGGAAACAGGTGAGAATCCTGTACAGTCCCGCTGCTGTATGCTCCATAATGTAGTTTCAGTCAGTCTGTTACCACTGCCCGCAAGGGTGGGAAGGTGATTGAAACGGAGTGAGTCAGAAGACCTGCAAGATAAATTAACGCTCATCTGTTCTCGCGGAAAGGACACGAGCCGGTATTTATTTGTCATATTATTTTTTATGCGATTTTTTCGCGTGCTTATGCTTGTTGCGACAGGGCTTGCTCTCTGTTTGCCGCAATTTTGTCCTGTGATGGCTCAGACTGACGACGGGCGTATGCTCGATTCGTTGGTGGTGAGTGGCTCTTTGTCGCGTGGTGCTGCCGAGAGTTCAGTTCCGTTGCAGCGTCTGACCTCTGACGATATTGCGCGCATGGGGGCTGCGACTGTGGGCGATGCACTCAAACACATGAGTGGTGTCACTGTGAGGGATTATGGTGGCGTGGGTGGTCTCAAGACAGTGAGCATCAGAGGGCTTGGTGCGCAGCATACTGCTGTCTTTTACGATGGCGTGGCTGTGGGCGACTGTCAGAGCGGGCAGGTAGACCTGGGGCGTTACTCTACCGATAACCTCTCGGGGGTAGAGCTGCTGATAGGGCAAGGCGATGATATTTACAAGAGCGCGAGGATGTTTGCTGCTGCGGGTGTCGTCTCGTTAGAGACGCGTGGCGCAGTGGGGGGCAGTCGCTCGGGTGATTGGCAGGCGTCTGTGCGCGCTGCGTCGTTCGACACGTATAAGGGCAGTGTGAACTATTCCCGAAGTTTCGGCGAGGGGTGGGGTGTCTCGGCCTTTGGCGAGTATGTTGGCTCCTCGGGTGATTATTCTTATAAAATAGTAAACCCTACGACCACCGTCAGCGGGCGTCGCGAGAATAGCGATATCGAGGAGTTGCGTGGCGAGTTTAATGTATCGTGGCTGCGTGGCGAGCGTCATCTGTTGCGCATGAAGGTGTATGGCTATGGCTACGAGCGTGGGCTTCCGGGGGCTGTGGTTGTGAATAATCCCAAGACGACCGACCGTTTGAGGGGCTATAATGCTTTCGGGCAGCTCTTTTATGAATTTGTACCGTCGCAGAATTTGAAAATGAAGCTCGCTCTCAAGCATAATTTTACTTACGACCGTATGCGTGAGCCTCTTGCAACCTCGGTGTCGATAGATCGCTACCGTCAGCAAGAGACGGATTTTTCGTACACTCTTAAGTGGTCGCCACAGTTTGCAAGGCGACTTTCGTTGGCGTGGAGCGAAGAGGTGTTCAGGAATACTCTGCACACGACTAACAACCATGTGACTATGCCTGTGCAGCCCGAGCGTGTGACTCTGCTCAGTGCTGTCAGTGCACGTTACAGCTACCGCGCCTTCGCCGTTACCGGCTCGCTGTTGCACACACGCACGATAGAGAGTGCTGCGAGTGGCGATGTAGCTCCCGGCCGCAGTCGTTTCTCGCCGTCGTTGGCTCTCTCGTGCTATCCTTTCAGTGGTATCGATCTGTGTCTGCGCGCGTCGTACAAGGATATCTTCCGCATGCCTACGTTCAACGATTTATATTACAGGGAGGTAGGTAACTATAAACTCTCTCCCGAAAGGACAAGGCAGTATAATGTGGGTGTAGCTTATTCGGCACGCCCTTTTGGGTGGTGCGATGAGCTTACTGTGTCGGCCGATGTGTATCGCGGCGAGATAAAAGATAAGATAGTTGCTGTCCCTGCTGTTTTTATATGGAAAATGAGCAACGTCGATAATGTAGAGACGCTAGGTGCCGATGTAAATGTAAAGGGACTTTTTTCTCTCTCCTCGCGCACTAAACTGCACCTGTCGGCAGTGTACAGTTATATGCGTGCCGAGAACCGCACGCCCGGCTCGTTGCTCTATGGTAATCAGATTGTCTACACTCCGTTGCACTCGGGGGCTGTAGAAGCTGCCTTTGCCACTCCTGTGGCAGATTTTGGTTACTCTCTCCTATGGAGCGGCAAGCGTTATTACATTGCAAAAAATATTCCGTCGAACGAGCTTGCCTCTTATGGCGACCACTCGCTGTGGTTGTCCCGCACATGGAATTTCAAGGATGTCTCGCTTTTAGCAAAGGCAGAAGTGAGGAATATTACTGACGATAATTACGAGATTATACGTTATTATCCGATGCCCGGCCGCAACTATGCTTTAACTTTTATATTAACCTTATAAAAATGTGTGTTATGAAAAAGAATCTTTTTTTGTGGGTGCTTATGGCATTCGGCGTTGTGGCTTTTACGGCGTGTAGCGAGGATGATGGCAATGGCGGCGGTGGCGATGGAAAAATCAAAGCCTCGTGCTATGTTGTCAATCAAGGAAGCTGGGGATTTAACAATGCGAGTATGCAGGCATATGATGCTGGCAAGAGCGTGGTCACTTCGCCCGATTGCAACAGCGATATATTCTTTGCAGCTAACGGCGAACTTCTTGGTGATGTGGCGCAGGACCTGCTGTGGGTAGGCGACCGTCTCTTCATCACTGTAACCGCTTCGCAGAAACTCGAAATACTCGACAAGGATTGCAAACGTGTGCGTCAGTATACCTATGCTGCCGAGGGTGCTCAGCCCCGTTACATGGCTACCGATGGCGATAATGTATTTGTAACCAACTATGACGGTTATGTTTATGTTTATGATGCTGAGAGTGGCGACTCACTCACCCGCATCTATTCGGGCAGTTACCCAGAGGGTATCAGCTATGTTGATGGTTATTTGGTTGTGAACAACTCCAATTGGGGCGGTTATGGTGGCGGTGAGCCCACAGTAGCTGTGATTGATGTTGCGTCACGCGAGTCGAAGATTATAACCGAGAATGTGTGTAACCCTTACACACAAAGCGTAGTGTGCGATGGCGAGGTTTATATTATCGACTCGGGAAATTACAGCGATATCCTGCCTACAATATACAAAGTGGATGTTACCAATGCTCAGCTTGAGAAGGTTGTGGAGAATGCCACTTATATGTCTACTTGTGACGATTGCCTCTATTATGTAAATGCGAGCTTTAGTTACAGCAACTACATGACCAACTATTCACCACTCTACAAAATGGATGTTGCAACGGGAGAGCAGGTTGAGATACTCTCTGCCGAGAGCATGAAGGATGTATGTTCTTTGGATGTAAATCCCCGCACAGGTGATATTTACGTGGGCTTCTCACCCTCGGCCGACGATTTCGGCATTATGCGTGTGTATAACTCCGAGGGCGAACAAAAGGGGCTTTTCGATGTAGGCTATTTTACCTCGGGAGCAAGATTCCGCAACTAAGAAATAATATATGCGTCTGTTAATAGCTATTTTTATTCTAATAGGCACCATGTTGCAGGCATGCAGCAGAGTCGCCCCCACCGAAAATATTGCGGTGGGTGGCGACACGCTGCTTATGCGTCACTCGTCGCTGTTGCAGATGGTTGAGCACGACGGCTACACGCTTGTGAATGTGAAGAACCCTTGGAGGGAGGGCACTTTTCTGCACAGATATATGCTTGTGCCTAAGGATAGCGCCACAGTCTCTGCACCGCAAGGTGTTACGTTGCTGCGCACACCTCTCGATAATCAGTTGGTGTTTGCCACGCTGCATGCGCAGCTTTTTGTCACTCTGGGCTGCGTTGATGCGATAGGCGGTGTGTGCGATGCACGTTACATGTCGGTTCCCTGCGTGTGCGAAAATATTGCTTGTGGGAAAATTGCCGACTGCGGCAGCTCCATGGATGTGAATCTCGAACGTCTCTTTGAGCTTGCGCCCGAGGCTGCGTGGGTAATTCCTTATAAGAATGGTGGTTATGGAAAAATGGAACGTGTAGATGTGCCACTTGTCGAGTGTATCGATTATATGGAAAACTCTCCGCTGGGGTGTGCCGAGTGGGTACGTTTCTATGGGCGTCTGCTTGGAGTAGAAGAGCGCGCCGACTCGCTCTTTTTTGCTGTGTGCGACAATTATGAACGTGTGAAGGCAAGGGTCGATTCATGTGCCACACGCCCCCGCCTGATGTGCGAACTGAAGACCGGCTCGGCATGGTACATGCCCGGCGGATGCAGTACCATGGGACAGCTTTACCGCGACGCGGGTGCCGACTATCTCTTCGGCGATAACAACAGCAGCGGTTCTGTATCTTACTCCTTCGAGACGGTGCTTGCGCGTGCCGACAGTGCCGACGTGTGGCTGGTGAAGTATGGTGCCGAGAAGGATAAGAGCTATGCTTCGCTCGAACAGGAATTTTCGGGCTACGCACTGTTGCGTTCTTTCCGCGAAAGGAGTATCTTTGCCTGCAATGTCAGCAGCAAGCGTTTCTACGAAGAGACACCCTTCCGCCCCGATATTCTCCTTGAAGAACTTGCCTGCCTGTTTCACCCCGAACTGAACGAAGATTATAAATTCCGATACTATGAGAAAATGCAGGAGTAGAGTAGTGGCACCTTTGCTGCTCGCGGCATTTGTAACCCTGATGCTGTTTGTTGCAAATATTTTCTTCGGCTCTGTGGATATTCCCTTTGCCGATGTGTGCGACATTCTCACTGGTGGCGAACCACGATACGAAAGTTGGCGTCTCATATTGTTGCAGTCGCGTCTGCCACAGGCGGTGGTGGCACTCTTCAGCGGAATGGCACTATCGGCTGCCGGACTGATGTTGCAGACTCTTTTCAATAACCCCCTTGCGGGTCCCGAGGTGTTCGGCATCAACAGTGGTGCCGGGCTTGGTGTCGCGGTGGTAATGCTGCTGTTGCAGGGTACCTTTGTCGCGGGTAGCATGAGTCTCGGTGGCTATATGGCTCTTCTTGCTGGCGCTTTTGCAGGGGCGGTTTTCATAATCGGAATTATTCTTCTCTTCTCCATGTTGCTACGCGGCAACATCTTTCTGCTTATTGCGGGAATGGCGTTGAGCTATCTTACTTCGTCGTTAATATCTCTGCTCAACTATTTTTCCACTGCCGAGGGAGTACACTCCTATCTTATTTGGGGAATGGGAAATTTTGGCGGGGTATCGCAACAGCAACTGTCTGTCTTCGTGGCGTTTGCAGGCGTGGCACTGCTGCTGTCGCTGTTGATGATGAAACCCTTGAATGCGTTGCTGTTGGGCAATGCCTATGCTGCCAATCTGGGCGTGCGCACCAAACGTATGCGAGCAATGCTGCTGTTGCTAACGGGCTTGCTTACAGCCATCGTCACAGCCTATTGCGGCCCTATAACTTTTGTGGGACTTGCCGTTCCGCATGTGGCGCGTCTGCTGCTCAGGAGCAACAATCACCGCATATTGTTGCCTATGACTGTTGTCCTGGGTGGCGCAACCACCTTGCTCTGTAATATAATATGTCAGCTTCCCGGCGAGAGCGGGCTTGTACCATTGGGCGCGGTGACTCCATTGTTGGGCGCGCCTGTCATTCTATATGTGGTGCTGAAGAATAGAGGAATATATTCTTAGAAACTGTTTAAATTTATACAGAGTAAAAAGTAATCAAATGGCGCTTAACTTGCAAAAGAGTAATCTATGCTTATGATATATTAGGACTTTATGCTGATTCGATTTATGTGTTTAAGAAGTATGCAAGTATATTGTAACTTGTTGTATTGGTAAAAATACCTAAATGTCATTATGAATATAATGATACGAAAAAATAAGATGATTTGTAATATAGAAAGCATATTATTTCTTTTAATATGCTTTCTATTAAGTGTACCTATTTTTGCACAATCACCACTCGACACACTTGCTATGCGAGCGATAATGGTGAACCAACTGTTCCCACAAGAGCGTGTGTACCTGCATTTTGACAACACCGCATACTATTTGGGCGAAACAATGTGGTTCAAAGCCTACGTCACTAGCGGCCTTACCGACGAGGAGAAGCCGCAGAGCCACGTGCTGTATGTGGAGCTGTGCGCGCCAGAAGGCTATGTGGTGGAGACTAAGAAATATAAACTCGACGAGAATGGTCGTTGCAACGGAGAGTTTGAACTACGAAAAGAACTGCTATCGGGATATTACGAAGTGCGCGCATACACTCGTTACATGCTCAATTGGGGCGACGAGGCGGTGTTTAGCCGCGTGTTCCCTGTGTACGACAAGGTGAATAGCGACAACTACGACTTCAAGAACATGCTCGACCGCAAGCGCAGTTTCATGCGCGAGGGCAAATGGGTGACAGAGGAGTTTTCCGAGGAGGAACTGAAGTTTTATCCCGAGGGTGGACACCTTGTCGATGGCATTGAGACAACCGTTGCCTACGAACTTTTAGACGATGAGGGAAAGCCCGGAGAGGATTCTATCTTTATTTTTGCCGACAAAGAGCTGCTGCTGAAAAGCGTGCCTATGCACGCGGGAGTGGGAACGTTTAAATTTACGCCCAATAGCAATGTTGAGTACCGCGCCGAGGTGAAGAGCGGAAAGAAAAAGCATAAATTCGAGTTTCCGAAGATTGAGCCGCGAGGAGTGGTTATTAATATTGCGCAAACGGCAGATACATCCACTGTTACAATAAAAAACAATATTGATTTTTCCACTCCGCTGGGCATTGCTGTGCTCAACCGAGGATTTTTAATTGATTATCAAACGTTTGACTCACAAGAAAAAGAAAAGCAAATAACATTTGCCACCGACAGCCTGCCCGAGGGTGTTAATCGGGTGGTTATTTTTACCAACAGCAATATTCCCCTTGCAGAAAGGCAGTTCTTTGTGCGCCACAAGAATATACTCCCCGGCGACAGACAGACGGTGAAACTGACTGCAAAGGTGAACGGTCTTGCGCCAAGTGACATTATCCTGCAACCGCACGAAAAAATTACATTGACAGTCGAGCGCGAGGATGGCAAGCCCATTGCCGAGGATGCTGAATTTTCAGTCTCCGTCAGCGACGCAGCCACACGACAGACAATGTCGTACACGCACAGCATGTACACCCACATGCTGTTAGGCTCGGAGATTAAAGGCTACATTCCCGATGCTGCGCAATATTTTGCCGATAGCAGCGACGCGACAAGAAAAAATCTTGACCTACTGATGCTCACCCGCGGATGGACCTCTTATGATTGGAGTAAACTCACAACAAGGCAGGTAGCATTGAAGCACCAAAAAGAGACAGGCATCGGCATTCAGGGAAAATTCTACAAGCAGACAAAAAACAAAAAACTCGGTGAGCTTGACCAATATTTCCTTACCCCGCAGCGAAATACGAACATTAAATTCGATATTTCATATGACGACAGCATAATACACAAATATCAATTTGCAAGCGACGAGGATGGAGCCTTCAAAATAGAAACTGCGGAATTTACAGGCACAAAGGGCGCACTGCTCATCCCCGACCTTGGCATGAATCAGCAGATGGATTCTACTTATGTATTTTCCATAAACAAATTCTTCTCGCCCCAATTCGGACAATATAACTATTGGCAACGCACCACAGGGATGCCCATAAGAGAGGAGAAACGCGACACTGCCTTTGTTAAAATCTCGGAATATGAATTTATGCTCACCGAGGTGGATATTACAGGTAAAAAGAAAAAGGACCGTTACGAACGTCCGCCGCTTAGCGAAATTAGGTTCAATTTCCTTGACGAGTGGGAGTATGCAAAAGAGAAAATCATAGAGAACAGTCTTGTGGGTAAAAAAGAGCATGAGGACATAAGTGTTGCCGACGTTCTCAAAGCTATGCAAACAAATGACCAATTAAGTCGTACCGATTCCTTGATAATAGAAAAAACGCTTGTCATTAATAATGATGCGGCACGTAAAGTTCTTGCATACGACGTGATGCACAGCATCTTTCACAGGTATAAATTCGGATGGTGCTATTCTATATGGATGATAGTTGTGAAGAACGAATATCATTCCGACTCAATTGTTCGCGCCGACGAAGAGTATCTGAAAGGAGTCTTTCCTGCTAAAATGATGAACTTTAAAGAGGTTGTCATACGCAGCGACATTGGCACTCGACAGCAGTTTAAAAACTATGGCAGCGTATTGGCAAAAAAACAGCGTGCGCTGAAATTCAAACGAAAAAACAGTGTATTCTACGAAGGATTCCTTTCGGACATGTGGATAATCTCACGCGTAACAGAGGATTTTCCTAAAAACTTCGGAAAGATACGAAATAATACATTAACCTATAATTATGCACAAGATGCGTTAATCGGTGGTAGCGGCCAGCTGAATCCATTGCACCCCAATTACGTGGCCTGCTTCATCCCCTACAAAGAACATGAACAACAAAAGGGAATTGTACCTGAACTGTACACAGGAACATCGCAACGGGAATATTTCTCTGAAGCATATTTAGGAACAATTCGGCGCTACACAACCGTAAAAGGATACAACGAGAGTAAACAATTCTATTCGCCCGACTATAAAGACAAACGCCCGACAGACAAAAATGATGTTCGTCGCACGTTACTTTGGCAACCAACAGCAAAGGTAGTAAACGGCAAACTATCCATCGAACTATACAACAGTGCAATAACGCAAAAACCGATAATAGACATTGAGGGCATCGGTGGCAGCACCTTCTATGGAACAACAGCAAATATTGCCAACCGTACATTGAGCAACGAACATGCAGTAATAGAAAAACGCTACGGAAAGAATTTCGTAAACAACCCAGCAATAACAGCCTATACATATAAAATAACGGCAGAAGGAAGAGGCCTTTACCGCGAGAAAGAGTACAAATGCGCTTTTGAAAAATTCCACGAAGCTGCTGCGCTTGGTTATCCCGATGCAATGTTCTACACAGGAGTGTGCTACACAAATGGCGAGGGAGTGGAAAAGGATCCTGTAAAGGCATTCCGTATGTTCCGAAGTGCTGCAAATGGAAAGCATATTGCAGCAATGCACAACCTTGCAAACTGTTACATGCAAGGAATAGGAACAACTGCCAATAATTCGTTGGCACTAAAATGGTACACAGTTGCTGCCGACAGCGCTTACACTCGTTCTATGAGTATGCTCGCAAAAAGCTACGAGGAAGGCATCTTTACCGAAAAAGATAGTAAAAAAGCCATCGAATGGTACAAAAAAGCTGCCGAAAAAGAGGAGTCCTACGCAATGTACAAGGTTGCCCGAATGCACGAGCATGACGACTCGGTTGTCGACATAAAAGGAAAAGCTCTGCGTGAGTCGGAAGCAATAAAACTATTTACACGCGCCGCAGAACTTAAAAATACACAGGCACAAATGAAACTCGCCGAATGTTACGGCAACGGCCGCTACGTAAAAAAGAACAAGAAACTGCGCTTCGAGTGGCTGCTACACGCTGCCAACAACGGCATTATGGAAGCGCAGGAGCTTGTTGCCGAGTGTTTCGAGAAAGGTCGCGGAGCCGAGCACAATGATGGCAAAGCTTATCTGTGGTACAAACGTGCAGCCGAACAGGGCAGCGAACTTGGAAAGATAAAGGCCAAAGAGTATGAACTTTTTAAATTCTATAAATAGGTATGTGAGAAAGTAGAATAAAGCTATTAATAAATTTAAAGCAATATTTTGTAAATAACTGCATTGACCTATTATTCAATCATCGTAAAAGTATTGAACAATGTAAAATACGAATTAAAAAGGATTGGCAAATAATAATATCTTACTAACAATTTAATTAACTTTGCACCAATGAAAAGAAAAACAATTTTCATAGCACTTTTCAGTGCATTTGTAGCATGCTCTTTTGTAGCATGCAGTAATGATAGCGATGCTCTTGACATCAATGTCGGTACTCGTTCAGTAGGTCTTTCATCTTATATGACTCGCGATGAGTTACAAGTCCGTTTGAATGAGATTGGGGAGAAGTATGGAACAAGAGTTTTGATGGATGAAGATGTTGATGTAGATTTAGTGACTGAGGATGTATTCGCAAAATTAGAAGAACATCTTTTTTCTAAACAAGAAACTAAAGCTAATAGAATCAACACAAGGGCACATGTCGTAAATGAAACATCAAATGATTCTTTGTTAATGAATGATTCTTCTATTGATGATATAATGCTTATGGCAGCACCACCGTCGGGAGAGACATATAGTGGTAGTTTTACTCATTTTATGAATATTACATGTTATGATGTTAGACCAAATGAAATAAATTCTCCAACAACGATAACTATAAATTGGAATACAAATTCACAAGGTGTTTCAGCTTCATTATCGCTAAATGCAAGTATAACAACAGGGCATGGTAGTGGAGTAAATATAACTTTTAGCCAAGAAGGAGGAACTCCTGATAAACCATCCTTTAAATATAGCGGTTATGTTTTATGTTATGTATATGTAATAGAACCATCTTTCAAGTATATTTTCGATGATAATCAAATTGTCGATTCTGTTAATAATGTATCAATAAGATATATGGGAGAGAGGCATCCATTTAGTGGATTTTACCCCGTAAATTAATATCCCCAATGCTACGCAAAATTACATACACTGCCCTGCTGCTTTTGGTTGCCCTTTTCGCTCACGCCGACGAAAAGAGCCTCGATACATTGGTGCTTAAAAGTATAATCGCGAGCCGCGCTCTGCCACAGGAACGTGTCTATCTGCATTTTGACAACAGCGGTTACTATCTTGGCGAGACAATGTGGTTCAAGGCCTACTGTGTGGGTGGCAACGGCACGAACGTAGCTGCTGCTCCGCAGAGTAAGGTGCTGTACGTGGAACTATGCGCCCCCGAGGGTTATGTAGTCGAGACAAAGAAA
>JAZRFE010000033.1:0-60338 GCA_045661205.1 Bacteroidaceae bacterium | reverse complement strand
CCATTCTCGTTAAGTACAGCGAGGATCTGCTTGATACGACGATCCTGACTTTCAAATTTTACGGGTCTTATCATAGCTTAGTCCTCCTTATTCTTTACGTGGGTCAATATACTTAACAGCACCTGCCTCCTCAGAGAAACGGCCATAAGACTTAGTCAATTTCTTAATTGCCTCGTTAGCGTCAGTGCCTTTCTTAATCTCTTCCATCAACTGACCGAGGTTGATGAACTCGTAACCGCAGATCTCGTCGTTCTTGTCGAGAGCGAGGCGTGTGATGTAGCCCTCTGCCATCTCGAGATAACGTGAACCCTTGGCCAATGTACCGTAGAGAGTACCTGTCTGGCTGCGGAGACCTTTACCGAGGTCCTCGAGACCAGCGCCGATAATCAAGCCGCCCTCAGAGAAAGCCGACTGGCTACGCCCATAAACAATCTGGAGGAACAACTCGCGCATACCTGTGTTGGTAGCGTCGCAAACGAGGTCGGTGTTGAGTGCTTCGAGGATTGTCTTACCGGGAAGAATCTCTGATGCCATAGCCGCAGAGTGTGTCATACCTGAACAACCGATTGTCTCAACGAGAGCCTCCTGGATGATACCGTTCTTGATGTTCAATGAGAGCTTACATGCACCCTGCTGAGGAGCGCACCAGCCAATACCGTGTGTGAAACCTGAAATGTCTACAATCTCTTTGGCTTTCACCCATTTACCCTCTTCGGGGATGGGAGCGGGACCGTGATTGGGACCTTTCTTAACAACACACATGTTTTCTACTTCGTGTGAATAAACCATAATTTAATATTTTAAAAGGGATTTTTCCGTTTGCAAATTTAATGTTTTTATTGGAAATGTAGCTAAAATTTTGAAATAAATTAGTTCGTGTGAGTGAAACTGTTTGTTTTTTTCTGAAATTTTCTCTTTTGGCAGCTTTTCAAAATGGAACAATGCGACCCCTGAGGAGTCGCATTGCAGATGTCGGTGTGTAGCTATGCGCTACTATTTGATGACAAACTTCAGAGTTTTGTTCAACTTGTTTCCGTTTACATTTATAAGGTATATGCCCGACGAGAGCTCGGCTGTGCTTATGCTGTTGAGCTTGTTCTCGCCCTGTATTGTGCCGTCTTTCTCTTTCTGGCCGGTGATGTTGATGATGCTGTATGTTGCATCGCCCTCGCAGCTGACAGCTATTTCGAGGCTGCCGTTGCGTGTGTTGTTCACAAGTGTTACTTTGGGCTCGTTGCCGGCTGTGGTGTTGGCAATGCCTGTGGCGCTGCCTGTCTCAAAGGTGAACTCCTCGCCATAGTATGTCTTGTTCTTATAAACAGCGTAGCTCTTGGCTTTGTACGCAGTCTCTTCGGTGAGGTCGCTTATCTCCACCTTGCCGTTCTCGTCGGCTTTGTATTTTGTACCCTTTATGACGATGCCTCTTTCGCTGGCTGTGAACACTCTCTCTCCTTCGGCAACTATAGTTGCGGTAAATGTGGTTGCTGTTGTCACGACATCTTTGCACTCTATTTTGGGCTGGGTGGTGGAGAGGGTGACTGTGTAGTTCAGGTCATCACCGTCGATGTTGTAGCTGATGATGAAGAGCTGTGAGGTGCCGGGGGTGAGTCCGTCCCATGAATATACACCATCGGCGTCGGGGAATATTTCTACTCCTTTTGTGTTTACGCTCGAGAACTCAAAGTACATTGAATTGGGTAACGAGTAGTATTCTCCTTTGTGCAGGCGGAATGCTACTGTTGTCATTGTAGAGAGATCCTCCACGTACAAGGGGGTGTCCAAGCTTTTTACCTCTCCCGACCATGCTCCCTTGATGTTCTCCACCTCTTCTTCATGGGTGTATACGGGGGTGCCGGCATTGAGGCTGTTGAGGAAAGAGTAGTCCTCGAATGTGCCGAGTATGAAGAGGTTGATGCTGCTGCCTTTGAATGCGTCTTCGGCAATGGTAGCTACATCCTCGGGGATGATGAGCGAGCCCATCTTGTTGTTAGCAAATGCCTCGGAACCAATCTCCTGCACGAGTCCGCCGATGTTTACATACACAATGTCGTCGCATCCGTAGAATGCCTTCTCGCCGATGGATGTCACTCTGTATTCAGTGTCGTTGTATTCGATTTTGGTGAAAATTTCAATCTCTCCCTGGTAGCTGTTTTCTTCGGGGGAGTTGCCCATGTATGTTACCGATGCGGTTTTTTTCTCGTGGTCGAGAATGTAGTTCACTCCCTCATATTCGTAGGCTTGGGCATACGATGCGAGAGTGAATAGGGTTGCGGCGGTAAAAAGTGAAATTTTGTGTAAAACGTGTTTCATACGCGCTATGTTTATTTGGTTTATATTCAAGTTGTATGTTGTTTTTGCATGGTTACATTTAACCATGTTATATATCATTTCGCAAATATACTTCAAAGTTGTGATAAAATTAAGCAATATGGCGAAAATATTTGCTTTTTACGATAATTTATATTTTATAAGTATTTGTAAAGGCTTTAATGTTTTATATTTTGCTCGCTTATCACTATCTTTGAACTAAATTTCAAAGATACTTTCGTTCGCTGCAAAAAATATTCAAGTTAAACTTGATATTTCTCGCTCGCTTATTAGTATCTTTGTCGGATAATTTTAATAATAATAAAATCTATTGATGTGATGAAAAAGAATCTTTTGTTATTTTGTACTTTGTTTTTCTCTATAATCGCGATGATTTCGTGCGACAATGTGACGTCAGAATCCAAGGGTACCATGCAGGGACTTTTTACAGTGGACAGGCATTTCCTCTATCCCGAAATGGTGGACACTTTCTATAAGGCCGAGAATGTTGAGGACTTTGGTCTGAAAACAGGTGACCGAGTTTATCTTACCCTCTCTTACGAATATGACAACTATTATGGCCCTGCTATGGCGAAATATCGCGTGAAGTCGGTAGAGGGTAAAGCTACAACCGGTGTTTTGACCGATGCGCAGAATGTTGACGCCTCGCTGTATTCATCGTCGATAGCTTCGTTGCAGCGTGTTCTTGTATGTGGCAAATATAGCAGCGATATGTGGATTTGGAAAAATTACCAGAATATTTGTGTTGGTTATTATAGCAATGGCACACAGGGTGACTTCAAACTCTCACCCGTAGGTTTGGCTGGCGACACACTCTGCTATGCGCTTAATGCGAGAATCGAGGAGGGTAATAAGGCTACAACCGAAATTCTATCTTTCGATGTTTCCTCGGCTGTAGACATGCTGCCTGCATCAGATGCGAAAAAACTTTCCGAACTCGACTCTATTAGTACAAGAATAACATTCCGCTGGTACGATTCGAAAAACGATACAGTGAGAGTGGTCTCTTCTACAGCAGGTAAGTTTAAGAACTGTTTCTAATACAGTGTGTTTCGATGGATTATAAAAAACTCTTTGCAACCACTCTCGAACTTATAGCACACCCGGCAAAGGCGTGGTGGCGTGTGTCGCACAAAGGAACGAAACGTGCGATGCTTAGCGAGTTTCTATACCCGCTTGTCATGCTGTGTGGAACGGCACTTTTTCTTGGGCGCATCTTTACCAACGACTTCGGATGGGATAGTATATACAGTGGCATGATAAACGCAGCACTGTGCTCATTCTCGTTGTTGATAGCATACAAAGTATCGTCGTATGCAGTGGCGTTTTTTTCGGCAAAATACACCGGTGGCGACCTTTCGCACGATGTGATAGATATATTCACCGGCTATTCGATGGTGGTGGTGCTGTGTCTTAATATATGCCTCGGACTCTTTCCCGAGTTCAGAATATTGGCGTTGATAGCGCAGTTTTATACACTGAAAATTGTTTGGGACGGTGCAGCCGTACTGATGAAGATAGGCGAGGAGCGACGTTTGGCCTACACGATGGTGGTGTCGGTGATACTTATGCTCATGCCCTTTGCTGTCGGCAAACTTATGGGTTTGCTCTCCCAATTGATATGATAATTTATGGACAAAAGAAAAGTTTCAATAAACATAAAGAACAAACGTGCCACGTTCGACTATGTTATCTCCGATACATATACGGCGGGCATAGTGCTCACGGGTACCGAGATAAAATCCATCAGGCTGGGTAAGGCGAGTCTGGTAGATACATATTGCGTGTTTACCGGCGACGAGCTTTGGGTGAAAAATATGTATGTAGCCGAATACTTCTACGGTTCGTACAATAACCACACAGCCCGCCGCGACAGGAAACTTTTGCTCGAACGCAAGGAGTTGCGCAAACTCAAGCAGTCGGTGAAGAGTCCCGGATTTACAATCGTTCCCACTCGTTTGTTCATAAACGAGCGTGGTCTTGCGAAACTTGTGATAGGTCTTGCGCGCGGTAAGCACGAGTATGACAAGCGCGAGAGCATAAAAGAGCGTGATGACAAACGCGAAATGGATAGAATAAAAAGACATTATTAAACTCAAAAAAAACATTAGCCGGAATTTGTTTCCGGTTATTTGATGTTATGAGACTCGAAGATATATTAAAGGAAAAGATACTTGTGCTCGACGGAGCCATGGGTACAATGATACAGCGTTTCCACCTTCAGGAAGATGATTTCCGTGGCGAACTTCTTGCATCGCATCCTGTGTTGCTCAAGGGTAACAACGACCTGTTGGTGCTCACCCGTCCTCAAGTGATTGAGGCCATCCACGAGAAATACCTTGTTGCAGGTGCCGACATCATAGAGACAAACACCTTCAACTCAAACAAGGTGTCGCAGAGCGACTACAAGACCGAGCACCTCTGTCGCGAGATGAATGCAGCGGCAGTGCGCATCGCACGTCGCCTTGCCGACAAATATTCCTCGCCTGCGAAACCTCGCTTTGTAGTAGGCTCGGTGGGCCCCACCAGCCGCACATGCTCCATCAGCCCCGATGTGGAGAACCCTGCCTACCGCAACCTCACCTTCGACGAGCTTGCCCAGGCCTACATCGAACAGATGGAGGTGTTGATAACCGAAGGCGTGGATGCTCTGCTTATAGAGACAATCTTCGACACCCTCAATGCTAAGGCAGCTATATATGCCGCCGAGCAGGCAATGGAGCAGATAGGTCGTCAAGTGCCCATAATGCTCTCGATGACGGTTGCCGACGCCGCAGGCCGCACCCTCTCGGGACAGACCGTAGAGGCATTCGTTGCCTCGGTGGTGCGCGGAAATATACTCTCCGTCGGTCTCAACTGCTCTTTCGGTGCCTCTCAGATGAAACCCTTCATCAAGCGTCTCGCCGATATTGCCCCCTGTTACATAAGTGCATATCCCAATGCCGGCCTTCCCAACGAGCTTGGAGCCTACGACCAGACACCCGCCGAAATGGCGCGTCAGGTACAGGAGTTCATCGACGAAGGCCTTATAAACATCATTGGTGGTTGTTGCGGAACCACAGATGAATATATCGCATGTTTCCCCGCCATCGTAGAGGGCAGAAAGCCCCACGTTCCCGCGGCACGTCCCACAGAACTGTGGCTTTCGGGGCTTGAAAGGCTCGTTGTGAAGCCCGAAATGAACTTTATGAACATCGGCGAGCGATGCAACGTAGCCGGTTCGCGCAAGTTCCTGCGACTGATAAACGAGAAGAACTATAACGAAGCACTCAGCATTGCCCGCCGACAGGTAGAGGATGGCGCTCAGGTGCTCGACATAAACATGGACGACGGTCTGCTCGACACAAAGGCCGAAATGGTCAATTTTCTCAATCTTCTCGGCAGCGAACCCGAGATTGCCCGCGTGCCTGTGATGGTCGATTCCTCCGATTGGGAGGTCATCCGCGCCGGTTTGAAATGTCTGCAAGGTCGCGCCATCGTAAACTCAATATCACTGAAAGAGGGCGAGGAGGCATTCCTCGCACGTGCAACCGAGGCGAAACGCCTGGGCGCGGCAGTGGTGGTGATGGCTTTCGACGAGCAGGGTCAGGCAACCACCTATGAACGCAAGATAGAGGTCTGCGCACGTGCTTATAAACTGCTCACCGAAAAGGTGGGCTTCAGTGCCAACGAAATAATCTTCGACCCAAATATCCTTGCCATAGCCACAGGTATAGAAGAGCACGCAGCATACGGTCTCGACTTCATACGCGCCTGTGAATGGATAAACAAAAATCTCCCCGGCACACACATCAGTGGAGGAGTGAGCAACCTCTCATTCTCTTTTCGAGGCAACAACTACGTGCGTGAGGCTCTGCATGCAGTCTTTCTCTACCATGCGATAGCCGCAGGCATGGACATGGGTATTGTCAATCCTCAGACCTCGGTGCAGTACGAAGATATTCCCACAGATATACGTAACATAATGGAGGATGTAATCCTCAACCGCGACACCGAAGCAACAGAGCGTCTCATAGCTGCTGCCGCCGCCCTCAAAGAGAAGAGCGCAGGCGAGTCGCACAAAACCAACGACGCATGGCGCGAGGCAAGCGTAGAGGAGCGTCTGAAGATATCACTTCTCAAAGGCATTGGCGACTTCCTAAACGAGGATATTGCCGAGGCAGTAGAGAAATATCACACAGCGGTGGCAGTCATCGGAGGCCCTCTGATGGATGGCATGGGCTACGTGGGACAGCTCTTTGGCGAGGGTAAGCTCTTCCTGCCCCAGGTGGTGAAGACAGCCCGTACAATGAAACAGGCAGTAGCCATATTGCAGCCACTCATTGAGCAGCAGCGCAGCACCTCGGCTGTTTCGGCAGGCAAGGTACTCATTGCTACCGTCAAGGGCGACGTTCACGACATAGGCAAGAATATAGCGGCAGTGGTGATGGGTTGCAACGGCTACGACGTAATCGACCTGGGAGTAATGGTACCTTCGGAGACAATCGTTGCCGAGGCACTTAAAAACAACGTAGATATAATTGCCCTCAGCGGCCTCATAACTCCCTCGCTCGAAGAGATGATAACCGTAGTCAAGGAGTTGCAGGCTGCCGGCAGCAACATCCCGGTGATGATTGCAGGTGCCACGACAAGTCCCATGCACACAGCCTTGAAAATAGCCCCCGCATACTCAGCTCCTGTGATACACGTCAAGGATGTATCGCAAAATGTTCTTGTGGCAGCCGAACTTATGGGTGGCGAGGAACGTTATGAAACATTTGTGGCATCACTGCGCGCCGAGCAGCAACAGTTGCGCGCCGAGGCTGCCACTCGCGAAGCATCGTCGCTAAGGTCGCTCGACGAGGCACGTAGTAACCGCTTGAACCTTTTCGATGGCGACGGACACAAGCACCCCTCGGGATGCGACTGTGGCTGTTGCTGATAAAAAAAATGATATAAATAGCAGATGAAAACCAATCCCGCATACGGCCTCACAAACAAAGAGGTCGAAGAGAGTCGCCGACAGCACGGCTCCAACATACTCACTCCTCCCGAAAAAGTATCCCTGTGGAAACAGTTCATGGAGAAGTTTGAAGACCCTATCATTCGCATACTGTTGTTGGCATGGTTGCTATCCATGATAATCTCAGCAGTACATTGCTGGGGCAGCGAACAGGTCGGTCTCTCGGCATTTCTTGAGCCGTTGGGAATATTCCTCGCCATAGTGCTTGCAAGTACCATAGGTTTCATATTCGAGGTGAAAGCCGCTCGTGCCTTCGAGGTACTCAACACCGTCAATGACGATGTGCAGGTGACTGTGATGCGCGAGGGTAGGGTGCAACAGGTGCCACGCAAAGATATAGTTGTCGGCGACATAGTGATGCTGAACACCGGCGACGAAGTACCCGCCGACGGAGAGCTTATCACTGCCAATTCCTTGCAGATAAACGAATCGACCCTCACCGGTGAGCCTGTAATCTCCAAGACCACCGACGAAGCCCTCTTCGACAGCGAGGCCACATACCCCTCGAACAAGGCCATGCGCAGCACCACCGTAGTCGATGGCTACGGCACCATGCTCGTAGAGCTTGTGGGCGATGCCACCGAGTATGGCAAAGTGCATCAAGGCTCGCTCATAGACAACAACATCGATACCCCACTGCAACAGCAACTCAAGAAACTTGCCAACCTCATAAGCAAGGCTGGTTATGCGGTGGCTATACTTACCTTCATACTGCTGACGGCAAAAGGTCTGCTGTCGATGCAGCCGATAGAGCCCATGGCGGTAATCTCCGAATTGTTGAACAACTTCATGATAGCCGTCACCCTCATTGTTGTGTCGGTGCCCGAGGGGCTTCCCATGAGCGTAACGCTGAGCCTTGCTCTCAGCATGAACCGCATGCTCAAAACCAATAACCTTGTTCGCAAGATGCACGCTTGCGAGACGATGGGAGCAACAACAGTAATATGCACCGACAAGACAGGAACCCTCACGCAGAACCGCATGCAGGTGTACGAGGCATCCTTCTACTCCCTCGCCGATGGTCGTCTGGCTAGCGACAAGCAGAGCATCCTGATTAAAGAGGGCATAGCAGTGAACTCCACAGCTAATCTCGACAAAGATGGCGGTGAGGTAAAGACCATTGGCAACCCCACCGAGGCAGCCCTTCTCCTGTGGCTCGACGCGCAGGGCGAGGAGTATCTTGCCATCCGCAGTGAGGCATTTGTGGTTAGTCAGCTTACATTCTCCACCGAGAGAAAATATATGGCAACAGTTGTGGACTCCCCTCTGCTTGGCCGAAAAGTACTCTATGTAAAGGGTGCTCCCGAGATTGTCCTCGCCCATTGCGACACAGTGCTCACAGCCGACGGCAATGTTCCCGTTGGTGAGCGTCGCGCCACTATCGAGGCACAGCTCACCGACTATCAGAACATGGCAATGCGCACTCTGGGCTTTGCTTATAAAATACTTTCGTCCGACGAGAGCGACACCCCCTATGTCGATGGTCGCCTACATGTGAAAGGACTCGCCTTCCTCGGCATTGCGGCAATCTCCGACCCCGTGCGTGCCGACGTTCCCGAGGCAGTGCAGACATGCCTCGCCGCAGGCGTCGATGTAAAGATAGTAACAGGCGACACCCCCGGAACAGCACGTGAGATTGCGCGTCAAATAGGTATATGGAACGAGTCCACTCCCTCCGAAGCAATAATCACAGGCCCCGACTTCGAGGCACTATCCGACACCGAGGCATCGAAACGTGTAATGGCACTGAAAATAATGTGTCGCGCACGTCCTATGGACAAACAGCGTCTTGTGCGTCTGTTGCAAGAGAATGATGCAGTGGTGGCAGTTACCGGCGACGGCACCAACGATGCCCCCGCGCTGAAAGCCGCGCAGGTGGGTCTCTCTATGGGCGACGGCACCTCGGTGGCAAAAGAGGCTAGCGACATCACCATCATCGACAACTCCTTCGGCAGCATCACCCGCGCAGTAATGTGGGGTCGTTCGCTCTACCGCAATATACAGCGTTTCCTCCTCTTCCAGCTCACTATAAACGTTGCCGCATGTTTCATAGTGATGTTCGGCTCTCTTATCGGTAGCTCCTCGCCGCTGACAATCACGCAGATGCTGTGGGTGAACCTCATCATGGACACCTTCGCAGCCGGTGCTTTGGCATCGTTGCCCCCCACAGCCGACGTCATGAAGGAACGTCCTCGCAAGAGCGGTGCCAATGGCGATTTTATAATCACAAAGCCCATGGCGATAACCATCTTCATAGTGGCGGCACTTTTCGTGTCAGTACAGTTGGGTGTACTATTCCATTTCAATTCCGATGGCACACTCACAGCCTACGAACAGTCATGGTTCTTCACCTTCTTTGTGATGCTGCAATTCTGGAACATGTTCAATGCCAAAGCCTTCATGACAGGCCGTTCAGCCTTCAGGGGAATGTCGCAAAGCGGCAGTTTCATCCTTGTGGCGTTCATTATCCTTGTCGGACAGTACTTTATCGTAACCTTCGGTGGAGAAATGTTCAACGTCACCCCTTTGTCGCTGCACAGTTGGCTGGTAATACTCGCAATCACCTCGCCCGTGCTGTTGGTGGGTGAACTACTCCGACTCTTCAAGAAAAAATGAATATAAACCAATAAAAAACATAAACGCAAAAAATGGAATCCGTTGCATTTATCCAGTGGTGTCTCGACCACCTGAACTACGCCACCATCACCCTGCTGATGACAATCGAGAGCTCTTTCATTCCCTTTCCCTCGGAAGTTGTTGTTCCCCCTGCGGCATATATGGCAGCAGTGAGCGGCGAAATGAACATTCTGCTTGTTGTCCTTTTTGCTACGATTGGTGCAAACATCGGCGCACTTATAAACTACTACCTTGCAAAGTGGCTTGGTCGCCCCATAATATATAAATTTGCCAACAGCAGAGTGGGGCACATGTGCCTTATCGACGAGGCAAAAGTGAAACATGCCGAGGAGTATTTCGAGAAGCGCGGTGCGCTTTCCACCTTTGTAGGCCGTCTCATTCCCGCAGTGCGTCAGCTCATCTCCATCCCTGCGGGATTGTCAAGAATGAAACTGAGTACCTTCCTTCTTTACACCACGCTTGGTGCAGGTATCTGGAATGCTATTCTTGCTGCCATAGGATGGTATCTTTCCACCGTTCCCGGAATTGAGACTAAGGAGCAGTTACTCGAGAAGGTTACTGAGTACAGCCACGAGATAAGCTATATATTCATTGCATTGGCTGTGTTTGTTGTTGCTTTTCTCATTTACAAAGGTGCTAAAAAAGGGAAATAACCATCACATGTAGCGCTGAGGAATAGAATACTTTTGTTAAAGAACCGCCGCTCCCACTTTTCTTATGAAAGTGGGAGCGGTGGTTCTTTATTATTTATTTTTATAATATTTAATAAGTACAGGGAAGTCTTTTTCCTTATTATTAACTTTTACTTTTACTCCGGTATTTTTTCTTGTTCCCTCTTTATATTTATCGCCATAGAAAGCTTTTTGACTCTCGTCTGGCAAGCTATTATACAGTTTATTCAACTCTTCAGAGATTTTTTTATCCATTTCTTCCGATAAATCTATATTTGGATAATTTTCGGCATTGGCTTTTTGTTTGTTAAATTTTTCTCTTGCCTTTGCCATCCATTCATGTGCGTACATAATATCATACCTCTCTGATACTTCATCCTTTCCTTGCAATTTCTTATTTCCCCAACAAAAATGACTGATTTTATAATATGCTTGGTAATCGTCAGGACAAAGTTCAATTAATTCTAAATAGTTACTTATATTGTCACTAATCTTGTTTCCTCCTGCTTTTTGATATGCATGAGCTCGCTTTAAATACATTATTATCAGTTGATGCTCTTTACCATCAAAATGCTCAGCGAGTTCAAATTGCATGTTTTTGTGAATTTCATCATAACGCTTATATGCATCACCATATTTTTCACACCTAAATGCGTAATCAGCAAAAGCTAATGTATTTTCAAAAGAATTATCTTCAGACCATTTTCGATGTAATGCTTGAAAACATGATACGTAAAAATCTTTAGCCTTACTCAGTCTTTTTATGATTTCATCTGTTTTTTCCCGAGATATATTACCTATACCACCTGCATCTTCTATTTCTTTAATAAACTTTTTATCCCATCCTTCATAATCATTTCCTGCCATAAATGCACCATCAAGCTTACTCAAATTATCGGAAATTTTTGCAGTGAAATTTGTAGAATTTTTTATAATAGTATTGTAATGAATGTTGCTTTTAGAAATAAGAGTGGGTAAGACCTCTTTGTAATCCTCATATCTTTTCATGACAAACTTTTTAGTTGAGTCAATCTCGGGTTTAAGATATTTGTTTACAAAGTTTGAGTTCTTTTCTCTATGGCTGTTTATAATGCGTGCAAATTTTAAAGCGTAATAGCCGCTATAATATACGTGATAAAGGTAACCTTGGTTTCCTATATTGTTGTCTTTAGAATATACTAACTCCTTTAGTCTGGGGTAGAATATCTCTGCATTAGCATGGTCACTTGCAAATATTGTGTCGCGCCAATATCTCTCGATATTCTCTACTTTAGCTTTGTCTTTCCAATATTTTATGTTTTTTGTAGTATCTTTCGTGTTATATGATGAGTCGAGTACCCAGCAATCTTTGTATTTAGATAATTGTGTGGCACGCAATTTTGCGACACTAAGGGTATCCTTTGTGCGTTTGCGGTCTATCTGTGCATTCAGGTCGTCAATGTTATCTACCGCAAGGTCGTATAGCTCCAATATCTGTTCGCGGCGTTCGGTTAATCTGTCGTATCTGTGCTCTAAGGTGTCTATATTTATCAGGTTCATGAGTATGCCTATGCCATCCATATACATGTCCAATGTGCGACGGCTGCATCCCTCGAAACTTCCTTTCCACGGGGTATAGGCCGCTATATAGCCATCGGATTTCATTTCGGCCATGTTCTTTTTGTACAGAGCTATGAAACCCTGAATTTTCTTTTGGTCGGGGTCGGCTTTGGGTTTCTCACTGAAGTGTACATATACACGTTTCTCTTTATTAAAGATTGTTTTTGCCAATGAGTCCATCGCCAGCGAGTCTCGTAGCAACGAATCATTTAGAAGTGTGTTCTTTGCAAGTGAATCCTTTGCAAGTGAGTCCATTGCTAAAGAATCGGTAGCAAGTGAATCCTTCGCAAGTGAGTCCATTGCTAAAGAATCGGTAGCAAGTGAGTCCTTCGCAACCGAGCCCATTGCTAAAGAATCGGTAGCAAGTGAATCCTTCGCAACCGAGTCCATTGCCATTGAATCCTTCGCGAGTGTGTCGGTAGCAACCGTAGTGTCACTTTGTGCTACGGTGTCTGTCGAGTCGGCTCTCCATGTGTATGCAGGCATGTTGCTAATGTCGAACGATGCTGCGCCCGAAATGGCTATATTACACAGAACGAATATTCCGAATATTATATGTAGGTGTTTCATATTTCTCTTCTTAAACTATTTCACATTGTATTTCACTCCCAACTGCCATGTGATAGCTCTCATTGGGTTGTAGTCTATGTAGGGCTCGGTTATAAAATCGTTTTTATATATCTTCAATCCCATCTCTCCGAAGATGCTCCATGCCTTGTTTATGCGATAGCCTGTGTTGAATGCTGTGTGCCAACCGAAGAATATTCCTTTGGGGGCATTCTTGTCTACATGCAGGGTGCTGCCCGGCAGACGCAACTCGTCTTTGTGCAGTTCCACGCTCTTTTTCAGGTGCTTCGAGATAATAGGGCCGGTGTATATTGCTGTCTCCCATTTTCTGTCGGGGTTGTAGCCGCTTAATATGTTCATCATGTCCAGCTTCACGTCGAATATTCCACTCAGCACATTGTAGTTCTTGGCGAAGAGTCCATTGTAGTGGTAGGTGCCGCCTTGTACTTTCTCTTGGTAGCCTTGTACTACGTTGAATGCATAGTTTGAGTAGTCAAGTGATACGCGACCGCCAATCTTTGAGCCGGGCTGTAGCTCCACGCCCAGAGTGAAGGCTTTGTTAAATCTTGCATCGCCGCCGTAGAATCCTCTCTCGAACATGTAGCTTGTTCCGGTCGATGCGTAAAACGACAATTCGGGCAGGAATATCGCGAATGTCGAGTTTTGCTTTTTCTTCTCCTCGGTAGAGACAGTACCATACTCCATTCCCACTGCGAGGCTGTATCTTACGTCGGTGTACTGTTTCTTGAACTCATCGAACGGGTAGTTGTCGCGTGCATTGTAGTTTGCCACAGTGACGCGCGGCTGTATGTACAGCGATTTACCCTCTAGCGAGTGGAACTTGAACTGCAATGCTCCTGTGAGGCCGCCGTACGACATATTCTGCTGCAATTCTGTCTCGTTTGTAAGATACTTCCACATCTTGCCAAATTCATATCCTCCCGACAGGTTCAGTGAGAATTTACCGGCAATGTCGTTACGCTCTTTTATGGTGGTGAAGAGGTTTGTTACGGCCTCTAAGCGACCATAGAAGTTCTGTGTCTTCGAGTAGTAGATATACTCGGGGTGACCTGCAAGTTCGTTTGCAGGTGTCACTGTCTCGTGCCAGTTGCTGTTTGAGTAACCTCCGCTCACCTGTACACCAAAACGATTGTTCAACCAACGGCCTGCGCCAAGACTGATGCTTGCACCCATATTCTTTGCGAGTGACACCGACGAATTGTCGCCCTGCATTCCTGTCTCGAAGAACATGTAGCCTGCGGGCTGCATTATTTTGTTTGTTCTGTCGCTTGTGAAGAGACGGCTCTGCTGCATGCGGTAGTTTGCACCCAGCTGCATTGATATTGCACGAATGGGGTTGTAGTCGAGCATCTCCACCATAAAGTCGTTGCCGTATGCCTTCAAGCCTAACTCTCCAAACACGCCCCACGCGGGAGTGATGTTGTAGCGTGTGTTCAGTGCTGCGTGCACTCCCCAGAATGTTCCTGTGGGTGCATGCTTTGTTATACGCACCTCGCTACCCTCGGGCATTGTCTCGCTGTCATCCACCTCGGCATCCATGTAGCTGTGTTTCGATAGCATGGGGCCTACATATATTGCAGTGTTCCAACGTCTGTCTGCACGGTAGCCATAGAGCATGTTTGTGATGTCGAACTTAACGTCGAGTATTGTGCTTGTTACATTGTATTGTTTGTTCCAAAGAGCCTTTGAGTAGCTTATCTCGTTATTTGCAACCATCTTCAATCCCGAAATAGTGTTGAAGTTGTATGTCGAGCGATCCAACATCAATCGTGCACCGAAGTTCTTGAACGGCTGATATTCGATGCCTGCACTCATCGTGGTGTTTATACGTGATGCACCATCGTAGTAAGCTCGCTCAAAGAGGTAGTTTGTACCTGCACCTGCGAACAGCGAAATTTCGGGTGTAAACTCCTCTTCGCTCTCGTTTTCTCTAGCCACATTATTTCGTGATGGAGTTCCGAACTCCATGCCCAATGCCATGCTGTAAAGTACATCAGTCTTTCCCTCCTTGAATCCCTCGAAGGGTGCAACAGCTGTTTGTGTATAGTTTATCAACGACACGCGAGGCTCCAGGAATAGCGACTTTCCTTCCACCGAGTGGAACTTGAACTGCAATGCACCTGTTAGACCGCTGTACGACAGGTTCTGTTGCAATTCAGCTTCGTTTGTAAGGTACTTCCACAGTTTACCCACCTCGTAGCCACCAAGCAGGTTGATAGAGAACTTGCCACCGATGGATGTAGAGTCATTTATGGTAGTAAAGAGGTTTGTTACGGCCTCAATGCGACCAAACGCCTGCTGACGTCTCGAATAGTAATTGTATTCGGGAGAGCCTTCAATTTCGTTAGCGGGTGTTGTAGCCTTGTGCCATGTGCTGTTAGAGTAGCCACCGCTCACTTGCAGTGCCAAATTCTTTGTCAGCCAACGGCCTACACCCAGGCTTACGTAAGGTCCGAAGTTCTTCGCGAAATCCACCGAGGAGTTATTCAGCTGCATACCCGGTGCTATGAACATGTAGTTCACCGGCTGTTTTATTGCTTCGATATTCTCCTTTGCAAATATGTTATTCTGCTGCATGCGGTAGTTCACACCCAGCTGCATTGATATTGCACGAATGGGGTTGTAGTCGAGTGCCTCTGTAAGGAACTTGTTACCGTAGGCCTTCACGCCCCATTCACCGAAAATTCCGAGAGCAGGGGTGATGTTGTAGCGTGTGTTCAGTGCTGCATGCACACCTATGAACATATCTTCGGATTTCTCCTGTGTCATCTTTATTTCCGCATCCTCCAGGATGGTCTCGCCGTCGTATATCTTTGAGTCGATGATGCTGAACTTCGAGAATATGGGGCCTACATAAGCTGCTGTGTTCCATTTTCTTCCGGGCTGATAACCGTAGAAAATATTTGTAAGGTCAATCTTTGCATCGATGATGCCGCTACCCACATAGTAATTCTTTTGCCACAGACCTACCTTATAGCTCAATTTGTCGTTAGCAGCAATAGCATATCTTGCATGTGAATTGAATGCGTAGTTAGAGTAGTCGTACATGAATCTGATTCCGAGGGGTGCAAAGGGCTGATACTCTGCACCTAACGAGTAAGTCATGTTTAAACGCGAATCGCCGTCGTAGTAGCCACGCTCGAACATGTAGTTTGTACCCGCGCCGGCAAACAGAGAAATTTCGGGAGTGAATCTGCGCTTGGCAGGCATGCTGTCATTGTCGTTAGCCACGGCAGTTCTCGATGCCGACAGTTCGGGCATTATTCCAAACTCCATACCTAAGGCAAGACTGTAACGTGCGTCGCTGAACTTTTCCTTGATGTGGCTGTAAGGGGGCTTGTAGGGAACTTCGTAGTTGATAAACGACACACGAGGCTCCAAAAACAACGCTTTTCCCTCTACCGAGTGATATTTCAATTGCAGTGCAGCGGTGGGGCCACCATACCAGCAGTTTGTCTGTTCTATGCTCCCTTGCTCTTCATATTTCCATTGGAAACCATATTCGTAACCTCCCAACAGGTTCAGCGATATGCTGTTGTTGAGTTTATCCTTCTCCTTTCCGGTTTTAAATACGTTAGCCACAGCCTCCAAGCGACCGAACGCATACTGCGTTCTCGGCATATATCTGTATTCGGGTGTCATCTCCTCGGCATTGGCGGGTGTAATAATCTCTTTCCATGCGCCCGAAGCATAGCCTGCCGATACCTGCAATGCCAAACGTTTCGCGAACCAGTGTCCGAATCCGAAATTGAAATATGCGCCCAAGGTGTTGTCGGTGCCTATGGAGGCATCGCTCGCCTGTAATCCTCCTGTTAGGAACATGTAGTTCTGTGGGAATATGATTTTGTCAGCATAGATGTTGGCATGAAGCTCATTGCGTAGCTCATAGTTCAGCGAGCCACGCACACCGTATGCCATGTTATATTTCGAGTACCAATATCCGGCCGGAGCACCGTTGTAACTCTCGGTTCCCAGCACCACATGAGGCTCTAACGATAGGAACAAACGGCTGTCGAGCCTTACATTGGCAAGCAATCCCAAATGTATGAATTTGGCAAGTTCGTCGTTACCTTGCAGGCCTGTCTCCTCGGAACTGAGCGAAACAAGTTCGTTTTTCTGTACTCCCACACCTACGCTCGACGACAGCTCCAGCGCGCGATATGGGTTGTAACCCAGGTAGTAACGTGTGAAATTGAAGTGATGATTCAACTGAAGAGAATAGGTCTTAAGCTCGTTTGCACCCGACTTGAAAGAGTGGCTGCCCACCTCTCCCAACAGGCTCAGTGCATGAATCTTGTTCAGATCCTTGCCCACGATTATACCAAACGACTGCCCCGGCTCAAAGGCAAACTCCTTGCGCTCGGCAATCTGTTTCATGTCCACCGACAAGCCGAAATAGAGGTGCGAGAGGATATTCTTAAGCGAATATTTTACCGAGTCTATTCCGCGGTATCTATCCTGCATAGCCCATCGTTCGGCAGCGTTAAAGCCATAGTTTCCGGCACGATACCCGTTCCGGGGTGCCGCGACCTTATTTTCCTTTTTTGTAATATTGGTAGTGTCGCTACTCTGCACACTGCCTGTCTGCGCGCTGACAGATATTGCAAACACTGTACAGAATAGAAGTAATATATATTTCATCTCTACGAGTCTCATACTCATCACTTGCTCTTGTTATATTCGTTTCTGATAGATTTCAGTTTCGATTTTAATTCCTCGTTCTTTCTAATATTATTATCCTTAATTAACGATGCGTTAAGAATGGATGTATATCTCTTGTCCATTTTGAAGCATTTGATAAGCGCCTCTTTTCCCTCCTCGTCGTTGGTCTCGTCTTTGTCACCGAGCATCTCCAAAGCACGAATATACCATGTAAAGGGGTACTTCTCGTCCAGTTTGGCCTGCTCTTTCTCCTCTTCGAGTGCTTTATAAGCGGGGTCGATATATGGGGTATTGGCAGCAGTGCTGTCAGTTGCAATGCTGTCGGGCTGTGCAGGAATCTTAGCCTCTTTCTTTATGGTGACAATGGTGCGCATTGTGTCCTGCCACTGTTTCAGTGCGCCGCCCACAAAAGTGTTGTTCTCGGTGTCGGTGGGGCTTAACAGGTCCTCGTCGTTGCAGGCGATGGGTATCATGTTCAGGTCGCGCACAAAGCTTGTTGCCAAGTGCATCTTTGCTTTGACATTATCCTTCTTTCTCAGTTTTATCACAGCCATCAGATAGTCTGAGACGGCATTGTCGGGCAGGTTTTTCGACAAGGCTTCTGCTGTGTTAAGGTTGGCTTCGTCTTCCATCGCCAGCTTTATGATGACCGAGTTTGTTGTTGAAGTGCTAGATACTATCTCGCGCACTTTTTCAGCCTCAAACTCAGTGAATTCGCCACCTGCCTGATAGCCTCCGCGCAGACACTTGGAAAAGGTGAGCAGTGTGTCGTATTTCGCTTCGTTGTTCGATGCGGTAATTGCCTCGAGCACAGGAATATCCTTGTTGCGCGAACGGTCCTTCTGACGCAACGCCATAATCAACTGGTTGGCTGCCACTGCCGGGAAATTAGTGTATTTAATGATTTCTTTTGTTTCCTTATCAAAATCTTTTTGTTCGGTTTTAATTTTCTCGTGTATGATTACTGTGTCGCGTTTCAATATTATATTTTCCACTGCATAAAAGTCGGTGCCGGCTTTTATGGTATCCTTCTTCATCAAGTTGATTATTGTATCATCATTCGCTACAAATTTCACACCTGTAGGTAGGGTTATACTGTCGTGTTTATATACCGCTTGCTCCACTTCGTGCTCTATTACAGTGTCGTTTACGGCATAATGTCTTTTCTTAATGGGAACAGGTTGTCCGGCTCTTATGGTATCGCAGATACTATCCTTTAAGTTAAAGTCGAGGAAGGGTTTCAACACATTGAAGTCGGTAGTGTCGCGGGCAATGTACTGACACGCCAACAGACAGGCTGCGTATGCCCAATAGCCTTCGTTGTATTTGCCATTGGGGTCTCTTGTAACCTTCAATGCGTGGCGAGCTACTCTTTCGCGCTCGGCGGGGGCATCTTTTAGAATATCGAAGAGCGACCAAAACTCACCGCGTGAGAATTTGGTATCCTTTTTCTTGTAATATTCCCTTTCTACCTCTTCGGGTTTCTTTTGGCGTATCTCGTTGTAAATTGCGTCATACTTAACAATTCTAAGTTTGGGTAGGATTGAGTCTTTCAATAGATTACCATAGTATGGCAATCTTGCGATTTCAACACTTTGGTTTGACATGTTCCCCAAGTGTTTTTCGCATATTGCTTTTACTTCGTCTGCCTCTTTTATGTGACCGGTACTTCTCAATGTATCTGCAACATTTTCCCATGAGGCAACATTTGCGTAGCTATGGATATCTCTATCAGTATATGGGGCTAGTTTGTTCCTCAAGAATGCCGCACGACGACGTGCAAGGTCTTCGTTCGATGCTCTCGCACCCTCGGGAGATGCAATACCGGTAATATTTATTTCTATAAGGTCGTATTTACTTTCGTTGCCGAGTTCTTTTACGAAATTAATAGCATCTGCCAACCCTGCGGCATTGGCAGAGTCGTCTATGAGGTAGTCCTTGCCGTTAGCAAAGTTTAGTTTTGCAACCCTTGAATCTTCAACAGGCTTCTCTTCGAGTTTTACTTCAAACTCGGCTGCGTTGGGTAGAAACTCTTTGAACGAAAAGTCGAGGAACTTCAACGGCACTTTGCGTTCGCCGTTTCCTCTCTTTTCTACAGAGTGTACCTTGGCATTATAGTCGTATATGTTCACCACCGCGCCAAAGGGGTAGGGGTGGGAATAGTCCGGGTCGAATCCCGACACTGTGTCGAGCACAAATACATGTATGGTGTCCGAGGTTTTGTCGAATGAGATATTCGAACATATGGAATCTCTTCCTTTTAAGTCGTATACACGTTGGTTGGCAACAGACATGCAGTAGCGGTGCAGAGAGTCGTTCTTTAGGTCGAACGCCATTCTGCGCTTTTGAGTGAACTTATATTCCACCTTGTCGTGGTAGAAAGTTTTTCCATACGAGAATACAGTGTCGCTTTCCTCGTCGGAGAAGTCGGCGCGGTCGAACCACATGGGTTGCACCACTACACGTATGTTGGATGTTGTTCGGTAAGGGATATAAAAGTCCATGCGGCTGGTAACAACACCATTTACCTCTTTACTTGTGTTGATATCTGTACGCTTACCGGTAATAGCTTTAGCATTAGCATTTGCTGATAAGCGAAGTCGTAAAATAGGATTTCCCTCTCTGTCAAGAAGGGGCTTCCCGTGCTCATCTTTAAGCGTATCATATTCGATTTTATCTTTGTTTTCTTGGGTTGTAGTTTCTTCTTTTCCTACATTGTTTTCAATTATTATTTTCTCGCTTTTTCCAGCACGTTCTACAGTTATAATTCTAGATTTGTAATTAAGGTTGTCTATCCATATAAGTATATATCCGTCAGACCTTACTTTTATTGTGAATTCGCCAAATTCTTTTGCATGTATTCCTTTATTTCCAGATATGGATTTTCTCACTTTATTTGGATTGTGCTCGCTGTTGAGCATGCTCTCGGCAGCTTTTGCATCTTCCTCGTATGCGAAACTCCAAATGTACACCTCATTTTCGTATATATCTTTGTATTTCGTCTCATCTTCGGCTGTAAAATCAATTTCCAGATTGTAGGTGCGATTCATCGTTCCCGATTGTGCATGCAACATATTGCCCGCAGCAAAGAGCACCAGCAACAGCAACGAGAAACGGAGTATATATCTATTTATATGTAACAACTTGTTCATATTGGCTTTGGTCTATTATATCAATTTATTATGTACGAAACAGATAGCTCAAGTTTGGGGAAGAGCATCACTCCCCAATCGTTTGTCTTGTCCATGTAGCCGTTGTCGTAGTTGTCGCCACGATAGTAATACTTCTGGCGATAACCCATCAGGCTTAGGCCTCCGCACAGTTCAATGTTCCATCGCGACGAGAGGTTGAACACATGGCCTCCTATCACTCCCAGGGCTGCGCTGTTTCCTTGAAACACCTCGTTGCCTACATATAGGTTGTAGTTGGCAACGTGGGCCGAGATTCCTATGAACTGTCGTGTCATGGGACGGCCGCTTATCCAATATTTCATATTGGGAGCTATTGCTATCATGCGTGAGTATTCACTCCACCATGCGTCGTGTGCACCCATGATGTCAAGCCCCAAGGTGGTCTTGTTGCCAACAACAAGCTCGACTCCTAAATTGGGTATTGTTGCACCTAATTTTACAAGGTCGCTCTTGACGGCTACCATTTGTGCGTTCATTTGCAGGGCAAAGAACATGAACAGTATTGCTATGAATAGTTTTTTTATCACTACTATGCTATTTTATATTTGTGTATTTATTCTGTTTCGGGGGCTCTTCTCGGCTGACACTCTCTTTCTCGGAGGCTTTATCTTATCACTCGCTTTGAAAGTATTTTGTGGCTGCTTCGAATGTCATGCTGTATTTCTTGCCTTTGGCATATTGTGCACTGTCGGGCTGGTGGGGTATGGCAAATGTCTTGTCAAAACTAATTCTGTTTTTGCTACCGACAAGGCGTATGCTGTCGAGGTGTATCGACGGTGGAAAATATATTTCCATCTTGCTCAGCGGGGTATTGTAGTCCAATATTATGGGTTCTTCGAGCAGATTGGTTTTATGTGGTAGAGTGTCGGCGTAACCTTCGTCGTCGGGTATCATTGTTCCGGTCTTGATGTCGAGAAGTCCTTTGCCGTTGTGGTTGGTCATCAGCATCAAGGTGTCGATTTCAAGGTCGATGAAGCCTGTGCTCTGGAATGTCATTTCTATGTTCGCGAATGCGTGCATGAAGGGCAGAGCGAATGTTTCATCCTCTCTGTATTCCATCTTGCTTTTAAAGACTTTCCCTGTGTAAAGATAGTCTGTTCTGAATTGGTTGGCTGCTGCATCGATGGCGATGTAGCACGATGTGTCGCCTATCAGTGGCTCTACGTCGCAGTAGGGCGAATAGGCGTATGCTGCTATTGCGCTGTTTTCCTCAAGTGGGAATACGTGTTTCAATCCTTCGGCTGATATCAGTCCGCCGGGGAGTGAGCCTGTAAATTCGGCATTGTACAGGTTGTGGCAGAAAGAGTTTTCTGTCACGCCTGTCAGAATATCGAGCAGAGAGTCGCTGTCGGTAGCGGCCACTCCGAATATTCCTACGTTTATTTCTGTTGCTCCGCGAGTGCCTACGTTGATACTGTAATCACTTTGGGGCTTTGCTGTGAAGTTGATACAAACCTCCTGACCGGACGGCATAAAGCCGTCCGAGTCGGAGTTTGTACAACTGATTAAGAATATTGACAGCAGTGCTTCTAATATCAATATTTTTTTAAGCATTACTTAGATTTTTATAAATCCTGTTTTAGTAAATTTCAAATTTCAAAGAGGGATCGTCTTCTGCATTTGTCCACTCCTGGAGAGTTGCATCCATGCTAACAAATGACACACCGTTGATGGTGATGTAGATGTTGTAGATGTAACCGGGCTTGAATGCCGAATTGTCTGATGCTTTGATAGAGATACGTTTCTCTGAACGGTACTCGTTCTCGGGGTTGTCGCTATCGCACATGCACATAGACATAAAGTATTCGGTCTTGCCAGGGCACACCATGATGCAGTCGCCAATGCGTGCTGTGTCAGCATAGATTTTGCCATCCACCTCTTTGTAGGGTACGGGAACGGGGTTCTCTGATACTGCATTGCCGTCTTTGTCCATCAAGATGAAGTCTGTGGTCTCTTCGCCGTTGGGGTAGATTGTACCAACACACTCATCGTTGTTGATGCTTGCCAATGTCATGCGTACATTTGGTGACTCATCCAACATCTTGATCTCCTTGAGTGAAAGGTTCTGTACCTTATCGGGATCTACAACAGAGTCCTCTCTCATCTCTGCGGGCAGGAGGAAGAAACGGAACTGTGTGGTACAGTGGTTCAAAGTCATAGGTATCTTCTTGATGTTCATCGCTTTTACGTAGCGTGAGCTGTAAGCGTAGGGGTCGGCTACTTTGGTTGAACGGCCCCAGATTACGTCAACTGTACCGTCGATAGTGAAGTCCACTGCCAACGAATCGCTTGCCTGAACATACTCCTCTTTGTAGGGGTAGTAGGTGTAGAAATCATATCCATACCAGTTGGTGATAGGGAAGTATCCTACATACTCTTCACCCTCGTACGCCTTCAGCTCGGTTCTGCCATCCTCGGTAGCAGCGGGAGTAAACTTGAGGTTCTCCCAGTAGATACCGTTTGTGGTGAAACCGTAGTTCTCGGTAGTGTTCTCGAGAACCTGCATCCAGTTTACATCCTGTGCCTCGTCAGAGCCGTGAACTCCGGTCTTCTCACGAGCTACACAGAACATACCAAGTGTATCGATGCTCTCAATGGCGTCGATGGATGCTCTGGTGTTTACAGAGAAAAATTTGCTGTCACTCTGCAACAAAATAGGCGTTTCAGAAAGGCTCTCACCTTTGATAGAGAGAGAGTCAGAGTCGTTGCTACAACCTGCCAAAAAAGAAGAAGCTATAACTACTAAAAGAATATATAATTTTTCTTTCATTGGTTCTTGTTGTGTGATAGTTAATTATATATGATTAGTTCTCGTCTTCCTCGTCGTTGTCGATGTTGATGTCACCACCTATTACCCAGGGAGTGAGTGTTACGTCGATCTTGATCTCCTCGATACCGTATACTGTGAAGTTTACGTTGTACTGGTTACCTGCTTTGAAAGCATCAACCTGGCTCTTCTCGGGAGTCATTTTGTATGTGTAGGGGAATGTGTAAGTTTTGCCCTCGGGTGTTACCTGTGACATTGTGATAACGAGGTCGTACTCGTTCTGGGGCATGAGCAACAAGCTCTCACCTACGCGAGTTTTCTCAGAGTATGTTTTGGGAGTAAGAGTCTGAAGAATGTTAGCCTCTGTCTCGCCCGCTTTGCTCTCTTTGAGGTAAACTGTGTTAGCCTCGTTCTCATCTGCGGGGATAAGAAGCTGCTCGGGTTTCTCGGTGTAAGCTACAACCATTGTTGCGTTTGTCTTAGCATTTGTTACAGCGATAGACTCGATGGTTACGAGGTCCTTAGAGCTGGGTGTGGGGATTACGTTGAACACGAAACGAGAGAGAAGGTGCTCGAACTGGAAGTGGGGCTGAACACCTCTACGAGCTGAGAATGCGCTGTAATAACGGTCTGCTTTGTCTGCGTTGTTCTCATCAGCCAATTTAGTTGTCCAATCAACTCTCTGTTCTGCTGTCATGTCTGCTTTAGCAACCATGAGGTCCTGTGAACCGTCGATCTCAACATCGAGTGTAGCCACTTTCTCCTGAATATTTACCAACTCGTTCAATGCATCCTTGTCAGCTGCGTCGCTGATGTGGTAAGCGAAGAAGTCGTGGTTGTTCTGCTGAGGGTAGTACTTGTAACCAGCATACTCGGCAACACCGCTGTTAGATGCTGCTGTTGAAGCGGGAGCTGTGAGCTCTTCGTTCTGGAAGATGATACCTGTCTCCTCCATCTGGTCTTCTGTGTACTCAAGTGTGTTCTGGTAGAACATAGAAACGTAGATTTTCTCGCTGCGCCATACGTTGGTTGAGCCTGCGATGTCACCTACTGCACCTGTACCTCTGGTGGTTACCTTAACAGCACCGTTGTTCATTGTGAACAAGATAGGCTGTCTGTCAGCATCGTTGTTTGCACCCTCAAACGATTTGTCCTCGTTTGAACAACTTGCCATAAAACCTGCTGCGAGAATAGCAGCAAACATTAATGATTTTTTCATAATTAAGTTGTTTAAGTTAAACATAAATTTATTTAATTTCTCATTTATTCTATATCCAAAATGTCATCTTCGTCGATGATGATTTCGCTTGCAAGTTTCCACTTCATGTTGCCCAGGTACATATCAATCTGCTGGTAACCATATACGTGCATGTTGATGGTGTAGTGGGTTCCTGCCTCGAATGTCTGTCCATCTTCCAACTGTAAGTTGTAGCGTGCTTTGTATGTACGTTTTTTGCCATCCTGAGTGGTCGATTCACACACGATATACAGGTCGTATCGCTCGCGGGGAGGGAGCAGCATACCGCTACCAATGGAACGGAACTCGGTGTCCTCGGCTGTAAGCAGTACATCGGTATATTCCATCCAGTTTTTTGTGCCGTCGAGTGTTTCGCCGGGTTTAGCTACGTCGCACAAGTGAAGAATTTCCAATTTCTCGGTTTTTCCTTCGGGTATCGAAAGACCTACCTCGTCTAAGTTGTCCGCCGCTACGGTAAATCGCCAGTCGGTGTGTGCCTTTACGTATATGTCTTTTACATAAAGGGGAGCACTCATCGTTTCGTCGCCGCGCATCTTGAAGGTGAAGTATGAAAGTTCGTGCTTTATGTCGAATACGGGGAAGAACTTACGGTGACCCGACATGGTGGAGTAGAGCAACTCGCCGTTGAGGACGTTGCTCAGGAACCATTTGTCCTCCTCGCCTCCGAAGTTGTTGGAGCATTCGTCCAACTGCTTTTCTGTGGGGAGGGCAATACCTGAAATGATGTCCTGTGTTCCATCAATTTTTATGTCCATGTATATCTTGTCCTTTTGACGTACAGGAATACCTCCTTTGGCATTGTCTATGTGGTAGGTGAAGAAGTTGTATTTGTAGTCCTGAAAGTTCTGGCTGTAAAAGTACTCGGAATTTTCTTTGAAGGCGAGCATGTTGTTCTCGTGGATGTAGGTGGGTGCACCCTTTCCATCTTTGCCGTCTATGAGACACTGCATAGGCTCGGTCTGGTTGGCCGACTCTACTGTGTATCTTGATGTGTAGTCTATCTTACCGCTGTACTTGTAGTTGTTGGTAAGAAAAGAGTATACATAGAATGTTGCCTGCGATTTTTTCCACTCTTCGTTATCGAACGCACCTACTCCACGCGACACTGTCATGTAGAAGGGGTCGTGTACGGCGGTCATGATGGGTATCTTGTCCGAGGTTATCTCCGAGGGAGGGTTGTCAGGATCGATGGGTTTGATGTAGTCGAGTCCTGTGAAACTTTCGTTACAGCCGCATAGTGCAATACCGAAAATGAATGCGTATATGAACTTTTTCACTTGCATGATATTTAGTTGTTTCTTCGTTAAAGGTCTACGTTTATTTTCTCGTTATATATTACCCAAGAGTCTACCGTTGCATCGTCGTCGGAGTTATCGAGTATCTCTTCGTAATCGATGGTCATGAAACTTTCGATTTTCAGTTCTGCTGGTAACATGTATCGGTGTATGATGTTGCAGTTGGGGTTGTCCTTGCAAGGTCTGTCGGGCGTGTGTGTCTCCTTGTACTTCTTAATGGTATTGTAGAGGTTCACACCTACGTTGTAAAGTTTGCTCTTTCTTTCTCCGGCCTCGTTGTGGGTGTAGGCATATATTGCCAACTGCAATATTCCGGGGCCTGTGACAAGTTTGGGATCGCTGTTTGCCATGAGTCCCATCACTGATATTTCGCCTTTGTAGCTCATCACTTTGGTGTCGCCGTCGAGGGTTGATGTGTAGTTCTTAACGGGGAATACCATCTTGTATGTCTTGTTAGTGAATAGCTCCTCGGTCATCAGGTTCATTTTTTCGGGTATTCCCGATATTTCGGCAATCACTTTTATGGAGTCTACTTTTATGGTCTTTATGTCAAAGTCGAACACAATGTCCTGAGTTACGCACAAGGGGTGCATCACTACGCTGTTTACTGCATTGTCCTTCTTGATGTTGTGCAGCTCGTCGGTGTGGTAGTAGAAGATGGGGCGAGCTTCGGTGTGGATGTATTTTGAGTAAGGGTTGAAGTCGAACCAATCTTTACCGTATTTATCTATGATGCCATCTCTCAACTCTTCGAGCTTGTATGTTCTGTACTCAACGGTGAGTTTGTTGCTCTGAATGGCTGATGCTATCGCACCTAATGTATTATAGCTGTATTTGTGAGCAGGACAATCTTGTTCAAAGTCGAATGTAAGAAACTTGTATTCTCCCTCTTTCACCAAAAAACTGTCTGCCGATATCTCCTCTCCCTTGTCTCTACGGTTGATAGGCGCAGGTTCGGGTTCGGGAGTTGGTTCGGGGTTAGGTTCCGGCTCGGGAGTTGGCTCGGGGGTAGGTTCGGGTTCGGGAGTGGGAGTAGGTGCTTTTACGTTGCTCTTAATCCATTCCTCGTAGTTGGCAGGTTTGCTATCGAGCAGATATACTCCTTTGTTGCTGCCTTTCTTCTTGATAGCTTCGGTATCGTGCGAAGTTGTCTGGTAGCAACATTCCCATGCGCGTATGATTCTGTATGCAAATACATACATTGAGTCGGGACGCTGATGTTTGCCCTCGTCACCTCCCCAGTCGTAAATTACTTCAACTTTGGCAAGATGAGGGTGTATGTCATCGTAACAGAGTTCTACCTCTGTGTCGCACGACGCTATTACCATCGCTCCGACTAATGAGAGTATTGTTATATATAGATTCCTTATATACATGTTCTTCTATCTATATTGGCAACTGTTTAATTATTTGAGGGTAGTGTTCTTGCTGCTTTAGGCTCTATTGCCGCAATGATGCTGCGCGCTCTTGTGCGGTAAATGTAAGCAAGGTCGGTTTCATTGTTCTTCAACGAGTCGGGCAGTGTTTGCTCGGTGTTGTTCTTCAACGAATCGGGCAGTGCCTGCTCGGTGTTGCTCTTCAACGAGTCGGGCAATGCCTGCTCTGTAATGGAATCGGCTGTCGCCACTTCCTCTTTATTTTTCTTTTTCTTGTGTTTAGTCTTTCCTTTCTTTCCCTTTTTCTCTGCTGTTACATCGGCTTTTGTCTCTGTCGCAGGGGTTATCAATGGCAGTGTCTGCAACTTAAGGGCTTCGTTGTTTGCTTCAATTTCCTGGTTCATGCCGTCGAATCCGAAGTTCATAGGCTCGACAAGATAGATAGTGTCAATTACACCAATCTCCAAGAATCGTATTTGTGAGTAGTTTTTGTCTTCTCTAATGTCAAAGTTTGTGAAAAAGGTTTTCAACATATCGGTACCCTCTGATGCTGCACCTCCAAAATATTTGTTGTTGTGGTTGGTGATACAGTATTCATTGATGCGTGGTACTATCAGCACCAAATACTCCAACAGGTTGATGGGTTTCAGGCTGTCGCCCATGCCGGCATATTGGTCGCGCGTAGAGTTATAATCTGTAAGCATACGTTTTTCCACGCTTTCGAGGTTGTCCCCGTTGCCTATCTCGCTGTATGCCTTCAGTATCTCGTTCAACTCCTTGCTTTCGAGCTGTCTTATCGAGTCTATTGCCATGTTGGGGATAGTCTTTTTGTAGCCGAACGACAACATTTTGTCCGAAATTTCAAGGAAACGGTACATGGGTTTCAAACTGCTGAGGTAGAGTGTGCTGTCTATTTCGGGCAGTTTGGAGAGTTGAACGTTGTATTCCTTTATTGCGGTGTTCTTACGCAATACTTCGGCATTGAATATGTTGATAGAGTCGTGGTCGTTGAATCTCTTTACTGTTGTATATACAGTATCGTACATTATTGAGTCGCCTTTCTTTAAAAGCGCGGGATCGGTTACGGCTATTTTTCTTATCTCCGTTATTTTTCGCACGGTCATTTGCTTTTTGTAGCTCTCTCGAAACCCGTACGCAGCTCTCATCATCTCCATTCTGCTCTTGTCCACCTCTTTTATCTGTTCGCGTATCGACTTCATGCGATATACAAAGGCTACGTTTACATCGGTAAGCATGGGGAAGGGTACAAAGTGGCTCTCTTTGGTGCCGGTGTAGTGGTAGCAATACGAGTCGGGGTCGTATGCGAATTTGTCGTATCCTGTGTAGATGAATCCTGCACTTGCGCCAAACTCGAAATCTATGGCCGAACCATTATTGTATTTGTACAACGGAATGTCGTAGCCGAATGTGAGTCCGAAACCAATGGCACTGCCCTGATAGCCTGTGTCGGTCAGCTTCAGGGTGTATTTATCGTATGAGAGATAGGGGCCTATGTAGTAGGCTCTGTATGTGCGGGGGTTGTTACGCGAGCGTATGGAGTATCTTTTTGCTTGCAGTTTGTCGTAGAAGCCTTCTACCGAATTGAACCAGTCGGTCTCCCATTGTTCGCGTTTGTATGTTCTGAAGTACCAACGACCTTCGGCTTTGAGTCCTGCAATATTGTAGGCGTAACGCTTGGTTCTCTTGAAATTGGAGTTCCAATTGTATTTTCCGTTGAGGCTTAATGATACCTTTTTGTATTTTGTATTTACAATATCATACTCGACGCCAATATTGGGTGTCATCAAGAACCAATTTACCGCATTGGTGCGTACACCTATACGGTCTTTGAAAAGAACTGTACTGTCGTTTTTCTCTTTGTCCTCTGTGATTGCTGTACAAAAAATTGACCATGTCAGCAATAGTAAAGATAAAAAAACTTTATTTAGTATGTTGTGCATTGTCTCTATTTTACTGTGTATTTCTCTCAAAGTCTCGATGAAAGATTTTTACACTAACTAACTTACCGATTATTCATCGGTAAGTCCTTGATTATGTTTTGTCTAATATTTCTTTGCAAAGTTAATGTTTTTTTCACAATTAGCAATGTGGTAATTTAAGAAATAATAATATATTAATGTAGTGATGAGCCGGTTGTGTGGCTTTTCAGGCGGTGTGATGCACGTAATTTCTCTTATATCAACGTTATAATGTTTTTGAAGATTTTGTTGTAAGTGCGTGCTTCTCGAATGTTAAAATTTTAAGTGCTGTTTTTGTGATAGCGTATCTCTCGACGACAAATTTTCTCCTTATATATAACATAAAAAAAGCAGAGAGAATTTTTTGTTTCTCTCTGCTTAATGTTATTCTTCAAAGATGCTCGACCCTATGCGCACGCAGGTGCTTCCTGTGTCTATTGCCGTAAGGTAGTCTCCGCTCATGCCTGCCGATAGTGTGTCGAACTCAGGGTCGTGGGCAAACCATCTTTCGCGAATTTCGTCGAACAGCGCTCTGACAGCACCAAATTCTGCTGCTACCTGTTGGGTGTCGTCGGTGTTGCTTGCCATGCACATGAGTCCGCGTATGTGGATGTTCTTCAGCTCTTTCCACTCTTCGGCGGCGAGCATTGCAAGGCACTCCTCGGGCGTGAAGCCGAACTTTGTCTCCTCTTGGGCTATGTGTATCTGCAACAGGCAGGGGATGGTGCGGTTGTTCTTTGCGCCATATTTGTTTATCTCCTTGAGCAGCTGCATGCTGTCTATGCTGTGTATCATGTACACAAAGGGGGCAATATATTTTATTTTATTGCTTTGCAAGTGGCCGGTAAAGTGCCAACGTATGTCGGCGGGCAGTGCTTGTTGCTTGGCGACAAGGTCTTGTGCCTTGTTTTCACCAAAATCGCGCTGTCCGGCGTTGTAGGCCTCCATCACCGCCTCGACGGGATAGTATTTTGAGATTGCGAGCAAACGCACCCCATTGGGGATGGTTGCGCGTATCGCATCGAGTCTTTCGGCTATGCTGCTCATTTTTCTTTTATAATGCCTGATATTGGAATATGTCTATTATGGGGCTGTTGTTTACCGAGGTAAGCTCGTAGTCCATAACAGATGATGTCATGTGGATGTTCAGACGTGTGATGGCATCGGGCACGCTCTCTGCCTTCACGAGCATCAGCACAGGGGTCTTCTTCTCTTTTGCGCTCGACTCGTCTATTGTCACAAGTACAATGCGGCATTTGTACCATTTGTCGGCACTCTCGTCTTGTGTGTCTACAATTTCGCCATATTTCACACGTTTCATTTCGTTGATGTTGAACTCTCCTGTCACGAACGGCTGCAACTCCATGGTCAGACGTTTCTCCACACTCGAAAAGGTAAAATCCTTCATCAGGTACGATTCATTGACTTTGGTGTTTGAGCCTTTTTCTCCGGGGCGCTCGTATGTTACCTTACATTCAAACCAGCTTTCTAACATAATTGTATTTTTTTATATTTTGTTCCTATTTTTATATATCAAAGGCGCATGTCTGCCTGTACTGCTTAGGCGGATTGCAAAGTTAGTAATATTTTGCAAAAATAACTTCTCAATTTGAATTTTGGCAACCGTTTTGCCATAAACTTGCGCGCGGATGATAAAATTTATCAAACTTACGGCTGAGATATTTTTCCTTACAAGCTATTTGCACTATCTTCGCCGTCGCAAAAACGAATTCATGAATCTCGAACTGTTTATAGCCCGACGTCTCTTTGCCACCCGCAAGGGCGAGAAGAGAATTTCCAAGCCTGCTGTGCTCATTGCTCAGTGGGGCGTCGCTGTGGGGCTGATGGTGATGATACTCTCGGTGTGCATTGTGATAGGCTTTAAATATCAGGTGCGCGAGAAGATTGTGGGCTTCGGGCAGCATGTACAGGTGCGCAACTACGAGAGTACTGCACATGGCGAGACGCCCGTTACCGTCGGCGACTCTATGCTGTGTGCTCTCGGCGATATTCCCATGGTGGGTAGGGTGCAGTGTTATGTGCAGAAACCGGGACTCATTGCTGTGGGCGATGAATTCGATGGAATTATACTCAAGGGTGTGGGCAGTGGTTACGACCTCTCTTTTTTTGCCGACTATCTGAAAGAGGGTGAGATGCCGGTGTTTGGCGACACAGCCTCGTCGGGTTCGTTGCTGTTGTCGCGAGCAGTTGCCGGCAGAATGAACATCGGGGTGGGCGACAAGGTGAATATGTACTTTGTACAGGACAATGTCAAGGCGCGTCGCTTTACGGTGAAAGGCCTCTACGAGACCAATCTTGCCGAAATGGATAACATTGTGGCTATCACCGATATATATACGGTTCGTCGTCTCAATGGTTGGGCTGATGATAAGTGTACGGGGGTGGAAATCTCTCTCTCCGATTATGAGTTTCTCGATGTAGTGAGGGATTCTGTCGTCGGGGTGCTCGAAGAGGCAACATTGCAGAACTACGAGAAACTTTATGTGCAGACCGTCGAGGAGATGAATCCCGCGCTCTTTGCCTGGCTCGATATTCTCGATGGCACAGTGTGGGTGATTTTGGTGCTGGTGCTTGGTGTTGCAGGCTTTACGATGATTTCGGGCTTGCTTATTCTTATTCTCGAAAAGAGCAACCTCATTGGTGTGCTCAAGGCACTTGGCTCTCAGGATGTTTCCATTCGCAAGATATTTCTTTACTATGCGATGTTTATCATTGGTCGCGGAATGTTTTGGGGTAATGTCATTGCTTTGGCATTATCGCTCTTGCAGTATCATTTCGGCATTGTCAGCCTCGACCCCGAAATGTATTATATGGATAGGGTGCCCATTGGTTTCACCTGGTGGCTTATTCCTTTGAACGTGGTGATGTTTGTGCTTTCTGTGGCTATGTTGGTATTGCCTTCGATGCTAATTTCGCGCATTGAACCTACCAAGGCGATACGTTTCGAGTAAAAAATTTTATTCCAATCGATATTTTTTTTGCTTTGTGCTATTTTGTTGTAGCACAGCGAGTTGTCGTGGAATTGTGGCAGCCTTTTCTATCGTTGGAAAAGAAAAAATGATTTTTTTAAAAAAAAGTGCATTTTTCGTGAACAATTTTGCCTCCTTAATTGTTTATGTGGTGTTTGTGTGTCGAAAGAAGAGGTGTGAGCGTATGTGGATTTGTTGAAAATGTGTTGTTGAGTTTACTGCCTCTTCTTTCTTTTTTTGTTATAATTGTATTTGTTTTGCGGAATTTAGTGACTAATTTTGCATCTGTTTTCTAAATGGATTAAAGAATACTGTTGTAACATGATAAAAAGAGTTTTATATATAATATTCTTCCTGGTGCTCGTCTTTGGTGTTTCTGCCAAGTCTCGTCTTGATTATAATGTCGAGTTGGCCGGCTCCTCCTCTTCGGGGAAATATGCTCCCTTTTGGCTGGCTGCAAACAGAAATGGTATCTCTTCGCTTGCCGACAAGTGGGGGTATCTGCGTGTGGGTGCCGAGGGTGTAACGCGTCTGAAAGGCGATTGGTCTTTGGAGTATGGCGCGGATGTTGTAGGTGCTCGTAACCTTCATGCGGATGTTTTTGTGCATCAGGCTTATGCTGATGTTTCGTGGCGTTGGCTGCGTTTTAGTGTAGGAAAAAAGGAGCGTGAGGGTGAGTTGAAGAACTCCTTGCTTTCAACGGGCGCGCTTATGGAGTCGAGCAATGCTGCTCCCATTCCCCAGGTGAGGGTAGAGGTGCCCGAGTATCGCGATTTTTTCGGCACAAACGGTTGGTTCGGTCTGCGCGGACACATTGCATATGGTTGGTTCTCTGACGGTGATTGGCAGCAAAAATGGGCTGCACCCGGTACACGTTATGCCCAAAATACGCTCTTCCACTCGAAGTCTCTCTTTTGGAAGGTGGGCAACGAGAAAGTGTTCCCGCTGACCTACGAGGGTGGTGCGCTGTTTGTTTCGCAGTTTGGTGGCGACATCATCAACTACATGAATGATACGGGTGTTAAATTTAGTAACCCTGTGAGGTTGAAGGATTTTTGGGATATATTTTTCTTTTCGGCGGGCGATTCCAAATATGCTATTTGGGATCAACAGAATGTTGCAGGAAACCATCTTGGCAGTTATCATCTGTCGCTGAAGTGGAGTGCCGAGAATTGGTCGCTGCGCGGATATTATGAGCACATGTTCGACGACCATTCGGCGATGTTTTGGGAATATGGCCTGTGGAAGGATTGTCTTGCAGGTGCCGAACTGCATTTGAAAAATTTCAAGTGGCTCGATAATATCGTCTTTGAGTATTTCAATTCGCGCGACCAGGCGGGCCCCATTTATCACGACACAACCAATGAAATTCCCGACCAGATAAGTGGTTCTGACGATTATATGAACCATCATACCTACTCTTGTTGGCAGCACTATGGCGCGATTATAGGAACTCCTTTGTTTACATCGTCTCTGTATAATGCTGATAATAGATTTGAGATATATAACAATCGTGTAGAGGCTTTCCATTTGGGATTGTCGGGCAGTCCGTTGCCCGGGCTTGGCTATCGTGTGTTGCTTGTAAAGTCCTATAACTGGGGAACATATGCTCGCCCGTTCAAGGATATGAAACGCAACCTGTCGGGGATGTTCGAGCTTTCGTATGCTCCTCGTTGGGCAGACGGCTTTACAGCATTGCTCTCGTTTGCGTTTGATGATGGCGAGCTTTACGGCAACAACAAAGGTGTGATGTTCGGAATTAAAAAATCCGGAAGATTCTTTTAGACTCTATCGTTGTATATTCCTTTGACTTTAACAATGTTGTAAATAAATTGTTCGGCTATATTGCCTATTGAAATATTTGTATTATTTTTGCCTTTTATTATAGTGAAAAACAATAAATGCAAATAATATAAAAATGTCAAAAACAGCTTTAATAACAGGAATTACCGGACAAGATGGCTCTTTTTTGGCCGAATTTCTTTTGGGCAAGGGATACGATGTTCATGGAACAATAAGACGTTCGTCTGTCGATTACCGCGAGCGTATATCTCACCTCGAAGGGCATCCCTCCTTTCATTTGCATTATGCCGATATGGGCGACTCCATGAGCCTTATAAAGGTTATCTCCAAGGTTCGCCCCGATGAAATATATAATCTTGCAGCGCAAAGCCATGTGCAGGTGAGTTTCGATGCTCCCGAATTTACTGCCGACGTAGACGCGGTGGGTGTGTTGCGCGTGCTTGAGGCTGTACGTCAGTGCGGTCTTGCATCCACATGTCGTATATATCAGGCATCTACTTCCGAACTTTATGGAAAAGTGGAGCAGGTGCCTCAGAACGAAGAGACTCCTTTCCACCCTTACAGCCCCTATGCGGTGGCAAAGCTTTATGGCTATTGGATTGTAAAGGAGTATCGCGAGGCATATAACATGTTCTGTTGTTCGGGAATATTGTTCAATCACGAGTCGGAGCGTCGCGGCGAGACATTTGTTACCCGCAAGATAACTCTTGCGGCTGCACGCATCAAACAGGGCAAGCAGGACAAACTCTATCTGGGCAACCTCTCTTCGCTGCGCGATTGGGGTTATGCCAAGGATTATGTGGAGTGTATGTGGCTGATGTTGCAGAACGAGCAGCCCGAAGATTTTGTGATTGCCACAGGCGAACAACACTCTGTTCGCGATTTCTGCTACCTTGCATTCAAGAATGTGGGGATAGAGCTGGAGTTCGTAGGTGAAGGAATAGACGAAAAGGGTATCGACAAGGCTACCGGACGTGTGCTTGTAGAGGTGTCTGAGGACTTTTTCCGTCCTACCGATGTGGTTAATCTTTGGGGTGACCCCACAAAGGCTCGCAAGAAACTCGGATGGAACCCTCAGAAGACCTCATTTGAACAGCTTGTGAAGATTATGGTCGATGCCGATATGGCAAAGGTGGCTGTCGAACGTGCCGAAATGCACATCCGTACCAATCTTGCCGAATATCTCGAAAAGGGAATTGTAAAATAGATGCGCCATGATGGAGAAGAGTGCAAAAATATATGTTGCAGGACACAGAGGCATGGTAGGCTCGGCTATCGTGCGCGAGTTGCAGCGTAACGGTTATACAAACATCGTTACCCGCACTCACAAAGAGCTTGACTTATGCCGTCAGCATGATGTTGAGGCTTTTTTTGCTGCCGAGTGTCCCGAGTATGTCTTTCTTGCTGCGGCAAAGGTGGGTGGCATTGTTGCCAACAGTAATGCTCTTGCCGATTTTATGTACGAGAATATGATTCTCGAAATGAATGTGATACATGCAGCTTGGCAGAATGGTTGCAAAAAATTGCTTTTCCTCGGTTCGTCGTGTATCTATCCCCGCATGGCACCTCAGCCCATGAAAGAGGATTGCCTGCTCACATCTTCGCTCGAACCAACCAACGAGGCCTATGCCCTTGCAAAAATATCGGGACTGAAATATTGCGAATACCTTAATCGTCAATATGGAACCGACTATATAAGTGTTATGCCCACCAATCTCTATGGTGTGAACGACAATTATCACCCCACCCACAGCCATGTACTCCCTGCGCTCATACGCCGTTTCCACGAGGCAAAAGAGGCCGGGCTTACTACTGTAACATGTTGGGGCGACGGCTCACCACTGCGCGAGTTCCTTTATGTAGACGACCTTGCCGATCTTTGCCTTTTCCTGATGAACAATTACAGCGGCAACGAGACAGTGAACGCCGGCACAGGAAAGGAGATAACCATCAAGGCTCTCACAGAACTTGTGGCCGATGTTGTCGGTTACGACGGTGAGATATTGTGGGACACTTCCAAACCCAACGGAACCCCCCGAAAGTTGCTCGATGTTTCAAAGAGTGCTGCTATGGGATGGAAATATAAAACAGAACTGAAAGAAGGAATAAAAGTAGCATACGAGGATTTTCTCAACAACCCCATGCGTGCCGAGAGATAAAATAAAGAAAAAGGAAAAAGAGATATGCAGATAATATTATTGTCAGGAGGTTCGGGCAAGCGTCTTTGGCCATTGTCGAACAATGCTCGTTCTAAACAGTTTTTGCCATTATTGCAATCTCCCTCGGGAGAGACCGAATCCATGGTGCAACGCGTGGTGCGTCAGATAGGCGAGTCGCGTCTGTCGGGAACTATAACCATTGCGACAAACTCGTCACAGCGCGACATTATAATCAATCAGTTGGGCGACGGAGTAGAGATTGTCACTGAACCCGAACGTCGTGATACTTTTCCTGCCATTGCACTTGCTTCAGGCTATCTTTCCATGGCCAAGAAGTGCAGCAACGACGAGGTGGTGGTGATAATGCCCTGCGACCCCTACACCGAAACCAAGTATTTCGATGTCATTGCCGACATGGTTGCGGCTGTCGAGAACAATGCTGCCGACCTGGTGCTCATGGGCATCACTCCCACATATGCCTCGACAAAGTTCGGCTATGTGGTACCTTTGCCCGAAGATCGCGGCAAGGATATTCTTCGCGTGAAGCGTTTCACCGAGAAACCCGACATTCAGCGTGCCGAGGCTCTTCTCGCCGACGGTGCTTTCTGGAACGGAGGAGTCTTTGCCTTCCGATTGGGATATATGGTTAATGTGCTCGAGAAATATATATCGGCAGCCTCTTTCCAAGAGCTGCACAGCCGTTACGGTGAGCTTCCCAAAATCAGTTTCGACTACGAGGTTGCCGAAAAAGCCGAGTCGGTGGCAGTGCTCCCCTTCAATGGAAAATGGAAAGACCTGGGCACATGGAACTCACTCACCGAAGAGCTGTCATCGACAGCCATCGGCAATGTTGCCATGGGCGAGAATACAGTGAATACTCACGTGGTAAATGAATTGGGAATGCCTGTATTCTGCAACGGAGTTAAGGATGTAGTGGTGGCAAGCAGTCCCGATGGTATTCTTGTCTGCGGTAAGGAGTACAGCGAAAATATAAAGAATTATGTCGAACACCTATCGCCTCGCCCCATGTACGAGGAGCGTCGCTGGGGTAGCTACCGCGTGCTCGACAGCACCACGTACTCCGACGGGTGTATGTCGCTTACAAAGGTGCTGTGCATAAAGAGCGACCGTTTCATCAGCTATCAGATACATAACAACCGCGAAGAGGTGTGGACTGTTGTCGATGGCAAGGGAATCGTTGTGCTCGATGGCGAGACACGCAACGTCTCTCGTGGCGATGTGGTTGTTATTCCTCAGGGGCAGAAGCACGCAATAAAGGCATTGACAGACTTACAGATTGTAGAGGTGCAGATGGGCTCTCCGCTTGTCGAGGAGGATATCGTGCGCTTCGATTGGGAGTGGTAAAGAACCTTATTTAATAATAAAGGCGAGGCAAATTAAATTTGCCTCGCCTTTATTATTACAATCCTTGACGGAACTCGGATGGGGATATTCCGGCTGCATTTCTGAAAAAACGTGTGAAGTGGTTGGGGTAGTTGAATCCCAACTTTGAGGCAACAATGTTTATTGATAGTTGAGGCTCGGCGAGCAACGACTTTGCCTTTTCCATAATCTTGTTGCGTATATACTCCTTAGCGGTTATTCCAAGCTCGTGCTTCACCACGTCGCCAAAATAATTTGCCGACAGGTGGAACTGTCCGCTGCACCAAGCCACACTCGGTGGCCCGAAGCGTCGGGGAAGTTCGCTCTCGTCTGCCAAATAGCTGTCGAGCATCGAGTCCAACTGTCGCACAAGCTCCGAGGCTCTCACCTTCTTTGTGTCGAACTGACGGTCGTAGAACCTGCGGCAGTAGCTCAGCAACTGTCCTATACCCAGACGCAGCATGTGGCCGGTAAACTCATCGTCGGGGGCGCGTAGCTCTGTCAGAATGGTGTTGAAGCAGTTCGACATTATGCGACGCTCGCCCTCGTAGAGCTTCAACGCTTCAAACACTTCATAATCGAAAAAATTGAACATGTAGAAGTCGCGCCCCAATCCCGTATTTATTATAAGGTCGGGGCGAAAGGCGAGCATCCATCCTTTGGGGCGCACATTTGGGTCGAGTGTCATGCTCATCACATGGCCGGGCTTCATGGTGAATGCCGTTCCTGCCTGGTAGCGCATGCAGGAATCGCGCAAGCGCAGCTCACCGAAGTCTGCATCCATCAACACTACACAGTACATGCCGAAGTCAGTAGGTTCAAACAGCGAAGGGTTGGTGTCGGCAAGGTTGCACACACTCACCTGAGCGTGGTACGTGGGCTGACCGAAAAAACGGTTAAACTGCTCTATGTTTTCTATTTTTCTTATCATATAGTCGGTAAATATGGTACAAATATAGCGATAATTCTTTCTAAGCAGTAAAAATGGTATCTTGAATTGGTATATTTTCTGCAAAAAAGTAAAAAAGGTATTTTTATCCGTAAAATGAGTATATATCATGTATCTGTTTAATAATACTTTTGCGCTTGTCGGTGGAAATAATGGCGCCGACCAATGTTGAAATAATTAAACAAATATAAAAAATAAGATTATGGCAGTAAAATTTTATCAGGCACAAAATCAGGTGCCACTCGAGATGCACAAGGTGCGTATGATTCAGAAATTATCACTTCTTCCCGTCGAGGAGCGTCTGAAAAGAATTCAGTCGGCAGGTAACAATACATTCCTTCTTCAGAATCGCGACATTTATCTTGATATGCTCACCGACTCTGGCGTGAATGCAATGAGCGACTTGCAGATGGCTGCCTCTATGCGTGCTGATGATTCCTATGCCGGTTCCGAAACATTTACCCGAGTGAAAGAGGCGGTGAAAGAGGTGTTTGGTACCGAAAATGTGTTGCCCGCCCATCAGGGACGTGCATGTGAGAATATTCTTGCATCGGCACTTGTGAAGCCTGGGCAGTCGGCCTTGATGAACTTCCACTTTACAACTACTAAGGCTCACATCACACGCATGGGCGGAACTGTTGAGGAGCTTGTGGCCGAGAAAGGACTCGAACCTCAGACTGACGATCCCTTTAAGGGCGATTTTGACCTTGAGAAACTGCAGGCGACAATCAAGGAAAAGGGTGCCGAGAATGTAGCGTTCGTGCGTGTAGAGGCAGGAACCAACCTCATTGGCGGTCAGCCTGTGTCACTTGAAAATATGCTTGCAGTCACTGACATCTGCCACGACAACAACATTATCAGTGTGCTCGACGCATCGCTGTTGCAGGATAATGTCTACTTTATGAAGACACGTGAGGCACGTTGCAAATATATGGACCTCAAGACTATTTACCATCTTCTTGCCGACCACTTCGACATTATATACTTCTCGGCGCGTAAACTTGGATTCGCCAAGGGTGGTATAATCACCAGCAAAGATCCCAAATATACAAAGATGATGGTGGAGTACATCCCTCTTTACGAAGGATTCCTCACCTACGGAGGTATGGATGTGCGCACAATGGAGGCTTTGGCGCAGGGACTTTACGAGAGCCTCGATATGGAGTATATCAATCAGGGCCCCGAGTTTATCAACTATCTTGCAAAAGAGCTCCACGACTATGGAGTGCCTGTCATTCTCCCTGCCGGAGGATTGGGCTGCCACCTGAACGCCGGTGCATTTGTTCCCGACATGCCCCACAATGAGTATCCTGCCGCAGCAGTTGCCGCAGCTCTCTACATTGCCGGCGGTATTCGAGGCATGGAGCGTGGTACGCTCTCCGAGCAGCGCAACCCCGACGGCACAGAGCCTTATTCCGAGCTCGAGCTTATGCGTCTTGCTGTTCCCCGTCGTGTCTACACCCTTTCGCAGCTTAAATATGTTGCCGACCGTGTAAAATGGCTGTGGGATAACCGTAACCTCATAGGTGGCCTCGAATGGGTGGAAGAGCCAACAGTGTTGCGTTTCTTCTCTGGTCGCTTGAAGGAGAAAGGTTATTGGCAGGAGCAGCTTGCCGAGAAATTCCGCAAGGACTTTGGTGAGAGCTTGTAGGCTCATCCAATGAATAATTGTATGAAATATTGATGTTGAACCCCGAGGCTTTAAAAACTTCGGGGTTCATTTTATGTATATTCTTCGCTTGTATTATCTTTGCAACATGAAACAGGATAATAACAAAGAGATATTTCCCATTGTCGATGAACAGGGAAATGTGACAGGCAGTGCTACGCGCGGCAAGTGTCACGATGGCAGTAAATTGTTGCATCCGGTGGTGCATCTTCATCTGTTCGATTCGCGGGGGCGCATATATTTGCAGCAACGCCCCTTGTGGAAGGATATTCAACCCGGGAAGTGGGATACTGCCGTTGGCGGGCATGTGGATTATGGCGAGACGATAGAAGAGGCTCTTTGCCGCGAGGTGCGCGAGGAGTTGGGAATTGCCGATGCTCAACCATGCTTTTTGCAAAAGTATGTGTTCGAGAGTGAACGGGAAAAAGAGCTTGTACATGTCTTTCGTGCTACATACGACGGCGAGGTAAGGCCAAGCGACGAGCTTGATGGTGGTCGTTTCTGGAGCATGGATGATGTTCGGGCGACAATAGGCAAAGGAGTGTTTACTCCCAATTTCGAGCAGGAGTTTCTGCGTATATTCGGATAGAACACAAAGAAAGAGGGCGTGTGCTGCTGCACACGCCCTCTTTGTTGTATATGTTTTTAATTGTTTTCTGCGGGGGCAGTGGGGAATGCTTTTCCCTCTTCGAGCACTTCTATTGCTTTGAGCACTGTGGGGTCGAAAGTGTTTATATACTTTACATGCTCCAACATGCCCAGAATATCGTACATGATATTTGCATATATTGAACGCTCAATCAGTCGGCGCGACTTCATTATGTGGTTGTATCTGCGTTTGTGTCCCTTCTTCTCGGCGAATGCCACAAAGTCGTCGAGCAAGGGTTGTGACTGCAAATATTCGAGCATTGTCTCCCATGTGGGGTAGTTTGCAAGCTCCTTGCGGTGAGCGTCGCTGTATCGCAGACAGTATTGTGCTATCAGTCGGCGCGAAATGGCCTGACTGTAATATGATGTTACGTCTGTGGTGTCCGATGATACAAAGATGTCGGGCATGATGCCTCCGCCACCATAGACGGTGCGGCCCAAACGTGTCTTGTATACAAGGCTGTCATTCTGATGTATACTGTCTTGCGAGAAGAACTCGCCGCGTTCATAACGATTGACAATGTCCATTTCGTACTCTTTGTCATCACCTTTGTCGTAGGGCTTTTGTATGCAGCGACCCGAGGGGGTGTAGTAGCGCGCAATGGTCAGACGCACTGCCGAACCGTCGCTGAACTCGAATGGCTGCTGCACAAGTCCCTTACCGAATGTGCGTCGTCCGATGATTGTTCCTCGGTCGTTGTCCTGTATCGTTCCTGCGAAAATCTCACTTGCCGATGCCGATGTCTCGTCGGTGAGTACCACCAGCGGTGTCTCCATGAAGTTTCCGTTTCCGTTGGCATATTCCACTGCTTTTGGGTGGTTTTTGCCCTCGGTATATACTATCATATCTCCCTTGTGCAGGAATTCGTTAGCCATTTGCAGGGCAATGCCCATCCAGCCACCACCGTTACCTCTGAGGTCGATGATTATTCCGTCACATCCGCGGAACTGGAAGCGGGCAAGGGCTATAATCAGTTCGGCGAATGTGTTTTCGGCGAAACGTTCCACCTGCACATATCCCCATTTGTTGTTTATAATGTATGCTGCCTCGATGCTTTGCAACGGGATGTTGTCGCGTATGATGTGAAAGTCGAGCAGCTCTTTCTCGCCGATGCGTTTGATGCCCAATTTTACTTCAGTGCCTTTGGGGCCTTTGAGACGTTTCATTGCCTCATCGTTGGTACATATCTTGCCCACGAAGAGTGTGTCGTTGATAGTTACAATGCGGTCACCTGCCATCAGACCCACTTTTTCCGACGGTCCTTTGCGTATAACCTCGTTCACATGTATTGTGTCGTCCTGAATGATGAACCTGATACCTATTCCGCTGAAGCTGCCCTTGAGGTCGGCATTGGTGGCCTCCAGGTCTTTGGCGGGGATGTATGTGCTGTGGGGGTCAAGCTCGGTGAGTATCTTGGGCATAGTCTGCTCTATAATATCTTCCATACTCATCGAGTCCACGTAATTGGTGTGTACGAGGTTCATCAGTTCGTCTACCTTGTTGTGACTGTAGAATGCCTTTTCGATACTCTCTTTCTTTGAGATGTATATACCCATAAGCACTCCTATGAGTGCTACGAGTACATATAGTGTGGGCTGATATTTTTTCATTTGTATATTATTTTAATCCACTTGTGAAAGAACAACTTCAATGCCTGCTCTTTGCAGCAACTCTATTCCGTCTTTCAGACGATACTCCTCGGAGTATACCACGCGCTTGATACCTGCTTGTATTATCAGTTTTGCACACTCTATGCAGGGTGCAGCCGTTACGTACAGTGTGGCTCCGTCACTGTTGTTTCCCGAGCGTGCAATTTTGGTTATTGCATTTGCTTCGGCGTGCAGAACGTAGGGCTTTGTCAGGCCGTTGTCGTCCTCGCATATATTCTCGAATCCCGACGGAGTGCCGTTGTATCCGTCAGAGATAATCATTTTGTCTTTAACTATGATGGCGCCCACCTGACGGCGTTTGCAGTATGAGTTTTCTGCCCATATTTTTGCCATGCGTATGTATCTAAGGTCAAGGTCGGCCTGTTTTTTGTCAATGTTCTCCATAGTCTATTTGTTATGAAATTGCATGAAGTGGTTTTTCTGTATCATTATCTTCAGCGCGTTGCTGTCACCTTCGTAGTCGCGTGCGTTTCTAAAGATGCTATCGGCTTTCATGGCTATTCTGTCTCCGGCAACGGAGCCGCTGCTCACTCTCACCTGCGAGCATCTGAATGTGCGTTCCTTGTTGTCGGCTTGCCAATATCCTGTAATTGTTGTACCATTCTTGGTGGTGAATGCAAATGTGTCGTCGTAGAATTTCAGTGTGTAAGCCGAATTTTTTGCGGGCGATGTTATTGCGTCGGGATTCTCTTTGGGGCCTTCTTGAATGAAAGCGAGACTCCACGAGTGGCTCAGAAATATCTCCCTGAGGTCGTCGCCTTTGTCGCACGATACGAGCGCGAATGGTAATAGTAGCAGTGGTAATATAATTTTTGTCTTTATCATAAGTGTGGGCATATTGTGTCTATTCCGTCGCGTTGCAGCATGGCGTCGAGGCGCGGTTCGCTGCCACGGAATCTTTTGTAAAGTACTTGCGGATGTTCGCTGTTGCCGCGTGCAAGAATATTGTCGCGGAACGATTGTGCTGTCTTTGTCGAGAATATTCCATTCTCCTTGAACAGTGAAAAGGCGTCGGCATCGAGCATCTCTGCCCATTTATAGCTGTAATACCCTGCCGAGTAACCGCCTGTCATTATGTGGCTGAACTGCGGGGTTATTCCTGTACCGGCAACCTCGGGCAGCAATTTCAGTGCTTCTATGGCCTTGTGCTCGTAGGGCAGTACTTCGCCGTCGAAGGGCTTGGAGATATTGTGCCATGCTTGGTCTATGAGCCCCAATCCCACCTGACGTATGCAGTTGTAACCCACCTTGAAGTTGCGCGCTTCGTTCACGCGTTGCAACAGCTCTTCGGGTATTGTCTCGCCTGTCTCGTAGTGGAAGGCAAATGTGTTGAGGAACTCCTTCAGGGTGGTGAAGTTTTCCATTATCTGCGAGGGTAGCTCCACAAAATCCCATAATACGTCGGGGCTGCATAGGCTTTCGTATGTCACGTCCGAGAATATTCCATGCAGACAGTGTCCAAACTCGTGTAGCATGGTGTTCACCTCGTCTATTGTCAGCATGGCGGGCTTTCCGGGCGTGGGTTTTGTGGCATTTGTTGTCAGTGTCACGTGTGGACGATGGTCGGTGCCATCTTTCTCCTTGTATTGTCCTTTGATAGAGTCCATCCATGCTCCCGAACGCTTTCCTTTGCGAGGAAAAAAGTCGCAGTAGAGCAGGGCGAGGAACTTGTTGTCGTAGTCGTATACCTCGAACACTCTTACGTCGGGGTGGTAGACGGGTATTTCGTCGTTCTTGCGGAATGTTATTCCGTAGAGTCGTGTCGCCAAGTTGGCAATGCCGTGTAGCACCTGTTCGAGTGTAAGATAGGGGCGCAACATTTCATCGTCGAACGAATGTTTCTTCTGCTTCAGTTTCTCCGAGTAATACATAAAATCCCAGGGCATCATCTCAAAGTTGTCGCCCTCAATTTCACGTGCAAGCTCTTTTATCTCATCGGTCTCGAGTCGCGCGGTGGGCAGATACGACCATGTGAGGCGTCCCAACAACGAGAATACGTTGTCGGTGTTCTGTGCCATGCGCTGCGAGGTGATATAGTCCGAGTAGGTGTTGTAACCCAATAGGTTGGCAAGCTCCAGACGGGCATTTACTATCTGCGTAACGAGTAGTCTGTTGTCGTACTCATCGTCTTTTGCACCCAAAGAACTGTATGCCATGTACAGCTGTTTGCGCAGGTCGCGCTGTGTGCTGAAGCACATGAATGGCACGTAGCTCGGGCGGTGCAGAGTGAATATCCACCCCTCTTTGCCGGCCTCTTTTGCAGCGAGTGCAGCCGACTCTACAAGTCTTTCGGCCAGTCCGTCGAGCTGTTTTTCGTCGGTAATGTGCAGGCTGAAACTGTCGGTCTCTTTCAAGGTGTTTTCCTGGAACTTAAGCTCCAGCTTGTTGAGCTTTTGTGTAAGTTCGCGGTATCTCTCTTTCTGCTCTTCATTGAGGTTGGCACCTGCTTTGACAAAACTGTCGTATATTGTTTGCAACAGTCGTTGCTGCTCTCCGTTCAGTGAAGGGTCGGCATTGTCGTGCACCTCTTTTATTCTTGCGAAGAGTTTCTCATCGAGATATATGTTGTTGCTGTGCTCGGTGAGCAATGAGTAGGCCTCTTCGGACAACTCTTGTATCTCCTCGTCGTTGCGCACGTTCATGTAGGTGTTGAGTACACTTGTTACTTTTGAGATGGTCGCTCCCGTCTTTTCAAAAGCAACAATGGTGTTGTCGAATGTGGCTGCCTCTTCGTTGTTGGTGATAGCCTTAATCTCTTTTTGCTCCTCTTCAATTCCTTTTTTTATTGCAGGAAGTATGTGGGCTATCTCTATCTTGTCGAATGGAATTGCCTCAAAAGGGGTGGTATATGGTTGTAGCAGCGGGTTCTCCGTTGCGTCGCTTATTCTTATGTTGTCGTTATTCATAATTTGCCTTTTTTTATGAAAGCACAAATGCAAAGATAATGAATCCTATTATTTAAAATAAATAATGTTGCTTATAATTTCTCTCGTTTGCGCTGTTTTTTTTGATAATATAACAAAATGTGCCTTGTGCGAGTCGTGTTTTTCTCTCTTTTTTATGGAAACTTACATCTCGTTGGCGAATTTTATGCCGTATGTAAATCGTTTTTGGGTAAAAATGATTTACATAATGCCGATGGTTGTTTGCTGTTGATTTGAACGTATCTGTCGAGGCGATTTTTTTATGAAAGTGTCGCAATTTTGAAAAATACCCCCTTTTGTGTGAATTTTGTCGATAAAAGTGCCCGCAAATTTAAAAATGCGCCCCGGTTTTTCGATTTTTTTTCTTTGAAGGTATGGAATTTCTTAAAAATTCTTTTGTCTCTCTCGCTCTGTTTGTATCTTTGCAAGTGACACATCGGGTAATTGTGATGATAGCGAAAAATATTGTCAAAAAGTATCTGTTGTCTTATGTTTTTACAATTTTGAAATATTACTATGTCTAAATTAAGATTCGACGTTGTACGCGATGCGTTTAACAAGAAACCTGTGAAACCGACGATACCCGAGGGACGTCCGGCTGATTATTTTGCAATGAACGTGTTCAATCGCGAAAAGATGTTCAAATATCTTTCGAGTGATATATATGCAAAACTCATAGATGTTATTGATAATGGAGCCACGCTCGATGTTTCTATTGCCGACGGTGTTGCCGAGGGTATGAAACGATGGGCGATAGAGAAGGGTGCTACTCATTATACACACTGGTTCCATCCCCTCACCGAGACCACTGCCGAAAAACACGATGCCTTTGTAGAGCACGACGGAAAGGGTGGTGTGATAGAAAAATTCTCGGGTAAGTTGCTTGTTCAGCAAGAGCCCGATGCGTCGTCTTTCCCCAACGGTGGAATACGCAGTACATTTGAGGCACGTGGTTACAGTGCATGGGATCCCACTTCTCCTGCTTTTCTTATAGGCGACACACTGTGTGTGCCCACAATCTTTATCTCTTATACAGGAGAAGCACTCGACTATAAAGCACCGTTGCTCAAGGCTATACGTGCTGTCGATAAGGCGGCTACCGACGTGTGTCACTACTTCGACAAGAGCGTGAAAAAGGTGAATACTTATCTTGGTTGGGAGCAAGAGTATTTCCTTGTCGATGAAGATATGGCGCTTGCGCGCCCCGACTTGCAAATGACAGGTCGCACACTTATGGGACACGACAGTGCAAAGAACCAGCAGCTCGACGACCACTATTTCGGTTCAATTCCCGAACGTGTGGCCGCCTTTATGACCGACCTCGAGGTAGAGGCTCTAAAGCTGGGAATACCCGCAAAGACTTGTCACAACGAGGTTGCACCCAACCAGTTTGAGCTTGCTCCCATCTACGAAGAGTGTAACCTTGCCGTAGACCACAACATGATAATAATGTCGCTAATGAAGGTTGTTGCCCGCAAGCATGGCTTTATTGTGCTGCTTCACGAGAAACCCTTCAAGGGTGTGAACGGTTCGGGTAAGCACAATAACTGGTCGCTGGGAACCGACAACGGCACTCTGCTTATGGCTCCCGGAAAGAGCGACAAGGAGAACCTGCGATTTATCACTTTTGTGGTGAATACTCTTGCTGCAATCTATCGTCACAACGGACTCCTGAAAGCAAGTATTATGTCGGCAACGAATGCTCACCGTTTGGGTGCTAATGAGGCTCCTCCTGCGATTATCTCCAGCTTCCTCGGCTCGCAGCTCTCTTCGGTGCTCGACCACATGGAGACAACCGACGACGTGGTGAAAATTCTAAGCAAACGAGAACTTCGTCTGAACATACCGCAGATACCCGAACTTCTGATAGATAATACAGACCGCAACCGCACATCGCCCTTTGCCTTCACGGGTAACCGTTTCGAGTTCCGCGCCGTAGGCTCCGAGGCCAACTGTGCGTCGGCGATGATAGCTCTCAACACAGCGATGGCCGAGCAGCTTGTTCTCTTCAAGAGCGAGGTTGATGCGCTCATCGAGGCAGGAACTACAAAAGAGGATGCTCTTGTGAGCGTGTTACGCAAATATATCAAATACAGCAAACCCATCCGTTTCGATGGTAACGGATATTCCGACGAGTGGAAGGCCGAGGCGGCAGCCCGCGGGCTCGACTGCGAGTCGAGTGCTCCAGTGGTGTTCGACCGTTACCTCGACCGCGCAAGCATAGAGATGTTTGCAAACATGGAGGTTATGGGCGAGACTGAGCTTCGTGCGCGTAACGAGATTAAGTGGGATATGTACACCAAAAAAGTACAGATAGAGGCGCGTGTGCTTGGCGACCTTGCGCTTAACCACATTGTGCCGACAGCAATGAAGTATCAAAGTTCCCTCTTGGATAACATCATCAAGATGGAGACGGTGCTCGGTAAAGAAGAGGGTGACAAATATTCTGCCGAGAATATAGCTACCGTCAAGGAGATTGCAATGCATGTTGCCGAGATTAAGAGAATGGTAAATACTATGGTAGAGCGTCGTAAGGTGGCTAACCGCATAACCGTGGAGCGTGAAAAGGCGGTTGCTTATCACGACACTGTTGCTCCCATGCTCGAAGATATACGAGTGCATGTGGACAAACTCGAACTTATTGTAGATAATGAGTTGTGGACACTGCCTAAGTACCGCGAATTGCTGTTTATCTGCTGATAAAATGGCTTGTATTGCATGAATTAGCGCATGCCCTGCGAAATTTTTCGCAGGGCATGCGCTTTTTTGCTCATTTGTACTATCTTTAAATAAGATAATACTGCATTCGCTGTAAAATAATCAAGCAAGCTTGATATTATTTTGCTCATTTGTACTATCTTTGAATAAGATAATACTGCATTCGCTGTAAAATAATCAAGCAAGCTTGATATTATTTTGCTCATTTGTACTATCTTTGCAAAGATGAATGAAATTAATGAATTTATACAGCAAAATGACTTCTTGCAACAACTTGTAGCGCAAATGTCGCTACTCGAAATTGTTGTCAAGGGTATTATCATAGGAATTGTGGCATCGGCTCCTATGGGGCCGGTGGGTGTGTTGTGTGTGCAAAGAACACTCAACAAGGGTCGCATGTATGGCTTTGTAACAGGTTGTGGTGCGGCTGTCAGCGATATAATTTATGCACTGATAACAGGTTACGGATTGTCGTATATATACGATTTTATCAACAACGAGCGCAACCTTTTCGGCTTGCAGCTGTGTGGCTGTATCATGTTGCTCATTTTCGGAATTTACACTTATCGCAGCAATCCTGCAAAAAACACACACAAGGTGAGTCACAATCGTAGCAATCTGGTGCGCAACGCACTGACGGGCTTTGGCCTGACACTTACCAATCCCTTGATTGTGTTCCTATTCCTTGCAATGTTCACCCCCTTGTCTTTCATGCTGCCCGACCTTCCCTATTACGAACAGGTGGTAGGCTATTTGTCTATCTTCGGTGGCGCGGTACTTTGGTGGCTTTTCATTACTTATGCGGTGAATAAGTTGAGAAACCGTTTCGACGTACGCGGGATATGGATGATCAACCGCGTTATTGGAGCTGTGGTGATAACAGTCTCTTTCGTGAGTGCAATATTGCTTTTGACGGGAATATATTCGTTCCATTAAAATACTAAGGCTTTGTTTATATCCAAAGAATTAAGAAAAAAGAATATAGCGGAATATCTGCTGTATATGTGGCAGGTCGAGGACATGATTAGAGCCAATAAACTCTCTCTCGACAGCATAAAGAACAATGTTATTTCTGCGTATGAACTGCCCGACGACAGTCGTCAGCAGTTGGTCGAGTGGTACGGCAATCTTATAGAGATGATGCGCACCGAGGGTGTTGCCGATGCCGGACACTTGCAGATAAACAAAAATATCATAATAATGCTCACCGACCTGCATCTGCGTCTGTTGGCATCGCCCAAAGTGCCCTTCTATTCGGCTGCATATTACAAGGCATTGCCGTTTGTTGTAGAGTTCAGGAGCAAGAGCAACGGACAGGACAAACCCGAGCTTGAGAATTGTTTCGACGCACTGTATATGGTGTGGATGATGAAGTTGCAGAAACGTGAACTCAGCGAAGAGACGCTGAAGGCAACAACCGAGATAAGCAAATTCATATCCATGCTGTCGTTGTATTATAACGAAGACGAGGCAGGTCGCCTTAAACTCGAGGACGACGAGGTGTAACAAGTGAAAATGGTTGATGCGTGCCCTATACACGCGCCGATGAAAATTTAAAAAAGAAATTACTATGAATGTACAAGAAGAGATAGGAAGAAGAAGAACGTTTGCCATAGTTTCCCACCCCGATGCCGGTAAGACAACCCTTACCGAGAAGCTCCTGTTGTTCGGAGGACAGATACAGGTGGCGGGTGCCGTAAAATCAAACAAGATTAAAAAGACGGCTACATCCGACTGGATGGAGATTGAGAAGCAGCGTGGAATATCGGTAACAACCTCTGTGATGGAGTTCGATTACGAGGGTTACAAGATAAACATCCTCGATACTCCCGGTCACCAGGATTTTGCCGAGGATACCTTCCGTACACTCACCGCGGTAGACAGTGTAATCATTGTTGTGGACAGCGCGAAGGGTGTGGAGGCACAGACACGTAAACTTATGTCTGTATGCCGCATGCGCAACACTCCTGTGATTGTTTTTGTAAACAAAATGGACCGCGAGGGTCGCGACCCCTTCGACCTTCTCGATGAACTCGAGAACGAGTTGAAAATATCAGTTCGTCCACTTAGTTGGCCCATCGACCAGGGAGCGCGTTTCAAAGGTGTGTATAACATCTATGAGCAGAAACTCGACCTCTACACTCCCAACAAGCAGCGTGTGACCGAAAAGGTTGCCGTTGATGTGAACAGCAAGGAATTAGATGAGAATATAGGTGAGGATCTTGCAGCGAAGCTGCGCGACGACCTTGAACTTGTCGAGGGTGTATATCCCGAGTTTGAGGTGCAGAGCTACCTCGATGCACAGGTGGCACCCGTATTCTTCGGCTCCGCGCTCAACAATTTCGGCGTTCAGGAACTTTTGAACTGTTTCGTGAAGATTGCCCCCTCTCCTCGTCCCGTTCAAGCCGAGGGTCGCATTGTCTCTCCCGAAGAACCTAAGTTTACAGGCTTTATATTCAAGATTACAGCAAACATCGACCCTAACCACCGTTCGTGTGTGGCATTCTGCAAAATATGTTCGGGAAAATTTGTGCGTAACGCTCCCTATCGCCATGTGCGTCTGGGCAAGGATATGCGTTTCTCGTCGCCCACACAGTTCATGGCACAGCGCAAGAGCACTATCGAAGAGGCCTATCCCGGCGACATTATTGGTCTGCCCGATACAGGCAACTTCAAGATAGGCGATACACTCACCGAGGGCGAAATACTCAACTTCAAGGGACTTCCCAGCTTCTCACCCGAAATGTTTAAATACATTGAGAATGCCGATCCCATGAAGACAAAGCAGCTTGCCAAGGGTATCGATCAGCTTATGGGCGAGGGTGTTGCTCAGCTTTTTGTGAATCAGCACAATGGTCGCAAACTCATTGGAACTGTTGGTCAGTTGCAGTTCGAGGTTATACAGTATCGTCTCGAAAACGAGTATAACGCAAAATGTCGTTGGGAGCCTGTCAGCTTGTACAAGGCTTGTTGGGTCGAGAGCGACGACGAGGCCGAGCTCGAGAACTTCAAGAAACGCAAGTATCAGTACATGGCCAAGGATATTGAAGGACGCGATGTCTTTCTTGCCGACAGCAACTATGTGTTGCAGATGGCACAAAATGATTTCAAGAGTATAAGATTCCATTTTACAAGTGAATTCTAAATATATAATATAAGGAAATGGGTACAATTGCAGATGAGGCTAAACGCGCCATTGAGGTAATGCGCAAGGGTGGTGTGATACTTTATCCCACCGACACAGTGTGGGGTATCGGTTGCGATGCTTCCAACGAAGAGGCTGTAAAAAGAGTCTACGAGATTAAACGTCGCGTAGACAACAAGGCTATGTTGCTGCTTGTCGATTCTCCCGACAGAATTGTGCGCTACGTAGCAAAGGTGCCGGCTGTTGCATGGGACTTGATAGAGCTGACAACAAAGCCGCTAACAATTATCTACGACGGTGCGCGCAATTTGGCACCTAACCTTATAGCCGAGGATGGCAGCGTGGGTATCAGAGTTACATCGGAGCTTTTTACCAAGGAACTTTGCTACCGTTTCCAGCGTGCAGTGGTCTCTACATCGGCCAATTTCAGTGGCGAGCCTACTCCTCGATATTTTGCCGAAATCGACCCCGAAATCATTGCAGCCGTAGATTACGTGGTGAACTATAAGCAGCTCGAAAAGGGCTCTCCCAAGCCGTCGAGCATCATCAAACTCGCCGAGAATGGTGTTGTTACAGTTATAAGACAATGAAAGATAACGAAAAATCTCTGCTCGACCGCTTTTTCGAGTGGCGCGAGAAACATATTCCTCAAAATAGGTTTGTGCTTATTCTGAGTTTCTTTGTGGGTGTCATTTCGGCACTTGCAGCCTTCACTCTGAAACATCTTATCGAGTTTATTCAGGAGATGCTTACGAGCGGTTTCAGTGTTTTTTCGGGAAACTTCTTGTACTTGATATATCCTGTAATAGGAATTTTCTTTTCGGGACTTTTCATTCGTAAAATTGTGCGCGACGACATTAGTCATGGTGTTACAAAGGTGCTCTATGCAATATCGCGTCGCAAAGGACAGATAAAAAGACATAACATGTGGTCGTCGCTGGTAGCCAGCGGTGTGACCATTGGCTTTGGTGGTTCGGTGGGAGCCGAGTCGCCCATTGTGTTTACAGGTGCTGCCATCGGCTCCAATTTGGGAAGTTTCTTCCGCATGGAGAAAAAGGTGATGATGCTTCTGCTGGGATGCGGTGCTGCCGGTGCCATTGCGGGAATCTTCAAGGCTCCCATCGCTGGATTGGTCTTTACACTCGAGGTGTTGATGCTCGACCTTACAATGTCGTCGCTGTTGCCTCTGCTCATCTCCAGCGTTACAGCAGCTACGCTTGCCTATATGTTCACAGGTACCGATGCAATGTTCGACTTTCAGCCCGACAAGGCGTTTGAAATTACGCGCGTTCACTATGTGGTGCTGTTGGGAGTGGTGTGTGGCCTTATCTCTCTCTACTTTACCCATGTTACCACAGCAATAGAGCGTTTCTTCCGCAGAATAGAGAATCCTTACAAGAAACTTTTTCTTGGCGGCTCGGTGCTCAGCATTCTGATATTTCTTTTCCCTCCGCTTTATGGCGAGGGTTATCACACCATCAACACCCTTATCAATGGCTCCGACCCTTATGATGTGCTCAACAACTCATTCTTCTATGGCTATCCGGGGTTGCTGTTGCTTTTCATGCTCTTTGTGATACTTTCCAAGGCTGTGGCTTCCACTGTTACCAATTGCGGTGGCGGCTGTGGTGGTATTTTTGCACCCAGTCTGTTCCTCGGATGTATTTCGGGATATCTCTTCTCGTCGTTGTGCAACCAATCGTTCCTGGCTACCGAGCTATCGTGTGTAAACTTTGCACTCTTCGGAATGGCTGCGCTGATGTCGGGCGTCTTTCATGCTCCGCTTACAGGCGTCTTTCTTATTGCCGAACTTACAGGTGGATATGCCTTGTTTCTTCCTTTGATGGTGGTGTCGGTGAGTTCCTATCTTACTGTACGCGTGTTCGACAAGAACAATATCTATGCAGTGCGTCTTGCTCAGCGTGGCGAGCTTATTACTCACCACAAGGATCAGGCGGTGCTTACAAGTCTCAAGGTTTCCGATGTTATAGAGAGAAACTTCATGAAGGTGAGCCCAGATATGGATCTTGCCTCGCTTGTAGCAGTTGTGGCAAAGACCAAACGCAACATCTTCCCTGTGCTTAACAGCGCAAACAGGCTTGTAGGTATAATATATCTCGATGATATAAGGCATATAATGTTCCGTCAAGAACTTTACCGCCGTTACAATGTTGCCGGCCTGATGAAACCTGTGCCGGTGCACCTGGGCATTGAAGAGCCTATGGACAAGGTGATGAAAAAGTTTGAAGAGACTAAGGCTTGGAATCTCCCTGTTGAGGATGTAGACGGTACATACGTGGGCTTTGTGTCAAAGTCGGCTATTTTCAGCGCGTACAGAAAAACTTTGTTGGATTTTACTTCAGATTAAACGAATATGAAAGAGAAACTTCGTATAGTATATATCGGTACTCCCGATTTTGCAGTGGAACCGTTGCGTTGTCTTCGTGAGCTGGAGCAACACGATGCCGATTGTGGCTTTACTGTGGTGGGTGTGGTTACAATGCCCGACAGGATTATCACTCGTCGCGGCAGCAACCAGGTGCTTATGAGTCCTGTGAAGGAGTATGCGCTTGCCGAGGGGTTGCCTCTCTTGCAGCCCGAATCCTTAAAGAGTGAGGATTTTCTTGCGGCACTTGCAGCATGGGGAGCCGACTTGCAGATTGTAGTCGCTTTCCGCATGTTGCCCGAGAGTGTATGGAATATGCCCCGTTTGGGTACATTCAACCTGCATGCGTCGTTGCTGCCCCAGTATCGTGGTGCGGCGCCTATAAATTGGGCTATTATCAACGGCGACAAGGTGAGTGGTGTTACAACATTCTTCCTGAAACACGAGATTGACACCGGTGACGTCATCATGCAACGCGAGGTTGAGATTACTCACACCGACGACGCGGGTACTCTGCACGACAAACTGATGATGGTGGGTGGCGAGACTGTTGTAGATACTGTGCTTTCCATTGTTCGTGGCGAGGCTGTTGCCCGCACGCAGGCAAGCATGTACGATGGCGAGCTGCGCCCTGCACCGAAAATTTTCCGCGACACCTGCCGCATAGATTGGAACAAGAATTGTTCGCAACTCTATGACTTTGTTCGCGGTCTTTCTCCCTATCCGTCTGCATGGATGGAGGTTGCCGACGCGTCGGGCGCGGCAACGGCTGTAAAGGTGTACGAGACAAAAATAGAGCAGTGCGATGTCTCCATGCCTGCGGGTACGCTGCTTACCGATGGCAAGAGCTACGTTAAGGTGGCATTGGGCGATGGTTATCTTCATTTGACATCGTTGCAGCTTCCCGGAAAAAAACGTATGCCTGTTGCCGACCTTTTGCGCGGTTTCAGCTTCGAGGGGCTCGAATTAGTAAGATAATAATGTTTGTACAAATTTGTCCGACAGGGTGTTTTACTGCGCTTTGTCGGATATTTTTATATTGTAAATGAGCTATAAAGGCTTGTAAAACTCAAATTTAACTAACTTTTCTTGGAACTTATCAAGAATTTACTTTTCTTTGCAGTATAAATACTGCGAACATAGGCTGCACTCACTTTGTAACCTGCAAGCAGGCTTGCATTACGTTTGTTGGCACTATCTTTGCAACAGAAAAGTTTAATCTATTAACCTTATAAATCTATTGCCTATCGAAACACGATTACTCTAAAAAATGATTTAAGAAAATGGGTAATTTGAATATGCTGACCGACGACGCGTTGGTCTCCCTCTATTTGCAAGGCAATAATCAGGCTTTCGACGAACTGTTGAATCGCCATAAGGATAAGTTATATTCCTATATCTTCTTTATCGTGCGCTCACGTGATGTGGCAGACGATATTTTCCAAGAGACATTTGTAAAGGCTATTGTGACTTTGCAACAGGGTCGTTATAGCAGTGATGGCAAGTTCTATGCCTGGCTGACACGTATTGCGCACAATCTTGTGATTGACCAATTCCGTCAGGAGAGAAATGAGAATGTCATTTCCAACGACGAAAGCGAGATTGATCTCTTCAACAATCCTGCTTACTCCGAGGGAACGATAGAGGCTCGCATGGTGAACTCTCAGGTGTTGAAGGATGTGCGCCGTTTGGTGAACAGCCTGCCCGACAATCAGCGCGAAGTGATATATATGCGATACTATCAGTCGCTCTCGTTCAAGGATATTGCGGCTATAACAGGGGTGAGCATTAATACTGCTTTGGGACGTGTGCGTTACGCGGTTATGAATCTCCGCCGCATGGCCGAGGAGAAGAATATAAGCCTTGCACTCGAGATGGTGTAGGGCTGTGATGAGTTTTTTCAAAAAAAATATAAGAGCAAACATAATATATCTGTTTTTGTGACGTTTCTATTGTAGAAACCCTATAAAACGGATTGCCTATGGATAAACTCTTTACCTCAGATTTGAAACTTCAGGAAAAGGACTTCGGTTCTTTGTTCAGTGACGAACATCGTGTTTCCCCAAAGGAGTCTACCCTTGATTTTATCAAGAATTTTGCAAGGAATTTTCGAGTTGTGAAAAATATCGATTCCTCTTTGCAGGGGTTTGTGCTGAACTAAAAGATTGTTATTGTTTAGACATTATTGTAGCGGACAATGGTTTTTTGCTGTTGTTCGCTATCTTTTTGCCAATTATGGTATGAGCGACGGGAATATTTCTTAACTTCGCGAAAAAATAATTTATTTCCTATGCGCAGAAAAAAAGGTAGTGATGCCAATATGAAATTTTTGTTTGGCAGTGTGTTCTTTTTCTTTATAATAGTGGTGGTGATAGGTTTGTTCAGCTATTTTACTCTCCAACAATTTTGGAACAACTCCCCCGAGGCAAAGAGGGTGGCAGCTGTGGTAGAACGTCCACGATATGATTATTCGGTTGCTTTTGATGCTGGTTTTCAAGGTAAGGCATACCGCCTCTATCTGAATGATAGTCTGATATATGCCGGTAATCCTGTCGATGTGGATACTGTGATACGTGCTAAAAGAGTGGCAGCCGACAATTCGCTGTTGATTGTTGATGATGCCAGCGATATAATAGTCAGCATCATTGAGCTTGGCCGACGTGGTGAGGTGTTGCTTAAATATAATGGTGGGGCTATCTCTTCTCGTGTGAAAGAATAAGCGCGCAAGCCTCGGCCCGCGCGCTTTCTATAATGATGGCGTTTATTGCTTCTTAACCGATTGCAGAATTTCTCTGTATCTTTTCGGTTCTTTCAGCAGTTTCATACTCTCTTCGATGTCGGTGTCCTCGCGCAGTGCATATATGATGCCACCTTTCTGACTGTAGTATCTTTTTACAATCTCGTCGGCAATAAGGCTCTTTACATCTTTTGCAAAAAAGTTGAGGTCGTGGTCGAGGTTGTGTTTCAGAATACTCTCCATTTTTTCTACTTCGCTTTTTGTGGCCTCGGTGTAGCCTTCGAGCTCAAGTGTCTTTTTCAACTGTTTCAGAGCTTTGTAGCTCTCCTTATCATAGCTGAATCCTGTCGATTTCAGGTATTTCTTGAACTCTTCGTAATCCGCGTCGCTCAGGTTGAATGTCTCGGCAGGGGCAATGGTGGCATGTTTCAGTTTATAATTTGTCGCATAATCGAAGATTGCCATGTCCTGTATCAAATGATAGAGCAGGGTGGTGAGTTTTTCGCTCTTTGGTTCAATATCGGGTGAAATGCCTCCGCCGTCGCGCACTTCGCGGCCTGCCGCTGTGTGGAATACGTTTGTGAGGCTGTCGGGGATGCGTGCAACGCTACCGTCGGCGTTGCGGTGGCTGTAGTCTATCGCCTGAATGCATCGACCGCTGGGGATGTAGTATTTCGATGTTGTAACTTTCAGGTAACCGTTGTAGGGGAGCTCGCGTGTCACCTGTACGAGTCCTTTGCCATACGTGCGCGTACCTATAATGACTGCTCGGTCGAGGTCCTGCAATGAGCCTGATACAATCTCTGCTGCCGAGGCTGTCTGTCCGTCTACGAGCACAATGAGTGGCGAAACGGTGTCTATCGGCTCGCGAGTGGTTTTGTATATTTCGTTTGAACGTCTTACTTTTCCTTTGGTTTCTACAATGTTCAAACCCTTTGGAACAAACAGGTTCACTATTTCTATCGCTTCGGCAAGAGAACCGCCTCCGTTGCTGCGAAGGTCGATGATGTATGCGCGTGCGCCTTTGTTCTTCATGTCTATGATTGCGCGGCGCATCTCTTTGGAGCACCCCTCGGGGAAACTTTCGAGTTGCAGGTAGCCTACGCTATCCTGTAATATTCCGTAGTAGGGTATTACCGGCAGGGTGATATTTTCGCGCTCTACATTTATGGTTATGGGTTTCTTGGTGCCGGGGCGTTCCACCACAATTGTGAGTTTGGTGCCTGCCTCGCCGCGCAACATATTGCTGACACTGTCGCTGCTCATGCCCACCACCTTCACTCCGTTGATGGATTGTATCAGGTCGCCTATCTGCAATCCGGCCTTTGCCGCAGGCATGTTGTCGTAGGGCTCGGCGATGGCTGTGGTGTTTTTCTTTTCATGGAAACGTATGAGCGAACCTATGCCCGCATATTTTCCGGTAATCATCATCTTCAGCTCTTCGCTCTCGTCTTCGGTGTAATATGTAGTGTAGGGGTCGAGCTTTGCAAGCATTGCGTCGATGCCTGTTTTTATTATCTTCTCTGGCATTATTGTGTCCACATAGAAAAGGTCAATCTCTTTGACGAGATTGTTGAATATATTAAGCTGCTTCGAAAGCTCAAAATTGTGGTTGTCTCTTTTGAATGCACTGAAAGAGATTATTGCGAGCACCACTATCGGGAGTATTAAGATTAACTTACCTTTTTTCATATTTATATATAATATGCTATTCGTACTAAAATTACTGCAAAGATACGATTAAGCGAGCTAGAAATATCAAGTTTACTTGAATATTTATTACTGCGAGCGTGAGTATCTTCGATTTTTTTTTCAAAGATACAACCTAACCCTGTTTTTGCGATATTTCACGAAGATATTTTAACCTAATTTGCACTTTATAGCCGAGTTTTATGCAAAAATGCAGATTTTTCAAAAAAAAACGGCCAAATAGTTGTGTGGTTAAAAATAAAGCAGTACTTTTGCATCGTCAAACGCGAGAGGTTGTCTCTTAGCGGGCAAAATTCTTCCTTAGCTCAGTCGGTTAGAGCATCTGACTGTTAATCAGAGGGTCCTTGGTTCAAGTCCAAGAGGAAGAGCAAAAGACAAAAATAGAAGAATAAATTCTTCCTTAGCTCAGTCGGTTAGAGCATCTGACTGTTAATCAGAGGGTCCTTGGTTCAAGTCCAAGAGGAAGAGCAAAAAGTCAGCAAAAATGCTGACTTTTTTGTTTTTGCAGATATCATTTGTATAGATAAATAGATAATGGGGTATATATGATAACCATTGCAATAGTACTTACAATTGTCCTCCTTCCTCTTGCTGCGTTCTTGATTTCGATAAAGAGGGCCGATATTTCTACTCGCCCGAAACATGCTTCTTTTAATATGAAGCGTGTGAGGCAGGTGATTGCCGGTTGGTTGATTGCTGATGTTGCTTTTCCTTGGCTGCTGATTATTATGGGTTGTGGTGGAAAGGAGTATATGTTCCTGCCGCTTATTTTCAATGTTGTCGCGGCTATTTTAGCAGTGATTCTTGTATTTACCTGGGCTAAGAAAAAATCATAGGCTTTATTACATCTCTCATAATATATAAGCAGGCAGAGCTTCTGCTTGATGCTGTGCTCTGCCTGCTATACTGTGTATTTAATATTTATTTAAGTTTCTGCCAATAGATTGTTGTACCGATGCCGAAAACTGTACCGCGAAGTTTCAATTTGTTTGCGCTCACAAACTCGGCTGTCACGTTCACGCGGAAGCCTTTTGAGGGGTCGTAAATTTTTGTTTCGCCCCACATCTTGTCCTCTTTAATATATTTGAGACCTTCGATGATTACCACCTTGTCGATGTCTACATTGCGCAGGTTTTTGTCGGGGTTGTTTACGTCTTTGCGTTTCTTGCCATTTGCATCGGTGGGGTTCTCTACCCAGAAAAGCTGTGCTTTGTATGTGCCGTTGGCTGCTTTTGTTATGCGTACTTTGCTCTTGCTGCCGCCACGGTCCGTGAGATACTCGCCGATGATGTCGTCGGCTTTGTTGTTGAGTGTGCTCTGCGCAAATGTAGGAAGGCTCATTGCCATTGCGCAAAAGAGTGTGATAATGAATGTTCTCATTTTTTCTTTGTTTTTAATTTGCTGCAAAGATATACATGTTTTTGCACAACAAAGCAAGAATTGTGCAAAAACTTGACATCTCTTTAGTCAAATTCTACCGCAAAGTTGTCATTTTGGTATGCGTCGAAACACATTCTAACCTGTTCAATTGTGGTTTTTTCTTCGGCTAATGGTGGAATTTCGTTTATTTCAAAATATTTAATTTCAGTTGTCTCGGTGTTTTTTACGAATGCTCCCCCTAATAGTTTGCACAATACAAAGACCTTGCATATGTTGTAAGGATGAGGGTAGGGGTTGTGTTTATTTTTGTCGTGTAGTGCTATTATTCGCAACGGTTCTACGTTGAGTCCTGTCTCTTCTTTTACCTCTTTTATTGTGTTCGATTTTATTGTTTCTGTCACGTCCACCCATCCTCCGGGTAGTGCCCAAAGGCCGCTTTTTTCCTTGACAAGCAGTATTTTGCCATTTTCGAATATTGCTGCGCGTGTGTCTAGTTTGGGTGTTTGATATCCTGTCTCGTTGCAGAATAGGTTGTGCATCTCCTCTATTGGTATGTGAGTGTATGAACTCATTATTTCTGCCGAAATTTCTCTTATGCGCTCGAAACGTTCGAGGTCAAATGGGTCCTTGCTATATGTTATTCCTGCTTGTGCTATGAACTGTAGTTCTTTTGCCCACTCTAGCCATTTGAGTTTTTCCATAGGTTTACTATC
>JAZRFE010000032.1:0-76315 GCA_045661205.1 Bacteroidaceae bacterium | reverse complement strand
TATTTCTGCCGAAATTTCTCTTATGCGCTCGAAACGTTCGAGGTCAAATGGGTCCTTGCTATATGTTATTCCTGCTTGTGCTATGAACTGTAGTTCTTTTGCCCACTCTAGCCATTTGAGTTTTTCCATAGGTTTACTATCTTTTTAAAAAAGTGTTTATGGCAAAAGTAAAAATATCTTTTGAGAGTTTCGTAATTTATAGTTACTTTTGCAGTATAGTTTAACTTTATTTTATTATGAAAATAGCTGTTCCTACAAAGGATGGTCAGGTGGATAATCACTTCGGTCATTGTGACCATTATACTGTTTTTACCATTCTCGATAAAGAAGTTGTTGAGCGTGTGTCGATGCCATCCCCTCAGGGGTGTGGATGTAAGTCGGGTATTGCTGCCGATTTGCAGGCTGCCGGTGTAGAGGTGATGCTGGCGGGTAGTATGGGTATGGGTGCTCTTAACAAGCTTTCGGCGCATAACATCAAGGTGGTGCGTGGTTGCAGTGGCGAGGTCGATGCGCTTGTCAAGGCATATCTTGCAGGAGATATCGATGACTCGGGTATCGCATGCTCGGCTCACGACGAGGGACACGAGTGTGCAGGGCATTCTCATGCGTCGAATGTGATTATCGGATATGCGGGCAAGGTTAAAAAGCAGTAGTGTGCTTGTTTGAAGATGAAGGTGTTGCTGATAATTCTCGGCAGTGTGTCGCTGGGGCTTGGGGTGGTGGGAATTTTTCTGCCGCTGTTGCCCACCACGCCTTTTCTGTTGCTTGCTGCTGCACTCTATTTTCGTGGTTCGCCACGGTTGTATGATTGGCTGATAGCTCACCCTCATTTGGGTACTTATATACGAAATTTCAGGGAGAATAATGCTATCCCTCTGCGCATTAAGGTGGTTTCCGTCACGCTCGTGTGGGTGACGTTGCTCTATTGCGCCGCTTTTGTTGCGCATGGCTTGTGTATGCGTCTGTTTTTTGTGTTGCTTGCGGTGGGTATCACCATTCACATTCTGCACTATAAGACTTTGAAAAAGTAGAATTTGTAAATTGTGATTTTTGTGGCTATGGCACGTAAAGAGGAGTATAAATTGAAGAATGATGCCTTTTTCGAGGAGATGCGAGCCTCTGATGGTACCAATAGTGTTGGTGGTATATTGTATCGTGTTGTGAACACCGGTGACGGCAAGGGTGTTGTGAAGCCTAACAGCGTGGTGACTGTTCATTATCGTGGGACGCTGATCGATGGCCGTGAATTTGACAATTCGTGGAAACGTGGTTGTCCCGAGGCCTTTCGTGTAAATGGCCTTATTGAGGGATTTTCAATGGCTTTGCTGAATATGCATATTGGTGACAGGTGGGTGGTGTATATTCCCCAGGAACTTGGTTATGGTCGTCGCGCATGCGGCCCAATTCCGGGATGCTCTACGCTCGTGTTCGAGATAGAGCTTTTGGGGATTTCCTGACGGGGTGTGAATGCTCTGTTGCTGTTTTATTTATAATTATTGTTAAATTTAACACATTTGTGCGAACAAAAAGCGCAGTTTGACTGTTTGCTATGAGGTTGGTGTTAATTTTAAGAAAATTTATTTTTTGCAAGACTCCTCTTTTAAAAAAATATTGTTAATTGATATTGGGAAATATGAATAAAAAGTGTTACTTTTGCATGAAACTGACAAATGTGTCTGTTTAAATTTTGTATTCCCAGCTCTTTTGTGGCACTATTGTGTGTGTTGTGCGTGTCGGGGAATGATTAAGAAAAATGGTAATTATTATCAATAGATATTAAGTTTATGTTTTGGAGTTTAAGTGTAGTAGCGGTTTTTCTGTGCAGTGTTATTTGCGCAGGTATCCTCATTCCGCAGATTCTTCTGATTGCATTTCGTAAATCGTTGTTTGATATGCCCGACGAGCGTAAAATCCACCATACTGCGGTTCCGCGTTTGGGCGGAATGGCGTTTGCTCCCGTGGTGCTCTTCTCTACCGCTTTGCTCCTTGGAGTGACTCTCGCAATTGACAATACCGCCTATCTGAATGTGTTGTTGGTGGAAATAAAGCCGGTGGCTTTCCTTATATGTGCTGTCATCATGCTCTATCTGGTGGGTCTTGCCGATGACCTTGTGGGTGTGAAATACAGAGCGAAGTTTGTTGTGCAGATACTGTGTGCGGTGATGTTTATCGCATCGGGAGTATATATGCACGACTTCTACGGCCTGATGTGTTGCGGTGAGCTATACACATGGTTCGGCATGCTGTTCACCATGGTTCTTGTGGTGTTTGTGATAAATGCCATCAATCTTATCGATGGTGTCGATGGCCTTGCTTCGGGTCTCAGTGGTGTGGCATTGCTTTTCTACGGAACAATGTTCTACCTGATGGGTGAATATGTCTATTCTCTCATAGCATTCGCTACATTGGGTGCTGTGGTGCAGTTCTTCTATTACAACGTGTTCGGAAAGGCCGAGAAACAGCAGAAAATATTCATGGGCGATACAGGTGCTCTGACAATCGGTATTTTGCTCTGCTTCCTTGCGCTCAAACTTTGTTCGCACAAGGCTGTCGATATGCAGGGTGTAAACCCGTTGGTGGTTGCTTCCGCGCCGTTGATTGTTCCCTGTTTCGATGTTGTTCGCGTGTTCTTGGGAAGAATACGTCGTGGCAATAACCCCTTCCTCCCCGACAAAACTCACATTCATCATAAGTTGATAGCCATCGGCATGACTCCCCGTCTGACGATGATAACCATAATTATCTGCTCGATAATTTTTACAGCTGTTAATATAATGCTTTCACCCTATATAAATGTCAATATTCTTCTTTCGTTGGATGTTGTCGTGTGGGTGTTGTTCAATGTGTGGCTGTCGCGAAAAATGCGCTCAAAAGTCAAATAAAATGAACGGCGGGCGCCGGCTTTCTAGGCGTGGTCGCCGATGCTGCCTGTGGGCGATGTGTGTGATATTTGCATTATTGAATGAAAATTGCTAATTTTGCACTTTGCAAAATGCGGCAATGCGTTGCTTGAAATATGTATGTTAATAAATTAAATTTTTATATAAAAATGAGTCGTAAGATTATCTTCTTGTTTGTGTTGTCAGTTGCGTTGATGACATCTTGTAAGGCTCCGCAAATCTCTTATTTCCAGGATTCAAATGACGGAGTTGAGCTTTTGTTGAAAGAGGATGGCGCAGTAAAGTTGCGTCCCGGTGACAAGGTCTCGGTGATCGTAAATACAAAGTCTCAAGAGTATAACAATTTATACAACCTGGCATATGCACCCTCGCGCATAGGCCAGAGTGCATCTTATTCCTCTTCTGCTCAGTCTCAGGGCATTGCATGTTATACCGTAGACAGCAATGGCGATATAGACTTTCCTGTGCTCGGCAAGATAAAAGCAGGCGGCTTGACACGCGAAACATTGGCTGCAACAATCAAACAGGCAATGTACGACAAAAATCAGGTTGCTCCCGACGACCCTCTCGTGGTGACCGTGGAATATGCCAACCTCAATATCTCGGTTCTTGGCGAGGTGGGCAAGCCCGGTAGATATGCTATCGATAGAGATAAAATCACTCTGCTCGACGCTCTTGGAATGGCGGGTGACCTCACAATCTACGGTCAGCGTGGTGATGTACTTGTAATGCGTCAGGTTGATGGCAAGCAGAAAGTGTATGAGGTGGATTTGACTTCGGCCGAGAAACTTGTTAACTCACCCGTATATTTCATGCAACAGAACGATGTTGTATATGTGAAACCCAACGAAATGCGTCAGCGTCAGGCCACAGTAAGCGGCAACACAGTATACACTCCCACATTCTGGATTTCAGTTGCATCGTTGCTGACAACAATTACAGCGCTTATCATTAAGTAATAATCAATTAAAAAAATAAGTATGTCTACAAATACTCAAAATATTGCAGAGCAGAGTGAAGAGACTTTGAATGTGAAGGATTTTCTTTTCATGTGTCTTGCAAGATGGCATTGGTTTCTCTTGTCAGTAATCCTCACATTATCTGTCGCAGTGTTTTATATATTGAGAACTCAGCCATCGTATGTGCGCTCTTCGCAGGTGATGATAAAGTCCGACTCCAAGGGCTCATCAATCTCTGGCGCAATGAGCGACTTTGCCGATATGGGTATGTTCAAAACCACCAGCAGTGTCGATAATGAGCTTATTGCCATACAGTCGCCTTCGGTTATGGCCGAGGTTGTCAAACGTCTGCAACTCGACATGAACTATTCGGTGGATGGCACTTTCCACAAAAAGACCATTTATGGCAAGAGTCTCCCCATCAATGTTCGTCTGATGGATATCGAGGAGAATGCTTCGGCCTCGTTGGTTGTGGATATCCTTGCAGATGGCACAGTGTCGCTCCGAGACTTTGTGTGGTACACCGATGGCAACGAAAACGAGAGCAATGATGCAATAGCAGGAAAGGTGCTCGAGCCCATCGAGACTCCTTTGGGTAAGGTAGTTGTTACCCCCACGCTCAACTTCGTACCCGGCATAGAGAATACAATTTATGTCACCCGCAGTGGCTACCATGCAACCACTCAGGGCTATTCGGCAAAATTGCAAACAGCACTCAATAATAAGAAAGCCGATGTTATCGATCTTAAGATTACCGATGTTTCTCCCCAACGCGCTGTTGATGTGTTGAACAAGGTAATAGAGGTATATAATGAAAAATGGATAGATGACAAGAATAAGGTAACAGTCAGCACTTCTAAGTTCATCGAGGAGCGTCTCGACAGCATTGTCAAGGAACTTGGCGACGTAGACGAGAATATTTCTACATATAAGAGTCAGCAGTTGTTACCCGACGTATCTTCGGCATCTAGTATGTACATGTCGCAGAGTACAAAGGCAGCGGAGGAGGTTCTTGCACTCAACAACCAACTTTATATGGCTCGTTATATACTCGACTATGTGAAGAACGAGGAAAACAACGACAAACTGTTGCCTGCCAACTCAGGCATTTCCTCATCGAGCATCGAAGAGCAAATTCTCGAGTACAACACTATGTTGCTTCGTCGTTCCGACCTTGTTGCAGGCAGCAATGTGAAAAACCCTGTTATCGAAGGTCTCGACAAGTCGCTCGAGTCTATGCGCAATGCAATAATAACATCGGTTGAAAACCAGATTGTTACTCTTGATGCTCAGCTCGCAAACATGAAGCGTCACGAGAAAGAGGCCACCGAGCGCATTGCTGTCAATCCCAAACAAGAGAAATATCTTCGCTCGGTAGGTCGTCAGCAGCAGGTGAAGGAGGCTCTCTATCTCTTCCTGCTCCAGAAACGCGAGGAGAACGAGCTTTCCAAAGCATTCACAGCATACAACACACGTATCATCACACCTCCCACCGGTTCGCTGGCTCCCACAGCTCCTGTAAAAGCTAAGATTATATTAGTGGCACTTGTATTGGGCTTGGTGATACCTGTGGTTATAATCTTCATGCAGGAAAATCTCATTACAACAGTACGCGGACGTCGCGACATCGAGAAACTCACCTTGCCGTTGATAGGTGAAATTCCCATGCTTCTTCCCGAAAAGTCATCATGGAAATTTTGGAAGAAAACAGCGAAGGTTAAGAACGAGATTGTTGTGGAGGACGGCAACCGTAACGTTATCAACGAGGCATTCCGCGTGTTGCGTACGAACGTCGATTTCATGCTCACAGAGGGTTCGGGAAATGTCTTTGTAACCACCTCGTTCAATCCCGGTAGCGGTAAGTCGTTCATTTCGATGAACCTTGCAAAATCAATGGCTCTCAAAGGTCGTAGGGTAGTGGTTGTCGATGGCGACTTACGCCACGCATCAACATCATCGTTTGTGAACACTCCCAAGCATGGTATTGCCGACTATCTTGCAGGTCGCGCCAATAACCTGATGCAGTTGGTGGTACAATCGGAAAATAATAGCAATTTGTTAGTGTTGCCTGTTGGTACTATCCCTCCCAACCCCACAGAGTTGCTCGAAGGTGACCGTTTGGCAGAATGTATCAAAGAGTTGCGCACACAGTTCGACTATGTCTTTATCGACTGTCCCCCCATCGATATTGTTGCCGATACGCAGATTATCGAGAAATTTGCCGATAGAACAATCTTTGTCATTCGTGCAGGAGTGCTCGAAAAGAGCATGTTGCCCGAACTCGAAGATATCTATCAGTCAAAGAGATTCAAGAATATGTCGCTCATACTCAATGCCACCACCGACGGTGGAGGCGGTCGTTACGGCAACCGTTATGGCTATCGTTACGGTTATCGCTATGGCTACCGTTACGGCTCTCACTATTATGCCTATGGCTCTAACAAAAAGTAATAGAATATAAGCACGTTTAATTATCGGCTTTCAACAGCATCGCACATAAAAATGCCTTGTTGTTGAAAGCCTTAAGAGTTTTTATAATATGTGGCCTTTTACATCTCGTCAAACAATAAAGAACAGCGGACTGCTTGCAGGTTCTCTGGATTATCATTCCCACCTTTTACCCGGTGTAGACGATGGTGTGCAGTCTATCGACGACACGCTTGAGATACTTGCCAATTTCGAGGAGCAGGGCATTGCCGAGCTGTGGCTGACACCCCATGTAATGGAGGATATTCCAAATACTACCGAAGGGCTGCGCGAGCGTTTTGCACAGTTGCAGGCTGCATACAAAGGCAGCATAAAATTGAACCTTGCGGCCGAGTATATGCTCGACACACTTTTCGATGCACGTTTGGCCGACAACGACCTGTTGCCACTTGGCGAGCAGGGTAACCATCTGTTGGTCGAGACATCCTATTTCAGCTCACCCATGGGACTGCACGACACCCTTGCACGAATAAAGTCCAAAGGCTATTATCCCGTTCTTGCCCATCCCGAGCGTTATCAATATATGGACGAGAAGGACTACAAGAAACTGAAGGCAGCCGGCATAAAATTCCAACTCAATTGGGCCTCGCTTGCAGGACGCTATGGCCGTCCCGAGCAGAAAAAAGCTGAGTGGCTCGTGAAAAAAGACATGTACGACATCGTAGGCAGCGACACGCATAGAAAGTCCATGCGACATTGGGATATGAAGATAGACTCTTCGATAATAAAAAAAATAGAAAAATCTTCCATGCTTTTGCAACGCAGAGAGTGGAACTTATAATGATATTAACAATTTAAAGGAAAACTAATTATGAAGATAGCGGTAGCAGGCACAGGTTATGTAGGCTTGAGCGTGGCAACACTCTTGGCACAGAACAACCATGTAGTGGCAGTGGATATCGTTCCCGAGAAGGTGGAGATGATTAACAAACGCATTTCCCCCATACAGGATGAGTACATCGAGCGTTTCTTTGCCGAGAAACAGCTTGACCTCACAGCGACACTCGATGCCGAAAGTGCCTATAAAGATGCAGACTTTGTTATCATTGCCGCCCCCACGAACTATGACAGTGTCAAGGACTTTTTCGACACCTCGGCAGTGGAGAGCGTCATAAAGACGGTCATGCAGTGCAACCCCGACGCCATAATGGTGATAAAGAGCACCATCCCCGTAGGTTACACCGAGCAGGTACGTGCCAAGCTGGGTAGCGAGAATATCCTTTTCTCTCCCGAGTTTTTGCGCGAGAGCAGAGCGTTGTACGACAACCTTTACCCAAGCCGCATCATCGTAGGCCGTCCCGAGGGCGATAAACGTCTCGACCTCGCTGCGCACATGTTCGCCGAGCTGTTACGTCTGGGAGCCGAAAAACAAGATATTGAAATCCTTTACATGGGACTCACCGAGGCCGAGGCTGTGAAACTCTTTGCCAATACCTACCTTGCTCTGCGTGTGAGCTTCTTCAACGAGCTCGATACATACGCCGAAATGAAAGGCCTCGACACAAAAAGCATCATCGAAGGCGTTGCCCTCGACCCGCGCATCGGCTCGCACTACAACAACCCCTCATTCGGCTACGGTGGCTACTGCCTCCCCAAAGATACCAAACAGTTGCTCGCCAACTATCGTGACGTGCCTCAGAACATGATGTCTGCCATCGTCGAGAGCAACCGCACACGCAAGGACTTCATTGCCGACAGAGTGCTGGGCATGGCCGGCTATTACGACTATTACAACCGTGGCGACTACGAAGCATCAAGCGAAAAGAGATGTGTGATAGGAGTCTACCGCCTTACCATGAAGACCAACTCCGACAACTTCCGTCAGTCGTCTATTCAGGGCGTGATGAAGCGCAACAAAGCCAAAGGTGCCGAGGTTGTCATCTACGAGCCCACCTTGCCTGACGGCTCCACATTCTTCGGCAGCAAAGTGGTGAACGACATCAACGAGTTCAAGCGTCTCTCGCAGGCAATCATCGCCAACCGCTACGACAGCACCCTCGACGACGTGCGCGAGCGTGTCTACACACGAGATATTTTCAGAAGAGATTAATTATCGGGTAAAAAATATAAACATATTTTCTATGAAAGGAATTGTACTTGCAGGCGGTAGCGGCACACGTCTCTATCCCATAACAAAAGGAGTGAGCAAGCAGCTTATCCCCATCTTCGACAAACCCATGGTCTATTACCCCATTTCGGTGTTGATGCTTGCAGGTATTCGCGAGATACTCATCATATCCACTCCGCAGGATTTGCCCGGCTTCAAGCGACTGCTTGGCGACGGTAGCGACTACGGCGTGCGTTTCGAGTATGCCGAGCAACCCTCGCCCGACGGCCTCGCACAAGCCTTCATCATCGGTCGCGAGTTCATCGGCAACGATGCAGCCTGTCTGGTGTTGGGCGACAATATCTTCTACGGCGCAGGGTTCAGCGCAATGTTACGCGAGGCAGTGCGTCAGGCCGAGGAAGAGCAGAAAGCAACAGTCTTCGGCTATTGGGTGAACGACCCCGAACGCTACGGCGTAGCCGAGTTCGACAACGAAGGTAACTGCTTAAGCATCGAAGAAAAACCCACAGCTCCCAAGTCCAACTACGCCGTTGTGGGACTCTATTTCTACCCCAACAAAGTGGTGGAAGTGGCAAGCACCATAAAACCCTCGGCACGCGGCGAGCTGGAGATAACAACAGTGAACCAACGCTTCCTCGAGGACAAGGAACTTAAGGTGCAAACCCTCGGTCGTGGCTTTGCATGGCTCGACACAGGCACCCACGACTCGTTGAGCGAAGCCTCCACCTTTGTTGAGGTGATAGAGAAACGTCAAGGACTGAAAATTGCCTGTCTCGAAGGAATTGCCTATCGCAAAGGATGGATAACTGCCGACAAACTGCGCGAGCTGGCACAACCCATGATAAAGAATCAGTACGGACAATACCTCCTGCACGTAATCGAAGAGGTGGAACGTACGAGAAAAGCCAACTGTGAAATGTAATATGGAAGTAATAAAAACGAACATAGAAGGCGTCGTCATCATCGAACCGCGAATATTCAAGGATGCCCGCGGGTACTTCTTCGAGTCATTCTCACAGAAAGAGTTCGATGAAAAAGTGATGCCCATAAAATTTGTACAGGACAATGAAAGCATGTCCACTTATGGCGTGCTGCGCGGACTGCATTATCAGCGCATGCCCTACACTCAAAGCAAACTCGTGCGCTGTGTCAAGGGTAAGGTGCTCGACGTGGCAGTAGACATACGCAAAGGCTCGCCCACATACGGACAGCATGTAGCAGTGGAGTTGAGCGAGGAGAACCACCGACAACTCTTCATTCCCCGTGGCTTTGCCCACGGCTTTGCCGTGCTCAGCGACGTGGCGATATTCCAGTACAAATGCGACAATTTCTACGCACCGCAAGCCGACGCTGGCATACAACTGCTCGACGAAACGCTGGACATCGACTGGAAGATACCTGTTGCCGAAGCTATCCTCAGCGAGAAAGACTTGAAACAACCCCTGCTGAGCGACGCAGTGTCCGACTTTGATATTAACGATAAACTCTACTGAACAAATTATAATGGAAAATATTTTTTTAACTAGGAATCAGTCTCGTGCAATTAAAGGTTTTTTGATTTTTTTAATTGTGTTAGGCCATAACGCAATGTTTACAAAATCGCTACCAGGTAGTTTTGAATATGTATATTTATTTCATGTTCAAGCATTTTTTATTTTACCGTTTTTGTACGGCAAAACAAAGAATGAAAATTTTCAAACAGCATTTAAGAAGAATTTTATACGCCTTTATTATCCTTATATATTGTTTTTTGTAGCTCTATCTCTTATAAATTATTTGGTCATAAGGTTGTCTGGACAGAACTTTGATTTAAATGCACTCTATTTTCCTGCAAATGGTAACAAAGTATTATACTATATTAGTACTTTCTTTACAGGAAATTATTATCTGATAGATGTGTTTACTGGTATGCAATATTTGTGGTTTTTACCGGTAATGTTTTCAATGACAATGTTGATGAATCTCAATATTCAAAAGAAATGCTTGAAGTTTTTCTTGATGATCTTAGGAGCAATTAGTTATGTGTTATTTATGGTTTTTATGTATACAAAACCATATAATGCGAGTTTCAACTTTTCTCTGATGTTAATTTCTCCGTTTGCGGTGTTGCAAGGAATAGGTGTATGGTTCTTAGGCACTAGCTTCCTATATATATTAAATAACCCCAAATTTAGCAAAATAGTAAAATACTCTTCTGTGATATTTATAGTCTTGTCTATATTGTTTATATTTAGAAAATTTGTTTGCAGTAATTATGTAATAATTTATTATGTAGTAAGATTTTTAATGCCATTAATATTTATGTGTTTTATTTGGATGTATAGGGATAAGTTTTCAAATATTGGGATTTTAAAGAAAGTGGGTGATTTGTCGTTTGGTATATATATAATTCACCCGATATTGTGTAATATCTTGTATTTGATATTTAAGAAGTATTTCGCTGTAAATCTTATAAATGCGCTTGTTGTGCAATTAATCGTATTTTCTTTTTCATATTATGTTGCATATTTTATAAACAATATATCAATATTGCAAAAAATGTTATTTCCTAGGTCATGGGAAGACTTGAAAAGTATAATTATAAAAAAGAAACCATGAATATTCTAGTCACCGGTGCCAACGGTCAGTTGGGCAACGAAATGCGCATAGTCTCACGCGAGAGTGCCGACAACTATATTTTCACCGATGTAGCCGAGCTCGACATCACCGACCTCGATGCAGTGCGCGCAATGGTTGCAGCAAACGAAGTAAAGGCAATAATAAACTGCGCAGCCTATACAAACGTCGATAAAGCCGAAGAGGATGCCGCGCTGTGCGAACTTCTCAACGCAACGGCAGTCGAGAACCTAGCTGTAGCAATGAAAGAGAGCGACGGACTGCTTGTGCACGTCTCCACCGACTATGTGTTTGGCGGCGACCCCTACAACACCCCCTGCACCGAGGACAAGAAAGGCACCCCCACAGGTGTGTACGGCCTCAGCAAACTGCATGGCGAGCAGAACATCCAAAGAGTAGGGTGCCACCACCTGATAATACGCACCGCATGGCTATACAGCGAGTATGGCAAGAACTTTGTAAAAACAATGCTCACTCTCACAGCAAGCAAACCCCGATTGAACGTCGTGTTCGACCAAGTGGGAACACCCACATACGCCTACGACCTTGCGGCAGCAATTTTCGATATTGTTGAAAACCGCAAATACACAGGCAACGACGGCATATATCACTATTCAAACGAAGGCGTATGCAGTTGGTACGACTTCACAAAAATGATAGCCGAGTATGCCGGGAACAACGCTTGTGACATACAACCCTGTCACAGCAATGAATTTCCCAGTAAAGTGGTGCGCCCCGCCTATTCGGTGCTCGACAAGACAAAGATAAAAACCACCTTCGGTCTCTCTGTCCCTTATTGGACAGACTCGCTCAAAGTGTGTTTGAAAAATATAAAAGAACAAGAACCCCAACAGTAATGAAACGCAATATCATAATCACCGGCGGAGCCGGATTTATAGGCAGCCACGTAGTACGCTTGTTTGTAAATAAATACCCCGAGTACAATATCATCAACCTCGATAAACTTACCTACGCCGGCAACCTTGCCAACCTCAAAGACATAGAGGATAAGGCGAACTACACCTTTGTGAAAGCCGACATCTGCGACTACGACACCATACTGCAACTGATGCAGCAGTACAATGTAGACGGCATCATACACCTTGCCGCCGAGAGCCACGTAGACCGTAGCATCAAAGACCCCTTCACCTTTGCCCGCACCAATGTCATGGGCACTCTCAGCCTGTTGCAGGCAGCCAAAGTCTATTGGGAGTCACTGCCCGAGAAATACGACGGGAAACGCTTCTATCACATCTCCACCGACGAAGTGTATGGAGCATTGGAACTCTCACACCCCGAAGGCATTGAGCCTCCATTTACCACAACAGCATCTTCAGGCGAGCACCACCTTGCCTACGGCACAGATTTCTTCTACGAAACAACAAAATACAACCCCCATTCGCCCTATTCGGCATCAAAAGCCGGTAGCGACCACTTTGTACGTGCCTTCCACGACACATACGGTCTGCCAACCATTGTCACCAACTGCTCAAACAACTATGGCCCCTACCAGTTCCCCGAGAAGTTGATACCGCTGTTCATCAATAACATCCGTCAGCGCAAGCCACTGCCCGTCTATGGCAAAGGCGAGAATGTACGCGACTGGCTCTACGTAGTAGATCATGCACGTGCGATAGACGTCATATTCCACGACGGCAAGATAGCCGAGACATACAATATCGGCGGATTTAACGAATGGAGAAATATTGACATAATACATGTGATAATAAAAACCGTCGATCGTCTGCTTGGTAACCCCGAAGGCCATTCGCTCCCGCTTATTACATACGTCACCGACCGAATGGGACACGACCTTCGCTACGCAATAGACTCAACCAAACTTAAAAATGAACTAGGTTGGGAACCCTCGTTGCAGTTCGAGGAGGGGATTGAAAAAACCGTACAGTGGTATCTCGACAACCAAGAGTGGATGGACAACATCACAAGCGGCGACTACGAGAAATACTACGACGAAATGTATCGTGGTCGATAGACATTTTATATAGGTTAAAGCCTTTCTTAAATAAAAGATATAAAAAGTTTTATAATATTTAAATAAGTATTATCTTTGTAACATAAGGCAATGCGTGCGAACAAATATACAGCAATGTTTGTTTATGAAGGGAAAGTAAAGGATGTTATTTAGATTTAAATAAATGAAATTGCTGTGCATCGTGGAAATGAGGGTTGTATTTAGCCCCGAATATAGAGCAGATAAGAATTGTAAATTTAGATAATAACAGAATATCATGAAAATAGCAGTAGCAGGTACCGGCTACGTCGGTTTAAGCATGGCAACACTCTTGGCACAACACAACAATGTTGTAGCTGTGGATATTATCCCCGAGAAAGTAGAGATGATAAACAAACGCATCTCTCCCATACAGGACGATTATATCGAGAAGTATTTTGCCGAGAAAGAACTCGATCTCACAGCGACCATAGATGGCGCGAGTGCATACAAAGATGCCGATTTTGTGATAGTGGCAGCCCCCACCAACTACGACAGTCAGAAGAACTTCTTCGACACCTCGGCAGTGGAAGCGGTGATAGACCTGGTGCTCGACACTAATCCCGATGCTGTTATTGTCATCAAAAGTACAATACCCGTAGGTTACTGTCGCAGCCTTTACGTAAAATACGCACAGCGTTTCGCTACCGATGCAACATTGCAAGGAAAGAAATTCAACCTCCTTTTCTCGCCCGAATTCCTTCGCGAGAGCAAGGCACTCTACGACAACCTCTATCCCAGCCGCATCATAGTGGGCGCGCCCAAATATATCGATAAATTCGATGAAGAGAACAACGCAATCAATGCCATTGCCGATGTAGAGCGTCTTAACGCAGCAGCGCGCACCTTTGCATCACTCTTGCAGCAGGGCGCAATAAAAGAGAATATCGACACCATTTTCATGGGCTTGAAAGAGGCCGAAGCAGTGAAACTGTTTGCGAATACCTACCTTGCACTGCGAGTAAGCTACTTCAATGAACTTGACACATACGCCGAGATAAAAGGCCTCGATTCCGCAGCTATAATCAAAGGCGTGGGCCTTGACCCTCGCATCGGCGCACACTACAACAACCCCTCGTTCGGCTATGGCGGTTACTGTCTGCCCAAAGATACCAAGCAACTGCTTGCCAACTATCAGAACGTGCCACAGAATATGATGACTGCCATCGTGGAGAGCAACCGCACACGTAAGGACTTCATTGCCGACCGTGTATTGGAAATGGCCGGTGCGTACGGTGCAAACAGCAGTTACGATGCATCTAAGGAGAAACCTGTTACAGTGGGTGTGTATCGCCTCACCATGAAAGCCAATTCCGATAACTTCCGTCAGTCGTCTATTCAGGGAGTGATGAAACGCATCAAGGCCAAAGGTGCCGAGGTTATCATCTACGAGCCTACACTTGAGGATGGCTCAACATTCTTTGGCAGCAAGGTTGTGAACGACTTGAACAGATTTAAAGAACTTTCCAATTCCATCATAGCCAACCGCTACGATGCTTGTCTCGACGATGTGAAGGAGAAGGTTTACACACGCGATATTTTTGGAACAGACTGATAAATACTATAATAGAGTATGGTAAACTACAATATAGAACTAAACGGTAAAACAGTGTTGGTTACCGGTGCAGCCGGCTTTATAGGAGCAAATCTAGTAAAACGTTTGTTGAATGATTTTGCAACCGTAAAAGTTGTAGGCATCGATAGTATAACCGACTACTACGACGTGCGCCTGAAACATGAACGCCTTGCAGAACTTTCGGCATACGGCGATAGATTTGTTTTTGTGAAAGGTAACATAGCAGATAAAGAGGCAATAGAAAGTATCTTTATAGAATATAAGCCTCAAGTTGTAGTGAACCTTGCGGCGCAAGCAGGTGTGCGTTATAGCATCACTAATCCTGACGCATATATAGAGAGTAATCTTATAGGATTCTATAATATATTGGAGGCTTGCCGCCACCACGAAGTAGAGCATTTGGTTTACGCATCATCATCGAGCGTGTATGGTAGCAATAAGAAAGTGCCTTACAGCACCGACGACAAAGTAGATAACCCTGTAAGCCTTTATGCAGCAACCAAAAAGAGCAACGAGTTGATGGCACATGCTTACAGCAAGTTGTATAATATCCCTAGTACAGGTCTGCGTTTCTTTACCGTATACGGCCCATGCGGACGTCCCGATATGGCATATTTTGGCTTTACCAATAAACTGCTCAAGGGAGATAAGATACAGATATTCAACTACGGAAACTGCAAACGCGATTTTACCTATGTTGATGATATAGTTGAGGGAGTTGTGCGTATAATGCAACACGCACCCGAGAAAGAGGTGGGCGAGGACGGCCTTCCCATCCCCCCTTACAAGGTGTATAATATAGGTAACAACAGCCCCGAAAACCTTTTGGATTTTGTGCAGATATTGCAAGAGGAACTTACAGCTGCCGGTGTGTTGCCAGCCGATTACGATTTTGAAGCACACAAAGAACTTGTTCCTATGCAACCGGGCGATGTTCCCGTAACATATGCCGATACCACTGCTCTTGAAGCCGATTTTGGTTTTAAACCGCAGACATCGCTACGCGATGGATTGCGTAAGTTTGCACAGTGGTATAAGGGGTTTTATGGTTTGGCAGAACAGATATAAATGTTAATGATGTTTGAAAGTTATGCTCGTTTGTGAATATTTAGCAACTTTCTATGCGAATGTTTAATATAAAGAAACATATTAGTACGCTAAAGGGCAGTTCAGACGGAAAGACTGTTGTAAAGAATATGGGCTATTTGGTATTATTGCAAATAGCAGGTTATATTTTCCCATTGATAACCTTACCGTATTTAGCTAACGTTATAGGAGCAAATGGATTTGGTAAAATTGCTTTTGCTGCTGCTATTATTAGTTGGATACAAACAATTGCTGATTGGGGATTTAATTATACTGCAACTAGAGATGTTGCAAAGAATCGAGAGGATAAAAAAACTGTATCTCAAATCTTTTCTAATGTTTTGTGGGCTAGAATTATATTGGCTTCTATCTCATTTTTGATATTATTGGTTGTAATTTATTTAGTACCTTCGTTTCGTAAAGAAACTGCTATCATTTTAATTACATTTATGATGATACCAGGACATATTTTTTTTCCTGATTGGTTTTTTCAAGCGATAGAAAAAATGAAATATACAACTATTTTTAATTTGTTGATAAAACTGATATTTACTTTATTGGTCTTTATTTTTATTCGTGATCCTGAAGACTATATATTACAACCGCTTTTTACATCATTAGGTTATATTACATGTGGTTTAATTTCGATGTGGTTGATATTGAGAAAATGGGGATATTCTATTAAAAAACCTAATTTAAGGTCAATATATTTGACAATAAAAAGTAGCTCGGATGTTTTTATAAATAATTTGATTCCTAATTCTTACAATAGTTTTTCAGTGTTATTGCTTGGGGCACAGTATGGTAATATTGCAAATGGAATATTTGAAGGAGGAAATAAATTTATATCTATAGCTCACCAATTTCATTCTGTAATATCTCGTGCTTTTTTCCCGTTTTTATCGAGAAAAAACAATAAACATGGAATATATGTTATTGTAAATATGACAACAGGCATTTTAGTTGCACTTACTTTGTTTTTATCTGCTCCGATAATTGTTAAGTATATGTTGGCACCTGAGTTCGCAGATTCTGTGAATGTTATTAGAATTTTGTCAGTATCGATGATTTTTCTAATAATGTCAAATACTTATGGAACAAATTATTTGATTATAGTTCATAAAGAGAAATTATTAAGAAATATAATGATAACCTGTTCTATTGTTGGCCTTATAATTTCATATCCTCTAATTAAATATTATTCATATATGGGTGCAGCAGCAACTGTATTAATTTGTAGATTCCTTATAGGTCTCTCATTATACATCTGTGCTACTCGTGTAAAAAGAAAAATAAGAAATAATATATAAGAGTAAATATTCATTAGTTATTATGTATAAGTATAGATTCTCAATATTTACAGCTACCTATAATCGAGGATATTTGTTGAAAACTTTAGCAAATACCATTAATAATCAAACATTTAAAGGGATGTTTGAGTGGGTTATAGTATCCGATGGCTCAACAGATGATACTGCGTCAATTGTTGAGACTATAATTAAGGAAAGTAGAATTCCTGTAAAATTTGTAAATAAAGAAAATGGTGGAAAACATACAGCTTGGAAGGTGGCAACTGATTTATTTGAAGGACAATATGTTGTGACGTGTGACGACGATGACCTTATAACTTTAGATATGCTAGAGGTGTTTGATAAGTCGTGGAAAGAACTAGAACAATCACCAGATTATTATAAATTTTGGGAGGTGCGTTCAAGGGCACAATATGAGGATGGTAAATTAGTTGGTGAACCTTTGCCTGTTCCTTTTTTTGATTCTGATTACAATGAGGTGACTTTTAAATTAAAAAAAGGATGTGAAATGGTTGGTTGTAGAAAAGTAGAGGTTTTGCGTTGTGAGTCAGCTGTTCCCCATAATTTTTATTTTGCAGACCAATGCTCTAATTTCCCAGAGGGGGTTAGGTGGAGTCGTGCTGCTAGAAAATACAAGACACGATTTATCCCCAATATTACGCGCACCTATATAATCGGTCATGATTCTTTGTGTACGATTCCTAAGGGTCAAAAGCGTTCGCTTTTAAAAAAATATAATAGTTTGGTCTATGCATTATATGTGATAAATGAACAAAGTGATTTGTTGTTTAAATATAATATAAAGGATTATTTTAAAACAATATTGCAATTATCGTATTCGTCTATTAGAGTAAATGAGCACATTGTGAAATTTATTAATAATCCAATAAATAAATTATTTGTAGTTCTTGCTTATTTCCCTGCAATATTTATATATTTATTAAGAAAATAATATGTTATCTCTAAAACGTGCTATACAGTATTTGTTGTTTAATCGTAATCAATTTTTTGATTCATTGGTTAAACATATGGGCTTTATTTTACCAGATAAATTGTATTTGTCGTTACGATATAGGTTTAATATGGGCTATTGGATTAATTGGAAAAGCCCAAAAACCTTTAACGAAAAACTTCAATGGCTAAAGTTGTATAACCGTAAACAGGAATATACAACAATGGTAGACAAATACGCAGTTAAGGAATATGTGGCAAACAAAATAGGGGCAGAATATATTATCCCTACGCTTGGTGTATGGGATAGAGTTGAGGATATTGAATGGGATAAATTGCCTAACCAGTTTGTGCTAAAAACAACGCATGGCGGTGGCGGTGGCGGTGTAGTTATCTGTAAGGATAAAAGTAATTTTGACCGTAAGGCAGCATGTAAGAAACTTCAAGATTCGTTAAATAGCGATATTTATTTAAATTTCCGTGAATGGCCATATAAGGATGTCCCTAAGCGTATTATTGCTGAAAAATTTATGACAGATAATGGAAAGGATTTAGAAGATTACAAGATTCATACTTTTAATGGAGTTCCTAAATTCATTTTGGTGTGCAGGGATAGATACAAAGAAAAAATGATAGATGATTTTTATTCTGATAATTGGGAATTATTAGAAGTACGTCGACCGGGACACCCAAATTCACTGATGCCGCAAACGCCCCCTCAGGAATTAGCTGAAATGTTACGCTTGTCAAAGATATTATCAAAAAATATCCCTTTTTTACGAGTGGATTTTTATATATCAGACAATAAAATTTTTTTTGGAGAACTTACATTTTTCCCTGCATCGGGAATGAGTAAATTCGAACCGGAAAAGTGGGATAAGATATTTGGGGATTGGTTGATGTTTGATACTTGCGAACATGTTTATAAACAATAGAATAAATTACGTCTAAAATTGATACATGATTACCAAATAAGCAAAATTTAGAAGTCAAGACTAAAATTTACTAATTCTCGACTTATTAGAATGATGGAGAATTACCAATAGAAAACAATTTAGAAGAGCTATATATGTTTCATAATTGCTCTGTTCTATTTGAGAATTGCTACAAATTAAATATAAATAAAATCCTACATCAATGTAGGACACTTAATAATCAATATGAATAATAGTAAAACTCTTATTGCTTATGTAGCTTTATGGTGTTTATATAATTTGCAAGGTATAATATATCCTACTGGGTCAATTGTTTCGCAAGTTACATTAGCAATATACATATTAATATCAATATATTATTTTTTGTATATTAATTATAAGTATAAATTGCCTTTATTTATTAATGTTTTAAGTGTGATGATATTGGTAATGACTTTATACGGAATATTTTACATGCTTTTTTCTCCACAATACCGTTTCAGTGATGGTAATCCAGTTCCTAAAGTAGAGTATTTTAAATCATTATATTATTCTGTTTTACCGATTTATGCAATGTATTATTTCGCAAGAAAAGGGATATTGACAGAAGAAAGAATAAGACGCCTTTCTATAGTTTTCATTGTTATAAGTATATTTGCATATTACCATTATTACAATAGTACATATGCTATGTTTGCAAGCTTGGGAGAGGAGAAAGAGATTTTTACAAATAATACTGGATATCATTTCTTGAAAATTATGCCGTTGCTTTTTTTCTGGAAAAAAAATATTTCAATACAAACTTTTCTATTGATGATTATATTGCTTTTTATAATGATGGGAATGAAGCGAGGTGCAATATTAATCTCTATTATATGTGTATTTTATTTATATTATAAATCGTATTCATCTCTATCTGTACGTCAGCGGAATTTATTAATTATTTCATTTATTGTTTTAATTTCTTTTGTTAGTTACTATGTAGTAAATGAACTTTTAGAAAGTAGTTACTTTAATTCTAGAGTTGAAGCAACAATGTCTGGAGATTCCAGTGGAAGAGATGAAATGTATGCTAAACTGTGGAATCATATAATATATGAAGACAATATTATATATTTACTTTTTGGTAATGGTGCTGTTGCAACTGTCAATCTCGCAGGTAATTATGCCCATAATGACTGGTTAGAAATAGCTATAAATCAAGGGCTATTTGGAGTGGTCCTTTATATATTATATTTCGTTGCATTGTATACTGCTATAAAAAGAACAAAAATAATGTGTCGGGATTGTGGAAACGCCTTAACAATGGTTTCAATTATATTGTTTCTTACAACTGTTTTTTCAATGTCATTAACAGCTATACCCTTACCGATGTCCGTTGCATTAGGTTATGCATTGACAATGAAAAAAATAGACGAAGAGGTTTCTTATAATGGATAATATAAAAATGTATTATATATGAAAGTATTATTGTTCATTGATAGTTTAGGTGCCGGTGGTGCACAGCGTCAATTGGTAGGGTTAGCAAAATTATTGCATAAAGAGCAATATGATGTTACAGTCTTGACATATCATAAAATTGAATTTTATTTACCTCTTTTGCAAGAGAATAATATTAAATATGTATTGCTTAATGGGCTGAATAATCCTATTAAGCGTATTTTGGCTGTTATTAAATATGTACGTAATGAGAAACCTGATGTGTTAATTGCGTATCAGGAGACTCCCTCTTTAATAGCTAGTATAGTTAAATTGTTTTCTCCTAAAACTAAAGTAATAGTTTCGGAGAGAAATACTACACAAAAAATATGTAATAACGAAAGGGTAAGATTCTTCTTATATCGATGGGTTGATAAGATTGTTCCAAATTCTTTTTCTCAAGAGAAATTTTTGAAAACAAACTATAATGGCTTAGCAAAGAAAATAACAACAATAACAAATTTTGTGGATTTAGAGAAGTATAAACCTATTGTTCGTAATAGAAAGACTGTGCCGCTGATTATGGTTGCTGCATCTATATTCCCTTCTAAAAATACTTTGCTTTTTATTGACGCTGTAAACATTCTTAAGAATAAAGGTTTGCGCTTTGTTGTTAAGTGGTATGGGTATTCAGATAAGCACAAGGATTATTATTCAAAGTGTTTATCAAAGATAAAAGAGTATGAATTGTCAGAATATATTCAGTTGTTGCCTAAAACGTTAGATATAGAAAAATGTTATAATGAAGCCGACTATTTTTGTTTGCCATCATTGTTTGAAGGTACTCCGAATGTGATTTGCGAGGCTATTGCATCAGGCCTTCCCGTTGTATGCAGTGATATTTGCGATAATTCAATATATGTGCATGAAGGAGAAAATGGCTTTTTATTTAATCCGATGTCTCCCGATAGTATTGCCGAGGCTATGTGTTTTATGTTGGCTCAAACAGACAAAGATTACGAAGTTTTTTCGATAAATAGTAGAAAAGTGGCCGAGAAATTATTACACGAGGAAAAGTTCTGTAAAAAGTATGTAGAGATAATTGAAAGTTAAAAACTATTTTGCTTAATATGTAAATTGTTATTTTCTAAGAATAGTAAGTGTTTTTATAATTCGAAATATTATGCGAGTATTGTTATGTACACCATGGGATATTAGCCATGGTGGTGGAATTTCAAGATGGGCACATCATATAGCGCAACATTACGAGGACAACCTGTCATCCGAATTACAAATTGATATTTGTCCGATGGATAGAAGTATATATTTGGATGAAGTTGCCAGTTCCATAAAAAGAGGATATTGTGGAGTCAAAGACTATTATGCAATATCAAAAGAAATAATAAACAAGGTTAAAGCAACCTCATACGATATTGTTCATCTTGCATCAAGTGCATCTATTAGTTTGGTAAAAGATATATATATACTTTGGCAACTTAAACGTTTAGGCATAAAAACCGTCATACATTTTCATTTCGGAAGAATTCCTCAACTCTTTGAACAGAAGAACTGGGAATACAGATTAATGAAAACTGTACTTAAATTAGCAACAAAAGTTGTTGTACTCGACAAGATGTCTTACGATACATTAGCAGTCGCCGGATACAATAATATTGATAAGTTACCTAACCCTCTATCACCCCAGATATCAAAAATAATAGAGGACAACAAAAACGCAGAACAGGTACAAGGTAAAATACTTTTTGTTGGGCATTTATATAAGACAAAAGGGGTTTTTGAATTGGTGGAGGCTTGTGCGAGTATTCCCGATATTTCACTAACATTGGTTGGGCAATACGAAGAGGTTGTAAAAAATGAATTACAGGCTATTGCCGATAAGAAAAAAGTCACCGAATGGGTTTGCTTTACAGGAAATTTGCCAATGGAACAAGTTATAAAAGAAATGAAAAGTTGCGATGTCTTTGTGCTCCCTACATATACCGAGGGTTTTCCTAATGTAATAATTGAGAGCATGGCTTGTGGATGTGCTATTGTGACCACACCTGTAGGTGCAATACCCGAAATGCTAGAGGAAGAGAATGGAAAGCAGTATGGTGTACTTGTTCCTCCACAAAACGCTCAGGCATTAAAGGAAGGTATTGAGGCGATGTTGAATGATGAACAGTTGAAAACTGAGTGTCGCAAGAATGTCGTACAGAGAGTAAATGAACGATATAATATAGATGCGGTTTGGACACAAATAGTTGCTATTTGGAAAAAAACAATGAAATGATATGAGCTATATAAAAAATAATAGAATAATACGTGGAATTTATTTTTTTATAAAAAGATATTTCTCGTGTAATAAAAGCGGATTTGGCTACATTGCTAAAAATGTTGTGCTTATTCCGCCACTATGGATTAATCGTAAGAATAATGTATATCTATATGAAAATACCTGTTTAGCAGCTGATTCTTATATATCTGCATACAATGCTAAGTTTATAGTTAAAAAGAATTGTGCTTTAGCTGAAGGATTGACTGTACACACAGGTAATCATGCCCGCATTTTGGGAATGTTTATAACTGATGTAACAGAAGATATTAAACCTAAAGGTTATGACCATGACGTAGTAATTGAAGAGGATTGTTGGATTGGCTGCAATGTAACTCTTCTTGCTGGTGTAACCATTGGTCGTGGAAGTACCATTGCTGCAGGTGCTGTGGTTAGCAAGAGCATGCCTCCATATTGTGTCTGCGGTGGTGTTCCATGTAAACCCATTAAAAGGATTTGGACGATTGACGAAATTCTTGAGCATGAATCAAAACTTTATCCCGAAGAAGAGCGCTTTACACGCGAAAAATTGGAGGAAATATATGCGAAATATGGCTTTTAAGTAAAAAAAACGATTTTTTTTAAAAAAAAGTTCATTTTCTGTGAACAAAATGGTGCACTTGTTTGTTATAGGGATGTAAACGGTGCAAAGATGCACCACATTTATTAACCTATCAAAATTTAATATTATGGATTTTGACACACAGACATGCTTGCTGCCATGTGAAATTGAGCGCAAATTGGTGGAGTTGTTACCTATGTTGAAACGCTTTGCCATGCTTTTAACCAATGATGAACAGTATGCCAACGATTTAGTGCAGGAGGTATCGCTTAAGGTGCTATGTAGTTCAAAAACGTATGTGCGCGATGTGAACTTCAAAGGATGGGTGTCTATGATTATGCATAACATTCATGTAAATATCAAGAAGAGTAATTCGCGCTGTGTGTATGTCTCCGATGAATCGGTTTTCGACATTCCCGTAAGCGAAACCTCTATTGATGTTTATGAGGTGTTGCATGTTATTGATTCTTCACCTATGTGTTTGCGCGAACCGTTGGATTTGTTTATCAAGGGTTATAAGTACGAGGAAATTGCTGTTAAACTGAATATTCCTGTTGGTACGGTGAAGAGCCGAATCAATAAGATTAGAGCAATTTTGCGTTTACGTTTCATGTTGTAGCTCGTGAATTTTAGCCGAAAAATGGCTGAATCTTCTCCCGCTTTAACTATAATGTGTGTTAAGGCGGGAGAAGTTGATTAATGCAAAAGATGTGGTGCTTTTTTGCAATTTTATGCTTAAAATAGCCTATTTGTGTTAAAAAATCTATACTTTTGAGGAAAAATCACGCAATAGCTTGCTTTCGGCGTGAATATGTAGTATATTAGTGTTATGAACATTTAAAACTATCAATATTATGTCAAAGGATGAAGTAGACGAGATTCTCAAAGATTTTGATGAGGAGTTTGACAAGATGTCAGATGCCGAAATTTTGTATGCAGAGGCGTTGGCTCATTTGCTTGATGTGGACTCAGCAGATTATATTGAGTTCCTTGAAGATGAGGATGGCGAAGAGGCTAAAAATGCTGCCGAATCGCAGGGTTCTTACGGCGAAGAGTAGTCTGCATAGTGTGTTATATATGCATGCTGTTTATATGGCATGCATATATTATTGTGTTTTTGTTGATGCTTTGTCGTTGTCGGCTGAGTTTACGCTGACCGCCTTATATGCCTTTCGTAAAAAATATTAAGTTAATGCTTTATTTTTTGCGTATTTGTTGTTATATTTGACCTAAATTTACGAATTTAGGTTATGTGGGATGTGTTTTTAGCCTGTGGCTATGTGCCTGACGACATACACCAACTTTGCTAACGAACTTAATATTAGTTAATTATGTCAATATTTAAAGACAAAGTCCTGTTGATTACAGGCGGTACCGGTTCTTTCGGTAATGCTGTGTTGCGTCGTTTTCTCGACAGCGATATTAAGGAGATTCGTATTTTCAGTCGTGACGAGAAGAAGCAAGACGATATGCGTCATGCGTTGCAGAATCCCAAGGTGAAATTCTATATTGGTAATGTGCGCAACCGCGAATCGGTGGATGTTGCTATGCGTGGCGTGGATTATGTGTTTGCTGCTGCTGCGTTGAAGCAGGTGCCCTCGTGTGAGTTCTTCCCCATGGAGGCTACCATGACTAATGTCATTGGTACTCATAATGTGCTTCTTTCGGCTATTGAGCATGGCGTGAAGAATGTTGTTGTTCTCTCTACCGACAAGGCTGCTTATCCTATCAATGCTATGGGTATCTCAAAGGCTTTGATGGAGAAGGTTGCTACTGCTAAAGGTCGTGAGCTTGGTCAGAATGCCAAGACTACTATCTGCTGTACTCGTTACGGTAATGTGATGGCGAGCCGCGGTTCTGTGATTCCTCTTTGGGTGGAGCAGATGGAGCAGGGCAAGCCTATTACTATCACCGACCCTAACATGACACGTTTCATGATGACTCTCGACGATGCTGTGGATTTGGTGATTTATGCCTTTACTCATGGCGAGAATGGTGACCTTTTCGTTCAGAAGGCTCCTGCCGCTACTCTTGTTACTCTTGCCGAGGCTCTCAAGCAGACTTATGCTCAGGTTAATCCCAAATATGGCGAGACCGAGGTGAAGGTTATCGGTACACGTCATGGCGAGAAACTTTATGAGACTCTTGTTACACGTGAGGAGATGGCCAAGGCGATTGATATGGGTGACTATTATCGTATTCCTTGCGACACTCGCGACCTTAACTATGATAAGTTCTTTACTGATGGTAGCGAAGAGATTTCAAAAATCGAGGATTACCACAGCCACAATACTCGTCGCTTGGATGTAGAGGGTATGAAGGAGTTGTTGCTGAAGCTCCGTTTCATTCGCGAGGACTTGGGATTGCAGCCCCGTTCCAAGGCTAAGGAGATACGTAGCGAGTAACGGACTGTGTAATTTATAAACATGCATATCTCTTTCAAAGAGGTATGTGTGTTTTATTGTTAATTTAGAACCTGGCGTGATTTATGATTATAAACAGTGAGATTTTGGATGACTTGACGGCTAAGGCTAAGGCTTGTGAGCGATTGAGAATGAATCTCGACCTGCGCACGTCGCCGGACGATACTTCGCAGCGTATGCTCAATGCGTTGGAGCCGGGAACGGTTGTTCCTATCCATCGTCATTGCTCAACAGCCGAGACGGTCATCATTGTGCGCGGAAAGGTGAAGGAGATTCTTTTCGACGAGTGTGGCAATGTTGCTCAAGAGATTCTGATGGAGGTGGGTGGTGACTGCCCTGTGTTGCAGATTCCTGCCGGACAGTGGCACAGCATTGAGGCGCTTGAGTCGGGAACTGTGATTTTTGAGGCGAAGGATGGTGCTTTTGCCCCTTTGCGTGAGGAGGATATTTTCAGTCGTTAGGCTGTCTGCATCCTCTTTTTTGCTATTTAATCGGTTTAATATCAAAAATACTTTTTATGAAGATATTAGTGACAGGTGCAAAGGGGTTCGTGGGTAAGAACCTTGTGTCTCAGTTGCACAATATAAATGATGGTAAGGCTAAATGGTACAAAATTGCCGGCGAGGAGTTGCAGGTGTTCGAGTATGACGTGGACAGCGACCCCGCCGAGCTTGATGTGTATTGCAAGAATGCCGATTTTGTGTTCAACCTTGCAGGTGTGAACCGCCCGCAGGATCCTAAGGAGTTCATGGAGGGTAACTTCGGCTTTGCGTCTACCTTGCTCGATACTTTGAAAAAGTATGGCAACAACTGTCCTGTGATGATTAGTTCTTCCATTCAGGCCGAGCTTGACAATCCTTATGGTGAGAGCAAGCGTGCTGGAGAGCAGTTGATGTTCGACTATGCTGCCGAGACGGGTGCCAAGGTGCTTGTTTATCGTTATCCCAATCTTTTCGGTAAGTGGTGTCGTCCCAACTACAACAGTGCGGTAGCTACTTTCTGTAACAATATTGCGCATGACTTGCCCATACAGGTGAATGACCCTAATGTGCAGATGCGTCTCTGTTATATCGATGATGTGGTGGATGAACTGATTGCTGCGCTTGCGGGCGAGGAGCACCGCGACGGAAAGTATTGCTATGTCCCTGTTGTGCACTCTGTGAAGCTTGGCGAGATTGTTGAACTGCTTAACAAGTTCAAGGCAATGCCTCAGACGCTTGCCGTACCTTCGTCGACAAATGCTTTTGAGAAGGCACTTTATTCTACTTACATCAGTTATCTGCCTGCCGAGAAGTTTATCTATCCTGTGAAGATGAATGTTGATGCGCGTGGTAGTTACACCGAGCTTATTCGTTCAGAACATAACGGACAGTTTGCTGTGAATATTTCCAAACCTGGCATCACTAAGGGTGAGCATTGGCATCACTCGAAGATTGAGAAATTTGTTGTTGTTCATGGTCGTGGTCTCATTCAGCAACGCAGACATGGCAGCGACGAGGTTTTTGAATTTGAGGTGAGTGGCGATAATATTCAAGTGGTGGAGACTATACCCGGTTATTCTCATAATATTATTAATTTGTCAGATACCGAGGAACTTGTTACTTTCATTTGGTGTAATGAGAATTTCGATCCTAACCGCCCTGATACTTATTTTGAGCCGGTGAAGTTGTAAAATTGGCTATTGGCCAACAGTTAAAAAATAAAAACATGGAAATTAGAACAGATTATTCAGATATTAAATTTCAGGACAACGGTAAACTGAAATTGTTGATAATTGTGGGTACTCGCCCCGAAATTATCCGCTTGGCGGCTGTGATAAACAAGTGCCGCAAGTACTTCGATTGTATTCTTGCTCACACAGGCCAGAACTACGATTACAACCTTAACGGAGTGTTTTTTAAGGATTTGAAACTTAAAGACCCCGAAGTGTATATGGATGCAGTGGGCGATGACTTGGGTGCAACAATGGGTAACATTCTCAATGCTTCGTACAAGCTGATGGTTCAGACTAAGCCTGATGCTGTGTTGGTGTTGGGTGATACCAATAGCTGTTTGTCGGTGATTGGTGCTAAGCGTCTGCACATTCCTATCTTCCACATGGAGGCGGGTAACCGTTGCTGGGATGAGTGTCTGCCCGAAGAAACCAACCGTCGTATCGTGGATATCATCTCCGATGTGAACATTTGTTACAGTGAGCATGCGCGTCGTTATCTTAATGCGAGCAGCGTGGCTCCGCAGCGTACATATGTTTCGGGTTCGCCCATGGCCGAGGTGTTGCACGAGAATCTTGCCGAGATAGAGGCTAGCGATGTGCATGCGCGTCTGGGATTGGAGAAGGGTAAATATATTCTTTTGAGTGCTCACCGCGAGGAGAACATCGATACCGAGAAGAACTTTGTATCGCTCTTCACAGCGATTAATAAGATGGCCGAGAAGTATGATATGCCCATCCTGTACAGTTGTCACCCGCGCAGTCGCAACCGTCTTGACGCGAGCGGTTTTGTGCTCGACAAGCGCGTGATGCGCCAGGAACCTCTTGGTTTCCACGACTACAATTGCTTGCAGATGAATGCTTTTGCTGTGGTGTCGGATAGCGGTACATTGCCCGAGGAGAGCTCTTTCTTTACCTCTATTGGCAAGCCTTTCCCTGCTGTGTGCATACGTACATCGACCGAGCGTCCCGAGGCTCTCGACAAGGGTGTGTTCTTCCTTGCCGGCATTGACGAGAAGTCTTTGTTGCAGGCTGTTGATACTGCTGTCGAGATGAATAACAATGGCGACCATGGTCTGCCTGTTCCCAACTACACCGACGAGATTGTTTCGACAAAGATTGTGAAGCTTATTCAGAGCTACACAGGTGTGGTGAACAAGATGGTTTGGAGAAAAGAATAAATTTATTCCTTGTAGAGTTTTTGCTTAATTGAGAATCGGCATGAAGATTTTGATTGTTTCCGAGGTTTTCTACCCCGAGAATTTTATAATTAATGACCTTGCACGTGAATGGTATAACATGGGACATGCGGTGGAGGTGCTGACACAGTACCCGTCGTATCCTTATGGCTATGTGTATGAGAATTATAAGAATGAGGGGTATTCGATAGAGGATTGGGATGGTATAAAAATTCATCGCTATCCTTTTGTCGAGGGTTACAAAGATAGTATAGCCAAGAAGTTGTTGAACTATAAGAGTTTCGTGAATGGTGGAAAGAAGATTATCAAAAAGATTGGTGCCGATTTCGATTGTATATTTGTGTCGCAGACGGGACCTTTGACGGTTGCTTTGCCTGCTTTGGCTGCCAAAAAGAAATTTGGTGTTCCGGTGGCTATATGGACTCTTGATATTTGGCCCGATGCGATATATACGTACGGTATTCCCAAGAATTTTGCCACTAAGTTTTTTGTAAATAGTCTTATTAAGAGGATTTACGAGAGGTGTGACAAAATTTTTATCTCTTCGAAGAGGTTCGCGGGTACAATAAACAAATATACCAATGAAGAGTGTGTCTACACGCCTAACTGGCTGAAGCCCGTAGAGGATGTGGAGAGCGAACTGAAGTTGGACAATTCGATGTTTAACTTTACGTTTACTGGAAATATATCGAGGTATCAGAATCTTCATAATACCATTCTTGGTTTTGAGAGGGCTGACATTGAAGGTGCTGTGTTGAATATTGTCGGTAATGGTTCATATATCTCTCACTTGGAGAAATTGATTAAGGAACGTAATATCAAGAACGTGGTTTTGCATGGCAGCTATCCTTATAATCAGATGAATGGCATTTTAACGCAGAGTGATGCCTTGGTGCTCCCTTTGATTGATAATGATGGTATAATGAAGACCGAGCCTTTCAAGATTCAATCGTATCTTAATGCTGGTAAAACTATTTTCGGTATATTGGGTGGTAGTGGTAAGGAGATTATCGAAGAGAATAATTTGGGCGTTTGTTCTGCTCCCGGCGACATCGATGATATTGCTAATGGTTTCCATGCTTGCATCGATTTTGCAAAGAAAAATTCCGTGCAAGTGAAGGAGTCTGCAAAGAGACTTATGGAGACTCGTTTCAATAAGGATGTTATTTTAAAGACTTTTATGGATAACTTGCAGAGGTTGATTGAAAAGTAAGTTGTCACTATAAAACAAACGACTCTCCTGTCATCGACAGGAGAGTCGTTTGTTTTATAGCTTTCGTTCTTTTTCTAGAAATCAGTTGAAAGGTAGGCTTTGGGCAACTCGCGGCAGTTGTAGCCGAATGCCATTGCTTCGCCGTAGGCTCCGGCAGAGTGTATTGCAAGGATGTCGCCACGTTTGGTTGTGGGCAGTTCTCTGTCCTTGGCAAATACGTCAGACGACTCGCATATTGGGCCTACTATGTCGTATTTCTCTTTGGGCGCTTGCGATGTGAGGTTCTCAATCTCGTGGTAGGCCTGGTAGAGGGCGGGGCGTACGAGGTCGTTCATGCCGGCATCGATGATGGCGAATTGTTTGCATGTGCCGCGCTTGATGTATGTGACGCGTGACACCAGGGTTCCGCACTGTCCTACGATGCTGCGACCCAGCTCGAAGTGTACCTGCTGTCCGGGACGACGCTTAAGATTGTTCGCGTATGTGGCGAAGTATGAGGCGAAGTCGGGGATGGGGTTCCGGGTGGGCTGCATGTAGTCGATGCCCAGACCGCCACCTACGTTTATGTGGGGCACTACGAGGTTGAGGTTGTTTTCGAGTGTCTCCTGTATCTCGTTTATGCGGGCACAGAGTGTGGCGAAGTCGTTCATCTCGAGTATCTGCGAGCCTATGTGAAAGTGTAGTCCTATGAGTTCTACGTTTTTCAGCTCTTTGATGCTGTTGATGGTCTCTTCGAGCAGTTCGTAGTTTATTCCGAACTTATTCTCGGCGAGGCCGGTGGTGATGTTGGCATGGGTGTGCGCGCCTACGCCGGGGTTCACTCTGATGGCTATGCGGGCTGTGGTGTGGTACTCGGCTGCAAGTTCGTCTATGAGTTCTACCTCGGGTAGCGACTCGGCATTGAAGCAGAAGATGCCTGCTTCTAATGCGATGCGTATCTCTTTCTCTGTCTTGCCGACGCCTGCAAAGACTATCTTTTCGGGGGCTATGCCTGCGCTGAGTGCTGCTTTCACTTCGCCACCACTGACACAGTCGGCACCGAGGCCTGCTGCGCTTATTATCTGCAACAGTTTCTGGTTGAAGTTTGCTTTTATGGCGTAGTGTATGTGGTAGTCGGCGTGCTTGGATGCCTCGGTGCGTGCGCATTCGAGTGTCTCCTTGAGCAGGGCGACGTCGTAGTAGTAGAACGGTGTCTCTATGTCGGCAAACTTGTTTATGGGTAGTGTGCTCATTAGTTGAAGATGTTTTTGCTCAGTGCACGGAGGGCTTTCTCCTTATCTTCCATGCGTATGAGGAATGATATGTTGTGGTTGCTACCGCCGTATGATACCATGCGTACGGGGATCTCTTTCATTGCTTCCATGGCGCGTGACTCGAAGCCTATGTTTTCCCATGTGAGGTCGCCTACGACGCAGATGATACACATATCTTTGTCTACTGTCACTGTGCCGTATTTCTGCAACTCGTTGGTGATTTCTTCGAGGCGGTTTGTGTTGTCGATTGACATTGATACGCCTACCTCTGATGTACATATCATGTCGATAGAGGTGCGATAGCTCTCGAATATTTCGAATACTTTACGCAGGAAACCGTAGGCGAGGAGCATGCGGCCCGACTTTATTCTGATAGCTGTGATGTTGTCTTTTGCTGCGATGGCCTTGATGGTGCCGGGCTCTGTCAGGTTGTTGTCGATGAGTGTGCCTTCGGCTTTGGGGTCCATGGTATTGAGCAGACGTACGGGTACGTTGGCAAGCTTAGCGGGGAGGATACATGTAGGGTGGAGTATCTTTGCTCCGAAGTATGCAAGCTCGGCCGACTCTTCGAAGTGCAGGTGGCGTACAGGGCGTGTGCCGTCTACAATGCGGGGGTCGTTGTTGTGCATGCCGTCGATGTCGGTCCATATCTGTATCTCTTCTGCTTTTAGTGCCGCGCCGATGAGTGTGGCTGTGTAGTCGCTGCCACCGCGTTGCAAGTTGGATATGCGGCCTTCGTGACTCATGCAGATGAAGCCTTGTGCTATGTATATTTTTCCGTCGGTGCGGCTCTCGATGTGGGGTGTGAGCTTCTCGATGAGGTACTCCATGTCGGGCTCTTCGTTGGCCTTCAGACGCATGAACTCGAGTGAGTTGAGCAACTGTACGCTGATGCCTTGCTCTTCCATGTAAAGTGCAACCATGTTTGTTGACATCATTTCACCCTGGGCGATAATCTCTTTCTCGTTGTCGGCGGTGAGGGGTTGCTGGGCGAGTGAGCGCAGATGGTTGTATATCTCGTTTATCTTCTCTGTGGCTTTTTTTATGTAGCTATCTGTGGTGTAGAGGTCTTTTATTGTCTGCCAATATTTGCTTTGCAGGTTGGTGATGTGTTCTACTGCGCCTGTGGGGTTGCCGTTACGCAGGTAGTTGGTGAACTCTATGAGTGCGTTTGTGGTACCGGACATTGCCGAGAGTACCACTACTTTTGTCTCGCCATCGTTGATGAGCTTGACAACGCCCTGCATGCGGACCGCAGAGCCTACGGAGGTTCCTCCGAATTTCAATACTTTCATTTTGCTATGTTTTTTGTTTATTATTCTATTGTTTCTTGTGCTGCGCTATCGGGTGTGGCAGCTTCTTCTGTTTCTTCTGTTGTTACTTCAGCTTGTACTTTCTCTTTCTGCACCTCTTCGGCTTGTACGTCAGCTTGGATTTCTGCTTCCTCGGGGTTCTCTTTTTTGTTCTCGATGAGTTTCTTGTTTTTGCACAGGAATTCTATGCCGGGGAAGGTGGTGAGCCACTGCTCGTTGTGGGTAATCATCAGCACTGCTGTCTTTTCTTCTTTACAGATGTTGTGGAGCAGTTGCATGATGAATGTTCCTGTCTCGTTGTCGAGATTGCCGGTGGGTTCGTCGGCAAGCAGCAGGGTGGGGTGGTTCAGGATGGCGCGTGCGATGACTATGCGTTGTTGTTCGCCGCCCGACAGTTCGTGGGGCATCTTGTAGCCTTTCTTGGGCAGGTCTACAAGGTCGAGCACCTCCTGTATGCGTTTTTCGCGTTCGTTCTTGTTGCTCCAGCCGGTGCATTTGAGTACAAATTCGAGGTTGTCGTGTACGGTGCGGTCGGTGAGCAGTTGGAAGTCCTGAAAGACGATGCCCATGCGTTTGCGCAGTGCGGGTAGCTTGCTACGGCGCAGTCCTTTCAGGGAGAACTCGTCGAACAGAATAGCTTTTCCGCTGTTTATGTCCACTTCGCCGTAGATGCTCTTTAGCAATGTCGATTTTCCTGAGCCTACTGTGCCTGTGATGTAGGCAAAGTCGCCGGCCTTGAGAGTGAAACTTACATCTTCGAGGATGATTTTCGAGTCGATGTGTATATCTACGTTTTCGTATTTTATTATGGGCATGGTGTGTCTGTTTTCTTGTCTGTTCGCGATTTAGTCGCGAAGATACACAGAAAAAACGAATTTACGGGGGGCAATGGGAAATATTGTGTGTGCATGGGGCGAGATTTTTGTTTGTTTGCTGCTGCTGTGGGGAATTTTAGAACTTTGGCAGTGCTATGACGCGTTTTGTGTGTGAGCATATTATGTGACGGCTGCGAAAAATTTCGCGGTAGAAGAGTGTCTCTCTTGCGCTGTTCTCTGCCGTTGTGTATCCGAATATGTGGCGGTACACTATTTTTGCTCTCTTGTTGCTTTTTTTCTCAGTGAAAGGGCTGTTTCTTTCGTTGGCGGACATCTCTTTGCTTTTTGGGGGGGTGTTGTTATTAACACAGCTTTTTCTCTTTTTGTTTGCTGCTTCTTGTCTTTTTGAACTGTTTGTTATAAATTTGCGTTTTTGAAGATTATTGTAACTATGGATAATTTTTTGGAATTGTTGAAAAAACGACGCAGTTGCCGACGTTTCACCGAGCAGGCTGTCGATGAAAATTGTGTGTGCGACCTGATGAAAGCTGCACTGATGTCTCCTTCGGGCCATCGCATAAATCCCTGGGAATTTATCATGGTCGAGGATAAGGAGATGTTGCGCAACCTCTCAATGTGTAAGGCTGCGGGTGCTGCTCTTTTGGAGGGTGCCGCTCTTGCTGTGGTTGTCATCGCCGATACAAACAAGACAGATGTGTGGGTAGAGGATTGCTCCATTGCGACGATACTCATACAGTTGGCTGCCGAGGAACTTGGATTAGGAAGTTGCTGGGTGCAGGTGCGCAAACGTTTCGATGCCGATGGTGTTTCGGCTGACGAGAATGTGAAACGTCTGCTTGCCATCCCCGAGAATTATGCTGTTCTTTCGGTGGTTGCTATCGGTCACAAGGAGCGTGAGAGCAAGCCTTTCGACGAGGATAAACTGCAATGGGAGAAGATACATGTCGGACAGTTTGGCGGTAAGTAGTCGTGTGGTTATAGCAGGTGCGGGTAATCTTGCCACCTGCTTGGGCGAGGCTTTGTGCGTGGCGGGCATTGTTCCGCTGGCTGTGTGGAGTCGCAGCGAGGCATCTGCCTTGCAACTTGCAGCGAAATTGGGCTGCCCGCACGCCACCTGTATAGCCTCTTTGCCCGACGCGGATATTGTGATTACTGCCGTCAGCGACGATGCGTTGCCGACGGTTACACGCGAACTTGCAATGCGTTACGACGATGCGTTGCTGGTGCATACGGCGGGCAGTGTTCCCTTGCAGTTGTGGGCTGATGCCGGTGCAGCAAAGTATGGCGTTTTTTACCCCATGCAGACTTTTAGTAAGGGCAAGAGTGTCAATTTTAGTCGTGTCGGTATATTTGTCGAGGCTTGCGACGAAGAGGGGTTTTTGCAACTCGAGGCTCTTGCACGACATCTGACGCCGATGGTATGCAGGGCGACAAGCGAGCAGCGTGGTTATCTTCATGTAGCGGCGGTCTTTTCCTGTAATTTTGCAAATGCGATGTATCGCATGGCAGCCGAACTGCTCGCCAAGCAGGGACTGCCTTTCGAGGCAATGCTCCCACTCATAGACGAAACGGCGGCGAAGTTGCACCATCTCTCGCCCGACGAGGCTCAGACGGGGCCTGCGGCTCGCGGCGACAAAGAGATTGTCGCGCGACACAGCTCCATGCTCGACGGCCTTCATCGCGAAGTGTACAACCTTGTCAGTGAATATATTTGTAAAAAAGAATTGAAATGATAAACTACGATTTAAAAAAAATAAAAGCGTTGGTGTTCGACGTGGATGGAGTCCTCAGCAGAGAGACAATTCCCATGCACCCTTCGGGTGAGCCCATGCGTACAGTGAATATTAAGGATGGTTATGCTTTGCAGCTTGCCGTAAAAGCGGGCTTTCACGTGGCTATCATCACAGGTGCACGCACCGAGGCTGTCAAGGTGCGTTATCGCGGTTTGGGAATACCTGATGTGTATCTGGGTGCATCTGTCAAGAAGGATATTTTCGAGGAGTACCTTTATATGTACAATCTTTCTCCCGATGAGGTTATGTATATGGGCGACGATATCCCCGACTATGAGGTGATGCAGATGTGCGGACTTCCCTGCTGTCCTGCCGATGCAGCAGTAGATATCAAGGGAATAGCGAAATATATATCTCCTATAAAAGGAGGCGAGGGATGCGGCCGCGAGGTTATCGAGCAGATAATGCGTGCTCAGGATAAATGGATGGACGAGGCCAATGCCTTCGGATGGTAAATGAAAAAGAGTAATATGCTTGACAATCTTAACGGATATAAAATAATTTTAGCATCTGCTTCGCCACGTCGTCGCGAACTAATGTCGGGGCTGGATGTTTCATTTGAGGTGCGCACTCTGCCCGATGTGGATGAGAGCTTCCCTGCCGAGTTGCAAGGAGGTGATATTCCTCTCTACATATCTCGCAAAAAGGCTGATGCCTATCGCCCTTCGATGGCAGCCGACGAACTTGTGATTACTGCCGACACCATTGTGTGGCTCGAAGGCAAGGCGTTGGGCAAGCCTGTCGATGCCGACGATGCCCGACGCATGTTGCGTAATATGTCGGGGAAAACCCATCAGGTGTTCACCGGTGTAACTATCACCACCGCATCGGTGCAGAGCAGTTTCGCGGCATGTTCCAATGTGACTTTTGCGGTGCTCACCGACGACGAGATAGAACATTATGTTACAAAATACAAGCCTATGGACAAAGCCGGCGCATACGGCGCGCAAGAGTGGATAGGGTACATAGGCATGGAGAATATCGAAGGCTCCTATTTTAATGTGATGGGGCTCCCGGTACAACGTTTATATAATGAACTGAAACAAATACCTATATTATGATGAAAGTAGCAGATGTCATTACCGACCTTATAGGAAACACCCCTCTTTTGAGGGTCAATCGTTACGCTGCGGCCGAAGGGCTTGTGACGCCTCCGATGGTGAAGTTGGAATACTTCAATCCGGCGGGCAGTGTCAAGGATAGGGCGGCACTCTTTATGGTGCTCGATGCCGAAAAACGCGGACTTTTGCGTCCCGGAGCAACCATCGTAGAGCCTACAAGCGGAAATACAGGCGTGGGGCTTGCTTTTGTCTGCTCCACACGCGGCTATAAACTTGTGCTGACAATGCCCGACACCATGAGTCGCGAGCGTATGAGTCTGCTCAAGGCTTATGGCGCACAACTTGTGCTCACCCCCGGTAGTGAGGGCATGGCAGGTTCGATAGCAAAAGCACAGGAGTTGTGTGCTACCATCGAAGGTGCTGTCATCTTGCAGCAGTTTGAAAATGGTGCCAATCCCGAAGCACACTATTCTACCACCGCCGAAGAGATATGGCGCGACACCGATGGTCGCGTGGATGTTTTTGTAGCCTGTGTGGGTACCGGCGGAACTATCAGCGGTACAGCCCGAAGATTGAAAGAACTTAACCCTGCAATCAGAGTGGTGGCAGTGGAGCCGTCGGCCTCCCCCGTGCTTTCGGGAGGCGAAAAGGGCGCGCATAAGATACAGGGCATAGGTGCAGGTTTCATCCCTTCAATATACGATGCGGCAGTGGTCGATGAGGTTGTATGCGTCACCGATGGCGAGGCAATGAAAGCAGCTAAACAGCTTGCTACTACCGAGGGAGTGCTTGTGGGCTTCTCCTCGGGTGCTGCTCTGCATGCTGCGGCCGAGGTTGTACGTCGCGGAGGTTGCGAGGATAAAAATATTGTTGTACTTTTGCCCGACGGTGGCGAACGTTATCTATCGACCGACCTTTTCGATTGATTATATTTGTTCGTTGCGACAAGATGAAACACTTTTTTTGAGAAACTATGAATAAGAAAAATATAGCGCAGGTGTTGCCTGCAACGGTGAAAGCATTGACTCAGTGCGACTTTGGCAATCTGCTTGCCGAGTGTCAGCACGATGGCGAGCCTATGCCTTCTGGTCGTGTACTCTCCGAGGTGGTGGAGCTTGTACGCTCCATCGTCTTCCCCGGATATTTCGGTGAGCCTTTCAAGGATAACAACACACTCGAATACAGAACAGGCTTGAACGTGGCAAAGGTGTACGACCTCTTGTCCGAGCAGATACATGCGGGAATATGTTTCGCAGGTGTCGAGAGCAAGTCCGAGCGTCGCAAGATGGCCAAAGCCATGGCATTGGAGTTTGTAGAGTTTCTGCCCGAACTTCGTCGTTGTCTGCTCATGGATGTTGCGGCTACCTACGACGGCGACCCTGCAGCCAAAAGCTACGGCGAGGTTATCAGTTGCTATCCCGCAATAAAGGCTATCGGCAACTATCGAATAGCACACAAACTCATAGAAATCGGTGTGCCACTCATTCCTCGCATCGTCTCCGAACTTGCTCACAGCGAGACCGGAATAGACATTCACCCCGGTGCGCAGATAGGCAACTACTTTACCATTGACCACGGTACAGGTATCGTTATTGGCGAGACATGTATCATCGGCAACCATGTGAAACTCTATCAGGGTGTTACGCTTGGTGCCAAGAGTTTCCCGGTAGATGAGAGTGGCAATCCCATCAAGGGAATTCTCCGTCACCCCATCCTCGAGGACAATGTCATTGTGTACAGTAATTCCACCATTCTTGGTCGCGTAACCATAGGTAAAGATGCTGTAATCGGTGCAAATATATGGCTTATGGAGGATGTTGCCCCCGGAACACAGGTCGTACAAAGAAAAAAAATATAAGATAGACCTTGTGAATATTTGCATAATTTAATTGAAATATATACCTTTGCACAGTTAAATAAAAAAACGGAACAATATGCTTAAACAGGCTGTACATCATCGCCATCATCATTCTCTCACATAATGTGCAGGGTAAGTGCGGTGTGCCTGTTTATGACAGATATAATAAGAGCTTACCTTTTTTCATGGGTAGGCTCTTTTTACTTTGATTAAAATAATAAAAAATATAACTATGTTAAGAATTGCGATACAGACTAAAGGACGATTGAACGAGCAGAGCATGGAGCTTTTGCGCGATGCGGGTGTAAACATCAAGGAAGAGAAGAGAAAATTCCTCATGCGTGCATCCAATTTTCCCGTTGAGATACTTTTTCTCAGAGACGATGATATTCCCCAGACAGTAGCTATGGGCGCAGCCGACCTCGGTATTGTAGGTTACAACGAGGTTGCCGAGCGCGGTTACGAGGTAGACATACTTAAGCAGTTGGGCTTTGGTGGTTGCCGCATCTCACTTGCAGTGCCCAAGAGCGACAATTACGAAGGTCTCGAATACTTCAATGGCAAACGTATTGCAACATCTTATCCCAATGTGTTGCAGAAGTTCTTCGACGAGAATAACATCAAAGCAGATATTCACACAATCACAGGTTCGGTGGAGATTGCTCCCGCCGCAGGTCTTGCCGATGCAATCTTCGACATTGTGTCGTCAGGCGGTACATTGGTATCAAACGGACTTGTAGAGGTAGAGAAGGTGCTCTTCTCCGAGGCAGTGCTCATCGGTACTCCCGGTCTCGACGCCGAGAAGATGGCCATCGCCCAGCAGTTGATGTCTCGTTTCGAGTCGGTAATCACAGGCAAAGGCAAGAAATATCTGTTGCTCAACCTGCCCACAGCGGCATTGGAAGAGGCTCTCAAAATATTGCCCGCAATGCGCAGCCCGACAGTTATCCCCTTGGCTCAGCCCGACTGGTGCTCATTGCAGTCGGTAGTAGATGAGAAGACATTGTGGGAGGTAATAGAGAAACTCAAAGCAATCGGTGCCGAGGGTATTCTTGTACTCAATCTCGAAAAGATTGTACTCTAAAAGAATTTAGTCATGAAAAAATATATTAATCCCGACAGAAGCGAGTGGGACACTCTTGTGAAGCGAGTCTCGACAAACGACGATATTATCGCCGGACGCGTGGAGGCTATCCTTGCAAGGGTGAAAAGCGATGGCGACAAGGCCATTCGTGAGCTTGCCCGTGAGATTGACGGAGTGGAACTTGGTGAGATAGAGGTCTCTCAGGCCGAGTATGACGAGGCAACAGCGATGGTGTCACAGGAAGTGAAGGATGCCATTGCTAAGGCAGCTGCAAATATTGCAAAATTCCATGCGGCGCAATCCTTCAAGCCCATCGAGGTGGAGTGTGCCCCCGGTGTCAAGTGCGTGCAACGCTCCGTTGCCATCCGCAAGGTGGGACTCTATGTTCCCGGCGGTACAGCACCTTTGTTCTCTACGGTGTTGATGCTTGGAATTCCTGCAAAGGTGGCAGGATGTCCTCAGATAGTGCTCTGCACACCCACAAACAAAGAGGGAAAGGTGGCTCCGGCAGTTCTCTATGCAGCACGAGTATGCGGCGTGCACCATGTCTACAAAGTTGGTGGCGCACAGGCTGTGGGTGCAATGGCCTACGGCACCGAGACAATCCCTGCTGTGGATAAGATATTTGGCCCCGGCAACCGCTATGTGACAAAAGCAAAAGAGAGTGTTACCGACAGAGTGTCGATAGATATGCCCGCAGGTCCTTCCGAGGTGATGGTAATGGCCGACGAGACAGCCGACGCGCGTTTCGTAGCAAGCGACCTTCTCTCACAGGCCGAGCATGGAGCCGACTCTCAGGCGTTGCTTGTGTGTGGCAGCGAAGAGATAGCCGATGCAGTGGCTCGCGAGGTTGAGCGTCAGCTTGACAAACTTCCCCGTAAGGAACTTACAAAGAAAGCACTGGAGGAGAGTCGCCTTATTGTTCTCCCCACAGTAGAGCAGCAGATAGAATTTGCCAACATATACGCCGCCGAGCATCTTATCATCTCCATGCGCGAGCCATGGAAGGTAGCCGAGCAGATAACAGCGGCCGGAAGCGTGTTCATAGGAAACTACTCTCCCGAGAGTGCAGGCGACTATGCTTCGGGAACCAACCACACACTTCCCACATCGGGTTGGGCGCGTTCGTGCAGTGGCGTGAACTTAGACAGTTTTACAAGAAAAATAACCTATCAAGAGCTTACAGCCGACGGAATGTCGCAGTTGGGCCCCACCATTGTGGCAATGGCCGTAGCCGAGGGTCTTGATGCTCATGCAAACGCAGCACGTCTGCGCATGGGCGAGGAAATTTGATAAATATCATGGAATTGAACGAAGTGTTGCGTCTTGTACGCAAAAATATAATAAACCTTGCACCCTATTCGACAGCAAGAGACGAGTACAAAGGAGCATTGGGCGTTTTTCTCGATGCCAACGAGAATCCTTTCGAGAATGGTTACAACCGTTATCCCGACCCTCGTCAGCTCGAACTTAAAGGTATAATATCCAAGTTCAAGGGAGTGGCAGTGGAGAATATGTTCATCGGTAACGGTAGCGACGAGGCTATCGACCTTTGCTATCGTGTTTTCTGCAACCCCGGCAAGGACAATGCTGTGGCAATAACCCCCAGCTACGGAATGTACCGCGTGGCAGCCGACATCAACGACGTTGAGTTTCGCGAGGTGCAGCTCGACGGAGATTTCTCATTCCCCGCAAAAGAGCTGGCCGACATCTGCGACGAGAATACCAAACTGCTCTTTTTATGCTCGCCCAACAACCCCTCGGGCAACAGCTTCCCCATGGAGCAGATGCTCGAATTTATCTCATCGTTCAAGGGTGTTGTGATAGTAGACGAGGCATATATCGATTTTGCCGAGCAGCCTAGTCTGCTTACAGTGTTGCCCCAGTACAAAAACCTCATTGTGTTGCAGACACTCTCCAAGGCATACGGTCTTGCTGGATTAAGATTGGGCTTGGCTTTTGCCGATGCCGAAATTATGAGTATCTTTGCCAAGGTAAAATACCCATACAACATCAACATAGCAGGCATGGAGCGCGCCAAGGAACTTCTTGCACGCGACGTGAAAAGCGAGATAGAGTTGCTGAAGAGCGAGCGCAAGCGTGTAGCCGAGGCACTGAAAGAGATGAAATGTGTTCAGCGCGTATTCCCCTCCGATGCTAACTTCCTGTTGGTGAGAGTAGACGACGCACGCGCACTTTACGATGCTCTCATCAAAGAGCAGGTGATTGTGCGCGACCGTTCACGTCTCAAAGGCTGTGAGGGCACACTCAGAATAACCATCGGCAAGCCCGAAGAGAACGACCGTATGCTTGCCATTGTGAAAGATTGGAAATAAGATTTATGAAAAAGGCATTATTTATAGACCGCGACGGAACGATCATCGTTGAACCTCCCGTAACCGAGCAGGTAGACTCACTCGAGCAACTTGAATTTCTTCCGGCTGCAATAGGTTCACTCTCCAATATAGCCGAGCTTGATTATGAGCTTGTGATTGCAAGCAATCAGGACGGTCTTGGTACAGATAGCAACCCCGAGGATCGTTTTTATATGATACATAATAAGATGCTCGACACACTCAAGGGCGAGGGAGTTATTTTCGACGACCAGCTTATTGACCCCCATTATGCGTCTGACAACCACCCGAATAGAAAGCCCGGTACAGGAATGTTCGGAAAATATTTGAGTGGCGAGTACGACCTTGCAGCATCTTATGTCATCGGCGACCGTCTGACAGATGTGGAACTTGCTTACAACCTCGGTGCAAAGGCCATTCTCATCACCGATGATGTAGCGCGCATCGAGGCACTTGGCAAATTACCCTATTCAGACACTTGTGTGCTTGTTACAAACAGTTGGCGCGAAATTTCGGAGTTCTTGCGTACCACTGAACGTGCGGCGACAGTAGTGCGCGCCACAAAAGAGACAAGCATCGAAGTGAGCGTAGACCTCGACGGCAAAGGAACTTCGGGCATCGATACAGGACTTAAGTTCCTCGACCACATGATTGACCAGATAGTTCATCATGCGGGAGTTTCGCTCAATGTCAAGGCTGTGGGCGACCTGCACGTAGATGAGCATCACACAATGGAAGATGTAGCCATTGTTCTCGGTGAGGCAATCATAAAAGCACTCGGCAACAAGCGAGGCATCGGTCGTTACGGTTTTGTGCTTCCCATGGACGAGTGCAAGGCATTGGTGCTGATAGACTTCGGCGGACGCATAGATTTTGAGTGGGAGGTACAGTTTACCAAAGACTATGTGGGTGACGTTCCCACAGAGATGTTCAAGCACTTCTTCAAGTCATTGGGTGCTGCCATGAACTGCAATCTGCACATTGCAGCCAAGGGCGAGAACAATCATCATCTAGCCGAGGGCATCTTCAAAGGTTTTGCACGTGCTCTGCGCATGGCAATCAAACGCGAAGTATTCAGTTACGAACTTCCAAGCAGTAAGGGCGTATTATGATAGCTATTGTCGATTACGATACAGGCAATCTTTGTTCGGTATGCAACGCACTCGAACGCTTAGGAGTGCAGTATGTTGTTACCGACAATGCCGAAACTATAAAAAATGCCGACAAGGTGGTGTTGCCCGGAGTGGGCGAGGCATCGACGGCAATGGAGAAGTTGCGTGAGCGCGGTCTCTGCGAAGTAATCAAAGGGCTGGCTCAGCCGGTGTTGGGAATATGCATAGGAATGCAGCTCATGTGCCGTTGCAGCGAAGAGGGCAACACAGAGTGCCTGGGTATCTTCGACACAGCGGTCAAGCGTTTCTCGGCAGACAAAAAGGCCGGTGTTAAAGTGCCCCACATGGGATGGAACGAAATTCACAATCTCGACACCCCGTTACTCTCGGGTATTCGAGAGGGTGAGTATCTCTACTTCGTTCACTCCTTTGCACCGCAGATGTGCAGCGAGGCGATAGCAATCTCCAAAAACGGAGTGCAGTTTGCTGCGGCTCTCAACAAGGGGAACTTTTACGGAACACAGTTCCACCCCGAGAAGAGTGGCATGATAGGCGAACAAATATTAAAGAATTTTGTGGAAAAGTGTTAATCTTTTCCTGCTACAATAAAAAGAAAATAAATGGAACTTATACCTGCTATTGATTTAATTGACGGTCGCTGCGTGCGTCTCACCCAGGGCGACTACAACGAAAAGAAGGTCTACGAACAGGATCCTCTTGACATGGCAAAAAGTTATGCCGATTGCGGCATCCGTCGTCTGCATGTTGTCGATCTTGACGGTGCAAAGGCCAAAGCACCCTGCAACCTCAAGGTGCTCGAGAAACTTGCCTCTTCCACCGGGCTCGACATCGAGTGGGGTGGTGGCATCAAAAGCTCAGAGTCGATAAAAGCAGTACTCGACGCAGGTGCCAATCGTGCCATTTGTGGCAGTGTGGCTGTCGACAATAGAGAACTCTTTGCCGAGTGGTTACAGGAGTATGGCGCAGGTCATGTCATTCTCGGTGCCGACATCCGCGACGGCATTGTTGCCACACATGGCTGGCTGAAAAACTCGGGTGTAGCCATCGACGAACTTATCGAAGGCTTTATCCCCGCAGGCCTGACACAGGTAATCTGCACAGACATCAGCAAGGATGGAATGTTGCAAGGCCCCAATTTCGACCTCTACGTTGCTTTGCAACAAAAATACAAACAGGTCGATTTCACTCTCAGTGGCGGCATCTCGTCGATGGACGACATTGCTAAAGCCAAAAGCCTGGGATTGCACAGTGTGATAATAGGAAAAGCAATATACGAAGGAAGAATAACATTAAATAATATAAAAGAATGGTTGCAAAACGAATAATACCGTGCCTCGACGTCAAAGACGGTCGCACAGTGAAAGGAGTTAATTTTGTAGGTTTGAAGGATGTAGGTGATGCAGTGGAGCTTGGTAGTCGCTACGCTCTCGAAGGTGCCGACGAACTTGTTTATCTTGACATCAGCGCCACAGTAGAGGGTCGCAAGACATTTACCACATTGGTAGAGCGCATTGCTCAGAATATCAACATCCCCTTCACAGTGGGTGGTGGTATCTCCACAATGGACGATGCAGCTCGTCTGCTCGATGCAGGTGCCGATAAAATCTCAATCAACAGTGCCGCAGTTGCCAACCCCGACATCATCGACCAGATTGCAGCAAAGTATGGCAGCCAGTTTCTGGTGCTTGCCATCGACGCAAAGCAGGTAGATGGCATTTGGCGCATTACCACTCATGGTGGAAACAAGTTTGCCGATAAAGAGCTTATCTCATGGGCTTACGAGGGACAGGAGCGTGGTGCAGGTGAGATTCTCTTCACATCAATGGACCACGATGGAACAAAGAACGGCTATCCCTGCGAGACATACGCAGCACTCTCGGACAAACTCTCAATTCCCATCATCGCATCGGGTGGTGCAGGCTCAATAGATGACATTGTAAAGGTACTCACCGACGGTAAGGCCGATGCAGCACTTGCTGCCAGCATCTTCCACTACGGCGAGGTATCTATCAACGAGGTAAAGAAAGAATTGCAGAAACGAGATATTAAAGTAAGATTATGATGAAATTTGAAGAATTTGAACTGTCAAAAAATGCCGACGGTCTATTGCCCGTAGTGGTTCAGGACGCAACAACACTTAAAGTGTTGATGGTGGCTTATATGAATCGTGAGGCTTATGAAAAAACAGTTGAGACAGGCAAAGCGACCTTTTATAGCCGCTCACGCAACTCTCTCTGGACAAAAGGCGAGACAAGCGGCAACTTCATCGAGGTTGTAAGCATGTATCCCGACTGCGACAACGATACACTCCTGCTCATGGGTAAGCCCGTAGGTCCTGCCTGCCATCGCAACACTACAAGTTGTTTCGATACTCCCGAGCACGAGGGTTTCATCCGCAAACTTCAGAAGGTAGTGGAGAACCGTCACAAAGAGATGCCCGAAGGTTCATATACAACTCTTCTCTTCAACAAAGGTGTCAAGAAAATGGCACAGAAGGTGGGTGAAGAGGCAGTAGAGACAGTAATCGAAGCAATAGCAGGTAACAAAGAGCGTTATGTTTACGAGGTTTGCGACCTCCTTTATCACACATTCGTGCTCAATGAGCACTTTGGCGTTACTCTCGAAGACCTCGAAAAAGAGTTGCTCGATAGACACAGTTAATAATAGACAATATGAAAAAATCCTTTTTACTGATTTCTGCTGTGGCAACCATGTTGTTTGTTGCTGCATGTGGCGGAGAGAAGGTCAATCCCTTGTGGGGCTTGTGGACACAGAAACCTGTTTTTGGTCCCAAGACAGAGATAATGTTCAACGACGACAACACAGGTTTTGTATTTGTGGCCGACACTGTCATGTACGAAACTAAATGGCAACAGGATTCTCTGCTCAGAGTAAGCTACTTCGGAACCGAACTGCCTCGAAAGCATGTAGGGAAGTTCAAGACATTCCGTGTTACTATCGACGGCGATAAAATGAAACTTGAAGATGTAAAAACAGGTCAAGTTACCAAATATTCCCGTTACGTAGAATAAGAAGGAAAATAATAACAGAATTGAATCGAGCGGCACGCCGCTCGATTCTGTTTTTATATATGTAGGTATAAAATTTTTTTTTTTGATTTTTTATCAACATTACTTGAACTATCTTTGTACCCGAAATAGGGTAGAATTTAACAGATATCAAAATAACACGATGAAAAAGAAAATACTTGCGTTCATGCTTGTTACAATGTTACCGCTGGGCGCTATTCTTGCAAATGAAGAAAATAAAAAAGAGAATTATTCAACACCACTTACACAGAATGTGGAGTTTGGCGTTAGTAAAACTACATACGATCCGGCGGTAACTCCTGCAGCCGATGTGACAGGGGCTCCATACAATTCTATTAATCTAGAGATAGGGCTCAGCAAACTGCGACTTTTCGGTTATGCACAGTCTACATACTATTACAATAGAAAAGCTGGCGTCGATAAGAATGCACTCGATATTCAGCGTGTAATTCTAATGGCCGATGCCCATCTTACCAATCGTCTCAGCTTCTTTTTAATGTACGATGCGGTGAAGAGCGAAATGCACGAGTATTATGCTCAGTATCAGATAGCACCCTATATGAAAGTGCGTGTGGGACAGTATAAGCAGCCTTTCACCCTAGAGAGTACACTCTCTCCCACATATCTCAGCACAATACAGTTCGATCCCTCGGTGCTCTATCTGGCAGGTATTGCCTCTGATCCCTTAATAGGAAATTACGTGGCACGTGACGCCGGAGTGATGCTCACGGGCGACTTCCTTAACAATGGTGAGCGCGACCTCTTCAATTACAGCATCGGAGTGTTCAATGGCCCCGGTATGAATCAAAAGGAGAATAACAACCAGAAAGATGTTTCGGGTATGTTGCAGTATAAACCCACCAAGAATATTCTTATCGAAGGTTCGTTCCTTGTTGGTACAGGACACGCGTTGAAACCCTCGCCTTTTGGCCTATTCCCCGAGGGGTACGACTATGCCCGTCACAGATGGAACGTGGGTGTAGAGGCCAAATTCTCTCCTCTCTACCTTCGTGCCGAATATATTCAGGGTTACGATGGTGGTGTGCACTCACGCGGCGGATATGTGAATGTTCTCTATCGCATGTTCAAAAACTGTGACTTGATGCTCAATTGGGACAATCTCGACAAGAATGTTCATACAAGTCGTGCCGATCAGCAAGCTCTTTACGACTCAAACGGATTTGTAACTCGCTTGAACACATATACGGCAGGTCTCATGTGGTGGTTCCACCAGCGTTGTCGTCTTCAGGGACAGTTTATCTACACACAGCCTCGTGTAGGAGAGGTTACACGTGAATTTATTACCCAGCTTCAGATTGTGTTTTAATAAAAATACGATGCGTCATTGTTGATATTTTTCATTTTCTTGCTTTCGCAAGCTCGGCGCAAGGAATAAATATGTTTATAAAAGGGCAGCCCTGAAGCGGGCGGCCCTTTTTCTCTATCCCCGATTAAAACTGTGTTTGTCTATAAAAATAGGGTGTTTGTCTATTTTGCTTGTTATGTAAAGTATATATAACTTTCTTTGCATTTAGAAATTTGCGGCAATATTTGTAAAAATAAATGATATTAATTCTGCTTGCGGAAAATGTAGGATGTCATTGATGCAGCAGGGCATTTCTTGAACAAGGGGTTATTGAAGAACAGCTTCTATTTGATGTTTTTAAAACAATAAGTTGTTTAAAGATAGTTTGTTTTTTTTGAATTATTTTGTGTAAGAATAGAATAATTCATTAGTGTTGTGTTTTTTATTTCAGAATAGAAATTGCTTCGGAAATAACCTCTTTTTAAAAAGGCTTCTTATCTTTGCATCTGCAAAGGCAAGAAGCCTTTATTACGTTTATAAAAAAAGAAATCGGAGATGAAAAGCCTAAAATCTAAATTTGTAACCCGCTTTGTGCATGTGTCAATATGTATGATGGTATTGGCTATGCCTCTGCTTGTGATAGGTTATCGCCACGGGTCGCCATCGTGTGTCGAGTATGCACGTATGCTGTTGTTGCCGGTATCTTTCATGTTCCTCTTCTATCTCAACTACCATGTGCTTATCGACCGCTATTTTTTCACGCGTCGTATGGGGTCTTTCTATCTCTCAAATTTGCTCGTTGTATTTGTACTGATGGTGGGAGTGCACACATTGTTTCATATGACTTTTCAGGTAGATGATTTTCAACTTTCGCATGGAGACCATTCGTGGATTACCGAACTTGATTTTATGCTTATAAATAGTGTCGGTTACGTACTTATGGTGGGGCTTGCCGTAGCCATCAAAGTTACCGGCGGTTGGTATCGCTCCGAGACCGAACGCCGTGAGCTTGAACGTTATCGCACCGAAGCTGAGCTTCAGAATCTGAAAAGTCAGCTCAACCCCCATTTTATTTTCAATACATTGAACAATATCTATTCTCTCATACAGATAGATGCCGAGCGTGCTCAAAAGGTGGTGCACGACCTTAGCCGTCTTTTGCGCTATGTGCTATACGAGAGTAGTCGCGAGACAGTGCCTTTGGGCGAGGAGATAGAGTTTGTCGGCAATTATATTGAGCTTATGCGCATACGTCTCTCGCGTAATGTGGAACTGAATGTTTCGCTGCCGCCTGCAACATCGTGCATCCCCATAGCTCCTCTGCTTTTTATCTCTCTTATAGAGAATGCTTTCAAACATTTTGCAGGAAACGAGAAACATGCGTTTATCTCGATAGTTGTCTGCGAAAAGGGTGGAGTGCTTAGGTGTGAGGTAGAGAACAGTTGCTTGCAGGCTTCTACCGGTACAAAAAAAGGTAGCTCTGGTATAGGACTAGTGAATCTGTCGAAGCGTCTCGAAATGATTTATCATGGGAATTACACCTTTGCTCATGGATGCATTGACGATGTATATAAGGTATGTTTAACCATCAATCTTAAGAAAGATGTTGCTTAGTTGTTATGTGGTAGATGATGAGCCGTTGGCTTTGGAATTGATAGTATCGTATGTGAAAAAGACGCCATTTCTCGAGTTGTGCGGTGTCTTCGATAGCAGTGTGGATGTGGCAAATGCTTTGCGCGAGCGTCCTGTGGATTTGTTATTTTGTGACATACAGATGCCCGAAATGTCGGGTGTGGAGTTGTCGCGCACACTACAGCCCGAGACAAGGGTTATTTTCACTACTGCATTCGATAATTATGCTGTCGAGGGCTTTCGTGTAAACGCTGTGGACTATCTGTTGAAGCCCATCAGTTATGCCGATTTTCTTGTTGCAGCCGAAAAGGCTTTGCAGTGGTTCGATATGCGCCGAAATGTAGCATGCTCTGCACCGCGACAAGATGCAGTCAAGACTATTTTTGTAAAAACCGAGTATCGCTTGCAGCAGATTGAACTTGCCAGGGTGCTCTACATCGAGGGCTTGAAAGATTATGTGAAAATATATGTCGAGGGTGTGCAACATCCGGTTCTCTCTCTTATGTCGCTGAAGACTCTGGAGTCTCTGCTCCCCGCCGACAGTTTCATACGTGTGCATCGTTCTTATATAGTGCAGCCGTCTAAGATAGCAGTCATCGAGCGCAACCGTATAATCTTTGATAAAGAGTATGTTCCCATTTCCGATAATTACAGACAGGCTTTTTACGATTTTCTCGCGTCGCACTCACTGATGCCCGAATAATAAAATGCAAAACGGCGACCCCAAGAGTCGCCGTTTTGCATTTATAGAAAGAGTTTTTAGTATGCTCTTGCAAAGAGTACACGCTGAGCCGAAGGCTTGCCTGTAACCATGCAGACACCGGGAGTCTTGTCGCCTGCCAATGGAATACAACGGATGGTTGCTTTTGTCTCGGCCTTGATAAGTTCCTCGGTCTCGGGAGTTCCGTCCCAGTGTGCAAGAATGAATCCACCCTTCTCAATCTCCTGTTTGAACTCTTCGTATGTGTCTACTGTGCGGGTATTCTCCTCACGCATCTTAAGAGCCTTGTGGTAGATGTTGAGCTGTATCTCGTCGAGCAGTGCCTTTACAAAGTCGCTGATGCCTTCGATGGGGCGTGTAATCTTCTCCAAAGTGTCGCGACGCATCACCTCTATTGTACCATTCTCGATGTCGCGTGCTCCGAGTACCAGACGTACGGGTACACCCTTAAGCTCGTAGTCGGCAAATTTAAATCCTGGGCGACGGTTGTCGGCGTTGTCATATTTCACGCTTATGCCCAAAGCCTTAAGTTCGTCGATGAGCACGTTCACCTTGCTGTCGATTACTGCCAACTGCTCATTGTTTTTGTAGATAGGTACAATCACCACCTGGATGGGTGCGAGTGCGGGGGGCAATACAAGACCGTTGTCGGCGGAGTGAGTCATGATGAGTGCTCCCATCAAACGTGTTGAAACTCCCCATGATGTAGCCCAAACATATTCGGGCTTGTTCTCTTTGTTGATGAACTGTACGTCGAATGCCTTTGCAAAGTTCTGACCGAGGAAGTGTGATGTTCCGCACTGAAGAGCTTTACCATCCTGCATCAATCCCTCGATGGTGTATGTGTCGAGTGCACCGGCGAAACGCTCGTTTGCCGATTTTACACCCATCACTACGGGTACTGCCATATATTTATTTGCAAAGTCATTGTATACGTGCAACATTGTGTTTGCCTCAGTCTCGGCCTCTTCGCGTGTAGCGTGGGCTGTGTGGCCCTCTTGCCACAAGAACTCTGCTGTACGCAGGAACAGACGTGTACGCATCTCCCAACGCAATACGTTTGCCCACTGGTTGCACAGGATGGGTAGGTCGCGGTAAGACTGTATCCAGTTTTTGTATGTGCTCCAGATGATAGTCTCCGATGTGGGGCGGATAATCATCTCCTCCTCGAGCTTAGCAGCGGGGTCTACAACAACACCCTTGCCGTCTGCTGAGTTCTTCAGGCGGTAGTGTGTAACAACAGCGCACTCTTTGGCAAAGCCTTCAACGTGGTCGGCTTCGCGACTGAGGTACGACTTGGGAATGAGCAGGGGAAAATAGGCGTTTGAGTGACCTGTTGCCTTGAACATGTCATCGAGGATGCGCTGCATCTTCTCCCAAATAGCATATCCATAAGGTTTAATCACCATACATCCACGCACAGCCGACTGCTCTGCAAGGTCTGCTTTTACAACTAATTCATTATACCATTGTGAGTAGTTCTCACTTCTTTTTGTCAAATCTTTAAGTTCGGCCATAATGTTATTAACAGCTTTTATGTTTTTATAGTTTGCAAATTTACACAGAAACGTTGAATTTACGAAAAAAAATGGCTATTGATTGTTTAGAACTTACTTTATATTGTGATGATTGATAAAATTATTTATCTTTGCAACATGAAAGTTCGCCGATACAGTGTTCGGAATTTTAAAAAATAAATAAATATAAGCAAATTATGAAAACAAAATTTATGAAGTTTTTCTGTGTTGCACTTTGTGCAGCATTTGTGCTCAGTGGTTGCCAGAGTATGAATAACACAGCTAAGGGTGGTCTCCTTGGTGGTGGCGGTGGTGCTGCTCTCGGTGCGCTCGTTGGTACTCTTGTTAGCGGTAAGAGCGATAAGGGTAAGGGCGCAGCTATCGGTGCTGCTATTGGTGCAACAGTAGGTGCAGGCACAGGTGTCATCATCGGCAAGAGAATGGACAACGCTGCCGCTGCTGCAAAGCAGGTTGAGAATGCAACAGTTGAGACTGTTACCGATGCCAACAACCTTACAGCCGTTAAGGTCACATTTGACTCGGGTGTTCTTTTTGCAACAAACAAATACGACCTCAACGCAACAGCAAAGGCTAATCTGGCAGACTTTGCAAAGGTGCTCAAGGAGTATAGTGATGCTGATGTTGTCATATACGGCCACACCGACTCAACAGGTAGCGATGCTATAAACAACCCACTCTCGGTAAATCGTGCAAATTCCGTTTCTAACTATTTGTTGTCTCTCGGTGTTGCAGCGAGTCAGATTAAGAGCGTAGAGGGTATGGGTTCTTCACAGCCTGTTGCCGACAACAGCACAGCTGCAGGTCGCAGCCAGAATCGTCGTGTGGAAATTTACATGTATGCAAGTGAGGCTATGATTAATGCAGCTAACAACGGTACATTGAAGTAATCTTTCTACATATATTTTGAAAATAAAGTGAGCCTCACAAAGTTCTTGTACTTTGAGGCTCACTTTTATTTTTGTTGCAAAATATTCTCCTCATATAATTGAATAGCTAAAAATAAGCATTACATTTGTGAAAATAATAATCAGCAGCAATGAAAAAACGTATTAATTCCCTCCTTTTATTATTAACATTGGCTTTCTCGGCCTATGCTCAGGTGCAGTATGTAAATCCGATTATTGGAACAGATGGCATGGGGCACACTTTCCCCGGTGCTTGTGTTCCTTTTGGTGTTGTACAACTGAGTCCTGATACCGATACCATTCCTCACAACGTGAATGGTGCCTATCAAAAAAAGGTTTATGAGTATTGTGCCGGTTATTGTTACAACGACCCCACGATAGTGGGATTCAGTCACACACACTTCAACGGAACAGGACATTCCGATTTAGGAGATATCCTCATAATGCCTACTACCGGTGATTTGAAACTGAACCCCGGTACATCCGATAAACCTGAGAGCGGATATCGTTCTCGTTTTTCGCACGATACAGAAAAATCTGTTCCGGGTTACTACGAGGTGCTGCTCGATGATTATAAAGTAAAGGCGCAGCTTACAGCTACGCCAAGAGTGGGTGTTCACAAATATACCTTCCCCAAAGAGCAGAATGCTCGTATTATTCTCGATTTGAATCATGGTATATATAACTACGACGGAAAAACCCTTTGGGCACAAGTTCGCGTGGAAAATGACACTTTGCTCACCGGTTACCGTATTACCAACGGTTGGGCACGCACCAACTACACCTATTTTGCCATTTCCTTGTCTAAGCCTATCAAAAATTACGGCTATAAGGATATGGAAATAATCAAGTACAATGGTTTTTGGCGCAAGTTTCCTGTAAATACTAATTTCCCAGAAATGGGTGGTCGTAAGTTGGTCTCTTACTTTGAGTTCGACACAAAAGATACTCCCGAACTTGTTGTAAAGGTTGCTCTTTCTGCTACAAGTACCGATGGTGCTGTGAAGAATTTGAAAGCCGAGGCGATGGGCAAGTCTTTTGACACTTTGCTCAAGGAGGCTTCGGATAGTTGGGGCAAACAACTTGCATCTATTGAGGTTGAGGGCACCGAAGATCAAAAAGCGATGTTCTATACGTCTTATTATCATACGCTTATCAACCCTTCGGTTTATATGGACGTAGATGGAAAGTATCGCGGATTAGATCAGAATATTCATCAGGCAGATGATTTTACGAATTATACAGTATTCTCTTTGTGGGATACCTATCGTGCCGAGCATCCTTTCCTGATGTTGATGAAACCTGCCGAGGCTCGTAACATGGTTATGTCTATGATTCGTCATCAACAGCAGAGTGTACACGGACTGCTTCCTATCTGGAGCCATATGGCTAACGATAACTGGTGTATGAGTGGCTATCATGCAGCTTCAGTATTGGCCGATGCTATCGCCAAGGGTGCCGATATTGACAAGGATGAGGCGTTGAAGGCGATGGTTACTACCTCTAAAGTTCCTTACATGGATGGACTTGGTGAATATATACAACAAGGATATGTGCCTTTCGATATCAGTTCTACTGCTGCTTCTACCACTTTAGAGTACTCTTATGACGATTGGACAATTTATCATACAGCTTTATTGGCCGGTAACGAAGCTGTCGCCAACGAGTACAAGGAGCGTGCGCTGAACTATCGTCACATTTATGATTCTTCAATAGGTTTTGCGCGTCCTCGTTACAAGGATGGCAGTTTCAAAAAAGAGTTTGATGTGTTGCAGACTCATGGCGAAGGCTTCATCGAAGGTAATTCATGGAATTTCTCATTCCATGTACCTCACGATGTTTTTGGTGTAATGGCACAGATGGGTGGCGACAAAGAATTCGTTCGCAAACTAGACGAACTTTTCGCAATGCACTTGCCCGAAAAGTATTACGAAGCAAATGAGGATATTACGTCAGAATGTTTGATTGGCGGATACGTGCATGGCAACGAGCCAAGTCACCATATTCCTTATCTTTATGCGTGGACTTCACAGCCCTGGAAAACACAGTATTGGGTGCGCGAAGTGATGAACAGAATGTACAAGAACCATATTCGCGGATTGAGTGGTAACGACGACTGCGGTCAGATGTCTGCTTGGTATCTCTTTACAGCTATGGGCTTCTATCCCGTTTGTCCGGGAACCGACCAATATGTGCTTGGCGCTCCCTATTTGCCTTACCTCAAACTCTCTTTGCCCAATGGAAATACCTTTGAAATAAAGGCTCCGGGTGTTAGCGATAAGAAGCGTTACGTAAAATCTGTTCGTCTGAACGGCAAGCCTTATACCAAAATGTATATAACACACAAAGATATCACCGACGGCGGTGTGTTGGAGTTTGTGATGGGGGCTTCGCCCAACAAAGGTCGCGGAAAAGCGAAGTCGGACAAGCCTTATTCTTTGACAATGGGGAAGTAGTTTGTATCTTGCAAAAAACTAAAACTGCTTTGAAATAGAAAAATTGCTTGTAATTTTTAGAAGTGACTCCCAAAGTTTTTGTCAAACTATGGGAGTCACTTCAATTTTTCTTGTTATTTTTGTTGTCAGCGCCATTATTATGTAAATGGCTTGAATTCACTAATAGAAAATTATACTATGAATAACAAGAAAACCCTAAGTCCTATACAAAAGTCAATTGTAGGTGTACAGTTCTTGTTTGTTGCTTTCGGTGCAACAGTTCTTGTGCCGTTGCTTGTAGGTATGGACCCTTCAGTGGCACTGTTTACCGCCGGTATCGGTACGCTTATTTTTCATTTGGTAACAAAAGGCAAGGTGCCTATTTTCTTGGGTAGCAGTTTTGCTTTTATCGCTCCCATCATCGAGGCTACCAAATTGTATGGCTTGTCCGGAACTTTGACAGGACTTGTTGCCGTCGGCGCAGTGTATGGCATAATGAGTGCTTTGGTACGTTTCCGTGGCGTGGGTTTCATTACCCGCCTTTTCCCTCCCGTAGTGGTGGGGCCTGTGATAATGCTTATCGGTCTATCGTTGGCAGGTACAGGTGTCGATATGGCAAAAACTAATTGGCCACTTGCTCTCATTGCATTGATTACCACCATAATAGTTTCGATGTTTGGAAAAGGTCTCTTGCGTCTGATACCCATCTTTTCCGGTATTATCGTTGGTTATATTGCAGCAGCTGTTTTGGGCAAGATAGACTTCAATCCCATAGCCGAGGCTTCGTGGTTTGCGTTGCCTGCATTTGTGCGCCCTGAATTTTCGTGGGAGGCTATCATCTTTATGGTGCCTGTTGCCATTGCCCCCGTCATAGAGCACATTGGTGATGTATATGCCATTAGCGAGGTTGCGGGGAAAGATTTTGTAAAAGAGCCGGGATTGCATCGTACAATGTTGGGCGATGGACTTGCTTGTGTAGCTGCGTCACTTATTGGCGGCCCTCCTGTTACAACCTATTCCGAGGTTACAGGTGCCGTTTCACTGACAAAGATTACCGACCCTTCGGTTATTCGCATTGCTGCTATTGTGGGCATATTGTTCTCGGTGCTTGGAAAGGTGAGTGCCGTTCTAAAGACTATTCCAAGTGCTGTGCTTGGTGGCATCATGTTGCTGCTCTTCGGTACGATTGCTGCGGTGGGAGTAAACAGCCTTATTAAAAACAAGGTTGATATGAGCGACACACGTAACCTTGTAATTGCTTCGCTCATTCTTACGCTGGGTATAGGTGGTGCTGAAATGTCATTTGGCAGCATCACTATCGGTGGCATCGGTCTTGCTGCGTTGGTGGGTGTGTTGCTGAACCTTCTTCTTCCCAAAAGGAAATAAGCAATGATAGTTTAAATGTGTAGATAAGAACTAATCAATATTAATAATAAATATAAATGCTATGAGTGTACGTATAATTGACCATCCCTTGGTGCAGCACAAACTGAGTCTTATGCGCGATAAAGAGACTTCAACATCTAAGTTCCGTCAGTTGCTGCAAGAGATTTCTATGCTTATGGGCTATGAGATTACTCGCGATTTTCCCTTGACTTACGAAGAGATAGAGACTCCTTTGCAAAAAATGAACGCTCCCAAAATTTCAGGTAAGAAGGTGGTTGTTGCTCCTATTTTGCGTGCCGGTCTCGGCATGGTCGATGGTTTGTTGAGTCTTATCCCTTCGGCTCGTGTAGGTCACATCGGTTTGTACAGAGACGAAGAGACTTGCCAGCCTGTATTCTATTACTATAAAATGCCTGCCAATAAAGAGCGTCTGGTTATTTTGACCGACCCCATGCTTGCTACCGGTGGCAGCGCATGCGACGCTATCATGCGTCTGAAAAATGACGGCTTCACTCATATCAAATTGATGTGCCTTGTTGCGTCTCCTCAGGGTTTGCAGGTTGTCAGCGAGAAACACCCCGATGTTGAAATATATCTTGCAGCACTCGATGAGGGATTGAACGAGAAAAATTATATCCTTCCAGGTTTGGGCGACGCCGGCGATAGAATCTTTGGTACAAAATAGGACTGCCACGATAATAAATAGAGATGAGGTGCATGCGCCTCATCTCTATTTATATAATAGTTTAGCGGTTATAAGATAGTCTATTTTACTCTTGCGACTCTCACTCCCGGGCACGACTTTCGCGGTGCAAGATAATCGTGTAGCGGGGTGGGGTCAAGTATCACCTTTTTCTCTTTCGACGATGCGTGCAGCATGTGCAGTTTGCCTTTCACCCATACGGCTATTCCCATGTGTGTGACATCAAGCCCTTTTATGTTTGTTACAAGTGCTATTATATCTCCGTTGCACAAGGGTACGTTTTTAGGGCTGCCTTTCAACAGTGCTTTTGGAAGATAGGTAACCTCTTTTTTGCGGAAGGCGGCTTCATAGCCTGCTATGGCTGCGGTGAGTGTGCTGTCGCCGTTCAGTTGCATGTATTTGTCGGGGTTACGACTCATGAAACTGAGGTCGAGCATCTGTTTTCCGCTAAACGCCTTTTCTGTAACTTCGCGCATGATGCCCTTCTTTTCGCCGTCGCTCATCCACCACGAAATGTAGTGCAGGCGGCTCTCGTAACCCTTGCACTCTCCGTCGCGGTAGCGTATCTTTTGCAGATTGTTGCAGAAGGTGCTGAAATCTTTTTTGTTCTCACTTGCTGTAATCGCCATAGCCAAAGAAACTTCTACAAGGGTAGTGCAGTCAAGTTCACTTGCGTTTATTGTCAGCCTTTCCTCCTTTTCCTTGTCAAGAGTGCCACTAATGTATGGAGTGCCTATGAACAGTTTTGCAGCTTCGAGTAACAGGGTGGGGAGTGCTTTGCTCTTTTTGCTGCGTAGCTGCGACAGCTTGTCGCATATTTTTATACTGTCGGCTTGTGTGTAGCGTATGTTGTTACTCCACAGTTGTGTGCAACAGATAAGCAGTGTTACAAGTGCGATTGCTTTCTTCATTTCTATCTTTTTGTATGACGAATGGCTGTTTAAGATGTTGTTTGCACTCCACTTCGCTGTGTTATTTTATTTCTGTAAATAATTAATCTGCCCGCATTTAGCGGGCAGATTTTCATGTGTGTTTTTAATCGAAGAGTCCGTCGCGCTGTATGTAGGCGATAATGTCGCCGCGACGCACCTGTTGCCCCTGTTGGGCGCATATTTCTACAACCCTGCCGCCCATGCCTGTGGATATAGATTGCAGCTCGCCCCAAGGGGTGAGAATGGTGCAGAACTCCTGGTCGGCATCGTAGTGCTTACCCACTGCGGGGGGCATTGAGGCCCCGTCGTACGATACTTCCCAAATGAGCTGGCCTTTCTCTGGTGCGGCTATGGCCTCCGCCTTTGCGTGCTTTATGGCCTTTATTTCATCTATGCTTATGCCTTGTTTGGCAAGTTCGCCCTCTTTTGCCTTTTCGATGTCTGCGAGGAAACGCTCTTTTGCCACTCCGCTCTTGTAGTCGCGATATTGGCGCTCGTGCATTGCAAACTCAAACAGTTCCTCGTCGTCTTCGCCTCGCTCCCAACCAAGCTCTTCCATCTCTTTGATGTATTTGTCGAGTGCGTCGGGGTAGAAGCTCTGCGGGTCTGTGGTGGTAAATTCGTAGCCTTTTTCACGCGCAAGCTCTATTATTTCGGGTGCAACTTCGCCTGGCAGCTTTCCGCTCTTGCCCAATATCATTCCCCACATGCTCTCGTCCATGCGGCTGAAGCGTGGCTCGTCTTGAGCGCGGCTCAACAGGTTCATCAGTGCAATGTTCTTTACATATTGGCTGAACGGTGTAACGAGTGGGGGATAGCCCACGCGCGGCCACACGTATGCTACCTCGTTGAAAAGCTCCACCATCAACTCGTCGAGGGTGTTGTATACCGGCTTGCCTTTGCTCTGCAATATTCCGTTTATTCCTTTATATACACCTGCAAGGTCGGACATCATTGAACCCATCATTCCTCCGGGAAGTCCGCTTGTGAGCAGCAGAGAACTCATAAGTTTGTTGTTGTTGTCCATGAAGTAGCCCAACCACTCGTCGATAAACTGCTGTGTGAGGCTGCGCGCCTTCATATAGGCGTTCATGTCGATGTCGGCAACCTTAAATCCAGCGTCTTTAAGCATCGCTTGCACACTGATGATGTCCGGATGCACTTTACCCCATGACAAAGGCTCTATGGCTGTGTCGATGATGTCGCAACCATTCTCGCAGACTGCAAGAATAGATGCCATAGAGAGTCCCGGGCCGCTGTGTCCGTGGTATTGTATGATGATGTCGGGATGTTTCTCCTTGATGCTCTTTACCAACTTGCCGAGGAACGCTGGGCGGCCTATGCCTGCCATGTCCTTCAAACATATTTCAGTTGCTCCCTCGTTGATGAGAGTGTCGGCCATTTCGCTGTAATACTCTATGGTGTGTATGGGCGATGATGTTATACACAGTGTTGCCTGTGGTATCATACCTGCCTCAAGCGCGTATTTTATTGACGGGATAATATTGCGCACGTCGTTCAGACCGCAGAAAATACGTGTGATGTCTGTGCCCTGTGCCTTTTTTACCTTGTACATCAGGCGACGCACGTCGGCGGGAACGGGGAACATGCGTAGTGCGTTCAGTGCCCTGTCGAGCATGTGTGTCTGAATGCCTGCCTCATGAAAATATTTAGTGAATGCGCGTACTGCCTTATTGGGGTTTTCACCTGCCATCAGATTTACCTGCTCGAAAGCACCGCCGTTTGTCTCGACTCGTGCGAAGCATCCCATTTCCACAATTACGGGTGCAATCTTTTCCAACTGCTCGGCCAATGGCTGGAATTTACCTGACGACTGAAACATGTCGCGGTATACCAAACTGAACTTTATCTCCTTTTTCATATATGAATTTTTTGAGGTTCTATTTTCAATTCTGTAAAGGTAATATTTTTTTTTAAGATGTTGCATTTTTGATGATTTTTCTTTTTCCCGCGATTTATTTCGATGCTTATTTGCCCTCCTTTTACATGCTGAAGTCGATAAAAATACAATAGTTTTTGGTCTTTTTAGTGGAAATTTCGCCCCTAAATATCAAAAACCACCCCTAAATACGGTGTTTTGCCCAAAAAGCCTGCTTTGTATCGCTAAAATATTGTATTGTCGTTGTGAATTCAGAAATTTGCCCTCGAAAAGCAAATTAAACTCATTTTAATTGTATGAAACATTATTTGAATTTCATAGACGAGGCGATAAAAAATTATTGGAACGAACCGGCATTTACCAATTATGGCGGTAGCACCTTTACATACGGCGATGTTGCATCTGGTATAGAAAAATATCATATACTTTTTGAAAAATGCAATATAAACAAAGGTGACAAGATTGCATTGTGCTGCAAGAACTCGGCTGAGTGGTGCATCGCTTATCTGGCGGTTCTCACTTACGATTCGGTAGCTGTACCTTTGCTCCCTGATTTTCTCCCTAAGAATGTAGTAGACCTTACAAGAATTTCGGACAGTCGAATGATTCTTGTAGATGATTCTATAATTTCATCGCTTGTTAAAAGCGGTGTGGCTGACAATTTTGCAACCATTGACGATTTTTGCTGTGTGGTGAACATTAACGGCATGAAGTTGATGCCTCAGAGCAACAACATGGAAGCTGACCTCATGGAGAGTGTCGAAAAGGCCTATGAGGTGCGTTTCCCAAAAGGTGTCTCTCCCAAACGCGTGAATTATGCTAAAACTAATCTCGATGCGTTGGCAGTGATAAGCTTTACTTCGGGTACAAGCAGTTCACCAAAGGGTGTGATGATTCCTGCACGTGCCATTTCGGCAAACCTCGAGTTTGCGCGCAAGGAGATGGAGGCCGAGGTTGGTTGGACTATTCTTTCAATCCTCCCTCTTGCCCACATGTTCGGTCAGGCATTCGACTTTATATTCCCCTTCTCGAAAGGTTGCCATATATATATATTTAATGTAAAGCCTACACCCGCGCGACTCATTGCCGCTCTTGCCGAGGTGAAGCCTTTCATGTTCCTGACAGTGCCTTTGGTAGTGGAGAAGATTTTCCGCTCAAAGGTTATGCCTACTCTCGAAAAGCCGTTGATGAAGTTCTTGATGGCTATCCCCGGAGTGCGCGGCATACTTTTGAAAAAAATCTGTGCAAAACTTGTGGGTGTATTTGGTGGTAATGTAAGTATTGGTGGATTGATCCTTGGTGGTGCTGCTATTAATAAAGAGGTAGAGCAGTTGATGCACGAAATGAAATTCCCCTATCTTGTAGGATACGGAATGACAGAGTGTGCTCCGCTTATCGGCTATCGCGGATGGCGCAACTTCGTGATGCGTTCTTGTGGAGCTGTTGCTCACCCCTCTGTCGAGGTGCGCATAGATTCTGAAAATCCCGCTGAGGTTCCCGGTGAGATACAGGTGAAAGGCGACGCTGTGATGGTGGGCTATTATAAGAATGAGAAGGCTACTAACGACGTATTCACCGATGACGGTTGGTTGAAAACCGGCGACATGGGTACAATGGATGCCGACGAGAATATGTACATACGTGGTCGTTGCAAGAACATGATTCTTACTGCCAACGGACAAAATATCTATCCCGAGGAGATTGAAGATATGATTAACCAATTGCCACTGGTTACTGAATCGCTTGTCGTAGGTCGCAAGAATGCCCTTGTTGCTCTTGTGGTGGTGAATGCCGATGCTGCCGAAGCAGCAGGCATGAGCGAGGAGGCTTTAGCCAAAGCCATCGAGGCTGATGTACTTGCTTTGAACAAAGACCTTCCTGCGTACAGCAAGCTCACTGCTTGCGAAATACGCAAGGAACCTTTTGAAAAGACACCTAAGCTGAGCATCAAGAGATTTATGTACAAATGATGCTCTAAAAGTTAAAGAATATATAATCGCTCTTTGAAAATTACTCAATTTTGGTGTTATTATACTTAAATTGAGTTAAAGCATGCACAAATTGCATGAAATGTGAAGTGAAGTGCTCATATTTGCACAAAAATAAGAATTTGTGTAATCATGGAACACTATTTTAATCACATTAATGCTACAATAAAAAAGTATTGGGACTTACCTGCTATATGTAATTTCGGTGCTGAGACGCTGACATACGGCGACATTGCATCAGGTATAGAAAAATACCATATATTCTTTAAGGAGTGTGGTATTAAGAAAGACGATAAAATTGCTATATGTGCAGGAAACTCAGCACAGTGGGGTGTTGCATTTTTGGCAGCTGCCGCTTACGATGCAGTGCTTGTGCCCCTGTTGCCAGACTTTTTGCCTAAATCGGTAGTTGAGCTTACTTGCTTTGCCGACTGCAAGATGTTGCTTGTTGATGACGCTATCAATAAAGCTCTGCAGAAAGATGATGTTCTTAAGGCTTATGAAGAGCAGCCTGGTTTTCTCGGTGTCTATAATTTACAGACTATGACTCCGATAGTATCATACAGCGATGTGTTTACACAGGCGTCAGCTACACTCGAAGATAAGTTCAATGTAAAATATCCCAATGGTGTAACAGTAAACGACGTGAACTATGCCAAGAGCAATGACGACATGGAACGCCTTGCGCTTATCAGCTTCACATCCGGTACCAGCAGTTCGCCAAAAGGTGTGATGTTGTCTGTAAGAAGCCTCTCGTCAAACATTCGTTTTGCACACAAGGCTATTCCTGTACAGGTGGGTGGACGAGTGTTGTCGATACTTCCCCTTGCTCATATGTTTGGAATGACATTCGACTTCCTCTATCCTATGAGTGTGGGTGCGTCAACAACAGTGCTTTCAATGAAGCCTACACCTGCACGTCTGCTTGCAGCTCTTGCCGAGGTTAAGCCTTTCATGTTCCTTACAGTGCCCATGGTTATCGAGAAGGTGTTCAAGAGCAAGGTTATTCCTATGCTCAACAAGCCTGCGATGAAGGTTGCTCTTGCAATTCCTCTGTTGAACAAAATAATCCTTAAAGCTGTTCGCGAAAAATTGTATAACACATTCGGAGGTAACCTTATACACGGTGTCATCATCGGTGGTGCAGCTCTTAACAAGGATGTAGAGAAGTGGATGAAGAAGATGAAATTCCCCTACTGTGTAGGTTACGGAATGACTGAGTGCGGTCCCATAATCTCTTTCCGTCACTGGACTGAGTTTACCCCCTCTTCATGTGGTGCACTTGTACGTCCCTTGGAACTTCGTATCGATTCTACCAACCCCGAGAAGGTGCTTGGTGAGATACAGGTAAAAGGCGACAATGTGATGGTGGGTTACTACAAGAACGAAGAGGCTACTCGTGCCGCCTTTACAAAGGATGGCTGGTTGCGTACCGGTGACATGGGAACATTCGACAAGAATGAGAATGTCTACATCAAAGGTCGTTGCAAGAATATGATTCTCTCGCCCAGTGGTCAGAACGTATATCCCGAGGAGATTGAGGACAAACTGAATAACCTTCCTCATGTACTCGAGTCGTTAGCAGTGGGTCGCAAGAATGCAATCATCGGTCTGATTGTTCCCAACTGGGAGACAGTACAAGCCGAAGGTCTCACCGAAGAGGCTTATCTTAAACTTCTTCGCGAAGAGATAAAGGCGATAAATGTTGAATTGCCTGCTTATAGTCGTGTTAATGACATCGAGTTGCGCAAGGATCCGTTTGAAAAGACTCCTAAACAGAGTATTAAACGCTTTATGTATCAGTAATTTCTATTCTGCGGAATTGTTCCCGGATAAGTAGAAAAATTGATATAAAATAAATATTATACAGCCGTACACCCTTGTTGGTGCGATATACGGCTGTTTTTTTTAGTCCTTATTAAAAAGAAATTTTAGTTATTATGGAACACTATTTGAACCATTTTGCGGCGTCGGTTAAGAAACATTGGGAGCTTCCCATGTTTACTAATTTCAACGCAAATACACTTACTTATGGCGATGTTGCTTGCGGTATCGAAAAGTACCACATCCTCTTCAAGGAGTGTGGTATTCAGAAGGGCGACAAGATTGCTCTTTGCGCAAGAAACTCGGCAGAGTGGGGTATGGCATTCATGGCTATCGTTACATACGATGCTGTGATAGTACCCTTATTGCCCGATTTTCTCCCCAAATCGGTAGTTGAACTCTCATGCTTTGCCGATTCAAAAATGCTTATCGCCGATGCAACATGTTACAATGGCTTCAAGGACGATAAAGATGCTATTGCCATCATGCGCGACAAAGGTGACTTCCTTGGTGTGCTCGACGTGAAAGATATGGTGCCTTTTGCCTCTTTCTCTGATACATTCGACACAGTAAACAAGGGATGGAACGCAATGTTCGAGAAGAAATTCCCTAACGGTGTAAAACCCGAAATGGTCGATTACAGCAAGAGCAATGACACCCTTGACGACCTGGCTTTGATCAGCTTCACTTCGGGAACAACAAGCTCGCCCAAAGGTGTAATGCTCCCCGCACGCAGCCTTTCTGTAAACCTCGAGTTTGCAATTCGCGAGATTCCCCTCAAGAAAGGCGGTCACATCCTTTCTGTGCTTCCTTTGGCACACATGTTCGGTTTGACATTCGACTTCCTCTTCCCCATGGCAGGTGGTTGTCATATAACAATCCTTGGTGCTAAACCCACTCCTGCAAAGATGCTTATGGGATTTGAAAAAGTTAAGCCTTTCATGTTCCTCACAGTGCCTTTGGTGCTCGAGAAAATCTTCCGTTCAAAGGTTATCCCCACATTGCGCAAGCCTGCAATGCGTGTGATGCTCTCTATTCCCGGTCTGCGTCAGTTCCTTCTTTCAAAAATTAGAAAGAAACTGCTCACAACATTCGGTGGCGAGCTTACACAGGGTTTCCTCATCGGTGGTGCCGCTCTCAACAAGGAGGTAGAGGATGCAATGAGATTGATTGGAATTCCCTATTCGGTAGGTTATGGAATGACAGAGTGCGGTCCTCTTATCTCTTACAGCGACAAGTCAATCTTTGCAGCTGGTTCATGCGGACGTCCTGCAAAACCCATCGAGGTGAGAATTGACTCTCCCCGCCCCTCAAAAGTGCTTGGTGAGATTCAGGCTAAGGGCCCCTACGTGATGCTCGGTTATTACAAGAACGAAGAGGCTACAAAGGCAGTGTTCACATCTGACGGTTGGTTGAAGACCGGTGACATGGGTATCATGGACAATAAAGGTAATATCTTTATCAAATGTCGTTGCAAGAACATGATTCTTACAGCAAGTGGTCAGAATGTTTATCCCGAGGAGATTGAGGATAAGCTCAATTCTATCCCCTATGTTATTGAGTCTCTTGCCGTAGGTCGCAAAAACTCTATCGTAGCCCTTATCGTTGCCGACTGGGCAGCAGCTAAAGCCGATGGTATCTCAGCAGAGGAACTTAAGGTACAGTTGCGCGAGAATGTGTTGAAGATGAACGAGCAGCTTCCCGCATACAGTCGCATCAACGATTGCGATTTCCGCACAGATCCCTTTGAAAAGACTCCCAAGCAGAGTATCAAACGATTTATGTATCAGTAATAAGATATTGTTCATTAAAGATAAAAGGTCGCAGATTTACACATCTGCGACCTTTTATCTTTAATGAAATATTATACTGCATTCGCTGCAAAAAATATCGAAGTAATTTACATATATTTCGCTCGTTTGTTGCTATATTTGCAAATATTCCAAAAAGGGGAGTGGTAATAGCCTATGCAGATAATCTATTGATTACTAATAAGGCTTTTTACTAAGTACAATGGGAATTGCTTTTAGGACAGTGAAAAACATAACACATTATGAAATATTTTAGTAGTTTAGTGCTGTTGCTTACTCTTTTTATGGGAGTAGGGAACGTTACAGCGGAGAATGCCGCAGAGATAGGGCAAAAACTTCCTTTGAGATTGGCTGCTGAGGTCTATTGTTTTACAGCGAAAAAGTACACAGTGAAGAAGGGGGAATTAGTTACTCCCCAATTTATCTATCCCTATTCGGATGGTATGCAGATTATCGTAGAAGATAGACAAGGCAGCAGATTTTCCGTTCCTCTTTCCGCTATCGATCGTTCAAAATTAAAAACTCCACTTTTATGCAAGAATAATGCTAACAGGATATATTTAGCAAACGGATTGTTTCGCGATTTGGACTTAAAAGGAAGGAATTTATCCGAACTTATTGAAGAGTGGGGCGAGTATACAGAACATTATTATTCAGCTAAGGAAAAGCAACACTACTATACATTCCAAAATGTGCGTATAGCAAATGTCTTTTCTCGCGGAGTGGGAATACATATTGTGACTGATGAAAATTTTGTTGTAACAGAGTTTTGGGAGCGTGATTGCACATGGCACCTTTTCTGTGCTTTGCCTTTTTATGCCGATATAATGTCGCTAAATTTGATGTCGCGAGATACTGAATTTGTTACAGAAGAGGAGTATAATAGTAATAATGGCTACAATAAATACAATAAGTATAAGTATGGCAATGTATTAAAGAAATTGTTATTATTTTCTTTGATATATAAATTGTGTCTAGTGTTGTTGATACTTGCGATGTCTTATTGTCGGTTTATTCCTAATTTATTGATAACGGGCATTCCATTAATTATAAACTATGTAGTTCCGTATATCTTTATTATCTCATTTTTGGAGAAATATCCATTAAATTGGTTTGTTACATTTTGCATAGGAATATTTCTTTGGGGCATTGATGCTATTATACTACTGCTTGGTGTTCCTCTCTTGAAACGTTGCCCCGAGTGTAAACGATTAAGGTGTTATTCCGAAAGCGAAGTGTTGGATAAAATAGAGTGTAGTGCAAAGATAAATTTTAAAAACGACCCACAAAGCATCTATCCGTTGTCGCAAACAGTGCTTACATGCGATCGTGTATATAAGACAACTGAAAGATGCGATAAATGCCATAGCGTAAAAGTTTCCTATTCCACTAAAACTGACTCGAATATATGTCCTAATTGTGGAAAACCGTTGTGTCTTACGGCTCAAGGAGGTGATATGAACTATGGTGATGTAATTTTCAAAATAGCCTCCAAATCTCTATCCAAAGAGTATGTAAAACTTGTATTTGAATACTATTACCATGTGGGTTGTACATCTTGCGGTTGGTCATGGAATGGCGAACCCGAGCTGTCAACGTGTGAAATTCCCATTGAAAAGTATATGCGATTGGCCGGCGATGAAGGTTCTGTTGCAGAGACTGGCAATAATCCCTCCGCTACGTGTGATACACATAGCAGTGAAACTTCTCGTAGCCGTGGCGTAGCAGATAATGAAAATAGAGATGCGCTAGAGGAAAAACAGCGCAAACAAGAGGAAAAACAACGCTTTTTGCGTGAGGCCGAAGAGGCAAGACGTGAATACGAATATTACAAAAGCAAAGCTCAGGGGTTAAGAGATCAAGGCGATACGGAACATAATTATGCACGTGATGCCGAGTGGAAATATGACGAGTTTAAAGATGACTCTTACAAAAGCCTTGCTAATGATTATTATAGCAAAGCCGAATCGTGCTATCGCGAAGCTCAGGAGTATGAGCGCGAGGCTGAAAATTATTATAGAAAGTATCAAGAGGCTACCTCTCGTGCATCTTCTATATATTAATCAGTTGTGTTGCGAGTGCTCTTCGAACATGTAAATTAATGATTTACCCTTAATAAAAGAAGAGACGAAATGATAGAATTTAAAACTTTATTTGGAAGAAATTAACATTTTCCTCCAAATAAAGTTTTGTAGTATTGAATAAATAACTACTTTTGCAGCGAAAACAGTAAAATGTTTTTCATCGAAAAGTAAGCACGCATTTCCGAGAACATGAATGTTTTAAGGTGGTGTGTGTGAATTTTTTAATTAGTAATGTAATATTCAGATAATAAAATTAAATTTAATATAGAAAAAATGGAGAGAGATAACAAAGTTTTTGAGTTGATAGAGATGGAGCACAGACGCCAGCTGAAAGGCATCGAACTTATTGCATCGGAGAACTTCGTGAGCAACGAGGTGATGCAGGCGATGGGCTCGTTTTTGACAAATAAATATGCCGAGGGTTATCCCGGTAAAAGATATTATGGCGGTTGCGAGGTCGTTGATATGGTAGAGGATCTTGCTCGTGAGCGTCTGAAAAAACTTTTCAATGCTGAATGGGTGAACGTACAGCCCCACTCGGGTGCTCAGGCAAATGCTGCTGTTTTCCTTGCAGTGTTGAACCCCGGTGACAAGTTCATGGGTTTGAATCTTGCTCATGGTGGTCACCTCTCACACGGTTCTGCGGTAAATACTTCGGGTATCATCTACACACCTTGTGAGTATAACCTCAACAAAGAGACCGGCCGCGTAGATTACGAGCAGATGGCCGAGGTTGCCGAGCGCGAACGTCCCAAACTTATCGTTGGTGGTGGTTCTGCCTATTCTCGCGATTGGGATTACAAACGTATGAGAGAGATTGCCGACAGCGTAGGTGCTTTGTTGATGATTGACATGGCTCACCCCGCAGGTCTCATCGCAGCCGGTCTGTTGAACAACCCCCTTGAGTATGCTCACATCGTAACATCTACTACACACAAGACTCTTCGTGGTCCTCGTGGTGGTGTTATCCTCATGGGTAAGGACTTCCCCAACCCCTGGGGCAAGACAACTCCCAAGGGCGAGATTAAGATGATGTCTCAGTTGCTCGACTCAGCTGTATTCCCCGGTATTCAGGGAGGTCCTCTTGAACACGTTATCGCAGCTAAGGCTGTTGCCTTTGGCGAGGCTTTGCAGCCCTCGTTCCGCGAGTATCAGGCACAGGTGCAGAAGAATGCTTCGGCGTTGGCTAATGCCCTCATCGAGCGTGGCTTCGGTATCGTTTCAGGTGGTACAGATAACCACTCTATGCTTGTAGACCTCCGCAACAAGTATCCCGAACTTACAGGTAAAGTTGCCGAGAAAGCTCTCGTTGCTGCCGACATCACAGCTAACAAGAACATGGTACCCTTCGACTCTCGCAGCGCATTCCAGACATCGGGTATCCGTTTGGGAACTCCCGCTATCACCACACGTGGTGTAAAAGAGGACTTCATGCCTGTTATTGCCGAGATGATTGAGACTGTTCTCAACGCTCCCGAGGACGAGAAGGTAATCGCAGCAGTTCGCCGCAGAGTGAACGAGTATATGAGCGAGTATCCCCTCTTTGCTTACTAATAAGCTATTATACATGTAACAAAAAATCCGCTCATGCGAGCGGATTTTTTTGTTTGTCGTTTACTTGTTACAGGGTTACTCCCAGCGAGAATCCAAGCACATCTACGTTGCGGTTGAAAAGGAATTTCTCCTGTGTCTCGGGAACGTATATGTATTTCGATGTGTTGTTCATGCCCACCTGATATACAAAGTCGAAGCAGATGTTTGCGATGCTCACCTCAAGGCCAAGCACCCAACTGAAGGTAAGCGGGTCAAGCTCCTCTTTGGCATCGGCAAACGGGAAATTCATATATTTCTGCTTACTGAGCGAGGTAAACAGGAATTTGGCCTTTGGGCCTGTGAACACACTCATCTTGTAGGTGTCTGTGTTTACAAAATTGTAACCTGCCAACAGTGGAACGTGTACCGAGTATGTGGTGAGTTTGTATCGTGGAATAGCCTCCTCGTTACCGGTTACGGGGTTTTCTGCCTCGAAACTGAAGTTGTATTTGTCTATGCTGAAAATACCTTCGGTCTGTATGTATGGACGTCCTTTGCTCAGCCTCAAGAAACCGCTGAATGTGTAACCTATGCGGGTGTTAAGGCTCTTTTTGTTGTAGGAGTAGCCTTCGAGAGTGAACTTCGTTTGTTGGTATGTGCTTGCCTGAACACCGGCTTTGAAACCTGTGTTAAACTTTATTTTATCCTGTGCCTCAATGGCGAATGGGATAATAAGTAGCAACAGTGTTGCACATAACTTTTTCATACTTGCTATTTCTTTTTTACGCTCCAGCCGAACTTGCCTATAAGGTTGCCTGTGTGGAAATATTTACCATGTACGTATACCAGAGGGTCGGCTGCTGCCAGGTTCCACTCACCAGTCTCTTGGTTCAGGAAACGGTCATCGGCCTGTACGTTTACCCCTTCGGCAAGGAACATGTCGTGCGAGCCCAACGGTATTATTTGTTTCACTCTGCACTCTATGCTCAGGGGAGACTCGGCTATGATGGGTGCCTTCACTTCGACCGAAGGAGCGTATGTTAGCCCTGTCTTTTTTGCTTTGTCGAAGTCTTTGCCCGAGCGTACACCGCACCAGTCTGTGGCTTTAGCCATTTCTGCCGTTGTCAAGTTTATCACAAACTCTTTGGTGCGACAGATGATGGGGTAGGAGTGACGTTCGGGGCGCACCGAGATGTAGCACATTGCGGGGTTGGTACATGTGGTGCCCACCCATGACACTGTTAGCATGTTGTAATTCTCGGGTGCATCGCCACAGCTCACAATAACTGCCGGCAACGGATATATCATTGTTCCGGGTTTCCAACTGATTTTCATTCGTCGGCTCTTTTTATAACAGTGTAATTTTATCGATGTTTGTCTCCTTCTCGCAATAGTGGCATTTTATGGTGCGGTTTTCCTTGTCTACGAGGTGGAACAGTGTATTCATAGGCTCGTTGTTTGTCACACATTTGGGATTGGGGCACTTCACGATGCCTGCAATCTCGTCGAGCATCTTCACCTCGCGTTTTTCTACTACCTGATAGTCGCGTATGGTGTTCAGCACCACGTTGGGTGCTACAAGAGAGATGCGGTTCACCTCTTCGTCGGTGAAGAACTTGTCGGCCACTTTTATCAATCCCTTAGTGCCGAGCTTACGGCTCTTGAGATTGTAACCGATGGTTACATTTGTGGTCATCGAGGGAATATCCAATAAGTTTACTACGGCAAAAAGTTTATCTGCCGGTATGTGGTCGATTACTGTGCCGTTGCACAATGCCGATACTTGTAATGCTTCTTTGTTGGTGTTCATAAGTCTACTTTTTATTATTCAACATCAATGCCGAGTACATCGCAGATGAGTGCTTCGCGTACGTAAAGGCCGTTTTGTGCCTGCTGGAAGTAGTAGGCTTTGGGGTTGTCGTCAACATCGTAAGCAATTTCGTTTACGCGTGGTAGCGGGTGCAGTATACGCAGGTTGGGTTTGCTGTTTGTCAACATGGCATTTGTCAGGCGGTAACAGTTCTTCACCTTTTCATACTCCATGAGGTCGCTGAAACGCTCGCGTTGTACACGCGTCATATAGAGAATGTCTGCCTCGGCTATGATATCTTCGTTGAACTCTGTTGTCTCGGTGAAGGGAATGTTGTTCTCACGACAGAATATTCTGTACTCTTCGGGCATGTGCAGTTCCTCGGGAGCGATAAAGTGGAATGTGGGGTTGAAGTGGCGCATGGCAAAAAGCAATGAGTGTACCGTACGGCCGTACTTGAGGTCGCCCACAAGGTGTATGTGCAGGTTTTCGAGTGTTCCCTGTGTCTTGAGAATGGAGTAAAGGTCGAGCATTGTCTGCGAGGGATGCTGGTTGGGTCCGTCGCCGGCATTTATCACCGGACAGGGCGAAATCTCGCTTGCATAACGTGCCGCTCCCTCAAGATGGTGACGCATCACTATCAGGTCGGCATAGTTTGATACCATCATGATGGTGTCTTTCAGTGTCTCGCCCTTGCTTGCCGAACTTGTGGCTGCGTCGCTGAAACCTATGACGCGTGCACCCAAACGGTTGGCTGCTGTCTCGAAACTGAGTCGTGTGCGTGTAGATGGCTCGAAAAAGAGCGAGCCTATGACTTTACCGCTCAAAAGACGTCTGTTGGGGTTCTCTTCAAATTTGCCTGCTGTCTCTAAAAGTGAAAGGATTTTTTCACGAGAGAGGTCGTTGATTGATACTAAACTTCTGTTTTTCATGAGACTGATATTTTATCTCTATATTTGAAACCTTTAAATTCTCAAGTTCTTTGCGGGTTTTGCTCTTTTGTCCGCAAACTTCTGTTTGCAAATATAATGAATCTTTTCTTTTATTCCCGTTTATTGTTGTGCTATTTTTTTATGACGTTAATCTGTTTCGCGCCTTTTCTATGGTGGCAAGATTGTTCATTAAGTGGTTGGGCATTGAAAATGTGTACATGTGATAATAAAACAAATTCGGCAGAACTGTTTCTGCCGAATTTGTTTTTGTTGTATGTGTGGATTATTTGCGAATGTATCCTCGCTCGAGGTCTTGCGAAATGTTTATCATATAGTCGCCCATGCGCTCATAAGCATTGATGATGTCCATGTAGTAAACACTTGCCTGGTAGTTTTTGCCGCTGTTGTCAATCTCTTCGATTACTGCATCTCTGAAGTCGTTTCTCAGGTTGTTGAGACGCTCTTCGGCGTTGTAGGCATTTGAAATTTCAACGAGTTGTCCTTTGTGGGCGTCTGTCAGGTTCTTAATCATTGCGTCGTATGCTGTCTCCACAGCGTCTGCCATGATATTTAGTTTTCTGATAGCTTCGGGCGAGAAACTCTTTTTGTGGATATTCTTTCTCGACAGGATGCGACCGATTGTTTCGCCCGAGTCGCCGAGTGATTCAAGTTCGCCTATTATTTTGTACATTGCTTTTATCTTTGTTGATGTGCTTTCGCTTATCTCTTCGGCCGATACTGCGTTTAGGAAGGTGGCAATTTCGTACTCCATTCGGTCTGAAATCTCCTCGTACTTTTCCAGCTTCTCTTTCAGTTTGTCGAACTTGTCGCCATCGCTTTCGTTTATCGCTTCACGAGCATACTCTGCACCGTTTTTTGATACTTGTGCGAAATGTATAATCTCTTCAAAAGCCTGCTCCACAGAAAGTTCTGGTGTGGCCAAGGGACCTGCTGAAATGTATTTGAGTCTGAAGACCTCTTTCTCTTTGCTTTCGGGCTTACGTATAATCCAACTTACGGCTTTTGCAATCCAGTCGGTAAACCATACGAGCAACAAGGTGTTGATGGTGTTGAACAATGTGTGTAGCATTGACAATCCATAGAGTGCCGATGTGGCCTCGATGGAATTTGCGTCGGCAACAGAGAAACCTTCGGCAGTAGGGTTGGGAATGCCAAAGAGTGTTTCTGTGATATTGCCCACCAACTTAAGGAAGGGAGTGAATAGTATCAATGCCCATACGACGCCGAATACATTGAAAATGGTGTGTGACATGGCAGCTCGTTTGGCCTGTGTGTTTCCCACTGATGCTGCTATGTTTGCGGTAATGGTTGTGCCGATGTTCTCGCCAAGCACCATTGCACATGCCATGTTAAAGGGAATCCATCCCATGCTCAGCATGATAAGTGTTATTGCCATTGTTGCCGATGACGATTGCAGCACGAGTGTCAGCACAGTGCCGAAGGCAAGGAACAAAAGCACCGAACCAAATCCATGTGCCGACCATGCTGTTACAAATTCCAATACTTGTGGTGTCTCTCTGAGGTCTGGAACAGACTCCATCATGAAAGAGAGACCGAGGAACAGTAGGCAGAATCCGACAATAAGCTCGCCTATGTTTTTGCGTTTGTCTTTTTTTGAGTTAGAGAATAAAAAACCGAAAATCATCATCGGTATTGCGAGAATGGAAATATCGGCTTTGAATCCCAACCACGACACCAACCATGCTGTTACAGTTGTTCCGATATTTGCACCCATTATTACGCCTATTGCCTGTGCAAGTGTCAAAAGTCCTGCGTTTACAAAGCTCACAACCATTACGGTTGTAGCCGATGATGACTGTATCACCGAGGTTATTCCCACACCTGTCAATACTCCCTTTAAGGGGTTCGAAGTCATTGCCGAGAGGAAACTGCGCAGTCTGTCTCCGGCTGCCTTTTGCAAGCCGGAACTCATCAGGTTCATTCCATACAGGAACATTCCCAATGCTCCCAATAGTGTAAAGATTTGTAGTATGCCCATAGATTTAAAATTTAACCACTGCAAAGGAATTGTAAAATTGTTACATAAATGTTTCATTACGATTACAATTTTGTTATAGCTGTTCTACGGCGTGTTTATTTTGCTCTCGCTGCGAAAAATAATGATGTAAACTTCATATTTCTCGCTCGCTTATTTGTATATTTGATGAAGTTTGATTTAGAATCTATGAGTATCATTAAGATATATTCTATTTTTTATAATTTATTCAAAACTCAATCAATATAATATGGTTTAAATACATCATATTTTAGAAGTTGAATATCTTGTATTTATATTGTTCCCCATCAAACTTTGATTTAAAAAAGAAACCATAACTGTCCCGTAAAAGTAGACAAATAGTTCCTTAAATAACTGAAATATAGTCTATTAGGCAGTGTTTCGCAGTGAAACGGATTTGAAATTGAAGATTTGCATCCAAATCAATGGTTGCATATGAATCAAGACAAATACGTTTTTGCTCAACTAACCTCTTTTCTGAACAGAACTCAGTTTAACAATTTGTTCCCCTCATTCTGGGGTTGTTAGACTAATTATTAACTCGTCCCAAATTTAACGGGACACTAATGAACAGAAATATAAAACTGAACCCCTAATCATTTATAAGTCAGAAGTTGTTAGGATTAATTGCAATGATTAGTTGTTGGCTAGATAAACATTTCGGCAAAGTTGAATCTGGATTCTGAGTATGCTTTCTAAGAATTGCATCTCGTACAGTATGTTCCCTTGCTTCCTCATGGGCAATCCCTACAAGCTTATAGCTATTTGGAATGTATGACGAACATTTCAGTAAGTTTGTTGTGTACAACCCTCCATCTCCTGTATCTAATGCACTTTCATTTACAGAGCAAGCATACAAGCGAATTTGTTGTTCTATAGCACTCATGATGCGTGCGTCATAGTAAGGTCTGATATTTCGTTTGAACGACCCTCCGCCTGAAAACATTCTCATTGATTTATGAGACTCTGACAGATTTTCAATAAGTATATTGCGGCAGCAGTCAAAAACCGAAATCTGACGTGAAGCGATACCTATCAAATCATCTTCATTTATTACTTCTTCATTTTCATTGATTTCTAAAATAGTGCTTTTTTGATATGCACCATGCCCACTAAAAACCACAATGGCAAAATCTGGTCTACTTGCTTTAATCCTGTTTATGGTTAATAATAAACTATATTTTGCAGGATTCATAGATATGATTATTTCATCATCAGTCCACTGGCCACCTTGGTCACTTTTTAAAAATTGTATCCAGTGAGCTATGTCTTTTTTTACACCAGGCAATCCATTTGAATTGCCAATTAACAATGCGATTCTTTTCATACGTGTTAAATATATGAGTTAATAAAATTTCTAAATTCAAGGCTGTATCCATCTATGTTCTCATTTGGATCAACCGGATACTTCCAGTTCAATTGGTGTAGTCTTATCCAACTTTTGACATCGACAAATTTCTCTATTTTGTTTTTATCTCCATTATGATAGTCGTACACTGCAACCAAATAATTAAAAAGTAAATTGCAATACATATCATATCGCAAATATTGTTCATCTTGGCTATCTTTCATTTCCACCCATCGCGAAATGAAGTTAGCGTTTTCCACGTAAGGATATTGAACACCTATTTCCAAAATCTTGTCCAATCGGTCATTCAACTTTTGCAATCTCTCTTTTCGATATTGGCTGTAAGTCATTATTGAACTTATAGCGGCACAAATTGCACTAATTGCTGCCGCAATTGTGCTAATTAAAATTGTTAACTGATTTTCCATTTTGTATTTTTTCTATCAATATTTACTTCTCTTGTCTTTTAAAGCATTTGTAATACTTTACGGTTGCAAAGATACTATTTTCTCCATTTTGGTATCTATCCCCAGAATAACTTTTTTGCGATAAAGAAAATGACATAACAAATTCGTGGCAATCGAACTCAATAATAGAAAAGCAAATTAAAGTGTCTTGATGGACTCCTTCTTCTCAATGTCGAACACACCATCCTCGACATAGAAAGGATTGAAGGCTATCGGATCACTCTCCTCGTAGGTGAAGTAGATACCGTCCTCGCCATGCGTGCGTGCATTGATAAGGTTACACAACCCCTGATAAGAGTTACCCGTATCAACAAGCAACATATGCGTACCCTGCTCGTAGTACTGTCTTACCATATGGTTGGTGAAGAAGGACTTTCCACTGTCCGAAGGACCGAGGATGAACTTGTTGCGGTTGGTGATGATGCCACGCTTCATGGGCAGATCCGAAATATACAGATGGATAGGCTTGCCCGCCAAGGGGTCCACCATACGCATACCGAACGGAGAGAGTGAATCCTGTCCTGTGCTCTCCTCAATGAAGAAGTCCTGCTTATGCACGATACTGTAGTTCGGCAAGACCTTGACCGCCTTGGCCCATGCCGAGTGTATCGCCTCATACTCCGCCTGTGTGACGGTGAATAGTTCGGGAAGCTCCACACGATAGCAGACCGTGATGTCGGCATCCTTACTGATGATGCAGTCGTGCTCAACCGACAGAATCGGGAACTTGCTTTCGAGGGTAGCTGCTTTCATTACATTTCTCATGACTTTCTGTTTTTGAGGTTAGGAATAATCAATCGCAAGAATCGCTTGCGGTTGATGATGTAGCGGGGATGGTTTCGTACAGCCTGCATCTTCATCAAGCCCCACTCGCCATACTTGGCATTGAGGTGGAAGGTCGCCCAGACAAGTACCGAAGCGGAGATGACTCCCAGTGCGATACATATCCATTGATTAACGCCTGCCATATACAGCACCATAAAGGCAATGAGTATGGCGAGCAGACCGCCGGCGAAGATGAAGAGGTATTGGCTGCGTAGCCCCTTGAACTCGGGGCTACGACCAATCCCTTTGTTAATTTGATAGACCGCCATAATCAGAGGAAGAATGAACGTAAGATGGTGGCGGCTACAATGAGGAAGATACAGGCTCCGAACCAAGAGGCTGCGGTCTTCGAGGTGTCAGGGTCGCCAGAAGAGAACTTCGAATAGACCTTCACGCCGCCAATAAGACCGACTACGGCTCCCACTGCGTAAATCAACTTGGTACCGGGGTCGAAATACGATGTTACCATGTTGGTAGCCTCGGTGATACCTGCGATACCGTTACCCTGTGCGTAAGCACCTACTGTTGCAAGCATAAATGCTGCTGCGAATAATACTTTTTTCTTCATACGTCGAAATGTGTTTTAGTTATACAAAAAGTGATTTCGACTGCGAATATATAGCACTTAATCCATTGATTTTCAAATCGGTCTATACACGTCATATCGTGTCATCAGATGTCATAGCAAGGGTGTTTTGGAGGGTGGATTTTGGGGTGAGAAG
>JAZRFE010000031.1:0-23603 GCA_045661205.1 Bacteroidaceae bacterium | reverse complement strand
GAAACAAAAAGAAAACCTCTGAATTCGTTGAAATTCAGAGGTTTTCATCTTTTTGCTGTGATTCTTCGTGGTGCCACCAGGAATCGAACCGGGGACACAAGGATTTTCAGTCCTTTGCTCTACCAACTGAGCTATGGCACCAACGTTTTGTTCTCTTTTGCGAGTGCAAAGGTATGACATTTTTTTCTTACGTGCAAATATTTTCGAGAAAATCTTTAAAAAATTTTTCTCTTAGGCATTTTTGTTATACCTTTGCATTACCAAAAGGTACGGAATGTAGCGCAGTTGGTAGCGCACTACGTTCGGGACGTAGGGGTCGGGCGTTCGAGTCGCCTCATTCCGACACAAGGCGACAAACGGTGAAAATCGGTTGTCGCTTTTTCTTTTTCATTCTTGTAATTACTTGAAAATAAGCGCATAATCTTAAGCACCTCGTCTCATTTTCTGTTCGATAATTGCTATCTGCAATAAAAACAAAACGATTGAGGGTATACGATACAAATTTATTATTTTTGCAATATGATACTACCCTTTTATTGTCTGCAAAGGGATACATTGATATTACAAAAAAGGCACTATGATTAACAACAAGCAATTAGGTCAAATTGGAGAGACAGCAGTAATGCTGGAACTCCAAAAAAGGGGATATGATGTGATTAATATAAACTGCTCGTACAATAATTACCAAAAAGCAGATTTGATATGTATTAACGCAGAAAATGGGAAGTGCACAATGGTTCAGGTAAAGACCGGAACTACAAATAACATTTTGACAGGTTTTGTATCAGAGTTGAACGGAACGATTCCTCATATTAAAGATAGCATCATTGGCCCTTGGGTTTTCGTAAAAACAGAAAAGGAGTTTTCAAAATTTGATTTTTATGTTTTGACAAAAGAAGAAATTTTGGATTTGATAACAACAAGCAACAATTGGTATGTTAATGATTGGAACAGAGTATTAAAAAGCAAACCAATTATAGGTGTTAATGTTTCATGGCTTGAGGGCAAGGGCGAAAAGGCAAGCGAGCCTCTAGCAAAAAAACAGCACGGGGAGTACAAGAATCCTTTAACAACAACTTCAAAAGACCGGTGGGATAAAATTGAAAAATTATTGAGGTTATAAATATTGTCGGGTCATTTTTTTGACCCGACAATATTTATAATATATAACTTCAATTACTTGAAAAAACCTTACGCGACAACACAGCCTAACATCAGATGAACTTCTCGCGTTTCTGCAAGTTGAGCAATCCCAGCATCATCCACACTACGCTGCCCACAAGCAAGAATATGCGGTTCTTGAGCACTGTATCGCCCCATATTACAGCATGGATATTCTCGGGCATCGACAGAGGGTTGAGCGTTACATCCCACATGCTATTTTTGGTAGCGTCTGCCGAGAGTACCACTGCCACTATTCCGCATATTATTATGAGGATGGCTGTGGCGTTTCCGTTGCGTGTAATGGTGGAGAAATAGAAAGCAAGGTTACCCATGAAGAGCACCGGGTACATCAACTGGTAGGCTATCTCGAACTGATTGACGGGGTATATAAGATATTTCGCTATCCAAGCATAGAGCACTAGGATGAAGAATATCTCTACATATATGAGGACAAGTCTTGCACACCACACCTTGTACTTATAGTTCGGTATTCCGAAGAGTATCTCCAATATGCGGTTGTCCGCATCGTTCTGTATGCCGAATACTGCGGGGTAGAATATCAGCAACAGCGACGGGAAGAAGAGGAAACGATACACATGTTCGTCGCCGGGAAGCTCGCCGCGGTAGGCACTGTCGAACATAAAATAGCCAAACAGCGCAAAGGCGGTGAGGAGGAACCACACGAATTTCCCTCCGAATATAATTTTCATATTGTGCACCGACAATCGAAAATAGGTCTTGAAAATGTTTACTATGTTCATATTCCTTTACAAGTTTTTGAGCAGACACAAGTAGGCATCCTCGAGGTTGGCCTCTACCATCTCTGCATTTTCGTATGGTTTTTCTATCGATATGTAGCGTACGCGTATCTTGTCGCCGTTCATCATGTTGTTCACTATGAGCTTTTCGTCGAGCACGTCGAACTTCTCGGGCTCGATGTCGAACACCCACACTTTGTTCTCGGCAAACTTAGTCATATCCATGGGGTCGCCATAGTATTTGAGTTCACCACGATTGATGACAGCCACCTGGTTACAAGAGCTTGCAATGTCCTCGATGATATGTGTCGAGAAGATGACGATGCGGTCGCGGCTAAGTTCTACAAGCAGATTGCGGAATCGTATGCGCTCGCGGGGGTCGAGGCCGGCGGTAGGCTCGTCCACAACGAGTATTCGCGGCAGATGCAGCAATATGAGGGCGATACCTATACGCTGTTTCATACCTCCCGAGAAGGAACCTATCTTGTGGTCTTTGCGCTCGTACATGTGCACGGCTTTGAGCACATATTCGAGGCGTTCCTTACGCACAACGGGGTCGGTGATACCCTTGAGCATTGCCTGATAGTCGAGAAACTCCCACGAGGTCATACTCTCGTACATGCCGAACTCCTGGGGCAGGAAACCTATGAGGCTCTGCAACTCCTCGCGATACTCTTTGGTATTGAGTCCGTTTATCCATATTGTTCCGTAGCTCTGCTCCAGAATACCGGTGATGATGCGCATCATGGTTGATTTTCCCGCACCATTGGGGCCGAGCAAGCCGAACATACCTGTGTTTATCTTGAACGAAACGCCTTTGAGTGCCTTGAATGGGATGCGGCGTTTGCCGATAATGGGAATGCTCTTGACGATGGTAAAGAGTGTTCTTCGTGTCTCGGCGAAACGACCTGTGAGACGTTCGATGTTTATCCTGTTCACATAGAGATAGTCCGAGGTGAGTTTCACCACAATGCCCAATGCCCATAAGAAGCCTATAACCACTGTGGCGGGAACATTATCTATGCGTTCGCCGATGATAAACAACGTAAGCAATGGCAACGAGAAGAACACCACCTTGTGCACAACATTCACAATGCCTTTGCGACGGTGTATGTTGTATTTGAGGTACTCCTTGACCTTTTTCCACAGGTCGTAGATGCCTGCACACAGAGCAAACGACAATGTTATTATCCAGAATATGTTGTTAAGATAGAATGCCACCATGTAGAACAGGAAGGCATATACCACTACCTGCCACAGTACAGAGATAAAGTCCTTCAGTTTGTGGAACTCGCTGTGCAAGCCCAGACGTTTGCGCAGTTTTATTCCGCTTTCCCACTGACGTGTGAACTTGTTCGACCAATCGTATATCTTCACAAGGTTGCTTATCTCGATGACTATATTGTCGTCCTTGTTGATAATCTTGTTGTCGGCAATACGCATCGATGTCTTGATGAAATATGTACAGCCGGGGATGAGCACTGTCAATGCGATGATATAAAGCAACTGCACAAAGACACCATCGACATAGTTGTATATATACAGCACTCCTGCCACATAAATTGCAAGGTGCAACAGGTGCATGGGACGGCTGAGCGAACGGTACCATGTGAGTATATTCTCTAGCGAGAGATAGACTGTGGGAATGAGTATCAGTGTCAGCAGAGCCGAGAAAGAGAGTCCGCCGATGACTGTTACCGCAAACGGCGCTCCTATCGCTCCTGCATAGTCGCTGTCGCCCATAGCCATGGGCAACATGGCGATGATGGTGGTGGCGGTAGTTATGAGTATGGGGCGCAGACGCGAGTAACCACTGGTGATGAGTGCTCGGTTGCGGCCATAACCCTTGCGACGTAATATATTGGAGTAGTCTATAAGGATAATTCCGTTGTTCACCACCACACCCAAGAGAATGAGGAAACCTGTCATGGTGTTGGCATTCATCAGACTGTTGCCGGTGATGAAAAGTCCGAGCAACGAACCTATGGCTGCCAAAGGAATGGTGAAGAGCAGCACAAAGGGTGTCGTTACCGACTCGAACACCGATGCCAATATCATGAATATAAGTATCAGCGAGGCGAGGATGAGGAAGTTGAATTCGCTCAACGACTCCTCTGTGCGCACTACCTCTATCGCAATGCCGCTGGGCATGTTGTAGCCGGCAATGAGCTTATCAACCTCTTCGCGGTAGCCGTTAAGCACATCTTTGGGAAGATCTTCGCTCTGCGTTATTCCGTAGAATATGGTAATCTCGCGTTCGCGATTTACGCGGTGTATGCTCGAAATGTCGCGTGCCTCTTTGATAGTGGCTATCTGTTGCAGCTCGTGCAAGCCACCGTTGGCATCGGGAATCATCACCTTGCGCAGATCTTCGATTGTCTTTTGGAGATTTTTCTTCTTTTTCTCCTCCTCTTCGGTCATGTCCTCTTTGATGACAATGGCATACTCGTCATTACCCAATTTGAGAGCTGTATTGGTGGAAAGTTCCTTGTTGAGCGAACTGAGACCGTTGGTGATATTCTCGCGGGTGATGTTGTACGATGCCAGCAAAATGGGGTCGAATATAAGCTGCACCTCATTGCGACGGCCGGGGTTGGTTGCCCAGTTCCATGCCACAAACTCCATTTCGCGCAGGTTATAGCGTATGTTGTCGGCAACGATGTCCATCATTTCAAAGTCAGTACCTTTGATTACTATGCGCTCGCTGTTGTCGCCCACGCCGAGAATGCTCATGAAACGGTTCATCGTGGAGGCTGCGCTGTTTTGTCCGCCACCCGACGAGCCTGTCGTTATTCTTATATCCACATTGGGCAACTGCATAGTCTTGTTCAGTTCCTCGACAATGGCCGAAATCTTGCGTCCGCCATTCTTGTGATAATCCTCTTTGAGAACCAATGTTATGGAGGCTGCATCCTCTTGTATGCGACACACAACCTCTTTCTTCTCGGGGAAACTGTCGAGCTTCTCTTCGAGGATGGAGACCATCTTGTCGGAGTACTCCAATGTGCTGGACGAGGGCATCGTCAGCGTCACGTTCACCCTATCGGTATTCACAGGCTTGCTGCTTTCGGTGTTCATGGAGAGAACAATCATCCACATGGCAACGAGCACCACCACACAACCGGTGATGCAGATGGCAGGCTTGCGCAAGCTGGTCTTCAGCAGCACAGTGTATATCTGTATGGGACGCTGGTTGATAGACATCTTGTCGTGGAAGACACTCTGTCCCTTATTTCTCTTAAGCATCACATATGTAGACATGGGAATGAGCAGCAAGGCCACCGTCAGCGAGAAGAGGAGCGTGGCGATGATAGAGACACCGATATGCTCGCCTATCAGACGTATGAACACCTCGTCGGAGAAGATGAATGGCAGGAACACAGTGATAGTGGTGAGCGTGGAGGCAAGAATGGACTTCCACACCTCGCGAGTACCCTGCGTAACGGCCTCTTCAGGCTTTTTGCCATGCGTGAAGAGACGGTAGATATTCTCGAGCACGACTATACTGTTGTCGAGCAACATACCTATCGCCAAAGCCATTCCTATGAGTGTGAGGCTGTTTATGGAGATGTCGAAATAGTAGAAAAGGTTGAACGCTGCCAATATGGATATAGGCATCGAGAGGGCGATGGAGAACACCAGATGAATGTTGCGCAGGAAGAACCAAAGCACCACAATAGCAAGCAAGGCTCCGCTGATACCGAGCTCAACCACCTGGTCGATATTCTTCTCTATCTCGTCAGCTGAATTGGACTGCACGACAAGCTCTATCTCGTGAGCGCGGAACTCCTCGTTAAGTGCCTCGATGCGCTTCTTTGTCCTGTCGGAAAGTTCGAGAAGGTTCACCTGGGCATCGTTCACGAGTGCAACAGAAATAGCCTCCATGCCGTTCACGCGGCTCAGCGTGGTCTCTTCCTTAAGGTCGAAGAAGATGTTTGCAATATCCTTGAGATACACAGGGCCGGGAGCGACAATGACGTTCTCTATCTCGGAGACGTGGTCGTAGTTGGCATCCAGATGAACATAGTAGCGTATGTCGGGAGAGTTGATGTAACCGAGGAACGTGCGCTCCTGATTAAGCTGCGCAAGAGCATCCCTAATGCGTGCGGGAGTGAGTTTCAACGCCACTAGTGCATCCTCGTTTATCTGTATCTCGATGGCTTTTTCGCGACCTCCGTAGACGTTTACAGCCGCAACACCGTCGATATTTTCGAGCTGGGGCTTGATATCCTTGTCGACAAGTGCACGCAACCTGTCCACACCGCCTGTACCGCGCACCTGCAACGTCATGAAGTTGTTGTTCACACCATTGACATTAGCTCGCTCGATGTTCACCGTAAAGCCGTCGGGCAGCGTGGGAACCACGCTGTTTATCCTCTCCTGCAATTTCAGTGTGATATATTTAAGGTTTATTCCCTTCTTGAAATCGACACGTATTTCACCACGTCTATTCCTTGCAGTGGCATCGATATTCTCCACACCCTCTATGGTGCTGATGACACCTTCGAGCGGAATGATAGCCTGCGATTCCATATAGGCAGGGGTGACATCTTTGTCGGAATTGACCTGCACGTAGAGCATGGGCAACTCCGCATTGGGCAGAATCTCCACCTTCAACTGATTATAGGAGACATATCCCAAAAGAGATATGGCTATAAACAGCATACATATCGTTATCTTTCTTTTTATAATGAAATTCATCTGTCCGTTTTTTTATGCTTTACCTTTCTTGAACGATGCTTTCATCTGCTCAAAAAGGAAATATACACAAGGAATCACTACAAGACTCAAAATGGTGGAAGTGACAAGACCGCCTATTACCGCTATTGCCATGGGAGCACGCAACGAGGCACCCTCGCCAAACGCCAATGCCATGGGAAGCAACGACAGAATGGTGGTGATACTTGTCATGAGGATAGGTCGTATACGTTGCTGAGCAGCCTCGATGATAGCCTCGGTAAGCTCCATACCCTCCTCCTTGAGCTGGCTTATTCTATCCACAAGAATGATGGAGCTGTTCACAGCAATACCCGAAAGCATGATGATACCTATCACACCCATAATGTTTATTGTTGTTCCGGTAACAAAGAAGAGCAATATCGCACCCACCAATGCCAAAGGAATAGTCAGCAAGATGGTGAAGGGGTGCAGCAACGACTCGAACTGCGATGCCATGACCATGTACACAAGCACCACCGAGAGCAGTAGCGCAAACATCAGTCCGCCCATCGACTCCTGACGTTTCTCCTCCTCACCCGTAATGTTTATCGAGTAGTTTGTAGGCAGTTCTATCGCCGAAAGAGTTGCGCGTATATCCTCGGAAACCTTGCTGAGCGTATATCCCTCTTCGAGGTTGGCAGTAACCTTGGCAATGCGACTCTGGTTGCGGCGGAAAATCTCTTTCGGAGCTACGGCGCGACGCACGTCGGCAAGCTCTATCAGACGGAACTGTTTGTTGTTGCTTGTGATTACAATATCATTGAGCTGCGAGAGAGGAATCTCGGACACCTTTATCATTATGTCACGCATCTCGCCTTTATAGTCCATCTGACCGGCATTCTTACCCGACAACTGCTCCTGTATCTGAGTGACGATGGTGGTAACATTCAGATTGTTCATTCCCGCCATGTCGCGGTTCACTGTGATTACAATTTCGGGAGCACCATCCTCTATGGAGTTGCTGACATTGAAAAGTCCCGGCACACCCGCTGCAAGTTCGCTCACCTGAGCTGTGATGTTGGTAAGTTCATCGAGTTCTTCGCCCTTAACCTCTATCACTATGGGGGCATCCTCACTACCCATAAGCGCGCCCAATGAGTTGCGATCCTGCATGAAAGAAAGTTCTAGCCCCTCGATGCCCGATGTATTGGCAATAAGCTGCTCCATAAGTACCTCGGGAGTAAATTTCGACTCGGGCGAGAGAATCACCTTCATCGACGCGGTGTTGTCACCGGCAAAAATGCTGTTTCCCGAGCTGTATCCCGCGCCAACGTGGCTGTATATGGTGCAGAGCGAATCCTGTGTAATGGTGTAGATAAGGTTCTCGATAGACTCCACAGTAGAAGCTGTGCGTTCGAGACGTGTACCCTCTTGCATCTTCACCTCAATGCTGAAAGAGTTATTCTCGGACTTGGGCATAAACTCGGCACCGATGAAAGGAAGGAGGCAGTATGTAGCACACACCAGCAGCACCGACATACCCACCACGAGCCAACGTCTTTTGAGAATGGCACGCAACAGTTCGGAGTAACCTTTTATTCTAACCGATGAATTTGTCTGCACACTCTTTTTATCCTTGTTCTTTCGGAACATTCTTTCGTAAAGAGTGGGTATTACGAGTATAGCCACAAAGAGCGACGACACGAGCGAGAAGGTAACAGTCCACGCCTGATCCTTGAACAGTTCGCCCGAAGCACCATGCAGATAAACAATGGGCAGGAACACCACGATGGTGGTGAGGGTAGATGCCACAACAGCACCACCCACCTCGCTTGTACCTTGCACAACAGCCTCTTTCACCGAGAGCCCCTTCTCCTGATTTCTGAAGACGCTCTCTATCACTACTATGGCATTATCCACAAGCATTCCGGCACCCAACGCCAGACCTCCCAAAGTCATAATATTCAGTGTCAGGTCGTTGAAGAACATCAGGTTGAAGGTGGCAATAATAGAGATAGGCATCGCCAACGAAATGACAAGTGTCACCTTGAAACGACGCAAGAAAAGATAGAGCACAATAATGGCAAGCACAATACCCAAAATGGCACTCTCTTTCACCTCGCTTATCGCGCTGTTGATAAATGTACCCTGGTTGCTCACCACGTCGAACTTGTAACCGGGCAGTGCCTTTTCAATCTCGGCAAATCTTTTAACAACACCCTCGACAGTCTTAACAGTGTTATGCTGCATCTCCTTGTAAATAGAGAGTCCGATGCATCGTTTGCCATTGATGCGAACAATATTCTCGGGGCGGTCGTTCTCGAAAGAGATATCCGCGAGATCTTTCAGGTAGATGGGAGCCATGCTCTCGGCTGTTGCAGTCTGCCCCGACGAAGCACCACCTGCGTTTGCAGCAGTTTCGGTCTTTTTATAGCTTACGATGATGTTGCCGAAATCCTCTTCGCTACGAAGCATGTTCACACCACTGACGATGTACTGCTCGCCCATCTCCACCACTCTACCGCCGGCCAGACGCTGGTTCTCTTCTCTAATCTGTCGGCTGATGGCATCGATGGTGAGGTTGTAAGCCGCAAGTTTATAGGGGTCGGTCTTGATGACAAGACTGCTCACCTCGCCACCCGAAAGGGTAACGTCGGCAACACCCTCCACACGAATAAGTTCGTTTCTGATGTACGACTCGGCAATCTTGCGCAGGTCGGCCATATTCGTGAGATAGTCGTGCGACATTCCCACGAGAATAATAGGGTCGGTGTTGGGGTTGTTCTGAGTGATTTCGAGTTTGGTGAGTTTATCGTCTTGAGCAAAGGTATTCATCGCCTTTTGCAGGTCGAGGAACGCCTCGTCCATATCCTTGTCCCAAGCATACTCCACAGTCATCTGCGCCATTCCCGCCTTCACGACTGACGAAACGGTGAGAACATCGCGCTGGCGTATAGCCATCGACTCCATTCTTTTCACAAAAAGTTTCTCAATCTCTTCGGGTGGGCGTTCTCCGGCAGCAATATCCACGTATAGTTTGGGATTGTTCAGGTCGGGTAATAAATCGACGCTAAGTTTGTCGTATGATATTTTGCCCAACAACATTATACCCAATACGGCCATTAGAATGGTTATCGGGTTATTGACGGCGAATTTTATCAGTTTTTTCATTATTCAAAATTATTTTTGAATTTTTACCTTGCTGTTGTCGCGCAGAGTCTCATAGCCTCTGATAATCAGTTGCTCCTCGACCTTCAAGCCATGCAGTACCTCGATATTGTCGTTATCTTCGATACCTGTTCTGATGTCGCGCATCTTTGCAAAACCCTTCTCGGCAACATAGACATATTTGCGGTTTCTGTTGCTCATGACAATATCTTTGGGGATGACGATAGCATTCTCAGACTTTTTCACCACGATGTCCGCCTTTACGAACATTCCGGGACGCAACTTCAGTTTGTTGTTATCGATAAGAAGTTTGCCTTTGAATGTACGTGTCTCGGAACTGATAGCAGGCGAAAGCTCGCTCACTGTGGCGCGAATGGTATCGTTGGGGAGTGTGTAGTGTGTGATGAACACATCCTGACCGGTCTTAACCTCGTTTATGGCACTCTCGGGGAGGTTTATTTCCATCACCATCTTGGAATAGTTCATGATGGAAACGATGGATGTTCCCGACGCAATCTGCACCGAAGAGGTGTGGTGGGGAAGGTTCACGATGACACCTGCAAACGGAGCCTTTATCTTCATTTTTTCGAGATTCAGCTTGGCATTCTCGTAGCTGTATTTTGCATTGGTTATTGAGACCTCGGCATTTTTCAGTTCACGCAATGTAACACCGCCCTTTTCACGCAAAGCTCTGAGGTTGGTCTCTTCGTGCTGTGCAGTTTCGAGGCTCAGCTTCTTGGAGTCGATGGCAATATCATTTTCATATTCCTGATTTTCGAGTTTTACGATAACCTCGCCTGCTGCCACCTGGTCGCCAAGTTTGTAAGGCGCACCTGTACGGGGGTTAATCTGCAATCTGTACTTTCCCGCAATCTCGGACTTCAGCTCAACCTCGGCATCGGAGAGGGCTGTTCCCGAAGTGCTGTTATACTTGCTTATGGAACTTTTGCTCACCTCGGTTACGGTTACGGGAGAGGCAAGTTCCGACGAGCCTTCCTGCTTGGGTTTTTCACATGCAGCCAATACAACGGTTGCCGCAGCTATCAACAATGTGGTCTTATTTATCTTCATGGTATTCTTTATTTCTTTGTTATCGGTATATTCTATTACTTATCCTCGGTGGGAGTTACGAGATTCGAAGGAATTATTGCCTTGTCGTTCTCAAAATCGTAGAGTGTCAAAATCTTCATGTTGAGAAGCTCTTTCTTGTACTCTATGATGGTGGAAACATACGACATTTTCTTGTTGGAGAGCTGTGTCTGGAACTGGTTCATCTCCATACCTGTGAGTTCGCCGTTACGATATCTTTCGGCATTGAGGTCGTATGTGAGCTGAGCATTTTTCACACTCTGCTCGGCAATAGATATCTGTGTGAGCAGGTTGTTGAGGCTGCGATAGCTTTTTCTGATGGCAATCTCTATTGCTTTTTTCTCTTCGTCGGTCTCGAAGTTGTGCATCTCTATTGCAATTTCCTGCGCCTTGATGCGTGCCTTTCTTTCGCCCCAATCGAAGATAGGAACGTTGAACGAGAGAGAAACGCGAGGGTTGTTTGTAGGAGTCTTGTAGATGTCTCCAAGTTTTTCGTTGTCGCCAATAATACCGACAGACAAAGAGAGCTCACCATTGAAACTGTTGGTCTCTTTTATCTGCTTCATCTGCAAGTCGAGCTCGGTACGCGAAATTTCGCGCTGCTTGAGTTCGAGTCGAGAGTTCAAAGCATTGGTAATGGCCTTGTCGAGGTCTACCGCCACCGGTTGCGCCGTCACCTGTGCAATAATCTCAATGTCGGTATCGAGGCTGATGCCGAGTATTTTCTTAAAATCGTCTTTGGCATTCTCCAGTGAGACGATGCGGTTGTCCACTGTGCTCTTTGCAGTGGCAAGGTTAAGTTCGGCCTGATAGAGTTCATCGCGTGCAGAGAGGTCGGCATCGACCTTGTTTTTAATAACATTGTAGTTAGCCTCGGCATCTTTGAGTTCGGCATTACTGATTTCGAGGTTGTTCTGCGCTGTATATACGTTGTAAAACTGACCAGTGATGGAGTTCTCGAGTCTGAGACGCTGCAACGCGTAGTTGATAAGCGCATTTTCGTAGTCGAGCTCTATGTTTTTGAGGTCGAGTTTTATCTGGTTGGGACGGAACAAAGGCTGTGTGATGCTCAGATAGAGGTCGTTGCTGAATGCACTGTTATCGTTTTCGCCTCCCGACAGGCTCGATTTGTTGTTCTGCCAACCGAAGCGGTTGTTAAGCGAAACAGTGGCTCCTGTCCAGATGATGGGCTGAGCGATGCTGAAAGTTCCCGATGACGAGAATGACTCGTTGGTGTACCACTCGGACAAGCGGCTCTCGAAATAGCGGTTTCGGCTGTACGAAACAGGGTTGAGCGTCAATGAGAATCTCGACTTCAGCGAGGCTCTTTGAGCTTTGAGGCTGAATTCGTATCGTCTGAGGTTCATTAACGCCGTACGCAGTTCGGGGCTGTGTTCGATGCTGTAATTGAGTGCATCGTCGAGTGTCATGCTTATCTGCGCATGGGCATCCATGCTCAGAAGGCATACAAGCGATACAATCCACATCCATTTGTTCTTTAGTCGTAGCATAAATATGTAGCTTTTTTGTTTTTATTCGTTAAGTTCATCTTCGATCAAGACCTCTTTTTTCACCAATTTGACAGCATCGGCTGTTATATATCTGAGTTTCGTCTTGTTCGTAAGGGTTACGTTCACTGTGTCGCAGGCAATATCGAATGTTCCGAGCAGTGCCCAACCATTGTCCACACGACGTATGTTTATTTCGTGCTCTTCGGCACCTTCTTGTGTCTCGACAATGAAATTGTACATTCTGCGGCCGCGGTTGTTCCATCCGCCCCATGACATGTTCCAAGGTTTGCGCACATGGTAGTACAGTTCGTATCGACCATGCTCGGGAACGGGCAGACGCCATTTTGCATGCTCCTCGCCATCGCCCGAACGAATGACAACTGCCGAGCGTATTGACTTGCCATAAAAACCTCCATCGGTTGTCATTGTCCATCGCATGGGCGGATTCCACTCTTCGAATCCCGAATATTTGAAGTCCTCGTCGATGCTTTTCTTCTTTATCCATTCGTTCAGAAGACCCGAGGGAGGTGGCACAGAGAGTTCAAAGAGCTGTTCATCTTCGTTATCCACGATAATATCATTGTCTTCGAGCAGGAAGTCGGACGATAAGGGGTACTCGCCTTCGGGAGTAAGAACCTTTACAGTCTCCACCTTACCAGTGTGCGCACCTATCTCCATGGGCAGGTTCTTGGAGAAGAGTGCCTTGCATCTGAATATATTGGGGGTTTCCTCCCAGTGGGTTACTATGCGTTTTGTCTCTTTGGGGCCGAAATTGACAATCCATTCGTTGGGTTTCTTCTCTCCGTCAAATATCTGGTTGTCGCCGTTGCGTGTCCAGAATACGAGCTTAATGTTCACGCTTCCGGGGTTGTCAGAGATGTTGGAGATTACAATCTCACCCTGGAATACATCTTTCTTGTTGGTGGTAACCTTTGTCACTGTGGGTGTACCAAAGAGGAATTCCGCCACTTCGACAGGCTTTTTCCACTCTTCGAGACCACTGTGCAGGTCGCAGTCGGCAAGACGCCCCATGGTGTCAAGCATTGTTTCAAATGAAATATTTTCAAACGCGTGAGCCTTCACATAGTTGAATAGCGAATCGCGGAACGCTGCCACGCCCATCGTTTTTTCGGCAGGAATAAAGAGACGCTTTCCCTGCACCTCGATGATGTTGTTCATGAGGTTACGCAGTTCCACATCCTTGAGCAATTCTGCGAAAGAGCGCTCTTGCAGCAGAAGCGCACATTTCTCTTCGTTGCTGAGACCGTTGACATTGCGTTGCAAGAAGTTGTTCCAGAAGGGAGTCTTGCTCAAACGTATCTCTATGAGCCTGTTGGCCACCGACCACTCCGAGGAGTAGATGTTGTACTTGAAGTTGTACATCTGCGGGAATATGTAGTAGGGGCTCTCTTCGATGGTTACCGATTTTCGTCCCATGCGTCCCTCGTCGAATTTCACACTACCATTCTGGTCGGTGAGGATAGACTTCAGCAAGTTGAACACCTCGGCCTCTATCTGCAGGTTGGTAAGAATTCTGCCACCGTGGTTCTTGTTTTCCTCGCGCCTGTCTCGGCGCCATTTTATGTGCCAATTGAAATCGAATTGCCATAGTCCGAAGCCGCGTTCGGGGAGGAACAGCATTTCAGGTTGCTGACGCTCCTGCGAGCGTGTCCATGTGCGGGAGAAACTTGCAAAATGCACAGGCACCTCCACAAAAGAGAAGCGTTTGAAGGGGTAGGTCAGCTCGAAGTCCTTCTCTATATCGCGACGCATCTCCCTAATGAGCTGAGGCAATGTATCCTGCAGAGAGTCGAAATTCTGCTTGAAGTAGTCGTGTCCTTTAAGATACCACGCCGAGTAGAGCGTGCTGTCCGACTCAATAGAGACATTCTCGTATTCGCCTATGAGCAACGACAACGACTGCAACGGATATTCAAGCGTAAAATGTGTGCTCAAGGAATCCTCGCTGAGGCTTATCCGGCCCTGCGACAAAGGTGTCATTCCCGCATTGGGTGTCACCTTCATGGCAAAGTGCGTGAAATAGCTCTGCTGCCAATCGGGACTTTCGTCGCTATAACATACTCCGGGACGCGGATACCAATAACTCTCGGGGGTGAGCAGCGTGTAATCGGGCTCTTGGAATGCGTAGCGTTTACCAATTTTGTATTTGTTCAGTCCGCCACTCTCCACAAGCAATTCCTCGGGAATATCCAGGTAGCAGATGCGCTCGTCTATCACACCTTCGTATTTGAGCGTAAAGCTGACAACCTCTTCAGTGGTTTTCTCCTCGGGGAAAGTAACTTTCACAAGATGTTGTTCGCGTTCAAATGCCAAAGGAGCACCGTCACACACAGCCTCTGTAACCTCGAAACCGGGGTTCAGAGTAAACGTGAATTGCAAAGATTTTTTTGTGGGGCGACCGGTGATTTTTGTCTCGAAAAACAGTTTTTCACCCTGCTGCACAACATCTATATTGCAACTGTCAGTCACAATTTTGGGATTGGTAACATTCTTGTTGTTCAAAGCAATGAGACTCTCCCTGTACGAGTCCTTCTCGGTGTAATTGCTCACATGAAGATAGCCGAAGTACATGGCACAGAGGAACACCACCACCGAAAGTCCTCCCCAAGGCAAAAGCGAATAATGCGAATTGGGCAGACGGCGGAACATCAATATACTGAACAGTATAAAGCTGAATCCCAAAAGCAGATAGAGCAAACGGTGCACAATGAGTGCGGGCAAATCGGCAAAGCCGGTGATGGTAGACTCCATCAACGGCACATTGTAACACATATAGTCGAAAAGATAGTAGCACTTATCGCCTATATAATAGATTGTCAAGCCAATATAACCCAGCAATATAACAAATGTCAATGCCTGATTTTTTATAATAAGCATCAACAATGTCGAGAGGCCTATAATGTAGACAAGCGTGGGAAGGTTGAGCAACAAGAAATAGCCCAAAAAACTGCCTACATCCACTCCCATACCCAACTTCGCGTAGCCAGCGATGACTCCCACCAACATAACTATGAAGTTCAGCAGCAGAAAGACGCGTATGGTTCCCCACATCTTTCCGAGCAGATACTCGGCATTGCTCAACGGCCGGACATAGAATATCTCTGACGTGTCGAGCTGCTTATCGCGTTTCAGATATTCCGAAGCAAGAAAGATGGAGACTATCGCCTGACCGATGTTGAAGGTAAGCATCAACGAATAGCCCAACAGCGTAGGTATGCTCTCTACATAACGCGACTCGTTGAGCGTGCTGATGGCCGTAAATATCGTTGCAACAACGGTAAGAGTGGCAAAGACCTTGAAGAACCAACTTCGGTAAAGAAGTTTTGATTCGTATTTTGATACAGATTGTATATTTTTTAAAAAGAGCATGCTCTGTAAGTGTATTGCTTTTAATTCATTTTCATTTGCGAGGGCTTTTATCCGCTACCCTACTCTAAAAAATATGCGTCAGTCGTTCAGCCACAAGTTCAAATCTTTCTCCATGAAGTAGACATAGGCATGTTCGAGATTCGGCGGCATATTTTCGGCCTTGTACTCATCGAACTTGTCCGCAACAACCTGTATATCCCACATATCTCCCTGAGGAATGGTGGCAATGATGGGATATTTTTGATTTATGGCATTATACTCGTCGTCGTTCACACACAAACGCCACACCTTGCCCTCGGCACGCTTGAGCATATCCTCGGGAGAGCCTCTGAAAGAAATCTCGCCCTTGTTGAGCAGTGCCATATTGTTACACGAGCTTGATACGTCGCCCACAATGTGGGTGGACAATATGATGGTGGTGTCGTTGCTGCTCACATGCGTCAGCAGGTTGCGGAAACGTATACGCTCCTCGGGGTCAAGACCTGTCGTCGGCTCGTCGACGATTATTACTTTAGGCTCGTGGATGAGTGCCTGAGCAATACCCAGACGGCGTTTCATACCTCCCGACAATTTCGCAGCGTAACGCTCGCGCACCTCATACAGTCCCACCTTCTCGAGCATATCCATCACCGCCTTCTTGCGTGTCTTGCTATCGTTCATTCCCGAAAGACGCGCAGCGTAGTCGAGAAATTCCGCCACCTTGTACTTTGCAAAGAAACGGAAATCCTGTGGCAGATAACCAAGAATGCGTCGCACCTCCCTACGCTCTTTGAGCAGATTGTAACCGTACATCTCTATCTCGCCGGATGTAGGCTCCATAAGAGCCACAAGTATGCGCATGAGGGTAGACTTGCCGGCTCCGTTAGGGCCCAACAAGCCGAACATACCCGAAGGAATCTCCAAATTGATATCCTTCAAGGCATGGTTTCCATTAGGGTATATCTTGTTTAAATTTTTTATCTTTATTGACATATTGACAATGCAATATACATATTTACTTAGAATGGACTATAAAAGTAGTACTTAGTTTAATATTTAACACCATATTTAACTAAACTTAACTCTACTACGAAGAAAAAAGTAATAATATCATACAGCGACGGTAGACTATAAAGCAAAAGAGGCAGGAGCTACTGCTCGCACCTCTTTTGCTTTATAGTTAAAAATACTTATACTTACTTATTGAATACCTTTTTACCATCAACAATATTCACACCCTTCTGAAGCTCGTTCAGACGCTGGCCCTTGATATTGTAGATACCGCGAACGACAGGTTCGACAGGAGTAACATCGGTAATGCCTGTGGGGGCACTTACAGGAGTAAGAGTCTCGTAAGTGTAGCCTTCGAGTTTGAAGGAGCGGATACTGAAACTTGACTGACCTGTGAGGTTTACGATGATACCCAATGCAACCTGAGTCTCCTCGTAGATAGAGAATTCGAGAACACCTCCTGTGAGGCTGCTCCATGCAATAGCATTCGTCTCGCATAAGCTGTCACTTATCATACTATTTCCGGCGCATGCCACCAAGCGACTCGTTTGAGCATCGTTGCCGTCGCCGAATGTGACACTGAACGTATATTTGCCGGCAGGCAATTTGATAGTCTGCCACAAACGGTAGTCGAGAAGCGGAGTTGCAAAACCACTCCACTGTGTTTCGAAGGTAATATCGCTATTGTGACCTGTATCGATGTGTGCTCCGGTAGTAATGCTTCCATTTACAATAGCGTTGGCATGACGCCACTTAGAGCGGCTGTTACCCATAGCCAAAGGAAGGAAACGACTGCTGTTGTTGGGATTTACCGTACCGGTAGCTGTGACGAAGGGATTCTTGTAATTAGAGAGATACTTAGACGAAATATCACCATGCATCAACGCATCGGGGTCGAGTGTAAATACACCCAATGCCGAGTTCCATGCGTCACCATCGGGGCCAAAGCCTACACGCTGTGCTGTGCAGTCCGAGCCGCTACGGTCGATAACATTACCACCACTTTGGTTGAAGTTGTAGTAAAGCATCAACTTGTCATCGTTTACAGCAGCCTGCACATCTTTGAGGCTGCGATTGCCATAGTCGGCAAGTTTAGCCTTTGTAAGAGCCGAGCCCCACACGCGCACCTCGTCTATCTGTCCCATGAGAGCATTCATGGTGATAGTTCCCAATGCAGGAATTGTGCTATCGAGTTTGGTACCCGAAGTCATGAAGAGTATTGCATCGCGATAGAACTTAACGGTACCCTGGCTGTAAACAACAGCATAGTGGTGCCACTCGTTATTTATGATAAATTTATCGTACGAAGTTGCTTTTTTGCTGCCCAATGCAACAGTCAGCGCGCCTTTGGCACTAACCGAAGCAGAGAAGTTACCCTCGCTCGAAGAGAGTGAGACACTGCCTATGTACTGTTGAGGTCTCATCCACCACTCAAGGGTGAGCGCACCCTGCGATTCGGTAAAGGGACAGGGAATAAGCAGACTCTCGGAGCCTGTGAAGTTGAGACATGTACCGGGATCGTCGTTGCTTACTACAAGGTAACGGTTACGAGTAAGAGTGTTCTCGCCCAAGTCATTGGCAACCGTCAAAGTGACGTCGTAAACACCGGGAGCCGAAGGCACAATATAGGGAGATTCTCCCTCGGCCAATAAAGCACGACTGCTATTCTTGAGTTCCCAGTTCCAAGAGTAAGGCGCGTAGCGACTCTCGCTGATGAGTTGCATGGTGTCGCCCAAGAGAATAGAGGTATGAGAAAGGCTGAAACGCGCCTCGGGCGCAGCCTCGCACACTGTCACCTGACGTGTCACACTGCTGGTTCCGAAGGGATTGCTTACTGTGAGTGTTACGGAGTAAGTTCCTGTTTGAGGATAGAGAGCTGTGGCATTTGTACCACTAGCCTCTTCTACTTCGGCACCGGGCATGCTCCACAGATAGGTACATCCGTCACCCTCGCTACGATTGACGAAACTGAAATGGTCGCCCGCCGGTAGCGTATCACAAAGAATATCAAAAGCCGCAACAGGCGCTTCGCCATTGACGATTTCCACGTTTTTGCTTGCTGTCAGGGTGTCGCCCGATGCAAACAATGCGGTACAAGAGATTGTATAAGTTCCTGTTTTAGAGAACACAAATGTGGGAGTTGTGCCATAAACGGGTTGCATGGTGCTGTCCGAAACAGTCCACATCCAATCGGTAGCGCCCACCGAGCTGTTTGCAGTCAGGTTGAAAGGAATATTCATTTTGTATATGCTATCAACCTCGGCAATAGCGAGTGAGGGAGCCTCGGGTGTAGCAGTGAAGGTAGTCTCCTCCTGTGTTCCCCACGAGCCCATCGAGAGCATAGTAGCATGTTTTCCTGACACCCATTCGCGCAAGAGAGTCTTGCCACCGACCTGTATGGTATCCATGGGCAGGTAAACAAGGAGATCGGACTGCAGGGCAGGCATAGCAATGGGGCTGTACATATTCTGACGTATCTCGGCCTGTGTGCGTGCTTTTTTCCACAAACGAACCTCGTCGAGAGCGCCATACCACCACTGATTATCACCTGTGTGTCCAAAGTGAAGGTCGCCGAAGTCGGGAAGACCTGAATATTTCTTAGACGTCAATTTACCCTTCTGTGTACCGTTCACATAGAGAGTGAGCACGTTGCCATTAATAACGATGGCAATGTGATACCAACGCGAAGTGAAACCAAAGACGCTGCTTACATCCAAACGGTTGCCCGAAGTACTCTCCCAACCAACAGAAAGTTTGCCGCCACTGTTGTTGTGGAAGAGGAATTTACCCCATCCCGGACCTATCTGGTGAGTGTAGTTCAAATTCTTGCCGGTGCGTATAAAGAACTCCAAAGTAGCCTCGCTGAGTGGAGATGTGACAGCCTGGGGAACTGTAAAACCACTCTGGTCAAATGTCACCACCCTGTTTGTATCGTGCTGAGGCACATTAACAACAACCTTGTTCGACGCTGCCGACTCCTGATCATAAGCACCTGTTTTGTATACCGCCTTTACGGTAAACGGACCTTCGTACACACCCTCGAGCACAAATTGAGTCTGCTCGGCCGACAACTGCGCAATGAGTTTTTCGCCATCATATACATGGTAGCCTGTGAGGGGAAGGCTCGAAACCAGGGGCGCCGACCATGTAAGCACACCATCCTGCAGTGCAAGATTCGTTGCGGGATAGAGCTGTTCGCCCGGCACAATCACACTGATTATAGTCTCTTGGTTAGCACCGATTATCTCTACATTTGTGCTGTCGAAAGGAATCTCAACACCCATATTTTCAACCTCGTAATTGATGATAGAGGCCTTATAGATGTGTCCGCTACCGATAGAACCGCTATTTGTCTTTACAATAAAGAAGTATTTGAGAGGTTTTGTGCGATCGACCGAAGCTGTAAGGTCGGTGAGGTCGTAGCCAAACTCCATAGGCTCGTAATGCATACCATCGACCCAACGTCCCAACATAGGCACCTCGGGTGCAGGACTTGCACCCAACGTATTACCTGCATTACGGAAGTGGTCGAAAGGAATTGTCAAGTCGGGTTTTGTGGCGTTAAGGTCTTCGGAGACACCGGCACAGAGCAACAGTTCACTGCGGTGGCTGTAGTCCATGAGCAATTTGATGGTGCGCAAAGGACGATAATTCTGACGTATGACATGTGCACCGGGCGACCATGACAACACATCTTTACCAATGGCATAGCTGTACTTATAGGGACAGTATATAAAGCCATTGTTCTCCCAACCGTCGCCCCAAGAGTTGGCGATAATCCATGCACCAACCTCGTCCTCTTCCACTTCGCCGATAATACCATCCTCGTCGAGGTCGAACTCTATACGATCGTCATAACCGCAAATGGTAACAGCATGGTTCAGGGCATCGCCCCATGCCTTTACATATTTCTTTCCTACAAGACCTGCATTTTTATTGGCAGTGGTGGTAGGAATAGAGCCCCATGTTCCGTAGGCTGCAACACCGATACCGGCAACACCACCACCATGCAACGATGTGTCACCGCTGTGGTTGTAGAGCCACTCCTTAAGTTCCTGACGACCTTCGGGGGTGTTGGTGGGAGCAAAACTAATGCTGTGTGAAAGTCGGTTCCACATAGCGCTGTACCACTTGTCATAGCCCTGCATCCAACCATAGTCGGCGTCGTCGTGGGTCTGAGAGCCAAAGAGACGGCTGTATGTGCGACCACCATAAGTGGGAGCTGTGGGAATACCTATCGTCTGTGCCATACCCTCGGTAGTACTTGTCTGGTAGGCAAGCAGCCATGTAAAGTGCGAAGGATACTGATTCTCATAAAGCGACGCATCGAGGTCGCGATAACAGCACATCTCGTGTGTAAACATATAACCGATGCTCTGCGCCGAGCCACACGAACCTCCATCCTGGTTGAAGATGGGAGGGAAGTACTTGCTCTCGCCATTGTAGACATACGCAGGCAGTTTCACCTTGCCCTGTTTGGCACGTGCCTTGCGGCGTGCCACATAGTCGGCAGGCTGAGGCTGAGTGGCAGCCTCGTACTTGAAGTTGGGGAAGACACTACGGTCTACCTTTATTACTTTGCCATCGGGCAGAGTGTAGTCTTCGATTTGTGCCGTAGCAAAGAGCGCAGACACAAGACACACTGTTAAGAACAGAATTCTTTTCATTTTATTGAACTTTTATTATATAGGATTATTCACAAAAATGCTTTTCGTGAGCAAAAATAAGTCTTTTTTAAATACTTATAATGGATTTTGCAGTTTTTTTTGAATATAGCCCAAAGCCTACGGTGCATTTTCATCAGTAAACAGCCTCGAAACATAGGCCGGGATAAAACAAGAGGATATAAAATTCAGAATTGAATATAGAAATAAACTCAACAAAAGAGAAGGCTGTAAACTTGGAAATTTGCGCAAGAATGATTACCTTTGCACAACCAATTAATTTATAAAACAAGATAATTTATGAGTAACCAAAGACATATGCAACATTGTGTTTCTGCATCTGTGAAAAAGGCACATAACGCCCTCAGATTTACGAAAAACTTTGGTTACGCGCCTCAAATCGCAGAGCGCACAGAAGAAAGCGGAAATAAACAGGGAACAATCATACGTTCAAATTATAGTGTGCCTACCTATATGTAAAGGAGCGAGTGTACTACAAGCAAATGTAGTACACTTTTTTTTCACAAATAGTTTGAATATCAATATGTCAAATAAAAGTATAACAAAATATAAGATTTAATTATGTCTGGTTTTTTTGGATGTGTATCACGTCAAGAATGCGTAAATGATGTATTCTATGGTACAGACTATCATTCGCATTTAGGCACCAAGCGTGCAGGTATGGCATTCTATAATGGCACTAAGTTCATCCGTTCTATCCATTCATTGGAAAATGGATATTTCAGAAATAAATTCGAGGATGAGTTGCATCGATTCAGCGACTCACAAATGGGTATAGGAGTCATTTCAGACTGCGAATCACAACCTATCACCATCACATCGCATTTGGGAAGATACGCAGTCGTGACGGTAGCCCGCATCGAAAATATAGAAGAGCTAACAGAAAAGATGTTGAGCCAACGCATGCATTTTTCCGAACTTTCAAGTTCGGATATAAATGCCACCGAATTGGTAGCCATGCTCATAGGCATGGGTAATTCCATAAAAGAAGGTATCGAATATGTGCAGAACAACGTCAAAGGCTCATGCTCCATGCTTGTCCTTACAGACCATGCCATATACGCAGCACGCGACAAATTCGGAAGAACCCCCATATCGATAGGCAAAAACGACAAAGGCTATGTTTGCGCCAGCGAAAGTTCAAGTTATGCCAACTTGGGATATAGCTTTGTAAGGGACCTTGGCCCTGGTGAAATTGTGCAGATGAGTGCAGATGGTGTTCACGAAGTAACCCCCCCGGGATGCCGCAAGCAGATATGCTCATTCTTGTGGGTATATTACGGCTATCCTTCAGCATGGTACGAAGGAATAAATGTCGAGGATGCACGATACGAGAGCGGCGCAGCTATGGCCAAGCACGATGCAGACCTTGAGATTGACTATGCAGCCGGCATTCCCGATTCAGGTATCGGACACGCCATCGGCTATTCCAATCAAAAGGCCGTACCCTACAAAAGACCGTTTGTAAAATACACTCCCACTTGGCCGAGAAGTTTCATGCCCCAAAACCAGAAGATGAGAGACCTGGTAGCCAAGATGAAGCTCCTGCCTAATGAAAGACTGACATGTGGCAAGCGAGTGGTATTCATGGACGACTCCATAGTAAGAGGAACACAGTTGAAAGACAACATTGTTAAACTTCACGACACAGGCATCAAAGAGGTGCACATGCGCATTGCATGCCCGCCGTTGATTTTCCCTTGTCGATTCCTGAACTTCTCCACATCACGTAGCACTTACGACCTATACGCACGTAGAATCATCAGAGACATGGAAGGAACCGACAACCTAACGGATGAGACATGTATGAAATATATCGACCCCGATGGCGAGAAGCACAAAGAGATGGTGGAAATAATGCGTAAGCATTTGCAGCTCACATCACTCAAGTTCCAGCGTCTCGATGACCTTGTAAAAGCAATCGGACTGCCAAAGTGCGACTTGTGCACCCACTGTTGGGACAACAGCAGCTACACCGAATAGTTCCACATAGAATACATTCAAGTTTAAATACCCAGAATAGAATTATAAATAAAACAAATAAATTATATGAAACAGGACATGATTGTTATTTTGGACTTGGGAAGCCACGAGAACACCGTACTTGCCAGAGCCATCCGCGCATTGGGTGTGTATAGCGAGATATACCCCCACGATATAACAGCAGAAGAGTTGAAGGCACTCCCCAA
>JAZRFE010000030.1:0-9790 GCA_045661205.1 Bacteroidaceae bacterium | reverse complement strand
AACGGTAAAGAGATCCGCGTAACAGCAGAGCGTAACCCCGCTGTCTTGAAATGGGTCGCAGTAGGTGCTGAGTACGTTGTTGAGTCAACAGGTCTTTTCCTTACAAAGGAGAAAGCTCAGGCTCACATCGAGGCTGGTGCTAAATATGTAGTTATGTCAGCTCCTTCAAAAGATGACACCCCCATGTTCGTATGCGGTGTTAACGAGAAGACATACGTTCCCGGTACACAGTTCGTTTCTAACGCTTCATGTACAACAAACTGCTTGGCTCCCATCGCTAAGGTATTGAACGACAAATGGGGTATCACAGACGGTTTGATGACAACTGTTCACTCTACAACAGCTACACAGAAGACTGTTGACGGTCCTTCTGTAAAAGACTGGCGTGGTGGCCGTGCAGCTGCTGGTAACATCATCCCCTCTTCAACAGGTGCAGCTAAGGCAGTAGGTAAGGTTATCCCCGCTTTGAACGGCAAATTGACAGGTATGGCAATGCGCGTTCCCACTCTCGACGTTTCAGTTGTTGACTTGACAGTTAACTTGGCTAAGCCCGCTACATATGCAGAGATTTGCGCTGCTATGAAGGAGGCTTCTGAGGGCGAGTTGGCAGGTGTTCTCGGTTACACAGAGGATGCAGTTGTTTCAGCTGACTTCTTGGGTGACACACGTACATCTATCTTCGACGCTAAGGCAGGTATCGCTTTGACAGATACTTTCGTTAAGGTTGTTTCTTGGTATGACAATGAGATCGGTTACTCTAACAAGGTTCTCGACCTCATCGCTTACATGGCTAAGGTTAACGCTTAATAAGTCTTAACAGATAAGTGATTATTACACCTCGCAGAGCATGCTCTGCGAGTTGTATTTTTTTTTTGTAAACCTCTCTTGTTTGCGAGGGAACAAAAAACCGACAAACGGCTGTTTGTCGGTTTTGTATTTGTGTTGGGTCGTTTTTTAGTCCAATGTTTTGAGGATTTCCTCGATGACGTGGGGGAAGTGCTTGTATTCCAGAGCGTGTACCTTCTCGGCTACGTCGTGGGGAGTATCTTCGGGCAATACGGGGCATGTTGCCTGAAAGAATGTTGTTCCGCAATCGTATCGCTCGTCAATCAGGTGAATGGTTATTCCACTCTCTGTGTCGCCGCATGCAACAACTGCCTCGTGTACGCGGTCGCCATACATGCCTTTACCGCCATGCTTGGGTAGCAGGGCAGGGTGTATGTTTACTATGCGCGAGGGGTATGCCTCGATGAGCTTGGCGGGAACGAGCAACAAGAATCCTGCAAGTACTATGAAGTCTATTTTGTACTCCTGCATGATGGCGAGCACTTTGTTGGCCTCGCGAAACTCTTTATTGGTGACAACAACCGAGTCTATGCCCAGCTTTTTTGCTCTTTCGAGCACGTATGCTTCGGGGTTGTTGGCGAGAATGAGGGGTATTTCAACCTCTTGCGAGCCTTTGAAGTAGTTGGCGATGTTCTCGGCATTGCTTCCCGAGCCTGATGCGAATATTGCTATGCGTTTCATTATGTTTATATATTATTTTACGGGTACAAGGCGTTTGAGTAGTTCTTCGCCGTAGGTTTTCGACACAGGGATGTCTTTCAGCCCCGGGTGGTCGAGCTCTATGAATAGGCTCTCCTTTTCGCGGCGCAGAACTTTTATCTTATCTATGTTTATCATGAACGAGCGGTGGGTGCGTACGACGCTGGTGTCGGCGAGCTTGTTGCTTGTCTCCTTCATGGTGGTGCGCACAAGCTGTTTCTTCAGTTGCTCGTTCTTGAGATACCATATAGATATGTAGTTGTCTGCCGACTCTATGTACAGCAAGTTCTCTTTTGCGACGGTAAGTTGCAGTATGCCTCGGTCGTCGTGAAACGAGATGAACGAGGTGGATTTGTTGCCTATGTTCTCCTCCATGATGGTGCGCAGCTTGGCGTTCTTGTCCTGGTAGGAGAGATACATTATATATATAAGGTAGGGGATGAACAGAATGAATATTGTATTCTGCATCGCATTTTTGTATATATCTATCGGGTCGCGCTCTGCTCCTCCGTAACTTGTAATCAGTGCAAGTCCGGTGAACGAGGCTGACAGCAGCAGCAGCTCTATGATTACCCACACCGAGTAGGATAGGATGGTGATGTTTTGCGTGGGCTTTTTGGAGTAGTGGTACATTATCACTCGGCTGATGGCAACAATGCTCATGCCCATAGTTACGAGTATTGTAGACCATACCAGATATTGTGTGGCGGTGAATTTTCCTTTTGTCATCCACTCTTCCGAGCCAAAAGGCTTGAAGATGTTTATAAAAATAATAGCGAATAGCGATACAAACAAAACCATTGCTGTCTGGTTTTGCTTGGTAAGCAGATATTTCGGCAATTTGCGGAATAGAGTGGAATTGTATTCGGCCATTTTCTTTTGCTGATATTTTGCAGCTTGCGCTGCAAAGATAATATTTTTACTTGAAGTATTGGCATGAAAAAATCACAATAAACAGGTTTATTGTGATTTTTTCATAGTTCTATTTTATCTGTTCCCTCTGCGGGGAAGTTTCATTAGAAGCGGAAGTCTACACCTACGGTAGCGTTGTGTGTCTTACGCTCGTAACGTGTCTGAGGTTTTACGTTGTTGTCGGGAGCGTAGTTTGCGTAGCAGTAACCAAAGTTGATATCAACTTTCTCTGTGAGGCTGTACTTGCCACCAACGCCTGTCATGAATGAGTCGTTTGTGAATGCGAGGTCGCTTGTGTAGTTGTCGTTGATACCGAAGTTGGTGAACTGGATACCTGCGCTCACAAGGAACTTCTCTGTCAACTGGTACTCGGCACCGAAGAGATACTCGAATGTGTTGCGAGAGAGCTTCATCATGTTGTCACCACCCATGAGTGACTCAATCTTAGCGTCTTTGTCGAAGTAGTAGTTCCAGCCAGCCATTACCTGAAGGCGGGGGATAATCTGCCATGAACCTGCGAGTGCAAGCATTGCGGGAGCGTCGTTGCGGAGTGTGTTGCCATCAGCAAAACCTTTGAGTGCGCCAAGTGCGGGGCTTGAAGCCATAGCTGCTTGCAGGATTGCAGGGTTGGTAAGATCCATCTGAGCCATCTGGCCTGTTGCTGTATTCATCTGTGAAAGGCCGAATGTGTTTGTCTCGTTCTCTACTGTTGTAATAGCGCGGAACTCATATTTTGCTGCGAAGTTGAAGTTACCTACTTTGTAGTCTACACCTACGATGGGAGCAAATGCGATACCTGTCTGGTCCAGGTCGAGGTCGATGCCGAATACGGGCATGTTGCCGTTTGCTGTGGGCATTGAAGCACCTATGTTACCCTCGTAGTTAGCAGAAGTATAGTTTCCGCGAACACCACCAAATACAGAGAGGTTGTCGTTGATTTTGTATGCTGCGCCGAGCTGTAAAGCGAATACATACTGTGTAGATGTAAATTCAGAGTTTCCGGGAAGGCCGCTTGCAGCATTGCTTGCAAGTTTGTTGAAGCTGGGAAGACCATCTGCAAACTCGGCTTTACCGCCACCGCCGGGTATTCCGAAGAAACCGCTGAATGTCCAGTCGCCTGTCTTGTAAGCTGCAAGGATTGTGGGCATGCAGGGAACATATACGTTACCCTCGTATTTCTTGTTGCTTGTCATGTCGATAGCGTCGCGATCCTGCCATATCATCTGCCAGTTTGCAGAGAGGTGCCATCCGTCCTCAAGGAATGCTGTTCCTGCAGGGTTGAAGTAAACACCGTCGATACCTAAAGTTGCGAAACGGGCAGGGTTGCGAACAAATGCCGCGTGCTGGTTAGTGTTTGTGAGAAGGCCACCTGCGAATGATGTAAGCGCGAAGGCTGCCATGAAGATTGTCGTGAATAATTTTTTCATTTTTTTAAGTTTAAATTATTACTGTTTTCTTTTAAGACTGCACAAAGGTAGGGTATTTGTGCATTCTAGCCATGCAAAATGTGCGTTTTAACACTTAAAATGCACAAAAAGCCCTGTGAGTAGTGTTAAAGTACCTTTATTTACCTGCTTTTAGGTGTGTTGATGCGAAACTCTCTTTTTATATATATTAAGGTACGCGAGAGTTTCTCTTTGTTGTACAGAGTGGTGGTAAATAAAAAAAACTCAAGCCTTAAAGACTTGAGTTTTTGTGATCCCGACAGGATTCAAACCTGTAACCTTCTGATCCGTAGTCAGATGCTCTATTCAGTTGAGCTACGAGACCCCATGTTTTATTTTGCAAACGAAAGGGCTTTTGTCGAAAAACTGCGGCCTTTGTGATCCCGACAGGATTCAAACCTGTAACCTTCTGATCCGTAGTCAGATGCTCTATTCAGTTGAGCTACGAGACCGTTTTTTCGTTTGCGTTGCAAAGGTACGTCAAAATTTTTACCTGACAAAGTATTTTGCCCTTTTTTTTGAAGAAAATGTTTAAATTTTCTATCTCTGCGGGAGTGGCTATTCAATGAATCGTTCGTTGAACATGAACCAACCTAATGTTAATCCGACTTTTACGCTGTTGGGGTGTGAACTGTAATAGTCGGCCCATGCAGCGAGGGTGAGTGATGAAATTTTGCATGCAAGGGTAAGCTCGGCTATGTATTTTATGTCGCTCAGAGGCTTTGCATAGTACGAGCCTCCGTCTGCTTCTTCTTTTATTGTTCTGTATGGTAAGAATCCGTACACCTCGCCACGTATCTGCAATATGTCGTTCAGCTTGTAGATGGGCATCAATCCCACTGCTCCATATTGATAGGCTCTGTATGCGGGGTTGTAGTTGAACAGGCTGTTCATGGTGGGAGTGAATGCTCCGGCCTGCATCATCGAGGCTTGGTATGTTTCGCCGAGACCTCGGGTAGAGTAGTATGCCTTCAGATAGGTTCCCAACGAGAATTTTTTGCTCATGTTGTAGTAGCCAATGCGTGTGTAGCTCATTTGCAACCACGATTGGTTGTGCTTTTTGATATCTCCTCCCTGGGAACTGTAAAATTTTTCTTGTCCGGTGAACACTTGGGCAATGAGCGATTCGTAGAGTCCGTTTGTGGGGTAGGCTTTAGTGTCGAGGGTGTTGCCTTCGAATTTTATCAATCCTCCGAACAGTTTCAACTTGTTTCTGTCCTGATTGGGCATTTCAAGGTTGAGATTGCTCGTGGGGATATATTCATCTTTGATATCTGCTATTCCGATGCCGAACTCTGCCTTTTGTCGCATGAGGAAAGGTAGCGATATTTTCAGTCTTGCGAAGCTCTCGCGCTCTCTGTTGAGCACTATGTTGCTCTGTTCGGCGAACATGTAGTATTTGTTGTAGTAGTTGATGAGCGAATGTGAGAGGGTAAGGCGCATCGACATGGGCACGCCTACGTTGAAGTCGTGTCGGCCGGTCAGCTGTATGTTGTTGTATGCGTTGCCCACCTGTCCGTCGAGTATGAACTCTTTTATCTGGTATTTGAGTCCTCGATAGTTCGCCCCGAAGTATATCTGGTTGGAGATACCGGTAGATATTGCTCCGCCCACGCGCAGAGATAGCGGCTCGCGCATTTCCACGTCGAGGAATAGAGTGTATGTGCTGTCCTTCTCGTTGTATTTTGCGTGGGGAGTCATCGAGGCGATGACATTGCCTGTCAGCAGACGGAAATAGGCACTCCTGCACTCTTCGAAGGTGAATATTTCGTTGTCGTCTTTGTGGAACTCGTTTTGTATGTATTTCTGCTTTTCGGCGGGCACGCCTGTAATCTCTATGCGTTTAAATCGCATTTCGGGCATTCTGGATTTGAACTTGCTGCGTTTTTCCTTAAGCTCCACAGCGTGGGTGCGTCGCGAGACATTTTGTTTGATGCTGTCCATCATCTCGCTGGTTTTCATGTAGCCAAGCTCCGAGAGTTTTTGCAGCTTGTCAAATTCTAACAGCGATATTTCGTCGAGCTTCATGTTTATAACTATTCCATTGGAGTCGGGGATGGAGTAGTTGCTCTTGTCCATGATGAGGTTCTCGAGCTGGCTCATGAGGTCGCTCTCCTTGGGAATGGGCGGGTTCTTACTCACAACGCTGCCGATGATAAAGTCGGGGTTGAAGTCGCGCTGCATCACGTCGGCCGGGAAATTATTGTATATGCCGCCATCGTAGACAAGTACGCTGTCTTTCTTTATGGGCTTGAATACAAAGGGGAAGGTCATGGAGGCGCGCACTGCATCGCTCAGGTCACCCTGTGAGTAGACAATCTGCTGCTTGTTGTAGACATCCGAAGCCACGCATCTGAATGGAACCAAAAGGCTGTCGAAATTGCTTTTGCAGGCGGCATTTCCTGCCGCGAATATTTCGAGGAAGCCCAGATTCATCTGTGTAGGGTCGATGAGGTTGGGGGTGGGGATTACTACGCGCACAGAGTCAGTGGTCTCTATTCTCAGGTTAAGAATGTCGGGACGCTCCTCGTTGCGTCTGAAATAGAAAATATCGTCTTTGCTCATCTTGCCGCTGTACCAACGCTTGAACTTCTCCGAGGCGATAATCTCTTCCATCTCTTCGGGTGTGTAGCCCATTGCGTAGAGCGAGGCTATGATGGCTCCCATAGATGTGCCGGCAACGTAGTCGATGGGAATGTTGTTCTCTTCGAGTGCTTTTATTACTCCTATGTGTGCAAGGCCGCGTGCTCCGCCGCCGCTCATGACGAGACCCACTCTTTGTGCCATTGTCGAGGCAGAAAGGGTCAGCGCAAGGATTATTAAAAGCAGTATCTTTTTCATCTTTCAAATAAAAAGGTATCGGGCATATTTGTTCAATGCTTCGACGTTACAGCGATGGAATTTCTTCGTCTGACGTCTCGTCGAGCCTGTTCTCCCACAGATAGTGGCGTGTCTCCTTCACCACCAGCCCGGTGAGCATTATCAGTGAGAAAAGGTTGGGCAGTGCCATGAATATAGCTGCCGTGGAGCCGATGTTCCACACAAGTTCCAGAGGCATGATGGCTCCAATGAAGGTGGAGAGTACCCAGCAGGTGCGGAATATGTGTGTTGCTCGGCGGCTTCGGTGGCCTATGAGAAACTCAACAGCTCTTTCGCCATAGTATGTCCATCCGAGGGTGGTGCTGAATGCAAATGTGAACATTGCCACTGTGAGCAGGTGGTGTCCCACAACGGGTATCTGTCTGAAGGCATCTTGCATTATGAGGCCACTCGATTCATCGGCGCTGTTTATGCCCAGCGCGAGCATTGCGCTGACGGTGACAATGCCTGTGATGGTACACACTACGAGTGTGTCCCAAAATGTCGATGTAGATGACACGAGTGCCTGACGCACAGGGTTGCGGGTCTTTGCTGCTGCGGCGATGATGGGTGCCGAGCCCATGCCCGATTCATTCGACAGGAGTCCGCGACTGACACCGTATTGCAGCGATACCAGCAGACCTCCCACTGCACCGCCACCTATTGCCTGTGGCTTGAATGCCGATTTGAAAATAAGTATAATCGCCTCGCCTATATATTCAAAATTGATGCACAGCAACACTATGCAACCGATAACATATACAAACGCCATCAGCGGAACAAGTTTCTCGCATACGGTGGCAATGCCTTTAAGCCCAAAGAAAATACCCGCTCCGACAAGGGCTGTGAGAATGGCTGCTGTCAGGTAGGGGTCTATGTTATAAGAGTTCTTCAGAGTCTCGGAGATGGCGTTGCCTTGTATGAAGTTGCCGCCGCTGAAGCTCATTATCAGCGTGAATACGCAGAAGATGCCTGCAAGCACGGGCTTGTTAAGTCCGCGTTGCAGCACATACATGGGGCCGCCGGCGATTTTTCCGTTGCGTCGCTTTACTCTGTATTTAATGGCTAGCAGTCCTTCGGTATATTTTGTCGCCATGCCCAAAAAACCTGTCAGCCAGCACCACAGTACAGCTCCGGGGCCTCCCAACAGCACCGCTGTTGCTACACCCACAATGTTACCTGTGCCAATGGCTCCTGCCAACGATGTTGCCAGGGCTGCAAATTGGCTCACTTCGCCATCGGAACCTTTGTCTTTTGTCACCGATATTTTTATGGCTTTGAACAGGTGCTTTTGGGGGAAACGCAATCGCAGCGTCAGGTAGAGGTGTGTGCCCAGCAATATGGTGAGCATGGGCCAGCCCCACAATACATTGTTAATCTCTTGCACCCAGATGTTAAGGTTGTCGAATGTGCTTTCTATAAATGTTCTTATTATCTGAAAAATATCCACAGTCTGTAAATGTTTATGTGTTTGTATGTTTTGCCCGCAGTGGTCGGGCTTTCAATGAGTTTGCAAAATTAGGGATAATTCCATTTTTGTGCAAGCGTAATAATTTAATTATGTATGTTTTTTCTTAAAAGCTGTTCATTGTGGGTGAGCTATTCTCTTTTTTTTGTACCTTCGCAGTCGATTAATGAAATTTTGATATTGACTTTTGGAATTGAATAATAGAAAAATGTCAGCACAATATAAGATTGTCTTACTCCTTTTGTTGGGAATTATTACTTCGTGCCGCAGTTTCGCACCACTTGAACGTGCCGATTATCAGCGTTCCGATTCGGCTCTTGTCGCCTATCTCAAAAGCGAGAATATAGCTGTTACCGACAAGAACAGTGTGGAGTTCCTGAATGGCGGACAAGAGAAGTTTCCCCGTCTTTTCGAGGATGTACGCAATGCCAAAAGCCACATACACCTTGAATATTTCAACTTCAGAAACGATTCGTTAAACGAAATTCTCATTTCGTTGCTTGCTCAAAAAGCTGCCGAGGGAGTGGAGGTGCGCGCGCTGTTCGATGCCTTTGGAAACTCCTCGAACAACCGTCCGTTGAAGAAACGCCATCTGAACAACATCCGTTCAAAAGGAATAGAGATAGTGAAGTTCGACCCCATGAGTTTCCCCTGGATAGATTATGCCTTTGCCCGCGACCACCGAAAGATTGTTGTTATCGATGGCAAGGTAGGCTACACAGGTGGAATAAATGTTGCCGACTATTATGTCGATGGTCTCGAAGGCATAGGCAAATGGCGCGACATGCACGCAAGGGTCGAGGGAGAGAGTGTTGCCAAATTGCAGGATATTTTCCTTGCCATGTGGAACCGCGAGACTAAGCAAAATATCGCAGGTGCAAAGTATTACCCATCGCGTAGCGGCAGTGCCGGTAATGTGGATATTGCCGTTGTGGATCGTTGGCCGGGAAAGAACCCCAAGCAGATGCGTCGTGTTTATGCCAACGCCATAAATGCTGCGAAAGAGAAGGTGCAGCTTATAAACCCCTATTTTGTGCCTACTCCCATCATTCGCAAGGCGTTGAAGAAGGCTGTTGCCGACGGTGTGAAGGTGGAGATTATGATTTCTGAAAAATCGGATATTCCCTTTACTCCCGATGGCGCTTACTATGTGAGTTACAAGCTTGCAAAGTTGGGTGCCGATGTCTATCTGTACAGCGGTGGTTTCAACCACTCGAAGATAATGAGCATCGACGATAAGTTCTGCACAGTTGGCTCTACCAACTTGAACAGTCGCAGTCTTTTCTACGACTATGAGGATAATCTTTTTATTTTCGACGAGGGCGCGACTGCCAAAATGCTGGAGCTTTACAATGCCGACAAGCGCGAGAGTTATAAACTGACGCGCGAGGTGTGGAAAAAGATTCCTATGTGGAAAAAAGTGAGTGGCTGGTTCGCCAATTTATTGACGCCTTTTATTTGATTCTTTTTAATATAAAACGGTCGGAACGGTTGCAAAAGCAACCGCGCCGACTGTTTTATTTGTAAACTATGTTATTTCTTTGGGGTGGTGGGGGGTTTT
>JAZRFE010000029.1:0-42916 GCA_045661205.1 Bacteroidaceae bacterium | reverse complement strand
AGAATGCTTTAAGTTTGAATTTATCTATCCAGTGGTGCAAATGTGGTGCAATTACACAAAAAGAAAATCGCAAGCGGCTAATAATTAACTACTTGCGATTTTTCTTCGTACTCGAAGCGGGACTCGAACCCGCACAGCCGCGATGGCCAAGGGATTTTAAGTCCCTCGTGTCTACCATTCCACCATTCGAGCAACCTTATATTTGTAATTTGTAGTCGGAAACTCTTTTCCTTCTTTGCTGTTTCATTTGCAACGAGTGCAGCCTATTTTCGCAACAGCGTTACAAAGATAGTGCCAACGAGTGAATGAAAATTTATTTTCATTTGCAACGAGTGCAGCCTATTTTCGCAACAGCGTTACAAAGATAGTGCTAACGAGTGAATGAAAATTTATTTTCATTTGCAACGAGTGCAGCCTATTTTCGCAACAGCGTTGCAAAGATAGTGCTTTTTTTTATTATTCAAAGAATGTTTTTCTAATTTATTACCTCAAACCTTGTGCCGACAACGCTATATGTTTTATATTGCCACAAGGCGCGGCTTTTATCCTTTATAGATATTCCTATGTTAAGGTCGTACACATTGTGGCATTTGGGGCATGTGGCGTGTCCTGTGCCGTCGTATGCAAGCTTTAGTTTGTGACGTGCAATCTCGCATTTGGGGCATGCCCAGTCATATATACATATATTGCCGTTGCTTAATGTGCCTATAATCAGTCCGCCGAGGCCTAAATGATAGGGTGTGTGTATCTCTGTACCCGTAGGGTATATGGTCTTGGTCTTTATATTTGCGCCACTTTCGTAGGTCACTTCGTAGCCTTTGTGGTCGCTTGTGTGCTTTACTGTGATGAAATGTCCGGGTGTACTTATGTTTCTGAATTCCTCTCTCTCCATGTCGCAAGAGAAATAGACCTGAAAGCCCGGTGTTAGGCTTTCGATGTCGCACGAGGCAAATGTCACCCCCACCATCAGTGTGAGCAGTGTGAATATTCTTTTCATCTTTTTCGGTTCGTGTTGTTCAATAAATTAACGGCAAAAACAGCTCTATATTGTGTCTGTCTTTACCGTTAATTCTATTATAGTGTGCTACGAGTGTTATCTCTTTAGCAGTGCGCGCTCGGCCTTCTCGGCCTTCTCGAAGCCGAACTCTCCGTAGATTTTCTCCATAAGCTCCTCTATGCGGTCGTTGCACAGGTTGCCTATGCTGCCCTCGTGTGTGTGGGCTATGTTCTTGTCGGGTACGAATGTGCCTGCCTCAATGTCGAGACCCACCTTCTTGTATGCGTCGCGGAAGGGCATGCCTGCACTTGCCAGACGGTTCACCTCCTCCACACTGAACATTGCGTCGTAGCGTGCATCGTCGAGGATATTCTCGTTCACCTCCATGCGGCTGACAATGTATGTTGCCATCTTTATGCACTCCTTAAGCTCGTTCACTGCGGGAATGAACAACTCTTTTATTATCTGCAGGTCGCGGAAGTAACCGCTTGGCAGGTTGTTCATTATCATGATGATGTCTGTTGGCAGTGCTTGCAGACGGTTGCATTTTGCACGCAGAAGCTCGAATACGTCGGGGTTCTTCTTGTGCGGCATGATGCTTGAGCCTGTGGTACACTCCACCGGCAGTTTCACGAATCCGAAGTTTTGCGAGTTGAACATGCAGGCGTCGAAGGCGAGTTTCGCCAATGTGCCGGCAACGCTCGCGAGGGCGTATGCTACATTTCTCTCGCTTTTGCCACGACCCATCTGTGCATATACAACGTTGTAGTTCATGCTGTCGAATCCCAACAGTTCGGTGGTCATTGTGCGGTTCAAGGGGAACGACGAGCCATATCCGGCTGCCGAGCCCAACGGGTTGCGGTTGCACATCTTGTATGCTGCCTGCAAGAATAGCATGTCGTCGGTGAGTCCTTCGGCGTATGCTCCGAACCACAGTCCGAACGACGAGGGCATTGCCACTTGCAGGTGTGTGTAGCCGGGCATCAGTACATTTTTGTACCTGTTGCTCTGCGCAATAAGTGCGTCGAACAGTCCTTTCACTCCCTTGCACACCTCCTTAAGCTCGTTACGTGTGTAGAGTTTCAGGTCCACAAGCACCTGGTCGTTACGCGAACGGCCGCTGTGTATCTTCTTTCCTGTGTCGCCCAGCTTGCGTGTGAGCATCAGCTCCACCTGTGAGTGTACATCCTCCACGCCCTCTTCTATTACAAAGTCGCCATTCTCGGCTATTGCATAAATCTCGCGAAGTTCGCGGTGCAGGTCGTTCATCTCTTCCTCGGTGAGCAGGTCGATGCTCTGCAACATGGTGCTGTGAGCTATCGAGCCAAGCACGTCGTAGGGGGCAAGGTATAAATCCATTTCAATGTCGCGGCCGACGGTGAAACGCTCTATTTCGGGATTGACGGTTGTGTTTTTCTCCCACAATTTCTTTGCCATCTTCTATAATCTTTTTTGTTAGTATGGGATTTTTGATAGCACCTCGCCTATCTTTTCGAGAGCGTTTTTCAGTGGCTTCTCTATCATGCCTTTGAGCATGAAGTTAATCTCGGCCTTCACAACAACGCGCATCTTCGATGCCTCTTCGCCGTTAGGTACCACCTGTATCCACATGTTAAAGGGCAGGGGAGAGTTGTCGGCTGCGAACTTCACGCATTTGGGTGCTTCGCGTTCTACCACTCTCAGGGTAACCTTACCCATAGGGGGAACGTCGGCTGTAACGCTGTCGCGGTCGAAGGTAAACTCCTTCACCTTGTCCTCGGGCAGTCTGCTCTTCAGTGCTTCGAGGTTGTTGAGGTCTTCCAACTTTGCATACACTTTCTCTTGTGAGTAGGGTATGCTGAATGTACTGCTTTCGTATTGAGCCATAGTGCTTATTTTAAGTCATTTCTCCACTCCGAGGGATTTGCACGCCATTCGCGCAGTGTGGGCATTACCTCTTCGGTGATGTAACCTGTTGCTTTTGCTGCCTCAAGCACAGCCTCGTAGTTGGTGAGTGTGATGAGCTTTACGCCTGCATTTGCAAATGCTTCCTCGGCAACGTTGAAACCATATGTGAACGATGCTACCATGCCCACAACCTCAACGCCTGCTGCACGCAATGCGTCAACAGCCTTAAGGCTGCTCATACCTGTTGATACAAGGTCTTCAACAACAACAACCTTTGCACCGGGCTGAACGTCACCTTCAATCTGGTTGCCCATTCCGTGGTCTTTAGCTTTGGGGCGAACATATACGAAGGGTTTGCCCAACTCCTCGGCTACCAATGCACCCTGTGCAATGGCACCTGTTGCAACGCCTGCAACGATGTCTGCTTCGGGGAACTCTTCAAGGATGAGGCTGGCAAGACCCAACTTCACGCGTGTGCGCAATTCGGGGAACGAGAGAGTCTTTCTGTTGTCACAGTAGAAAGGCGATTTCCAGCCTGATGCCCATGTGAAAGGTTGCTCGGGCTGCAATTTTACAGCCTTTATCTTCAGCAGCTCCGCTGCAAGTATCAAAGCAGATTTATTTGTCATAATTGTAAGTATTTAGATGTTAAACATATTTTTCTATTTTGCTTGGGTGTACCCCTTTTTTTTGAGCAGTTCCACCACCTTCTCCTTGAACTCACCCTGGATGAGAAGCTCGCCATCTTTGGCACTGCCACCCACTCCGCATTTTGTCTTTAGCAGCTTGCCCAGCTCCTTAAGGTCGGCCTCGCTGCCTGTGAATCCGCTGACAATGGTGACTGTCTTGCCTCCGCGATGGTTCTTCTCGATGCGCACGCGCAACTTTTGTGCGTTCTTCGGCAGAGTCTCCGACTCGTCATTTTCCCCCGTATCATACGAAAAATCGGGGTTGGTAGAGTACACGACATTCAGCCTGTCTTTCCAATCGTTCTTTTTCATTTCGGTAAAATAAACGTAATTATCGCCTCAAAGGTACAATCTTTTCTTTATAAATTTCTAATACTCGCAAAATAACCTTACTTTTGTTACGTTATTATTTTAAGAAATTGTTTTTGACTTATAAAAAACAGGGGGTATGCACTCTGTGTGCATTACAGTTTTGCAAAATAAATCAAAAATAGTTTCATTTAGAAAGTTTTTTTGAAAATATTCGATGGATTCGACAAAAATAGATAAAGTTCCCGAGCCTACGCTGCGTCGTCTGCCCTGGTATCTCTCTGTGTGCCGCCTGCTGAAAGCGCGTGGCGAGACATATGTTTCTTCCACACGTCTTTCCAAAGAGACCAATATCGTGGCGTCGCAGATAGCAAAAGATCTCTCTTTTGTGGATGTCGTGGGTCGCACTCGCGTGGGTTATGATATAGACAACCTACTCGAGGTGCTCGAAACTTTCCTCGGCTTCAACTCCATGCACAAGGCTTTCCTCTTCGGCGCAGGCCGTTTGGGTAGCGCGCTTCTCAACGACGGCGGTCTGCATCAGTTCGGTCTCGAGATTGTAGCGGCGTTCGATGCCAACCCCCGACTCGTGGGGCACAGCATCGCCGGTATTCCCGTGTGCCACATAAACGACCTCGAAAAAGAGATGCGTCGTCACAAAGTGAAGATAGGCATCCTCACAGTGCCCATCCACAATGCCCAAGAGGTTGCCGACAGAATGGTGGTGTGGGGTATAAAGGCCATCTGGAACTTTACTCCGCTGCGCATACGTGTCCCCGATGATATTGTGGTGCAGAACACTTCGTTGTATGCCCATCTTTCGCTTATGTTCAACCGTTTGGACAGTATGGACGAGGCCGAAACAATTAAAAAAGAGACAGGAAAATGAAAATTATAGCAGTAGGTAAAAATTACGCCGACCACGCGTTCGAGTTTGACGGAACTGTGAAGCGTCCCGAGGTTCCCATGATATTCATGAAACCCGACTCGGCAATATTAAAGAACGGCAAGCCCTTCTTTCTGCCCGACTTTTTGGGACGTGTGGAATATGAGGCCGAAATTGTTGTGCGCATAAGCAATCTGGGCAAGAATATTCCCACAAGGTTTGCCCATCGTTACTACGATGCTGTGACAGTGGGAATAGATTTCACAGCTCGCGATTGGCAACGCAAACTTATTGCCGAAGGTGCGCCCTGGGAACTGAGCAAGGGCTTTGACGGTGCTGCCACACTTGGCGAATTTATCCCTACCGAGGGGCTTGATGTCTCGAATCTCTCTTTTCATCTCGACATCGACGGACAGACAGTGCAGAGCAGCAACAGCAGCAATATGCTCTTCTCGATAGACGAAATTGTAAACTATGTGAGCAAATATTGTACGCTCCGCACCGGCGACCTTATTTTCACCGGAACTCCGGCGGGTGTGGGGGCAGTGGCCATAGACAACCATTTGCAAGGATTCTTGCAGGGCGAGAAGGTGCTCGATTTTTATGTAAGATAATTCTATGAACAGAAACGGAATAATACTCTTGATACTTATACTGTTGCAGGGTGCCATCCATGCAACGGCGCAGACATTTACCGATGTCGATTGGGAGGCTTTTGCACGTGATACCCTTCTCCCGCGCTACCGTTGTTCCGTAAACCTCGACGAAGATTTTGGCTGTTTCCGATACAGTGCCGATATTGAATATCCCGAGTTCGTTCCCATGACTGCCGGCGAGCTTGCGCGCTATCGCATAGACCAACTTGCAGACACGCTGCCCGAGTGGCCTGTGATGAATACGTCGGTGGGAGTGTCGGCCAAGCAGGGTGTACTCGACGTGGAATTTATTCCCATTGTCTTTCTCGATGGTCGTTACCAAAAAATAAACTCCTTTAAATTGGTTGTAAAAAAGAGTGTCGATGAAAAGTCGCTTGCTCGCAGCATGCAGCTCCCCTCGACACGCTCCGCTGCAAATTTCTCCGAAAACTCGGTGCTTGCAACCGGTAAATGGGTGAAGATACGCGTTCCGCAGCAGGGTGTATATAAAATTACAAAGAGCGAACTTGCAAGAATGGGTTTCAGCGACCCCTCGAAGGTACGTCTCTTCGGCTGTGGTGGTCACATACAGCCCGAGACAAATATAGCTGCGATAAGTGATGACTTGCACGAGGTCCCCCTTTGGCGCAACAATAATGGCAATCTGCTTTTTTATGCCAACGGAACGATAAAGTGGAAATACGACAAGGCGTCAAATACCTATGTACACGAGCAGAACTGCTATTCGCAGTATAGCTACTACTTCCTCAATCAGACAGAGGGTGAAGAACCTATGGATTTTCCCGTCGCCCCAGCCGCCGCCTCGCCCATTCTCACATATACAACCTTCCCCGACTACGCTCTATACGAAAAAGAGGAGTACTCTCTATGTACGTTTGGTCGTGTGTTGCTCGATGGAAACGACTACTCGTCGGGGCGCACAAAGCATTATAAATTCTCTTTGCCGGGTGCAACGCCGTTGCGTGCGCGCGTGACACTCTCCTTTGGCAGCAACGCTACCAATGCAAGCACAGTCAGTGTGCATGTGAATGAAAAACAGGTAGGTGTATTGTCAGTCGCTGCGGCTACGTCCATCGAAAAAGGCAAAATAGCATCGGGCAGCTACACAACCACCGACGGAATAGGCGAAGATGTCACCGTCTCGCTCAAGCACAATGTGAACCTCAACTCTGTGAACGGTTTTCTCGATTATATATGTATAAACTATACCCGCAATCTTGCATTGTACGGCTCACACACCAATTTCCGAGGCTCGTCATACAGTGGCAATGCCAATTTCAAGATAGCTACCGAAAAGGATGGTGTCAAGGTGTGGCGTGTAACAACGCCTTCCGAAATTACCGAATATGCAGGTACTCATTCCGACGGTTACTACACAGTGGTGGCTCCCGGTTCGCACAACGAAGAGTATGTCGCCGTAGATGTCAATGCCGTCTTTCCATCGGTAGAGGTTGTGGGCACAGTACCCAATCAGAACCTGCACTCTCTGGGGCAGACAGATATGGTCATAATCGTTCCCTCCAACGGACAGTTTGTGGCACAGGCCGAGCGTCTTGCACAAATGCACCGCGAGTACGACTCGCTTACAGTGGCTGTGGTTACAGCCGAGCAGGTGTTCAATGAATTTTCGTCGGGTACTCCCGATGCAACGGCCTATCGTCGTTTCATGAAGATGTTCTACGACCGTGCGGCAAACGCCACCGAAGCACCGAAATATCTGTTGCTCATGGGCGATGCCTTTGCCGACAACAGACTGATAACCAATAAAAAATATCGTCAGGATGAGTTGCTGCTCTGCTACCAGTCGCAGAACTCTGTCAGCACTGTCTCTTCCTATGTGCTCGAAGACTATTTCGCTTATCTCGATGATGGTGAGGGCAGCTCGCACCACAACGACAAGCCCGACATTGCAGTAGGTCGCATTCCCGCAAAGAACCTTGCCGAGCTTACCCCGGTGGTGGATAAGATAATTAATTATGCCGCCAATACCGACGCCGGTGCATGGCAGAACAATATTGTGTTGCTTGCCGACGATGGCGACCCCACAAACCCCAACTCACACATGCGCGACGCCGAGAATATAGCTTCGTTAGTAGAGAGCAACTTCCCGTCATTCATGTTGCGACGCATATATTGGGACGACTATCCCCTTGTGGCGCTTGCAACGGGCAACAGCTATCCGGCAGTGACAACCGCTATAAAAGAGCATCTCGACGAGGGTGCGCTCATTGTAAACTATTCGGGCCATGGCAGTCCCAACCTCCTCTCGCACGAAATGGCGTGGAGAGCATCGGATATGGCCGAATGCACCTCGCCGCGTCTGCCACTGTGGGTGACGGCATCGTGCGACATATCTCCCTTTGACCTTGCCGACGGCTCGTTGGGCGAGGAGGCTATCCTCAACCCTGTGGGTGCGGCAGTGGCTATGTTTACCACCACACGCACAGTGTATCAGTCGCATAACTCACTTATCAACCGTCAGTTTATGCAAAATGTGCTCCGTCGCGACGAAAATGGTCGTGCTACGGCTATTGGCGATGCAGTGCGCAAGGCAAAGGTTAATCTTATCTCCGGCGGTTCCGACCTCTCGGAGAACAAACTGCAATACATACTGCTGGGCGACCCTGCACTGCGTCTGAAGGTGCCCGAGTACGAAGTTGTCATCGACCGTTTTGCAGGTAAAGAGGGTGGCGAGCAGGCAGTGGCAAGCGCCGGTGGCAAGATTACCATCGAGGGACACATAAAAGACGGCAATGGTTCGAAGGCCGATAATTTCAACGGAGTGGTGATGCCCACGATGTTCGACTACGAGCAAGAGATTGTCACTAAGGATAATACAGGGCTTGGAGCATACACCTATCACGCTCACAAGAGCAAGCTCTACTCGGGCAGTGACTCGGTTGTGGATGGCAACTTCTCGCTCACCATTCCTGTGCCCATGGATATAAGTTACAGCGACGAAAAGGGTCTGCTTAGCCTCTATGCCGTCACTCACGACGGTAAAAACTCGGCACAAGGTCGTTACGGCGATTTTATCATCGGCGGCACCTCTCCCGATATTTCCGATGACAAAAAAGGCCCTGAGATAAAAATATACCTTAACACTCCCACATTCCGCGACGGAGACGAGGTGAACGCAACGCCCTGCATGGTTGTGGAGCTGAGCGACGCCGACGGAATAAACACCGTAGGGTCGGGCATAGGACACGATGTTGTAGCCATAGTCGATAATGATGCCGATTACACTTTCAATCTCAACAGCTCTTTTGTCTCTTCGGTGGGCGACTACACCTCGGGGCGCATAGTTTTTGCACTTCCATCGTTGCCGGCCGGTGAGCATACATTGTTGTTGCGCGCATGGGACTTGCTGAACAACTCCTCAACAGCCACAGTGAACTTTACGGTTGTTCCCGACCTTGCTCCCGACTTTGTGGAACTTCAGGCAACACCCAACCCTGTGCATCGTGGCGAGGCGGTTACGTTTATTCTCACCCACGACCGTCCGCAAAGCGAAATGGATGTGACTATCGAACTGTTCGATTTCCAGGGTCGCATATTGTGGAGCAACAGTGAGACTGCTGTTTGTGACGGAACAACATATACCTACACTTGGAACGCAGCCGCCGCAGGCGGGCAACCCATTCCCACAGGTGTCTATCTCTACCGTGCAAAAATTTCCTCGGCAGGTAGTTCGCAGCAGACAAAAACGAGAAAAATTGTCATCATGAACAATAAATAACCATTTTTCGGGTTTTATAAGAACATAAAGATAAAAACAATGATAAGAAATAAAACACTTCTAACACTGCTCGGGCTCATGCTGATGCTGCCCGTTTCGGCTCAAAAAGATATTTTCAACCCTGTATATACAGGTGTAACCTCTCTCTCCATCGCTCCCGACGCGCGTGCAGGTGCTATGGGTGACGTGGGTGCCGCTACCGACCCCGATGTGAACTCGCAATATTGGAACCCTGCAAAATACCCCTTCAATATTGCTCGTGCCGGTGTGTCGCTCTCCTATACCCCCTGGTTGCGCCAGTTGGTAAAGGATATTGATCTTGCATACGTTACAGGTTTCTATCGCATAGGCGACTACTCTGCGATAAGCTCTTCGCTTACATACTTCTCACTTGGTGAGGTTATTGCCCAGGAGTACACCATTAAGCCCTATGAGCTTGCGCTCGACGTTGCTTACTCGCGCATGCTCTCCGAGACCTTCTCGGCTGCGGTGGCACTGCGTTTCATCTACTCCGACCTGCAATACAACTACGAAGAGGATGTTACTGCCGGTAGTGCTTTTGCAGCAGACGTGGCGATGTACTACAACAACTATATCATCTTGGGTAACAGAGAATGTATGCTGGGCTTGGGTATGAATGTCTCTAACATCGGTAGCAAGATTTCTTACGATGGTGGTTCCACTAACCAATTTATCCCCACTAACTTGCGTTTGGGAGCGTCGTTGCTGGTGCCCATCGACGAGTATAATACCATCTCTTTCAGCGCCGACCTCAACAAACTGCTGGTGCCCACACGCCCCACATACTCGCAGTTCCTCGAAGAAGAGGGCTATCCCAGCGACGATAACAGCCGATACTCCGAGTATCAAACATGGCTCGAGACGACAGGCTACAACGATATTTCTCCCATTTCGGGAATATTCAAATCCTTCTCCGATGCTCCCGGTGGTTTCAGTGAAGAGCTCAAGGAGATATACGGCGGTATCGGCGTGGAGTATTGCTATAATAATCAATTCTCTCTGCGTGGCGGCTACCACTACGAGAATGAATACAAAGGAAATAGAAAATATTACACTCTCGGCGCGGGATTCAAGATGAATGTCTTTTCGCTCGATGCTGCCTACCTTATTTCGGCGGCGCAGAGCAACCCCCTCGACCAGACACTGCGTTTCACATTGTCGTTCGACATGGACGGTATCAGAGATTTGTTGGGCCGCAGATAATTTAGATTGCGTCAATTATGATAAGAGTTGGATTCGGATACGATGTTCACCGCCTGGTGGAGAATCGTGATTTATGGATGGGCGGAGTGAAGATACCCTATGAGTATGGTCTTGATGGTCACTCCGATGCAGATGTGTTGATACATGCAATTTGCGATGCGATGCTTGGTGCTGCCAATTTGGGAGATATAGGTCATCAGTTCCCCGATACCTCCGATGAGTTCTTGGGTATCGACAGCAAGATATTGTTGCGTCGCACCAACGAACTGTTAAACGAAAAGGGTTACAAGCTGGGCAATATCGATGCTACAATAGCAGCGCAGAAGCCACGTCTGAACCCTCACATCCCCCAAATGCGCAGCGTGCTTGCACAGGTGTTGGGTGTTGACGAGGATGCAGTGTCGATAAAGGCTACAACAACCGAAAAACTCGGATTTGAAGGACGCATGGAGGGTATCTCGGCCTATGCAGTTGTTCTCATTGAAAAATAAAAAAATATCAATAGTTTCTTGGAATAGGGTGGGCTTGTGTCTCACCCTTTTGCTCTCATTGCTCTTTGAGTCGTGTGCAACATTGTCGCGTTATCAGGGGGTGGGGCGCATACGCCGCTACGATATTTGCGATGCTCGTCTGCCGCAGGAGTTCGACGGTTTTACCATCGCTTTTCTCTCCGATACTCACTATCCAAGTAAATTCACCCGCAAGAGACTTGCCAATGTGGTGCGCGCCATCAATGATCTCTCGCCCGACGCATTGATGCTCGGTGGCGACTACGTTACAGCCGATGTCTGTGCCGATGAACTTTTCGAGGCGTTGGGAGGTTGCAATGTTCCCGGTGGTAAGTATGCAGTTCTTGGTAATCACGATTTTAAGCGTGCCGATGCGTTGCGCGAAAGTATGCAACGTAACGGAATAAAGCTGCTAGTCGATGCGGCCGATACGTTGCGTGTGGGTGGCTCGCAAATATATCTTTTCGGTGTGTGCGACTATAATGGTAAGGCACAGCTCTCGTGGTTGCAACAGCATGCCGATGCGGGTTTTACAGTGTTGCTTGTCCACACACCCGACTATGCTCAGGATGCGGCAGTGGAGAATGTCTCCTTGACACTCTCGGGTCACACGCATGGCGGACAGGTAACATTGCTGGGATTATATGCTCCCGAGACAAATTCCCGTTATGGCAGACGTTTCCTCTCGGGGCTGAATTTTACCGACAACGGGGTGCCGGTGGTGACATCCAACGGTCTGGGTACGTCACGCAAGAAGATACGCTTTTGTGCCCCGAGCGACATTGTATTTGTGACGTTGCATTGTGAATAGCACCTATTCCGAGCCATTTCTTTGTAAGTTTGTGTAAACTTTTTCCTCTTCATTTTGTCGTGCTCCGACTTTTTCGTTAATTTGCAGATGCATTATGGAAAAAGAGATTAACGAAACGGTTTTTACCGCCGAAGATAAAAAATATATTTCGCGCTGCCTGCAACTTGCGCGTAACGGCATAGGAAGCACATCGCCCAATCCGATGGTGGGCGCAGTCATCGTGTGCGACGGGAAAATAATAGGCGAGGGTTATCACATACGTTGCGGTGAACCACATGCCGAGGTGAACGCTGTGCGCTCGGTGCACGACACCTCTCTGCTTGTGCGCTCCACCATTTATGTCAGCCTCGAACCCTGTTCTCACTATGGAAAGACTCCACCTTGTGCCGACCTCATAATAAACAGTGGCATACCTCGTGTGGTCATCGCCACAGTCGACAACAACAGCATGGTAAGTGGTCGAGGAATAGAGCGCATGCGTGCTGCGGGAATAGATGTGCGGGTGGGGGTGTATGAAAAAGAGGCCTTCGCTCTCAACAAGTTTTTCTTTACCTATCATGGCAAAAAACGTCCCTTTATCACACTCAAATGGGCACAATCGGCCGACGGCTTCATCGATGCTTCGCGTCAGGGTGGTGAGGCACAACAAATATCCAATTCCGCCTCAATGATGGCCGTACACAAGTTACGTTCCACTCACGATGCGATACTTGTGGGGCGTTGCACCGCGCTGCTCGACAACCCCTCATTGACCTTGCGCCATTGGGCAGGTCGCACTCCTCTACGTCTTGTAGTAGACCGCGAAGGTACACTGCCGGCCGGCTTGCGACTCTTTTCGCCCGAAGCACCTACCGTGGTGTATACACAAAATGTTCATCAGGGTAAATTCCCGGAAAATGTCTCTCAGGTGCAGCTCGATTTTTCTACGGATATCATTCCTCAAATCCTGGCTCATCTGTACGAAAATAAGATAGGCTCGTTGCTGGTCGAGGGTGGTCGAAAAATATTGCAGAGTTTCATCGATGCCTCGATGTGGGACGAAATGCGCATTGAGACAAACAACTCACTTTTTTTGCATGACGGTGTCTCGGCTCCGCAGTTGCCTCAAGGCCTCAAAAAAGAGAAATATCAATGCTTTGGCAATGCCGTAGAGTGCATAAAAAGGTAATTTATGGTTTTTTAGTCCTAAAAAACCATAAATAAGAGAATCTTTTACATTCATCCCAAAAAATGTTCTTATTTTTGTAGATTGATAAGTACCCGAAACAGAAAGCGCGTGTCGCGTTTTGCAGTTTCTTAAAAACACACAATAGCTGACGTATGAAAAAGATATTTTATTTATGCCTTGCCGCTCTCACAGCAATGACGGTTTTTACCTCGTGTCTCGATAGCGACGGCGTACTCTCCGAAGAATATACCCCCTATGCAATATTGCGCTCGGTGACTATCGGCGATATTATAACTAAGAGCACCGTAAAGGGTTCCGATGGAAATGACAGTATTGTCACCAAGACTGTGAAGGGTGAGTTCTATCCCTTTACAGTGAACATGAACACATACGAGGCATACAATGTAGACTCATTACCCGTAGGCACCAATGTGAAAAGAGTGGCGACCAAAATATCCTGCGACGGAATTGCATATATCTATGTGGATAGTTTGAAACGTTACGAACTTATGGTAGAGTCCGACTCTTTCGACTTTACCACCCCCTTGAAAATACTTGTGGCTTCCACCGACGGAACCAATTCACAGGAGTACAAAGTTTCGCTCAACGTTCACACATTAGATCCCAACCAGCTCTATTGGAACAAGATGTCTGCCAACCCTGCTTCGTCAAGTGCTAATGTGCGTCTGTTGGCCAAGGATGACAATCTCTTCCTTTTCGGTTGTGATGCCGAGGACAATATGACTCTTTCCGTTGCGCCTATTGCAAACGTAGCTTCGTGGAGCAGCAAAGATGTCGCAGGGCTTCCGCAATCGCCCAATACGAACTCGCTGGTACAGTATGCAGGAAACTTCTACATTGTAGCCGAGGGCAAAATATACACTTCGGCCGATGGCGAGTCATGGACAAACATTCCTTGCAATGCTACCGTAACAACGCTTTTTGCCGCTTCGGACAAGGATAATACAGTGTGGGCGGTGGCGAACGACTCGTTGGCATGTACAAGCGACTTTTCTCAAGGCTTTACGTATGTTCAGCCTCTTTCAGCCAATTTCCCCTTGTACGATGTCTCTTCAATCGCATCACCCTTGCGTACCAACCTGAACATCAACAGATATGTGCTTGTAGGTCGTGCTTCGCAGGGTGTACAGGCACAGCCACAGGTGTGGAGTCGATTATCATCCGAGAAAAAGTGGGTATACTATGCTCCTTCGTCGTATAATACCAAACTGTGCCCTGCGCTCGAGTCGTTGGTGGCATTCCCCTACGACGACAGACTGTATGCCATTGGCGGTCGCGGAATGGTTGGTGGTGTCGAGGTGGCATCTTTGAGTACGATATATGTTTCACGTGACAATGGCCTCACATGGGAACCCGCCGGTGAGAATGGCCCGTCGCTGCCCGCCGAACTTGCAGGCGTTAATGCACCGTTTGCAGCGTTTGTCGATGACGACAACAATATATGGATGGTAGTGTGTGGCGAGAATGGCGCAATATGGCGTGGTCGTATGAACAAACTCGACATTTAAATACAATTATGAGAGCTTGCGTGCTGAAATATCTGTTTTTGGTGGGGTTGATGACAACTCCCGCATTTTTGCGCGCACAAGGATTGGAATACAAGATGGAGCTTGGTGGTGCTCTTGGAGGCAGCTTCTATCTTGGTGATGCCAACTACACAGGACTTTTCAAAGACCTCTCGGCAATGGGAGGAGTGGTGGCACGTTACAACCTCAATCCCCGTATGGCCATAAAGGGTAATCTGGTGGCAGCGGGAATATCGGGTACCACTAAAGGCAGCGAGTATCATATCCCCGGTAACGAGGATATTGAGTTTTCGCGCACACTGTACGACTTGGGCGCACAGTTCGAGTACAACTTTTTTCCCTACGGCGCCGGTGGCGGCTACAAGCGTCTCTATCGTTTGACGCCTTACATCTTTGGAGGAATGGGTTTTACCTTTGCAGGCAAGCCTGTGGACAATGTCTTTACTCTGAACTTCCCGATAGGCGTAGGAGTGAAATACAAGATAGCCGAGCGTCTGAATGCAGGCTGTGAGCTTTCTTTTCGTTTCAGCATGAGCGACAAGCTCGACGTCAGCGAAAGAACGACTCCCACCCTCAACGACCCGCTGGGAATAAAAAGCAGTGGCATGAAGAATAAAGACTCATATTCTTTCTTTGCCCTCTTTCTTACATATGACATAATGCCGAAATATAGAAAATGTAATAATTGATATACAATGAATTATTTAGAATTGATTGATAGAGAGCGTGTTCCCGAACACATTGCGATAATAATGGATGGTAACGGACGTTGGGCGCAGCAGCATGGCCTCAAACGCACCGACGGACATCAGGCAGGCGCGGCTGTGGTTCGTCGCATTGCCGAGGATGCAGTGGAACTTGGCGTGCGCTATCTCACTCTCTACACATTTTCAACAGAGAATTGGAACCGTCCTGCCGACGAGGTCGCTGCATTGATGGTGCTGCTTTTCGATTCTATGGAAGAGGAGATATTTATTAAAAACAATATACGTTTTTCCGTTATCGGAGAGATGGAGAAACTGCCCGAGAGAGTGCGTGAGCGTTTCAATAAATGTATGGAACGTACAGCGGCAAACAACCGCATGACATTCGTGCTTGCTATCAGCTACTCGGCAAAATGGGAAATCACCGAGGCTACACGCCGCATAGCAGCCAAAGTGCAGAGTGGTGAACTGTCGCTCGACGAAATATGCGACAAGCATATCGACGAGAACCTTTCTACCTCCTTTATGCCCGACCCCGAACTGCTCATACGCACAGGTCGCGAGCAACGCCTCAGCAACTTCCTGCTCTGGCAATGTGCCTACTCCGAGCTCTACTTCAGCGAGGTTATGTGGCCCGAATTTGACAAAGAGGAGCTGTGCAAAGCTATTTACAGCTATCAGCAGCGTCAGCGTCGTTTCGGAAAGACAGGCGAACAGGTTACAAAATGAAAAACATGAGAATAATGAAATATATATTATCTATACGCCTTTTGGTGCTGTTGTTGCTTGCCCCCTGGGTCGTGACACTCTTTGCACAGACAGGCAAGCAGATAGCTCCCACAATCTTATATTCGGGTATACCACGACAGTATGAGATTGGCGGTATAAATGTTACAGGAGCCGATAACTACGAACCTTATATAATAATAGGATTGTCAGGCCTCTCGGTGGGCGACGTCGTTGAAGTGCCCGGCGATGATATTACCAATGCCATAAAACGCTATTGGAAGCATGGTCTTTTCTCCGATGTGAGCATCGTAGCCGACAGCATTGTCGATGGTAAAATATATCTTGGCATCAATCTCAAACAACGTCCTCGTTCGTCGCAGATAAATATCAACGGCGTAAAGAAGAGTGAGCGCGAGGATATTCAGTCAAAATGTGGTTTGTTGAAAGGCAATCAGGTGACACCCAACATGCTGGACAGAGCTCGCCAGGTCATTCGTAAGTATTACGACGACAAAGGCTACAAAAATGCCGAAATAGACATTGTGCAGCGTCCCGACGTAAATATGGCCGGCCATGTGATTGTAGACATCAACATCGATAGAAAGGACAAGATAAAGGTGAACTCGATAACAATCGAAGGTGCCAATGCGATACCTGTCAAAAAAATCAAGAAGTTGATGAAGAAAACCCGCGAAAAGGGTAAATGGGCCAACTTCCTCCGTTCCAAGAAATATACCGACGAACGTCTCGAAGAGGACAAGGAGAGTATTCTCAATAAATACAGCGAGCTTGGTTACCGCGATGCTATCATTGTGAAGGACAGCGTGTCGCGTTACGATGAGAACAGCGTGGATGTATACCTGAAAATCGAAGAGGGTAACAAGTACTATCTGCGCAATGTAAGTTGGGTAGGTAACAGCGTATTCTCCACTGCTGCGCTCAGCGAGGCACTCCAGTTGAAAGCAGGCGATGTCTACAATCAGAAACTGCTCGACGAGCGTCTGATGACCGACGAGACATCAATCCACAAAGAGTACTACAACAAAGGTTATGTGTGGTCGCGCCCCGTTCCTGTGGAACTGAGTGTGGAGAACGACTCCGTAGAGCTTGAAATACGTATCACCGAGGGTCCTCAAGCTACCATAAACAAAGTGACTATTGCAGGTAACGACCGTCTCTACGAAGAGGTTGTCCGTCGCGAACTCCGTACTCTTCCCGGTGCTCTCTTCTCAATGAGAGACCTTGAGCGTTCGTTCCGCGAAATAGGTCAGATGGGGCACTTCGACCCCGAAAAGATAAACCCCAAAGTAGTGGATGATCCTCAGAGTGCAACAGTAGACATAAATTGGGAACTTGTTTCCAAGAGTAACGACCAGGTAGAGCTTTCTGCCGGATGGGGACAGACGGGTATCATCGGTAAGGTTGCATTGAAGTTTACAAACTTCTCCATGCGTAACCTCTTCAACAAAGATGCCAACCGTCGTGGAATCATCCCTCAGGGTGACGGACAGACTGTTACCCTCAGTGCTCAGAGTAACGGTAGCTATTATCAGTCGTACAGTCTCTCGTTCTACGACCCCTGGTTCGGCCGCAAACGTCCCAACTCCTTCTCTGTATCAGCTTTTTACTCTGTACAGACCGACGTAGCCGACAGTTATTACAACTCTTCGTTTTACAATAACTACTACAACTACCTCTATGGTTATGGTAATTACAACAACTACGGATACAATAACGTGTCATCATATTACGACCCCGATAAATACATCAAGATGTATGGTGTCTCTATCGGTTGGGGACGTCGTCTCTCGTGGCCCGATGACTACTTCCAGTTCTCCTCGGAGTTGAGCTATCAGGTATACTCTCTGAAAGATTGGCAGTACTTCATCATAAGCAACGGTAACTGTAACAATATCAACCTTACACTCTCATTGTCGCGAAATTCGGTGTTCAACCCCATCTATCCGCGCAGTGGTTCAGAGTTTACACTCTCGGGCTCGTTCACACCTCCTTACTCTCTCTTCGACGGTAAGGATTACAGTGCCCTCGCATCAGACACCAAGAGCCCCACATATAAAAAGGAACTTAGCGAAAAATACAAATGGATAGAGTACTACAAGTTCAAGTTCAAGAGCAAGACATACACCTCGCTCACCAACGGCAACTACAACCTTGTGCTCATGACGCGTGCCGACTTCGGAATCTTGGGTAGCTACTCGGCCAACAAAAAGTCTCCCTTCGAGACCTTCTACATGGGTGGTGACGGTATGAGCGGTTACTCATATAATTATGCAACGGACATTGTGGCTTTGCGTGGATATGACAACGGTAGTCTCACACCCTATGGCTACGAGGGTTATGCATATGCCCGTCTGGGACTTGAGTTGCGATACCCGTTGATGTTGCAGACATCTACAAACATATATGCTCTTGCATTTGTCGAGGGAGGTAATTCATGGACCGACGCCTCCAAATTCAATCCCTTCGACCTCAAACGCAGTGCGGGTGTAGGCGTGCGTCTATTCATGCAGATGATAGGTCTCATCGGTCTCGACTGGGCATACGGTTTTGACAAGATATATGGCTCTAGTTCATACGGTGGCAGTCAGTTCCACTTCGTGCTGGGTCAGGAGTTTTAATTAACGAATTAAAAGTACAGGTATGAAAAAGTTTTTATTATTGGCATTCTTCGCCATTGTGTCGGCAGCAAGTGTCAATGCACAAAAATTTGCATTGATGGACATGGAATATGTTCTTAAGAATATCCCAGCCTATGAGCGTGCCAACGAGCAGCTTACCCAACAGTCCAAACGTTGGCAGGGCGAAATCGACGATCTTACCGTCGAGGCTCAGAACCTATATAAAAAATATCAGAGCGAGTCAATCTTCCTCTCCGACGAGCAGCGCATCAGCCGCGAACAGGAGATTCTCAACAAAGAGAAACTTGCGAGTGAACTAAAACGCAAATATTTCGGTCCCGATGGCGAGTTATATAAAAAACGCGAGAGTTTGATGGCACCCATACAGGATGAAATTTACAATGCAGTGAAAGAGATATGCGAGGCCAAAGGCTATTCGGCGGTAGTCGATAGGGCATCGGCCGGCAGCATAATTTACGCCTCGCCCAAGATTGATATAAGCAATGAGGTGCTTGCAAAACTTGGTTATTCAAATTAAATAACTACCTTTGCAGTTGTTAAGAATATAAAACCAATAAAAATATAAAGAAAAAGTCATGAAAAAATTTCTTGTTTTATTATTGATTATGGCTCCCATGAGCCTTTTCGCTCAGAAGTTCGGATGTATCAATTCAGTTGAAATCGTGCAGGTAATGCCCGAATATATCAAGGCTCAGAACGAATACCAGACATTGCAGAAACAGTATGCCGACGAGTTTGAGCGTCTGCGTGCCGAGTTCGAGAAGAACGCAGCAGAGTATGAGAAGGCCAAAGATTCTCTTCCCGCAGCAATTTTGCAGCGTCGCGAGAAAGACTTGCAGGAGCGTTACTCACGTCTTCAGCAGTACGAGCAGGAGAGCTATCAGAACCTCCAGCAGGTGCAGCAGACTAAGCTCGCCGAGGTGAACCAGGTGCTTAACAAGGCTATCCAGGCAATCGGTCAGGAGGGTGGATACGTATGTGTATTCGATGTAGCAAGCGGCATTCCTTATATCAGTAAGACTCTTTGCGACGACCTCACAGAGACAGTAAAAACCAAACTTGGTATCAAGAAAGGTGCAAAACCCGCAGCTCCGGCAGCACCCACAGCACCGGCTAAAAAGTAACAAACAAAGCTCTATAAAGGCAGGGGATGGTTTTTTTACTGCCTTCCCCTGCTTTTTAATTTAAAGATAAATCTGTTCCATCCGATAAATATGAATAAAATGCGTAAGTATATATTTCTTTTGTTATTGTTGCCTATGGCAGTTGTCGCACAGACAAACACATTCGGATATTTTCGCTATAAAAAAGTTGTAGAGCAGCTTCCCGAATATCAGCAGGTGTGCAACGACTATGCTGAACTCAAAAAAAAGTGTGATGCCGAGGTTACTCGCAACGAAGAGCAGCTCACCCGTTCATATGTAGCCTATCTTGATGGACAGAATGAATTTCCCGAGCCCATTCTGCGTAAACGTCAGAAAGAATTGCAGGAACTTGTCGATAAAAGCATCCTTTTCCGTCAGGAACTGCAAGCGTGGCTGACAGCAGCACACGACTCTTTGTTTGCCCCCTTGCGTGCCAAGGTCGACGATGCCGTTTCGCGTGTGTGCATGCACAATAACCTTGCATACATTATCGACCTCGACGAGGCAGGATACAAATTTATCAATCCCACATGCGGCTTTGACATCACAAACGCACTGTTGGGCACGTTAGGAGTAGCTCTTCCCGAGCAGACTGTTCCCGCCGAAGGCGAGCAGAAAACCGAGGAACAGACACAGCAAACCCAGCAGACAGTTGTCGAAGAGAGTAATGTCGTAAAAGAGGGTGAATAACCTGAAGTATCTATAAAACTTTTATACGAATGAGCGTAAAGTATCAGTTGCCGCAAGGCCCGGGCCCCATAGGAATCTTCGATTCGGGTTACGGTGGATTGACCATATATCAAGAGATACATCGTCTGATGCCGCAGTATGACTATCTCTATCTTGGAGATAATGCCCGCACCCCTTATGGCACGCGTTCGTTCGATGTTGTGTATGAGTTTACCCGACAGTCGGTACGTTACCTCTTTCAGTCGGGCTGTCAGCTTGTCGTTCTTGCCTGTAATACAGCCTCGGCAAAGGCTCTCCGCAGTTTGCAGCAGATAGACCTCCCGCAGATGGATACACGCCGCCGTGTGCTTGGAATCATACGTCCCACAGTGGAAAATATCGGTGAGATTACAAAGACAAACCATGTGGGTGTACTTGCCACCGACGGAACCATTAAATCACTCTCCTATCCTTTGGAGATACGCAAACTCTATCCCACAATACATGTAGTGGGCGAGTCCTGCCCCTTGTGGGTACCCCTTGTCGAGACAAACGAGTACACCTCGCCCGGTGCCGATTACTTTATTCGCAAGCATGTAGAGAATCTTCTCAATCGCGACCCTCTTATCGACACCATCATATTGGGTTGTACACACTATCCTATGTTGTTGGAAAAGATAAAGAAATATGTTCCCGAGGGGATAAATATCGTAACTCAGGGCACTGCTGTCGCAGCTTCGCTCAAAGATTATCTGCAACGTCACCCCGAAATAGAGAGCCTCTGCACACGAGGTAGCAACAGCTGTTTCTGCACCACCGAGTCCGAGGAGAAGTTCCGCGAACGTGCCTCACTCTTCCTGCATCAGCCGGTGCGTGCCCAAACGGTTATAATCTGATGCCGCTACTCTTTTTCGCTGCGGCTTAGCAATCTTTTTGTCAGATAATTTACGGGAATACCCATTGCCACCAAGCCAACGGCAATGACCGTTACAAAGACCACTGCAACATCGCTTGCAATGATGTCCACCGGATAGCTGTCGATGACCAGCCCGCCGGCTGCGTCGCCAAAGTTAATGATGCCGTACTTCTCTTGCATGAGGCATATAATCACTCCCAATACAATTCCCGTAAATGCTCCAAGGATGGAAATCATTGAGCCTTCGATGATGAAAATTCCCGAAATAAGTTTGTCGTTTGCGCCCAGACTGCGCAGTGTCTCCATGTCTCTCCTCTTGTCGAGTATAAGCATCGACAGTGAGCCTATCACATTAAAACAGGCTATGAGCAGAATGAACGACAGGAACAGGTAAGAGATAAATTTCTCTATGGTCATTATTCTGAATACTTCGGCCTGTTGCTCATATCTGTCCTCCACTTTAAACCCATTGCCCAAAGTCTCCTTAATTCTCTCTTTCAGCTTGTCGATGTTTGTACTTTCGACGACTTTCAGTTCCAGTGAACTTGCTTCTATGCTGTCGCGTCCGAATAGCTCTCTTGCGAAAGCGATGGAGGTGAGAATGTAGTTGCTGTCATATTTCGGCTGGTTCACAATAAATGTCTTTCCCGATGCGTAGAGATACCCTTTTCTAAAATTCGATGCAGGGTTGGCCATACTCACCTTTTTCCCTCTTTTGGGCGCGAAAATTTCCAATGGAGCAGTGTGGTAGAGCCCACAGTTCAGTGCACCGGTAAGCTCTATTCCGGGCGTTGCATAGTCCACTGTGTTGTCGTGCAACTTGAACGAGCCGTTGCCAATGAGCACCTTTTCTATCTCCGTCAGTTTGGCGAAATTGTCCTCCACACCCTTTATGGTGGCCATTACCTGTCGTCCGTTGTACTGCACCATCACCTTATCCTCGATACACTCGGTGGCAACGGCCACTTCGGGCCACTCTTTAATCTCTCTTACACTCTCGGCCGAAGTGTCGAAACTTTTTCCTCGCTCGGCGGTGATTTTTATTTCCGGGTCAAAGGCTGTGAACTGTTCGGCTACCAACATCCTGAATCCGTTGAATACCGACAAGGTACACACCATGGCAATAGTTGCAAGTGTTACGCCTGCAACCGCCACTCCCGAAATGATGTTTATTGCCTGATGGCTCTTCTTCGAGAACAGGTACCGCTTGGCTATGTAGAAAGATACATTCATCTGCCCCCTCGACGGTTATTTGAGCAGGTTGTCGATGTTCTCTATGTAGTCGAGTGAATCGTCTATGTAGAATCTCAGTTCGGGGATTATACGCAACTGGTGTCTCACTCTGTTGCCAAGCTCGAAGCGTATGCTTTTGGTGCTCTTGTTCAGCAGCTCCACAATCTCCTCTCCTTTTGCCGAGGGGAATACGCTCAGATAAGCCTTGGCGATTCCCAGGTCGGGACTTACTCTGACAATGCTTACAGAGACCAACACTCCGCGTGTCTCTTTTGTCATTTTCAAGAAAATATCTCCCAACTCTTTCTGTATCAGTCGCGCAATTTTGCTTTGTCTTGTACTGTCCATGTTATGTCTTATAGTTTAATTTATTTTTCTGATTATTGTCAATCCGTCTCGCAAAGGAAGAATCACCTCTTCCACGCGCGGATCCTCTTTGATTAGTTTGTTGAAACGTCTCACACTCTCGGTGTGTGCGTCGTGTCTGTCTGCCTCTATCACATGTCCGTCCCACAGAGTGTTGTCGGCGAGAATCCATCCGCCGGGGTTCAGATGCTCCATCACCATTTCGTAGTACTCGGCATACTCTCTCTTGTCACCGTCGATGAACGCAAGATCGAACATTATGTTCATCCCGGGCACCTCTTCGAGGGCACTGCCTATCTTGTAGTGTATCTTGTTGCCTACGGGTGAGCCTTCGAGCCATTTGCGGGTGAAGTCCTCAAGTTCATCGTTTATGTCAAAGGTGTAGAGCTTTCCATCCTCGTCAAGCCCTTCGGCCATACATATTGCCGAGTAGCCTGTGAATGTACCTATTTCAAGGATGTTCTTGGGCTTTATCATCTCCACAAGCATCTTCAAGAACCTGCCTTGTATATGCCCCGAGGCCATCTGTGGGTTTACAGTCTCTACGTTTGTAGCACGGTAGAGCCTGTAAAGGTAGTCGCCCTCGGGACTGATGTGTTCCATTATGTATTCTTCTATGGGTGTAGCTATTCTCATGAATGTGCCTGTTGATGTCCGTTTTTTAATTACCTTTGCAAGCAGAAGCCGTTAGATTACTGCAAAGGTACAAACAAACGAGCAAAATATAAAGCATGCTTTAATATTTTACAGTGAGTGCAGTGTATTTTTGAGGTTTACGACCCGGATAGTGAAAATAGGGTGAATATTGATGAAAAAGAGTGTAACAAATAGGGCTAATTCTCCGGTTGCGCGATACAGACGATATCTGCAACTTGAAAAATCGATGACCGAGAATACTCTCGATGCATACGTTGGCGACGTTGTCAAGCTCGAGAAATTTCTTGCTTCAGCACAGAAAGATACTCTCGATGCCACCTTCGAGGATATAGAGTCGTTTTTCGAGTCGCTTGCCGACGTGGGTATCCATCCGCGTTCTCGCGCAAGAATACTCTCGTCGTTGCGCTCCTATTACTCTTTTCTTAAAATGGATGATTACATCAGTGGCAATCCTGTCGAGAACATCCAGTCGCCCGCTTTTGGTCGGCATCTGCCCGATGTGCTTGCGCTCGAAGAGATTGACAGTGTGATAAATGCCATAGACCTTTCTGCGGTCGAGGGGCAGCGCAACCGAGCAATCATCGAGGTGATGTACAGTTGCGGGCTTCGTGTTTCCGAGCTATGCACCCTGCGCTTGAGCGACCTCTATCTCACCGAAGAGTTTGTGCGTGTTCTCGGCAAGGGTGGTAAGCAACGCCTTGTGCCTGTGTCGTCGCGTGCTATTGCCGAACTTATGGCCTATTTCCCTGAGCGCGATGCTGTGGATATACGCCCCGGCTACGAGGATTACCTTTTTCTGAGCTATCGTCGCGGAAAACCCCTCTCGCGAATAACGGTGTTCCACATTGTCAAAGAACTTGTGGCTGCGGCCGGCATCAACAAAAATGTCAGTCCACACACTTTTCGTCACTCTTTTGCCACTCATCTGCTCGAAGGTGGTGCCAATCTGCGCGCTATTCAGTCTATGCTCGGGCACGAGAGTATTTCCACCACCGAAATATATACTCATATCGATCGTACGCGTCTGCGACAGGAAATTATTGAGCATCATCCGAGAAACAACCCCATGCGCCGAAAAAAATAAATCATTTATTTTATTAAGCAGTCAGTTTGTTGTATCTTTGCACTCCGTTTGCGAAGATAGGCTGCACTTGTTGTGCGTGAAGCCTGTTTTGCGAACAATAAATGTAAAAGCGTAAAACAAAATATTAATTAAATCAATCTAAGAAAATGCTTAAAAAATTTTCATTCCTGCTCTCTTTGATAGCAGTAGTTCTTTTCTCCTCTTGTGGCTCTAAAATGAAAGGGCTCTCATCGGAGTATTTCACAGTGACACCTCAGGTGCTCGAGGTTGTTGGTGGTGAAATTCCCGTAACAATCGACGGTAAATTCCCCGAGAAATTCTTCAAGAAAAAAGCAGTTCTCACAGTTACTCCCATTCTTAAATGGGACGGTGGCCAGCTCTCTGCCGAGTCAATGACTTTCCAGGGCGAGAAGGTTCAGGGCAACAACCGTACAATCTCTTACAAAGAGGGTGGCAACTTCACAATGAAGACAAAGTTCGATTATGCTCCCGAAATGGCAAAATCGGCACTCTATCTTGCATTCACAGTGTCTGCCGGCAAAAAATCCTACACACTTCCCGAGGTTAAGGTTGCTGACGGTTGCATCGCAACATCAGAGCTCTACCGTTCAACAATCACAAAGTCTAACATCGCTATCGGTGAGGATGCTTTCCAGCGTGTAATCAAACAGGCTAAGCAGGCAAACATCATGTTCCTTATCCAGCAGACAAACTTGCGTAATAGCGAGATTAAATCCGATGAGATAGGTGCTCTCAAAAGCTCAATGAAAGACGTTGCAACTGATGTTAAGAACAAGGTTCTCGACAATGTAGAGGTTGCTGCTTACGCATCACCCGACGGTGGTATGTTGCTCAACGTAGACGTTGCAGGTGGTCGCGAGAAGAACACTGCAAAGTTCGTAGAGGAGCAGATGAAGAAAGCCGAGCTCAAAGGTTACCTCGACACAGACTACACAGCCGAGGACTGGGAAGGCTTCCAGGAGCTTGTTTCAAAGTCTAACCTCCCCGACAAAGACATTATCCTTCGCGTGCTCTCTATGTACAAAGAGCCCGAGGAGCGTGAGGCACAGATCAAGAACATCTCTTCAGTATACAAAGACCTTGCCGATGAGATTCTTCCCCAGTTGCGTCGTGCTCGCATTACATTGAACTACCAGCTTATCGGTCGTTCAGACGAGGAGATCATGGAGCAGCTTGCAAAAGATCCCAAAGAGCTCTCTCTCGAGGAGATTCTCTATTCATCTATCCTGACAGAGGATGTTGCAGAGCAGGAGAAAATCTTCACAATCGCTACAAAACTCTATCCCAACGACTACCGCGGTTACAACAACCTTGCAGCTATCGCATACAACAAGGGCGACTACAAGACTGCTGCCGACTATTTGGCAAAGGCTGTTAAGGCAGATCCCACAGCAGCCGAGGTTAACGTAAACCTTGGTTACCTCTCACTCCTCGACGGTGATGTTGCAGCAGCCGAGGCTTATATGGCTAAGGGTGCAGGTGCAAAGGTTGGCGACGAGGCTCTTGGTAACCTTTATATCGCTCAGGGTCAGTACTCACGTGCAGCAACTCTTCTCCACGAGAATGCAACAAACAGCACTGCGCTTGCACAGTTGCTCAACAAAGATTACAACCTTGCAAAGAAGACTCTTGCAGCTATCAAGGAGCCCGATGCAAACACCTATTATCTGACAGCGGTTCTCGGTGCTCGCACAGACAACGCTTCGCTTATCTACGATGGCTTGAAGAATGCTATCAAGCTCGATCCCTCTATGGCTGTTAAGGCTGCTACCGACCTCGAGTTTGCAAAGTACGGCACAAGCACAACTTTCCAGAACCTGCTTAAGTAAACAGTTTCTTTGTGACTGACTTTAATATAAACGAACGGCTTTCAATGCTTGCACTTACATATGTGCAAGGGTTGGAAGCCGCTCATTTTCGTAATATGATAGAGGTCGCCGGCAGTGCGTCGGCCATTTTCGAGAACCTCTCTTCGCTCTCCGAGATACTCCCCGGTGCATCGCTGCGATTGAAATCAATGCTCTCCGACCCCAAGGCCTTTGAGCGTGCACGCCGCGAGCTTGAATTTGTCGAGGAGCATGGAATAGACATCATTTGCTATGGCGACGATGCCTATCCCTATCGTCTGCGCGAATGTGATGATGCGCCGATAGTGCTCTATGGCAAGGGTAATCTCAACCTCAATTCCCGACATGTAGTGTCGGTTGTGGGCACACGTCGCGCCACCGAATATGGAAAAGATATGTGCGAGAAGTTTGTGCGAGAGTTGGCCGAGATTGTTCCCGATGTGCTTGTTGTCAGCGGACTTGCCTACGGCATCGATGTTTGTGCACACAAGGCGGCAATGGCATCTTCGCTCCCGACAGTGGGAGTGCTTGCCCATGGTCTCGACCGCATATATCCGGCTCCCCATCGCAGCGTGGCTAAGGCAATGCTCGAAAATGGAGGTCTTCTTACCGAATTTATGAGTGGTACCGATTCTTTGCCAGCCTATTTTGTGAGGCGCAATCGCATTGTGGCAGGAATGGCCGATGCAACGGTTGTCGTGGAATCGGCCTCGTCGGGTGGTTCGCTTATCACTGCATCTCTAGCTCACAGCTATTCGCGCGACTGTTTCGCATATCCCGGCAGGGTTACCGATGAAAATTCCAAAGGGTGCAACGCACTCATCAGCAGCAACCGCGCAGCACTCATTACCAGTGCTGCCGATTTTGTCGAGGCTATGAACTGGAAATCCTCCAAAAAAACAGCAAAATCTCAACAGATGGAACTCTTTGTCGAACTTTCGCCCGAGGAAGAGACTGTCATGCAGCAGCTTGCACGTTTCCCCGATGGGGTGCAGATAAACAGACTTGTCGTCGAGACAAATATCCCCGTCAATCGTCTGATGCCTCTGCTCTTCGAGCTTGAAATGAAAGATGTTATAAAAACTCTTGCCGGTGGCAGGTACAAAGCTAAAAGATAACAGATTATGCTTTGTTTCAGATGCTTGGTGCCCACTCTGCTGTTGTTGCTTTGTTCGTTGCTCTCATGCTCTTCGGACAGTGCATACCCTTATACGCTCCTTAAAGGCGACCCCTATAAAACCCGAATATACACTCTCCCCGGTGGAGTGAAACTATATATTGCTGCCACTGACGAGTGTCCGCGTGTAGAGGCAGCACTCTGCATGTCGTTTGTTGCAGGTGACACACTCGCCACTCTTTACAAAGAGTCGGTCTATTCTCCCGAATATCCTTTGCTCTTTGCGAGCATGGGTACGCAGGTGAGTAGTGTGGCCGAAAGTTGCGGCGCAACTCTCGTGTACAACAATATTCCTTCTAACGAACTTGAGAATTGGGCAGTGATGATGCAGGGCACCTTTGCCACGCTGCCCGACACTCTCTCTATTCTTCTTTTTGGAGATGTAGTCTATGATGATGCAGTCGTAACCCTCTCGCGCTATTTCTCCGGCTCTTCGGCGCCATGCGTCGACGATGCCTCTCTTGTTGCTTTTGTCCGCGATAAGTATTGCGATAAAAGCGATGATTCTCAGATGCTTGTAACCTTCTCACAGGCTCGCGCCGATGCAAAGAACAGCATCGAACTTCTTGAACCGTCGCCGGCAAAAGTCCTTTTCCCCGACTGCGATAAACTTAAAATAAAAGAGTCCTCGGGGCAGCCTCGTATGGTGGTTGCTGCGAGCAGCGATTCTCTTTTCTCATTTGCTGTGCGCGCCCGCCTGCAAGAACTTCCCGCCTCATTCCTTGTGCTGCTGAAAAACTATTTCGACGCCTATCTTCAGGCCGAAAATGATTCGCTTGCATCAGCCACTCAAGTGAAAATAGAAAAGAACAGTCGTGTAGTGGAGTTCTCCATTTCGGGTAGTGCTGCGAACATGAAAGAACTTGTTGCCGCTGCTCTTGAAAGGTGGAAATCTCTTGCCGACGGCAACAGCTTCTACAAATATCTGCTTACGAATAGTCGCGACGTAGTCTCCACCAAAAAAGATTACGAAAATATAGCAATGCAGGTTGTTTCCTACGCAAACGGTGGTGAACGTCTGTGCGGTCTGCGCGAATTGGCCGAATACAGTATGAACGAGCTGTTTACCACGTCGGGCGAGATACTCTTCTGCGGTGAGGAGGCTGATAAAGCCTATTCGTTGTATCTTAATGCTTTGCGTCGGTCAATGGCCTTTTGCAAATCCGATTATTCTTACTTGGGCGACACTGTCCCTCGCTACATGTTTTTGCCTGCCGACACCGTCAGCATTGCAACCATTTCGTTAGGAGGTTCTTATGCAAGTGTCGAGGATTTGGTGGCAATGGCACTTTTCAACAAAGCGGCCATGCTCTCCGCCGAAGAACCTCTAATGTTCTTTTGTCCCGGTGGGGCACTCTTCTCTGCCGGTGGTCGTATGCCGTTTACACGCAAGGCATTCGAGGCTGCAAAATCCTTTCTGCTGTACGACTGCTCCACACATGGCAGTGACGGCCTCTCGTTAATTGACGAGTACACCTCTTCCGCTGTGCGTGGCTACACCTCCTCGCAATTATATGATGCTCTTTTCGGCCTCTCTTTCTCCGATATAGAAGAGCTTTATAATCACCATGTTGCAACATCTACATCGCAAATAATCATCGGTCGGGAAAGTGACCTCGACATGCACGAACTTGCCTCTCGGGGCAGGGTGGTGCTCCTCACGCACGACGAACTTTTCGGTTACTGATAAATAGGCTTGTATATAATTGTGAAATTAATTATCTTCGCAGTGAAAACAGAAAAAGAGCAATTTCACAATGAAAGAATTTATTATATCCGAATCAAAGGTCGAAACAGCCATACTGATAGGTCTCATTACCTCCTACCAAGATGAGCGCAAGACCAACGAATACCTTGACGAACTTGATTTTCTTGCAAGCACAGCAGGAGCGGTTGTCGTTAAACGCTTTACGCAAAGAATCGACCGCCCCCATCCCGTTACATATGTCGGTAGCGGTAAGCTGGTCGAGATAGGCGCATATATCGAAGAACGCAAAGACTCTGACGATGAGATAGGAATGGTCATCTTCGATGACGAACTCTCTGCCAAGCAGTTGCGTAACATCGAAAAAGAGCTTAAAGTAAAGATACTCGACCGCACCTCTCTTATTCTCGATATTTTTGCCATGCGTGCCCAGACAGCCCATGCAAAGGTGCAGGTGGAGCTTGCGCAGTACAAATATATGCTCCCCCGTCTGCAACGCTTGTGGACTCACCTCGAGCGTCAGGGTGGTGGCTCCGGTAGTGGCAAGGGCGGTAGCGTGGGACTTCGCGGACCGGGTGAGACACAGCTCGAAATGGACCGCCGTATAATCCTCGGTCGCATGTCTCTGCTCAAAGAGCAGTTGCAACAGATCGACCGTCAGAAGGCCACTCAGCGCAAGAACCGCGGCCGTCTCATTCGCGTGGCACTCGTGGGATATACCAATGTGGGCAAGTCCACACTGATGAACCTTCTTGCCAAGAGTGAAGTGTTTGCCGAGAACAAACTCTTTGCAACCCTTGACACCACAGTGCGCAAGGTGATAATCGAAAATCTCCCTTTCCTGCTCTCCGATACGGTAGGTTTCATACGCAAGTTGCCCACCGACCTTGTAGAGTCCTTCAAATCGACTCTCGACGAGGTGCGCGAGGCCGACCTTCTGTTGCATGTGGTTGATATTTCCCACCCCGATTTCGAAGAGCAGATAGAGGTTGTCAATAAAACCCTTGCCGACCTTAACTGTGGCGACAAACCAATGATGGTGATATTCAACAAGGTTGATGCCTATAAAAATGTTCCCAAAGAAGAGGACGACCTCACCCCCAAGACACGTGAGAACCTCACCCTCGACGAACTTAAATCCACATGGATGGCAAAACTCTCAGATAATTGCCTCTTTATCTCTGCCCGCGAGCGCACGAATATCGATAATCTCAAGGATGTAATCTACAAACGCGTCTGCGAGTTGCATGTGCAGAAATACCCCTACAACGATTTTCTCTATCAGACCTACGACGAAGAGTAAATCTCTGGTTGTATAAATTATTCATAACTAACATATAAACACTATGAGAACTATTAAATTCATTTCTTTATTGTTCCTGCTGATGGCAGGTGTGGCACTGTCTGTGAACGCCTCCGAGAATAGTAGCAGTCTTGCTTTGCAAGGTGACTATTTGGAGAGCACAGGCGATTCTGTGTGGAAAATGGGCGATGCACTCCTTGTCGACGGCTCGCAGATAACCACCAACAACTATGAGCCTGGCTTCCCTCCTTCTAATCTGTTGCGCCCCGAGAGCGAGGGTGTAGGTACCAATCAGATTATTTGGCACACATCGTGGAGCTATCCTGCAGCTGCAAATACCGATACATACTTGCAGATGCACTTCAATAAAGGCGAGAGAAATATCATCTTCACAATGATAGGAAGTAACTGGATAGCTACCTATGATACCCCCACAGAGGTAATCATTCAGGCTGCCAATCTGCCCGGTGAGTGGAAAGAGGTTGCTCACCTCAAGGATATGCAGTACGATTTTATAGCTACCAGCCCCGACCGCTATACATCGCCCCACATCGACCTCGGTGCAGAATACACCGATATTCGTTTCGTTGTAAAAAATACAGTAACAGCCGCTTCAGGACGTCGCGACCGCAATGGTAATCCCTTTGTCTCTCTTGGCCGTTTCCAGGTGTATCGTGCAGTGAAAGGCATTGCCGACCCTGTTGATAAAAAGGCAAACATCAACCTTCTGTTCATTGGTAACAGTATCACCTATGGCGCGGGCCTCTCAACTCCCGACACACAGGCTCCTCCCGCAGTGTGCCGTTCATTGGTCGAAAATGCCACAGGCATCACTACAAATGTTTATAATGGTGGCCACTCAGGTATCACAACATTGGGATTCCTTCCCGGACGCGACGACTTCTCGCGAGTGGTAAGTGCGGCAAAAGCCTTGCAGAGAAACAACGGTGGAAATGTCTATTTCTCTATAATGTTGGGTACAAACGACAGTGCAATCTCTGGTCCCGAGGGCTCTCCTGTAAACACTAATACATATCAGGCCAACATGAAGGCAATCATCGAGAAACTCATTGAGCAGGTTCCCGATTGCAAGATTTTGCTCAACTATCCGATATGGTACAGCCCCAATACCCACAATGGCGGCAAATATCTGCAAGAGGGTCTTGACCGTCTCCGCAGCTACTATCCCATCATCGATGCTCTTGTCGATGAGTACGATCAGGTATACGCCGGCAACCGCAACGTGTGGGACTACTTCGAGGATAATCTCTCATTGTTCATTGCCGAGTCCGGTTATTCGGGCACATTCTTCCTTCACCCCAATGCAACAGGTGCTGCGCGTCTTGCCGAGGTGTGGTCGAAGAGTCTTCTCGATATCATTGCCACCGACAGCATCGAGATTAAGAACCCTTTGCCCGAATGGAACTTCTTCAAGTCGGACAACAATAAAAAATATACCATCTCCACTCCTCGCGGTTTCTATGGCGTTAAGGGCGATATTGTGGTAAACACTGTAAAGACAAGCGTTGGTGCCACAAAAGGTGAGTTTGCATTGATAAACTACGAGAACAAACTCTATGTTTACAGCGTCTCGGCAAAGAAATTCTTCTATCGTAACCCCAAAACCGATGGTAACGGATGGAGCAATATCTTGCTTTCAAACAGCATCATCGAGCCTTTCAAAGTGCAATACGTAGGAGTCAATTCCAATTACCTTTACAGCCTTACCTCTCTTGGTTACATCACCAACGTAGGTTCAAACACTGAGTATGGTGTAGTGCTCAACGGATGGAACGGTAGTGACGCCGGCAATCAGGTGAAGATTATCGAGTCGGGCGATTTCGACCCTACCGAAGCTATCAAGATTCTTCAGGACTATTTTGCCAATCAGCTCACTGTAACCTATCGTGTAGAAGATGCCGAGGGTAACCTCCTCGAGGAGTATACTGGCGAAGGTCAGGATGGTGATGTTATCAGCGAGATTCCTGCCGGTGCAAAGCGTCGTGCTTATACCACTTATACAGTTCCCCAGCCTGTAACTCTTGCCAACGGCCAGGAGAATGTTGTTCGCGTGGTAGCCACATGGAAGTTGCCTTTCGAGGTCTCTTCAGACATCAACAACGCGCATTGGTACAACCTTACTTTACGCGAAGGTGTGGATTATGTTACGTCCGACAACGGTTACAAATGTAACACAGCAGCGACACAAAGTGCCGCAATGAAAAATTCTTATCAGTGGGCATTTCAGGGCGACCCCTACAACGGTATCGTTGTGTATAATCGCGCTGACACTACAAAGACTCTTGCCAAAGTAGACGACAAAGCCAAATTGGCTTCAGGTACCTATCTGTGGCAACTGGTCGAGGGTATCAACGGTTTCTTGCTTGCCAACAACGAGAATGGCTATTACATCAATGAGTATGGTGGGCCCGGCAGAGATTTGGGCTTCTGGTACAATGTCGAAGATGTAGGTAGCATCTTTAATGTCAGCGAAGTAGGCTCAATGCCTGTGAAAAATGTCAGCCTCCCTTCGGGCGCAACCCTTAAAATATTCAAGGCTTCCGACGAGAAGGCTAACGGTCGTGCGGTACTTGTATTCCCCGGCGGTGGTTACGGATTTATTGCCGGTGGCAACGAAGGCTCATATTGGGCACCTTTCTTCAACGACCTTGGCTACACAGTGGCAGTGCTCACATATACTGTTCCCCCCACCTCTCCCGAAGGCCCTCTCACACAGGCTCGCGATGCAATGCGTTATCTGCGCGAGAATGGCGAGGAACTTAAGGTGACAACTGGTATTGTGGGTGTAATGGGTTTCAGTGCCGGCGGTCATTTGGCTTCGACAGTGGCTACGCACACATTCGGCGACGAGGCACCTGCTTTCCAGATTCTCTTCTATCCTGTAATCACCATGGATGCATCATACACCCACATAGGTTCGCGTGACAATCTCATCGGTTCCAACCCCTCGGCATCTCTTGTTGAACTTTACAGTAATGAGAAGCAGGTGAAGGCAACTACTCCTATGGCATACCTCTGCTGGGCTGACAATGACGGAACAGTTTCGCCCAAAAACAGCACCGAGTATATCAAGGCACTTAACGCCAACGGAGTTCCCGTACACAGCATTAACTTTACCAGTGGCGGTCATGGCTACGGGTTTGGTCTCTCATACTCTTTCCACGATGAGATGTTAGAGGATATGACAAACTGGATGAAGAGTATCGATTCTGCTCTCACATCCATTGACGCTCCTACGGTAACTGAAAACGATGAAAACTACTACGACCTCTCGGGTAAGCGTGTGAAAAACCCCAAGCGCGGTATCTTTGTGAAAGACGGTCGCAAGTTCTTTGTTAAGTAAGCGGATCGAGCGAAGATAGTGCATTTGTAAAAAATTATTGTTTAGTCGTAAATTTTGATGACAAAATATTGATGGTTCGCATAAATGCACTATCTTTGAAATTGGCAAAATAAAAGCAAACCAATAAAAGTAATAAATATGGCAACAAAACCGGAATTTAAGTACGCCCACATGTTTCAGCAGGGCGCAGACACAACCGAATATTATCTCCTCACCAAGGATTATGTGTCGGTAGGCGAGTTCGAGGGTAAACCCATGCTTAAGGTTGCTCCCGAGGCATTGACACTCTTGTCGCGCACAGCTTTTCGCGACGTCTCTTTCCTGTTGCGTCGTTCACACAACGAGCAGGTAGCTAAAATCCTCAGCGACCCCGAGGCAAGCGAAAACGATAAGTATGTGGCACTCACATTCTTGCGCAACGCCGAGGTTGCAGCCAAAGGAAAACTCCCCCTCTGTCAGGACACAGGTACCGCTATCATCCATGGCGAGAAGGGTCAGCAGGTGTGGACAGGATTCTGCGACGAAGAGGCTCTTGCACGCGGTGTGTATGAGACATACACCGAGGAGAACCTCCGTTACAGCCAGAATGCTCCCCTCAACATGTACGACGAGGTAAATACAAAATGTAACCTCCCCGCACAGATCGACCTTGAGGCAACTGAGGGAATGGAGTACCGTTTCCTTATGGTTACAAAGGGTGGCGGTTCGGCAAACAAAACCTACCTCTACCAAGAGACAAAAGCACTGCTCAACCCTGCAACACTCGTTCCTTTCCTCGTTGAGAAGATGAAGAGCCTGGGAACAGCAGCATGTCCTCCCTATCACATCGCATTTGTAATCGGTGGAACATCGGCCGAGAAGAACCTTCTCACCGTTAAGCTCGCATCGACACACTTCTATGATAACCTGCCTACAACAGGCGACGAGACAGGCCGCGCATTCCGCGACATCGAACTTGAGAAACAGCTTCTCGACGAGGCTCACCGCATAGGTCTCGGCGCACAGTTCGGCGGTAAGTATCTTGCTCACGACATCCGCGTGGTACGTCTGCCTCGTCACGGTGCAAGCTGCCCCGTAGGTATGGGTGTAAGCTGCTCGGCCGACCGCAACATCAAGGCAAAAATCAACAAAGACGGTATCTGGATCGAGAAACTCGACGACCAGCCCGCAACACTCATCCCCGAGGAGCTTCGCAATGCCAACGAGGGCGAGGTTGTACGCGTAGACCTCAACCGTCCCATGAGCGAGGTTTGTGCGCAGTTGTCGCAGTACCCCGTAGCTACACGCCTCTCGCTCAACGGTACCATCATCGTAGGTCGTGACATTGCTCACGCAAAGCTCAAAGAGCGCATCGACCGTGGTGAGGGTCTTCCCGAATATATCAAGAATCACCCCATCTACTATGCAGGTCCCGCAAAGACTCCCGCAGGTATGCCTTGTGGTTCTATGGGCCCCACAACAGCAGGTCGTATGGACTCTTATGTCGACCTCTTCCAGTCACATGGCGGCAGCATGATTATGCTTGCTAAGGGTAACCGCAGCCAGCAGGTTACTGACGCATGTCAGAAGCATGGCGGATTCTATCTTGGTTCTATCGGTGGTCCTGCTGCAATCCTTGCGCAGAACAACATCAAGAGCATCGAGTGTGTAGAGTATCCCGAGCTTGGTATGGAGGCTATATGGAAAATCGAGGTAGAGGACTTCCCCGCGTTTATCCTTGTTGATGACAAAGGCAACGACTTCTTCAAGCAGATTAAGCCCATTTGCCCTAAGAAATGCAATTAATAACTTTAGAATAATAACAATACTATGAAAAAACCATTGAACGGAACAAGAACTGTCTTGAACCTTATGAGAGCATTCGCAGGCGAGAGCCAGGCGCGTAACAAATATACATTTTTCGCAAGCAAGGCAAAGAAAGAGGGATATGAGCAGATAGCAGCTCTCTTTCAGGAGACAGCCGACCAGGAGAAAGAGCACGCGAAAATATGGTACAAACTTCTTTATGATGGCATTGGCTCAACTATGAAGAATCTTCAGGCTGCTGCTGCCGGTGAGAATGAAGAGTGGACCGATATGTACCCCACAATGGCTAAAGAGGCACGTGAAGAGGGTTTTGACGAAATAGCAGAGCTCTTTACACTTGTTGCAGGTGCCGAGAAAGCTCACGATGAGCGTTTCACCAGATTGCTCCTCAATATTCAGGAGAATGAGGTGTTCAGCCGCGACAGCGAGTGCGTATGGCAGTGCCGCAACTGTGGCCATCTGCACATTGGTAAGGATGCTCCCGAGGAGTGTCCCTTGTGTGCTCATCCTCAGGCACACTTCCAGCTTAAGCCCGAGAACTATTAATGCTCCATCAGCTTATAATGAAAAAGACAGACCTTTAAAGGTCTGTCTTTTTATTGTTTATCTCTCTGCCTTGATGCAGACACTGCTGCTCAGTCTGTCGCCACCCATCGGCGGGGTATCTTTTGTGAGGGTTATCTCCACCTCTTCTATGATTGCAAATTTCTCAAATAGTTTGTCGAGGATGCGCCCGCATACATGTTCAAGAAGTTGAGAAGGTGTCTGCATCTCGTTGCGTATAACCTCGTAAATATCGGCGTAGTTTACTGTTGAGTCGAGCTTGTCGTTTGCGATGCTTTCGTGGTTGCTTATCTTTGCGCGCAGGCTCACAGTGTACCATCCTCCCACCTTACTTTCCTGTGGCAATGCTCCATGATAGGCATAAAGATGTATGTTGTCAAGTTCTATCGAGTACTCTTTTATTTTCATCTCCTTTTTTAGTGAAGTAGGAGTTGAGGTAAATATTTATCTCAACTCCTACGGGTTTATATAGTGTCTACTGCTTAAATAGCTTTTTTATCCACATTTGGAATATCCACACTGCGGGCAATGCAGACAGCCCTCTTCAAAGATAAGCTGGCTCTTGCACTTGGGACATTTCTCGCCGGCTACGGTGCCATCCTGAATATATCTCTTCAGCGCGCGCTCAACACCGTTTTTCCATGTGTTTATGCTCTGCGAGTCGAGTTGCAGCGACGATACGAGCTTTATTACCAACTCTATCGGCATTTTGTAGCGCAGCACTCCCGATATTAGCTTTGCATAGTTCCAGAATTCGGGGTTGAAACGTTCCGAGAGTCCCTCAATGGTGGTCTTGTAGCCTATCTTGTTCTCGAACTGGAAGTCGTAGCGTTTGTTGCCGTTCTCGTCGAAGTTCTTTATTATCACGCCATGAGTAACATTCTTGGGCAAGGGAATGCCATCTTCGTCGCCCTGCTGTCCTGTGAATATCTCATAGGGCTGTCCGTTGAGCAGTCCGATGAATGCCACCCACTTCTCCTTGTTGTTCTGGAAACGCACCACATCTGCCTCGAGGATGCGCGGACGTACCTCGGTGATTGTGGGTTTCATCTCCTCGCTTTTCTCCTCTTTCTTCTCCTTGCTTTCGGTGGATACGAGCACACCCGCACGCGAGCCGTCGCGGTAGACTGTACAGCCTTTGCAACCCGACTTCCATGCGGTGATGTACAGCTCGTTTACCAGCTTTTCATCTACGTTGTTGGGCAGGTTGATGGTGACGCTTATCGAGTGGTCCACCCATTTCTGTATGCGTCCCTGCATTTGTACTTTTGCCACCCAGTCGATGTCGTTGGATGTTGCCTTTGCGTAGGGTGAGCGGGCTACAATGCTGTCGAGCTCCACCTGTGAGTAGCGTTTGCTTGTGTCGATGCCATTTTTCTTCATCCACTCTACAAACTTGTGGTGGTATACCACGTACTCTTCGAATGCGTCGCCATTCTCGTCGGTGAAGTCCACGTGCACCTCTGCGTCGTTGGGGTTCACCTTGCGGCGGCGTTTGTATACGGGCATGAACACAGGCTCGATGCCCGAGGTGGTCTGTGTCATGATGCTCACAGTGCCAGTGGGGGCTATTGTCAGACAGGCGATGTTGCGACGTCCGTACTTCTTCATCTCTTCGTAGAGGGCAGGGTCTGCCTCACGCAGTCTGCTTATGAAGGGGTTGTTTGCCTCGCGCTCGGTGTTGTATATTTCAAATGCTCCACGCTCTTTTGCGAGGGTTACCGATGAGCCGTATGCCGCAAGTGCTATGCTCTTGTGCACCTCTTCGGAGAAGTTGGTAGCCTCTTCCGAACCGTAACGAAGTCCCATGGCTGCAAGCATGTCTCCCTCGGCGGTGATGCCTACACCTGTGCGACGGCCCATGCTGCTCTTTCTGTGTATCTTTTCCCACAATCTTTTTTCGGCCTCTTTTACCTCTTCGCTTTCGGGGTCGCTTGCTATTTTAGCCTGTATAGCCTCTATTTTTTCAAGCTCTAGGTCTATAATGTCGTCCATTATTCTCTGTGCTTTGGCAACATGCTCTTTCAGTAGTTCGTAGTCGAATGTTGCCTCGTCGGTGAAGGGGTTCTTTACGTATGAGAATAGGTTGATGGCAAGCAGACGGCACGAGTCGTAAGGACACAAGGGTATCTCTCCGCAGGGGTTTGTCGATACGGTGCGGAATCCCAGGTCGGCGTAGCAGTCGGGGATAGACTCGCGTGTGATTGTGTCCCAGAACAGCACTCCCGGCTCGGCCGATTTCCATGCGTTGTGTATGATTTTCTCCCACAGCTTGTTTGCGTCAATCTCTTTGCTGTGTGTGGGGGTTGTCGAGTCGATGGGGTATTGCTGTGTGTATGGTGTGCCCTGAGTGACGGCTCTCATGAAGTCGTCGTCGATTTTTACCGATACGTTTGCGCCTGTAACCTTTCCTTCGGTCATCTTTGCGTCGATGAATGCCTCGGCGTCGGGGTGTTTTATCGATACACTCAACATCAATGCTCCACGACGACCATCCTGCGCCACCTCACGTGTAGAGTTTGAGTAGCGTTCCATGAATGGCACAATTCCTGTCGATGTCAGTGCTGAATTTTTTACGGGTGTTCCTTTGGGACGTATGTGTGAAAGGTCGTGTCCCACGCCACCGCGTCTTTTCATCAGTTGCACCTGCTCCTCGTCGATGCGGATGACACCTCCATATGAGTCGGCGTTGCCCTCGATGCCTATCACGAAACAGTTTGACAGCGACGCTATCTGGTAGTCGTTGCCAATTCCTGTCATGGGGCTTCCCTGCGGAACGATGTATTTGAAGTGGTCGAGTAATCCGAAAATCTCTTCTGCCGACATGGGATTGCTGTATCGTTTTTCGATACGTGCAATTTCATTTGCGATGCGCCAGTGCATCTGCTCGGGAGATTTCTCGTAGATTGACCCGAAAGAATCCTTCACTGCGTATTTGTTTACCCACACTCGTGCGGCAAGTTCGTCGCCACCAAAATATTCGAGTGAAGCTTTGAACGCTTCGTCGTATGTGAATGTCTGTTTTTCCACTGTTACTGCTCTTTTTAATGTGTAAAACATAAAGAAACTGTTCCGATATATTTGATTCTGGCTTTTGTCGAAGGTTTGCAGATAATATCAAAAACAGTTTCTTTAAACTGACTGATTGATGTTATTGCAAAGATAGTGTTATTTTTTAAGATCACAAAATAATTCACTATTAAGTTTTCAACAAGTGAAAAGTTTTCCAAAATAAAGAGCGATGCCATTGAAAACCAAATAAATAAAATTTTGAGAAAATGAAAAAGTTTTCCAAAAAGAAAATTCCCACAATTCAAATGGCGAAAAAGTGTTCCATGTTGAAAACTTTTTCGCGACTGTTTACAACTCTCGGTTTTCCGTTTGAAAAACATGCCATTCCTTGTGGTTACAATTTTTTGTAAACAAATGGGCGCAAAAAAAACTGCCACCTGACAATGTCAAGCGGCAGTCGTGTGCTTTTTTATTTTTGTTAAGCGGTCTGCAATGCAGTTTCAATTTCGTTCATTTCGCTTCGGAACTGCTTGTTGGTATCAAGCAGGTTCGAGATGGTCTTGCATGCGTGCAACACTGTTGCATGGTCGCGGCGACCTATCTGCTGTCCTATCTTCGAGGTTGAGAGGTCGAGATGTTTCTTGGCGAGGAACATTGCTGTCTGTCTCACAAGTACAATTTCGCGTTTGCGTGACTTTGTGTTTATGCTGTTTACGTCTACATTGTAGTATTCCGCAACGGTTTTTACTATTTTGTCGACGCTGATGGGCTCTTTCTCGTATTCCGACAAGCCTCCGAGGACTTTGTGTGCAAGTTGTAGGTCGATGTCGCGGTTGTTGATGGTCGAGTGGGCCATGAGTGATACGATGATACCTTCGAGGTCGCGTACGCTTGCGTTTACATGCTCGGCGATGTATGTGATTACCTCTTCGGGGAACTTCAGACCGTCGTGACGTATCTTGTTGCGCAGAATGTTCTTACGCAACTCCAGGTCGGGCTTTTCGATTTCTGCGCTCAATCCCCACTTGAAACGTGTGATGAGTCTCTCTTCCATGCCCTTGAGTTGTGCGGGTGAACGGTCCGAGGTCATAATCAACTGCTTGCCGTTGAGGTGCAGGTGGTTAAATATATGGAAGAAGGCGTTCTGTGTACCCGGCAGTCCGGCGAACTCCTGAATATCGTCTATAATAAGGATGTCGATACTCTGGTAGAAACGCATGAAGTCGTTGAAGTTCTTGTGCAGAATAGAGTCGGTGTACTGTACCTGGAACAGATGTGCCGATATGTAGAGAACACGCAATTCGGGGTGTAACTGTTTGATTTTTGAACCGATAGCGTTGATAAGGTGAGTTTTGCCCACACCTGACGCTCCATGAATGAACAGGGGGTTGAAAGTTTTGCCGGGGAACATTGCTACGCTCTCGGCTGCTGTGCGTGAGAGTTTATTGCTGCTGCCCTCGACATAGTTGTCGAATGTATATTTGCTTATGAGCATGGAGTTAAGCTCCTCTATTGCCTCTGTCTTTTCGGCAGCGTGTCTGTTTGACGCCACCGGGCGTGCTTCGGGCTCGCTCTCCATGGTGAGATTGTTTGTCTGGTCTGCCAATATAGTATATGTCAAACCTGCTCCCTCGCCAATAACTCTGTTGAGGGTAGTGCGCAACAAGTCGAGGTAGTTTTCTTCGAGAACCTCAAAGATAAAGTGGCTCTTGACCTGTATGTTCAAGATCTTGTTCTTGTATTCCAGCGGAACAATATCCGCGAACAAAGTGGAGAATGCGTCGGCAGATATATTGTCGCGTATGATGCGCAGACAACTATCCCATATTGTGTTCAAATTCGGGTTCATCAAAATCAGTCAGTAAATATGTTTAAGGTGTGTGGCCGACTACCTGCATCGTGGTGCTCTTTGTGAGAGCCAGGTCGGGTGGTCGTGCCGTTTTCGACAATGCAAATATCCGAAAGAAAAAGCTAAAAAACAAATGAAAAAACTTTTGGAAATTCGAGTTATATGCAAAGGGTTATATATCAGCAATTTGCAAATTTGTGTATTAAAATGGTTGCAGAATGATGAAAACTTTTTAAAAGTATGAAAATCAATATTATAGCCTGTTGATAACTTTGTTGAAAGTTTCTCGGGTAATGTTTATGAATTTGTCCATAGTGCCTAAAAACCGATGTTTTGCACGTTTGTGCAATTGTTGATTCTATTAAGCTGTTAATTTAGACAAAATCTAAATAGGTGTTTCTGTTTGCATCTTAACTTTCTTTTTTGCGTTCTCTTTTTCCGAAAAAAATATTCCTGTTTTTCTTGCGGATATATCTGTTATTATATTATAAAAGGTGTCTACTGTAAGTTTTTTTTATAAATTTGCGCTGCACTAATATATGGAAATATGAAGAAGATAGTTTTTCTTACAGGTGCCGGCATGAGTGTCGAGAGTGGTCTCAGCACTTTTCGTGGTAGCGGTGGCGTGTGGGACGAGTATCCTGTGGACAAGGTGGCGTCGATAGATGGATATAACGATAATCCCTCTTTGGTGTTGGAGTTCTACAACAAACGTCGCAAGGAACTGCTCGGTGTGCAGCCAAACGAAGGGCACCGCCTGATAGCTCTGCTCGAAAAGGATTATCGTGTGACGGTCATCACGCAGAATGTCGATGACCTGCACGAGCGCGCAGGTTCGTCAAACGTTGTTCATTTGCATGGTGAGCTTATGAAGGCCACTTCGTCGCTTCAGCCAAATAATCTCGATTATGTACGCACGCTTTCTGCCGACAATATAGATATAAATATGGGAGATAAGGCCGACGATGGTTCGCAGCTTAGACCATATATAGTGTGGTTTGGCGAGGCTGTCCCTATGATAGACAATGCTATCGACGAACTTCGCGATGCAGATATCTTTGTTATCATCGGCACGTCGTTGAATGTTTATCCTGCTGCCGGGTTGCTTAACTATGCTCCGGTTGGTGTTCCCATCTATCTCATCGACCCCAACGATGTGCAGGTGGGTTCTTACCGATGGCTGACCTTTATCAAAAAAGGTGCTTCAGAGGGAATGAAAGAATTTATTTCAATTTTATAGTGAACAAAAATACCTTTTAATTGTTATATATAAAAAATTTACATTTATGAAAAAGTACGTTTGCACAGTTTGTCAGTGGGTTTATGACCCTGCTATTGGTGATCCTGAGTCAGGCATTGCTGCCGGAACAGCTTTCGAGGATATTCCCGAGGATTGGTGTTGTCCGCTTTGTGGTGTTGGTAAGGAGGATTTCGAGCCGGTAGAGGAGTAGCTTTTTTTGACGTTTATCATTCAGCCTCAGTGTTGCGTAAACAAACACTGAGGCTGAATGATTTATTATAGGGATTGAGGGTAAGATTTCCTTTTTTTCAAGGTAATTCTTACCCTTGTTTTTTGGTTGCAATCCGATAAGTTGATTTATTTATATGTTCTTTGGCGCCCAAAGAACCAAAGGCCCGGCACACGAGCGCATCAGTCGTCACTTCCTTTGTTCAGGAATTTCC